>NZ_JBPKBH010000004.1:359432-377880 GCF_051388915.1 Yinghuangia sp. YIM S09857 | reverse complement strand
GCGGCACGAGGAGGCCCTGCTCGGCGTGCTGACCGGGCGCGTCGACGCGTCCGACCGGGAACCCGCGCTCGGCCTCGACGACGCGCGGCGCTATGTGGTGGTGGCGGTCGACGCGCCGCCGCGACCGGACGGCGGCGGCCCGGCCGGGGGCGCCGCCTGGCAGCGCCTGCTCGACGTGCTCGCCCTCCAGGCCGCCGCGCTGCGCACCTCCGCGGACGGCGGATCGGTGCTGTCCGCGCAGTCCGGCGGGCGGATGTACCTGGTGGTGCCGGTTCAGGAGGACCGGCCCGAGGCACCCGTCGCGCTGGCCCGGGAGTTGGCGGCCACCGCCCGAACCGTGCCGCCGGGGGCGGTGCTGGTGGGCGTCGGGCGCGCGGCCACCGGGGCCGGGGGCCTGCCCGACTCCCGGGCGTCCGCCGACCTGGTGCTGCGCGTGCTCGCCGAGCGGCAGGACGCCGCCCCGGGCGCCTCGGCGGTCGCCGAGCACGACCAGGTGCTCGTCCCGGCGACCCTGCTGCAACTCCTCGACCGGGTGGAGCCGGTGTGGCACGCCTCGGACACCGGGCCCGTGCACCGGCTGGTCGCGTACGACGCCGAGCACGGCACCGCCTTCCGGACGACGCTGGCCGCCTACCTCGCGGCGTTCGGCGACGTGGCGACGGCCGCGGCGGCGCTGACCGTGCACCCGAACACCCTCCGCCACCGGCTGCGCCGCATCCGCGAGCTGTTCGGTCTCGACCTCGGCGACCCCGCCGCGCGCCTGCTCGCCGACGTCGGGCTGCGCATCGCCGCCCGCGACGACCCGCCTGCCCGGGGCTGAGCGGGACGTTCGGTCGAACAGGCGGGCGGCGCGTGCCGACGCACCGCGGCCGTTGTCCGATCGGCCAACAGGTTGCCCGCGAGTCGGTCCGATCGGCTAATGACGCCGCCGTGGCGTCGGGACCATGCTTTTCGACGTACCGGTCCCGCCCACTCCCCGGCGGACGTGTCCGCCCCACGAAATCCGAGGTGTTCCCTGTGATCTCCGGCCCCTCCGCGGCAACCGCCGCCACGCCCGCGGGCGGCACCGGCACGATCACCGGTACCGGGCGCCGCGCGGTGCTCGACGAGGCGGTTCGCCTGGCCGTCCGCGACGGACTCCTCGACTCGCCCGCGCCGGTGATCGGCCTGCTGGACGTCGACGGCATCCGCGGCACGGTGGCCCGCCTGCACGCGGCGTTCGAGTCGCCCGCGCCCGTGCTGCACACCTTCGCGGCGAAGGCCTGCGGCCTCGTCCCGGTCCTCCGGCTCCTCGCCGAATCCGGCATGGGCTGCGAGGTCGCCAGCCCCGGCGAACTGGCCCAGGCCCTGGCCGCCGGGTTCACCCCCGACCGGCTGGTCTTCGACAGCCCCGCCAAGACCGTCGAGGAACTCGAACTCGCCGTCGACCTCGGCATCGCCGTCAACCTCGACAACTGGCAGGAACTGGAACGCCTGGACGCCGTGCTCGCGGCCCGCCCCGGCACCGGCGGCACCCCCCGCGGGCCGGTCGGCATCCGGGTGAACCCGCAGGTCGGCGCGGGAGCGATCGGGGCCATGAGCACCGCCACCGACACCTCCAAGTTCGGCATCGCGCTGCGCGACCCGGGCGCCGAGGACTCGCTGGTCGCGGCGTTCGCCCGGCGGCCCTGGCTGACCAGGCTGCACGCCCACGTCGGTTCGCAGGGCTGTCCGCTGCCGCTCATCGCCGCGGGGATCCGGGCCGCTTACGAGCTGGCCGAGCGCATCAACGCCGCGGTCGGACGGCCGCAGATCGACAGCCTCGACATAGGCGGCGGCCTGCCGGTCAACTTCGACGGCGACGACGAGAGCCCGGGCCACGCCGCCTACGTCGCGCAGTTGCGCGAGGACGTCCCGGACCTGTTCGACGGCAGGTACTCGCTCGTCACCGAGTTCGGCCGCTCCGTACTCGCCAAGCACGGCATGGTCCTGACCCGCGTGGAGTACACCAAGTCCGCGGGAGGGCGTCCGATCGCCATCACCCATGCGGGCGCGCAGGTCGCCGCCCGCACGGTCTTCATGCCGCAGGCGTGGCCGCTGCGCGTCGGCGTGTTCGACGCGGACGGCGTCCCGAAGTCCGGGCCGGGCGTCGTACAGGACGTCGCCGGGCCGTGCTGCTTCGCGGGCGACCTCGCCGCCGAGGCCCGGGAACTGCCCCTGATGGAACCGGGGGACGTCGTGGCGCTCTACGACACGGGCGCCTACTATTTCTCGTCGCACTTCGCGTACAACTCGCTGCCGCGGCCGGCCGTCCACGGCTTCCGCCTGGACGCCGACGGCCGCGCCCGCTTCGCGATCGTGCGCGAGGCGCAGACGCTCGCGGAGATCGTCGCGGAATCGGGGGACGCGTACGCGGACTCCTTGGTCGGCCTGGTCGACACCACGGCCGCGGCCGACCGCCGGGCCGACGGCGACAGCCAGTCCCCCGACCGCAGTTCCGACCCCGACTCCGCGGAGGTCTCCGCATGCGCGTCCTGATCTCCGCCGACATGGAAGGCGCCACCGGCACCGTCCTGCCCGCCGACGTCACCTCCGGCACCCCGCGTTACGAGCGCTTCCGGCGCCTGCTGACCGGCGACGTCAACGCCGCGGTGGCCGGCTTCGCCGCCGCCGGGGCCGACGAAATCCTGGTCAACGACGCGCACTGCGGAATGGACAACGTCCTCCTGGAAGACCTCGACCCGCGCGCGAGCCTCATCGTCGGCCGCCACAAGCCGCTCGGCATGATGCAGGGCATCGAACTCGGCCCCGACGCGGTCGCGTTCGTCGGCTACCACACCGGCGCGGGCGAGCAGGGCGTGCTGGCCCATACGTACCTGTCGCACAGCATCCTCGCCGTGCGCGTCGACGGCGTGCCGACCGACGAGGGGCGCTTCAACGCACTCGTGGCCGCCGAGGCGGGCGTGCCCGTCGTCCTCGTGACGGGCGACGACCTCACGTGTGCCGCGGCCGGCGCCTGGGCGCCGGGCGCCCGGACCGTCGCCGTGAAGACGGCGCTGAGCAGGCACGCCGCGGTGTGCCGTACGCCCGCGGCCACCGCCACCGACATCCACGCCGCCGCGGCGGCCGCGCTCGCCGACCTGGGCGAAGTGCCGGCCGCGCAGCCGTCCGGCGCCCCGGGTGGCGGGGTGGTCGTCGCGGTGGACCTCGACAGCCCCTACCTGGCCGACCGCGCCGCGGCGATGCCCGGCGTCTCCCACGACGGCCCGCACACGGTCGCGTTCGGCGCCCCCGACGCACGCACCGCGCTGCGCAACTTCCGGGCGCTGACCTGGGTGGTCTCCGGCGGCCGGGAGGCCGAATGGACCTGACCCGGCCGGACCGCCCGGCGCGACGGCGCACGGCCCCGGCCGACGCCTGCCGCCACGCCCCTTGACGCTTCCGCCCGTCCTTGCACCCGCACCGTTTGACGCTCGCACCCGATTCCCACGTCACGGCGGGTCCCCCCGCCCACTCTTCGCTCCGCCCTTCCCGTACGTCCGCCTCCGGCGTGCCCGCCCACGGCACGCGGCCGGACGACGGGCGTGCCGCGGACCGCCGCCGCCCTGCTCGCGGACGGCCGCCCGGGCACCAAGGCCCCGCCCCACGCCAGGAGTTCCCATGAGACATTCGCCGACGATCCCGAAGGCGCCCGGCCCCACCGCGCCCGGCCCGAACGGTACCGGCGTCCCGCAATTGAGCCGGTCGCTGCGCAACCGCCACATGTCGATGATCGCCATCGGCGGCGCGATCGGCGCGGGCCTGTTCGTCGGCAGCGGTTCGGTGATCAAGACCGCCGGACCCGCCGCGATCGTGTCGTACTGCCTCGCCGGAGCCCTCGTGCTCTTCACGATGCGGATGCTCGGCGAGATGGTGGTCGCCCGGCCCTCGTCCGGCTCGTTCTCCGACTACGCACGGACCGCGATCGGCCCGTGGGCCGGATTCACCATCGGCTGGCTGTACTGGTACTACTACGTGATCATCGTCGCCGTGGAGGCGGTCGCGGGCGCCGCGATCCTGCACGCGTGGATCGACGCGCCGCTGTGGCTGCTGGCCATGGGGCTGATGCTCGTGATGACCGCGACCAACCTGCTGTCGGTCAAGTCGTTCGGCGAGTTCGAGTTCTGGTTCTCCTCGATCAAGGTCGCCGCGATCGTGGCGTTCCTGATCGTCGGCACGCTCTTCGTGGTCGGCGCCTGGCCCGGCTCGTCCTTCGACTTCTCCAACCTCACGTCGCACGGCGGCTTCGCGCCCAACGGCTTCACCTCGATCTTCTCCGCGATCGTCGTGGTGATCTTCGCGTTCGGCGGTGCCGAGATCGTCACCATCGCGGCGGCGGAGAGCCGCGAGCCGGAGCGCTCGGTGGCCCGTGCGACCACCGGCATCATCTGGCGGATCATCCTGTTCTACGTCGGCTCGATCTTCCTGGTGGTCACGATCGTCCCGTGGGACGGCGCCGAGGTCCTCAAGAGCCCGTACGTCGCCGCGCTCGACACCATCGGCGTGGACGGCATCGGCACCGTCATGGACATCGTCATCCTCACCGCGGTGCTCAGCGTGCTGAACTCCTCGGTGTACGTGTCCTCCCGCATGGTCTTCGCACTCGCCGAACACGGCGACGCCCCGCGCTGGATGGTCTCCACGAACCGCCGCAACGTCCCCACCCGCGCGATCCTGGCCGGCACGGTCGTCGGCTGGCTCTCGGTCCTGTTGGCCTACCTCTCGCCCGACCGGGTGTTCACCTACCTGGTCAATTCCTCGGGTGCGATCGCCATCTTCATGTACCTGCTGATCGGCGCCTCGCAACTGCGCATGCGGCGCCGCCTGGAGCGGGAGGCGCCGGAGCGCCTGATGCTGAAGATGTGGCTGTACCCGTACCTGACCTGGGTGGTCATCGCCGGGTTCCTGGGTGTGCTGGTGGCCATGGCCGTGATCGACGACCAGCGCACGCAGTTGTTCACGAGCCTGGGCAGCCTCGGCGTGGTGCTGGTGGCGTACGCGATACGGCGGGCGCGCGGGGGCGGCGCCTCAGCGGACCGCGTACACGCGAATCGCGACGACGTCGTCCCCGTCGGGCCGGGCCAGGCCCACGAAGACCGTCTCGGCGAGCCAGCGGTGGGCCGGGGCGTCGGTCCGGAACACGGGTGACGTCCGGTAGTAGTGGCCGGCCTCGGACACCTTGATGCCGCCGTCGTACTGGTCGGGGCCGTTGGGGGCGGGGTGGTAGAAGCCGCGGTTGACGATGTCGATGACCGTCCCGTCGTCGGCCTGGACGAGGTAGCGGGCTTCCAGCTCGCACACCTCCCCGCGCGTGCTGCTCCAGTCCCCGCCCCCGGCCAGCACTTTGCCGGTCAGCCGTGGGCCGCTGACACCGCCGCCGACGATCGGCGTGAACTCCGTTGTCTCGCCGTCGCCGTGGCCGATGTGCAGGGTCTCGGACACCTGGGCCCTGATCTCGAAGACGAAGTCGAGAGCGGGGGTGAAGGACATGGTTTCTCCTTGGGAGTGGGGGTGGCGGCCGCGCGGTCCCGACGGCCGGCCGCACGTCTGCCGATCAGTCGCCTTCGGCGCGCGGTCGGCGCCGCGGCTTCCAACCCGGCTTGGGGACGGACTCGATGAGGCGCCGGGTGTACGCTTCGCGCGGTGCGCCCAGCACACTCGCGACCGGGCCCTGCTCGACCACCCGTCCGGCCCGCATCACCAGGACCTCGTCGCTGATGTGCGGCACCGCGGCCAGGTCGTGGGTGATGAACAGCAGTGCGGTCCCGGTGTTTTCGCGCACGTGCGCGAGCAGGTTGAGGATCTGCGCCTGGATGGAGACGTCGAGCGCGGCGACCGCCTCGTCCAGGATCAGTACGCGCGGTTCCGCGGCCAACGCCCGGGCTATGGCGACGCGTTGCCGCTGGCCACCGGACAGCTCCCTCGGGAGCGAGGCCGCCTGGCGCTCGTCCACACCGACCATGCCCAGGAGTTCGGCCACGCGCTCGTCCACGGCGGTGCCTTTGGCCGGGCGGTGCAGGCGTACCGCCTCGGCGACCGCGTCGCGTACCCGCTGGCGGCGGTCGAGCGACGAGTACGGGTCCTGGAAGACCATCTGGACCTGCCGTGCCCTCGCCCGCCGTTCGGCGCCGCGCACCCGCCCGGGGCGGCGTCGTTCGCCGGCCACCGCGAAGTGGCCGCCGCTCGGCGCCTCCAGGCCGGCGATCATGCGTGCCGTGGTGGACTTCCCGGAGCCCGACTCCCCCACCACCGCCAGCGATCCACCTTCGGGGAGGGTGAACCCGACGTCGTCGACGGCGACGAAATCGCCGAACACCTTGCGCAGTCCGCGGACTTCAAGCATGCGGCGCAGCCTCCTCGGGAACGGGCGGGTGCGGGAAGTGGCAGGCCGCCGAACCCGCGCCGACCGCACGCGGCGGCGGCGGCTCGCTGTCGCACACCTCCCGCGCCCTGGGGCAGCGGGCGGCGAACGCGCAGCCGGGCGGGGCCTCGAAGCCGGACAGCGGCCGGCCGGCGATCGCCCGCAGTTCGCCGCGCGGAGCCCCGACGGACGGACGTGAAGCGAGCAGTGCACGGGTGTACGGGTGCGCCGCGCCGCCGTGCAACCCCCTTGCGGGCAATGTCTCGACGGTCGCCCCCGCGTACATCACCGCCACGCGATCGCACACCGCGGCGGCCAGTTCAAGGTCGTGCGTGATGAACAACATGGCGAGACCACGGGCTTCGCGCGCCTCGGTGATGATCGCCATGACCTCCTCCTGCGTCGTCACGTCAAGGGCCGTGGTCGGTTCGTCGGCCAGCAGCAGGCGCGGTTCGGCCGCCAGCGCGGCGGCTATCATGACGCGTTGCAGCAGGCCGCCGGAGAGTTCGGCGGGGCGCTGCCGCATGCGGCGCTCCGCGTCCGGGATGCCGACCTCGCGCAGGATGCCCGCGACCTTGGCCCGGGCCTCGGCGACCGGCACTCCGCGTGCGGTGGTGAGCCCTTCGACGAGGAAGTCGCCGACGCCGCGCGCCGGATTGATGTGCGCGCGGGGGTCCTGGAAGACCATGGCGACGTCGCCCGCGCGGAATTCCCGCAGCCTCGCGCGGGACATGTCCGGGACGGACTCCCCCGCGAACCGCAGGCTCCCGTACGTGCGCGCGCCCTCCGGCAGCAGCCGCAACACAGCCCGCGCGGTCAGCGACTTGCCGGATCCGGACTCGCCCACGAGCGCGAGCGCTTCGCCTTCCGCGATGCGGACGTCCGCGTGATGCACGGCAGTTCGCGCGATCCCACCGACGGTCAGGTCGATCCGCAGCGCCTCGGCCTCCAACAACGGCTGCGGCCGCGGTTGCGGTTGCCGTTGCGGCTGCGGCTGCGGCTGCGGCGAGGATGCCTTCATACTCATGTGCCCTCTCCGAGCAGGCGCCGGGAGAGCCCCGATCCCAGCAGGTTGAACGCGACCACGACGACGAGGACCACGAGGCCCGCGTACAGGGACTGCTGCGGCTGCCCGGCGAGGATGCCGGGGGCGCCGTTGGACACCATCAGCCCCCACTCGGGGTCCGGCGGCTGGCTGCCGAGGCCGATGAACGAGATCGCCGCGACGTCGAGCAGCGCATAGCCGAAGCCGATGGTCGCCTGCACGAGGACGAGCGGCGCCAGGTTCGGCAGCAGGTGCCGAAGCCAGATGCGGTGCGTGGGCGCGCCGAGCAGGCGCAGCGCCGCCACGTACGGCAGGCCGCGCTCCTTCAGCGCCGCCGCCCGCACGACGCGCGTGACCAGCGGCAGGTACGCGACGGACAGCGCGATCACCGGCGCCGTCGGCCCGGGCCCGAACACGGCCGCGGCCAGGACCGCCATGATCAGCCCAGGGAAGCCGAAGACGACGTCGAGCAGGGCGGACACCAGCCGGTCGGTCCAGCCGCCGAACCACGCGGCGCAGAGGGCGAGAAGCGTGCCGAGGACCGTGGAGAACAGCACCACCAGCGCCGGGGCCGCGAGGCTGGCGCGCGTCCCGCAGATGATGCGCGACAGGATGTCGCGGCCGGTGTCGTCGGTGCCGAGGAGGTGTGCGGAGGACGGGCCCGCGTTGACTCCGAACGGGTCGACGGCGTTCGGGTCGTGCGGGGCGATCAGCGGTCCGAACAGCGCCAGGACCACGAAGGCCCCGACGACACACGCCGCGGCCAGGGTGACCCGGTCGCGCGACGCGCGCGATCCGACAGCGACCGCCCCGCCGTCGCCTGCCGGCGTGTCGGGGGTCGGCTCGCTCCGGCCGATCAGGGTGGCGTTCATGCCTCCCCCTTCTGCGCGGTGCGCGGGTCCAGGGCGGCGCTCACCAGGTCGACGACCGTGTTGACCACCACGAACACGACGACGAAGAGCAGTGCGACGGCCTGCACGACCGCGAGGTCCTGCTTGCCCGCCGCCTCGATCATCAGCGAGCCCAATCCGCCGATGCCGAAAGCCTGTTCGGCGACGGCCGTGGTGGCGATGAGCCCGGCGACACCCACTCCGGAGACGGCGAAGACGGGCCCGGACGCGTTGCGCAGCACGTGGCGCCGGATCACGACGGACTCCGGTACGCCGCGGCTGCGCGCTGTCTCGACGTGCTCGGCGCGCAGTTCGGCGCGGACCGCGGTGCGGGTGACCTGGGCGACGTACCCGATCCAGGACACGGCCAGGGCGACCGCCGGGAGGGTCAGGTGCGACAGCGTCCCGGTGAGGCCGCTGCCCGAGCCGTAGACCGGGAACCACGGCAACTGCACGGCGAACACCCAGATCAGCAGCACCGACATGATGAACGTCGGCACCGCCATCGCGCCCGCGGTGACCGCCGTGACGATCGATTCGGTGCGGCCGCCGCGCAGGCCCGCGAACGTCCCGGCGAGGGTGCCGACCAGCAGGACCAGCACCGCCGCGTAGCCGACCAGCGCGAACGTGTCCCCGGCGCGTGCCGCGATGAGGTGGCCGACGCTGTCCCGGTAGACGAGCGACTTGCCGAAGTCGCCGTGCAGGCAGTTGCCGAACCAGTGCCACCAGCCTTGCAGGAAAGGGTCGTCGAGGTGGTACTCGCTGCGGATCCGGGCGAGCACTTCGGGTTCGGGCTGCCGTGCGCCGCCTACGAGCAGCGTCGCGGGGTCGCCCGGTGCGAGGAAGAGCGCGCCGTGGATGGCGAGGCCCGCGACCACGACCGTGACGACGAGGGTGGCGAGTCTGGCGGCGACGAACGTCAGCGGCACGGCGCGTCACCCCCGGTTCTGGGCGTGTCGGCATCATCCTGTGCCGGAAGCACGGTGAGGCGCAGTCGGGACGGGTGTTCCGGGCCGGTGCGCAGCGTCTGGACGCTCGCCTTGGGGGCGGTCGTGAACCACGGGTTCTCGGTGGAGCCGGAGTTCGGCACGTGGTTGGGGAAGTCGCTGGCGGCCACGGTCAGCGCGAGCCGGTGCCCGGTCCGCACGCGGTAGCCGGTGTGCCCGAGGTCGACGTGCCACGCGCCGGATGTGTCGGCCTGGACGCAGCCGCGCACCACCAGTCGTGCCGGGCCGTCGGGCGCCACGTCGAGCAGACGGACGAACAGGTCGTACGTCGGCGCGGTGCTCTCGGTGTGCAGTTCGGCGTGCACCGGGCCGGCGAGGTCCAGCGGTGTGCCGAAGGGGGCGGTGGTGAAGACGAGGACATCGTCGCGGGCGGCTGTGGGGCGTTCGTCCGGGTGGTTGTGCAGCAGCATGAACGTGTTGGCGACCGCCGACGGCACCAGGTCGTCGGGGTCGTACCGCCATTCCACGAACTCCTGCTTGACCACCGGACGTTCGTCGAGCACGCCGCCGGGGAGAGGGCCCGGCGCGGCGGCGGGGGCGCCGAGGTGGAGGTCGAGCGCGGTGGCCTCGGGCGGCGGCCAGGCGGTCGCCGTCCGCCATCCGACGTGGCCGAGGTGCCAGCGCACGCGCGGGAGCGTGTCGGGGTGTGCGGTGCCCTTGAGGAAGACGTCGAAGAACCGCAGCGCGGGCGCGGTGTACGCGTCGAGCATGCGCGCGAGGGCTCCGTCGTCGGCCATGTGGTCGTTCTCGGGGGCGACCGGGGCGTGTTCGAGGAAGTAGTTCTCGTGGTCGGTGCTGTCCGCGCTCAGGTACTGCACGGCGGCCCAGCCGGGGCGCTTGGCGAGTTCGGCGTAGTCGCGCATGTGCGCGATGCCGAGGTTGTCGAACCAGCCGACGCAGTGCAGCACCGGGAGGGGGCGCGCGTCGTACGGGTGCGGCCCGTTGTACGCGTCGAGCGGGATGCCGCGGACGACCAGATCGAATCCCGCGGACCGCTTCCCGATGGCCGCGAAGGCCTCCTCGTACGCGGCGATCAGCGGCCGCGCGGTGAGGTCCGGCGTGAACTCGTAACTGTCGTTGTCGACCCAGACGTGAGCGAGGTAGTCGGCGCCTTCGAGCCAGCCGGGCTGGCGTTCCGCGCGGGCCTCCACCGTGGCGACGCCGGGGACGACACCGGTGCACGTGACCCGCGGCACGATCGCGCGCAGCGCGGGGTGTTGGCCGGAAACCGCGGACCACTGCGTGAAGCCGTAGTAGGAGTCGCCGAACATTCCGACCACGCCGTCCGACCAGGGCTGGTGGGTCACCCATTCGATGGTGTCGCAGCCGTCGTCGACCTCCCCGGTCCAGCCGAGCGTGCGGCCCTGGGAGCGGAACTTGCCGCGGACGTCCTGCACCACCATGACGTAGCCGCGGGCGGTGAATCGGGCCGCGACCTGCTCGAAGAAGACATAGCGGCTGTTCTTGTCGTACGGCAGGCGGACCAGCACGGTCGGCGCGGGCTCGGGTCCGGCGCCGTAGACGTCGGTGGCCAGCCGGACCCCGTCGCGCATGCGGACCATGTACTGCCGCGCGTGTTCCGGGACCGGCTGCGCGGCGACGCGCTCGAAGGCAAGGCTCATGGGCGCTCCAACACGGGAAAACAATGTGATACAACAACGTTGTATCACGCGGTGCCCAACGTCAACCCCCCTCTGAGCTAGGTTGCCCCCATGCCGATCGACGTCGACGAAGTCCAGCGCCGCAAGGCCATCGCCAAGGCCACGCTCGCGGTCGCCGCCCGCGACGGAGCGCGTGCCGTCACCATCCGTGCGGTGGCCCGGGAACTGGGCGGCTCCACCGCGATGGTCACGAACTACGTGCCCACCCGCATCGCGCTCATCGTCAACGCGGTCGACGCCGCCGAGTCGCGATGGCGCTCCGACCTGGACGCGCACGTGGGCGAACTCCAGGGAGAGGACAGGCTGCGCGCCACCATCACCTGGAACCTCACCACCGATCCCGACGACCTGCTGCTGCGGCGGCTGTGGGTCGAGATGCTCTCGTCGGCGGGCGTCGACACGGAGGCGGCCGGGTCGCCCGAGACCCGGGAGCCGCACGCATCTCGCGCCGAACTGCGGGACGCGGCCGCCGAGGCGGGCGTACCGGATCCCGAACTCGCGGCCGACATCCTCTTCCTGTTGGTCCGCGGCTACTTCATCTCGACGGTCGAGGACCCGGACCTGTGGACGACGGACCGCGCGGCCGAAGTCGCCCGGGCGGTCGTGGACATGCTCGCGCACCGGGACTCGCGGACCGGGCCGCGGAGCGGCTGATCCGCGGCTCGCGGGGGGGCTGATCCGCGGCTCGCGGGGCGGCTGATCCGCGGCTCGCGGGGCGGCCGATCCGCGGCTCGCGGCGCCTTGCCGCCGTCCGGCCTGCCGGGTCCTGCCGGGTCCTGCCGGCTCCTGCCGGCTCCTGCCGGACCCTTCCGGACCCTGCCCGCCCGGGTTCCCGGTCAGCCGCGGCTCCCGGCAAGTCCCAGCACGCGCACGGCGTTCTCCTTGAGCACCAGCGGGCGCACTTCGTCCTTGACGTCGAGCAGCGCGAAGTCCGCCAGCCAGCGTTCCGGCGTGATCACCGGGAAGTCCGAGCCGAACAGCACCTTCTCGCGCAGCAGGGTGTTGGCCGCGCGAACCAGCTGCGGCGGGAAGTACTTCGGCGACCAGCCCGACAGGTCGATGTGGACGTTGGCCTTGTGCGTCGCGATCGAGATGGCCTCGTCCTGCCACGGCACCGACGGATGGGCCATCACGATCGTCAGCTCGGGGAAGTCCGCGGCCACGTCGTCCAGCAGCATAGGGTCCGAGTGCCGCAGCTTGATGCCCCGGCCGCCGGGCAGACCCGCGCCGATGCCGGTCTGCCCGGTGTGGAACAGGGCCGGCACGCCCGCTTCCGCCAGCACCTCGTAGAGCGGGTAGAAGCGCACGTCGTTCGGGTCGAAGCCCTGGAGGCTGGGGTGGAACTTGAAGCCCCGCACCCCGTGTTCGGCGATCAGGCGCCGGGCCCGGCCGACCGCGGCGCGGCCGGCGTGCGGGTCGACCGAGCCGAACGGGATGAGCACGTCCGGGTGTTCGGCCGCGGCATCGGCGATCTCCTCGCTGCTGAGCGCGGGATGCCCGGTGGCGGCGGTGGCGTCGACGGTGAAGACGACGGCGGCCATCCGGCGCTCACGGTAGTGCTCGGCGATGCGCTCCAGCGTCGGCGTGCGGTCCTGGCCGGACTTGAAGTAGGCGGCCGAGGCGTCGAGGAGCTCACGGTCGAGGGCGAGGCAGCCCCGGCCGTCCTGTTCCACGTGCACGTGCATGTCGATCGCGTCCAGTGCGGTCAGGTCCATGGGTCCCTCCGGGGTTCGGTCGGGTGCGGGAGGCTGGTCACGGAAGCCCGGCCTCCGCCTTGAGCACCAGTAGTGCGTGGAGCAACGCGTCGCGGCGGGACGCGAGTTCGTCGACGGTCATGCCGTCGAGCATGTCGTCCACCCCGGCGACGAGCTTGGCCGCCAGGTCCGGGGTGAGCGACGGGTCGCCGAGGTCGCGCCACCACGCCTCGGTCGGCGGGCCCAGGTGCTCCAGGACGTGCGCGATGCCGCCGGGGCCGCCGGACAGGTGCTGGTTGGCGAACGGTCCGAGCAACGCCCAGCGCAGCCCCGGCCCGTAGGCGATGGCAGTGTCGATGTCGCGCACCGTCGCCACGCCCCGGTCGACCAGCGAGTACGCCTCACGCCACAGCGCTGCCTGGAGGCGGTTGGCGATGTGCCCGGGGAGTTCGCGCCGCACCAGGATCGGCCTCTTGCCGACCGCGGCGTAGAAGGCCATCGCGCGCGACACGGCATGCTCGCCGGTGCGCTCGCCCGGCACGACCTCGACGAGTGGGATCAGGTGCGGCGGGTTGAACGGGTGCCCGATCAGCACGCGTTCGGGGCGTACCGCGCAGTCCCGGGCGATGGCGGTCGCGGCGAGCCCCGAGGAACTGCTGGCGATGACGGTGTCCGGACGGGCGGCGGCGTCCAGGACCGCGAAGAGCGCGCGCTTGACGTCTTCACGTTCCGGCCCGCTCTCCTGGACGAAGTCGGCGTCGGCCACCGCGGTTTCGGGATCCGAGGTGAAGGCCAGCCGGTCGGGGGACGCGCCTTCGGCGAGGCCGGCGCGGGTCAGCGTCGGCCAGTGCGCGACCACGTCGGCACGCACGCGGTCTTCGGCGCCGGGTGACGGGTCGGTGGCCACGACCTCCAGACCGCGGGCCAGGAAGTGCGCGGCCCAACTGGCGCCGATGACGCCGGTGCCGACGATCGCGACGCGGCGGACCGGTTCCCGGGTGCCATTCATGTCGCCCTCCGAGCCGCGGCGAGGGCGATGAACGGGTCGAGGGACGCCGGGTCCGCGAGCACGTCGGGGCCGACCACGTCCGCGACCGCGGCACCCGACAGGATCCGCTTCACCGGGAGTTCGAGCTTCTTGCCGGTGCGGTTGCGCGGGATCGCGGGGACCGCGGTGATCGCGTCGGGGACGTGGCGAGGCGACAGCGCGCCGCGCAACTCCGTGACCAGGCGGTCGTGCAGTTCCGCGTCGAGCCCGTCCCCGCAGACCACGACGAACAGCAGCAACTCGCCGTTGCCGCCCGCCGGGTCCTCCAGGTGGACCACGAGGCTGTCGGTGATCCCCGGGACCTCCTCGGCCACGCGGTAGAACTCGGCGGTGCCGAGCCGTACTCCGCCGCGGTTGAGGGTGGCGTCCGAGCGCCCGGCGATGACACAGCTCCCGTTCGGCGAGAACCGCGCCCAGTCGCCGTGCCGCCACACACCCGGGTACGCCTCGAAGTACGCCTCGCGGTACCGGGATCCGTCCACGTCGCCCCAGAACCCGACCGGCATCGACGGCATGGCGACGGTGATGACCAACTCCCCCAGCTCACCGATGACTTCCCTGCCGTGCTCGTCGAACGCCACCGCGGCCACGCCCAGGGCCGGGCCGGAGATCTCTCCCGCCCGCACCGGCTGCCAGGGGCCACCCTGCACGATGCCGCCGCACACGTCCGTACCGCCGCTGCCCACGTTGAGCAGGACCCGGTCCCCGAACTGCGCGTGCACCCACCGGTATCCCTCCGGCGGAAGCGGGCTGCCCGCAGCGCCGATCTGGCGCAGAGCCGACAGGTCGTACGTACGCTCCGGTTCCAGCCCGGCCCGGCGGCAGGCCATCAGGTAGCCCGGACTGGCTCCCATCAGGGTCGCCCCGGACTCCGCCGCGATCTGCCACTGTGCGTCGAGATCGGGGAACAGTGGGTTGCCGTCGATCAGGACGAGGCCCGCGCCGACCAGGAGCCCGGAGACGAGGGCGTTCCACATCATCCAGGCGGTCGTGGTGAACCACATCATGCGGTCCCCCGGGCCGAGATCCCAGCTCAGCGCGTGGTTCTTGAGGTGTTCGAGAAGGACGCCGCCGTGCCCGTGCACGATCGGCTTGGGACGCCCGGTGGTTCCGGAGGAGAACAGGACGCACAGCGGATGGTCGAACGGAACGTCCTCGAAAACGAGTTCGGCGCTCTCGCCCAGCAGGTCGTCCCAGGCCACCGCGTCGCGGAGTTCGCCCGGGCCGTAGGCGACCGCGACGACCGCGCGCAGCGTGGGCAGTCCCGCACGGATCTCCTCAACGGTGCCGCGGCGGTCCACGTGCTTGTCGCCGTAGCGGTATCCGGGGGCGGCGAACAGCACGGTCGGCTCGATCTGCGCGAACCGGTCGACAACGCTGCGGGCCCCGAACTCCGGTGCGCAACCGGCCCATACGGCCCCGAGACTGGCGGTGGCCAGGTAGGCGGCGACCGTCTCCGGGATGTTCGGCAGGTACGCCGCCACCCGGTCTCCCGGGCCGACGCCCAGCCGCCGCAGGCCCGCACGGGCGCGCGCGACCTGGTCGCGCAGGGCCCCCCACGTGACGTCGACGCGTTCGCGGGTCTGCGAGTAGGCGTTGAGCGCGATCGCCGAGTGGGCGGCACCGGCCCCCCGCAGCGCGTGTTCGGCATAGTTGAGCGTGGCCCCGGGGAACCACTCGGCACCGGGCATGGCGCGGCTGCCGAGCACCGCGCGCTCGGGCGAGGCGAAACGTACGCCGAAGAACTCACTTATGGAGGACCAGAATTCCGCGCTCTCCGAAACCGACCACCGGTGCAGAGCGGCGTAGTCCGGGAAACGGAGAGCGTGGTTCTCGGCCAAGTAGCGCAGATAGCGCCCAAGTTCGCTGCGCTGGAGCGCGGCGTCGGACGGCGACCACAGCGGCGGGGACTGCGTCACGGCCGTCCCACCTTCGCGGCCCGGCCCGCAAGGAACGCGCGCATGTGCGCCTTGGCCTCGGGGCTCCCCGACGCGACGGCGGCCATCAGCGACTCCAGCAGGTAGCCCTCGGCAGGGTTGGCCTCCGCGATGCGCGGAAGGGCCTGGAGCACCGCAAAGTTGGTGACCGCGGCGTTGGATGCCACGTCGCGCGCCAACTCCATGGCGTGCCCGAACGCGCCGTCGGGCCCCGCCAGATAGTGGGACAGGCCGATCGCCTGTCCCTCGTCGGCGCCGACCACGCGCCCGGTGAGCATCATGTCGGTCACGCGGTGGACGCCGATCAGGCGCGGCACCCGCACCGCGCCACCGCCGCCGACGAACAGTCCCCGCTGTCCTTCGGGGAGTGCGTAGAACGTCCCGGGCTGGGCGACACGCAGGTGGGCCGCGCATGCGAGTTCGAGTCCGCCGCCGACCACGGCGCCCTTGAGCGCGGCGACGACGGGGACGGCTCCACGTTCGATGCGCTCGAACGCGCGGTGCCACATCCGGGAGTGCGCCAGACCCTCCAGGGTGTCGCGCTCGGTCAGTTCCCCGAGGTCGAGTCCGGCGCAGAAGTGTTCGCCTTCGGCGTCGAGGACGACCACGCGCACGCCCTCGGGCGGCGCCGCGAAGAACGCCTCCAGGCCGAGGACGGTGGCGTCGTCGAGGGCGTTGCGCTTGGCGGCGCGCGTCAGACGCAACACCGCGACGGGGCCGTGGAGTTCAAGGTGCAGGGATGAGGGAAGCGATGCGGCGGGCCGGATGTCGGGATACGCCGGGTTCGGGGTGGTGCTGGTCGTCACGGGGTTCCTTCCGCGTGGGTGCGGTCCGCGTCGTCGGGTCGTGCGGCGGTGGGGTTCAGCCGGTTGCAACCGGGTTCAGCCGGGTTCAGTGGCAGTCGGGTTCAGTCGCGGCTCGCTGCGGGATCGGTCACGCTTCAGCGGCGGGTTCTGCCGCGGGATCAGCAGCGAGTTCTGCCGCGGCTTCGGCGGCCGGACCCGCCGGCTCGGCCGCGCCCAGTTCCGCGGCCGCCCGGGCTCGGAGTGCGACGCGGCGGACCTTGCCGGTGGCGTTGGCCGGGAGTTCCGTCACGAAGACCAGGAATCTGGGGACCTTGAAGCGGGCCAGGTGTGCTTCGAGGTGCGCGCGTACGGCCGCCTCGTCGGCCTCTGCGCCGTCGCGCAACTGCACGTACGCGGCGCCCACTTCGCCCCAGCGGGCGTCCGGGACCGCCACGACGGCGGCGTTGGCGACCGCGTCCAGGCCCAGCAGCACGGCCTCGACCTCGGCGGGGTAGATGTTCTCGCCGCCTGAAATGATCAGGTCCTTGACCCGGTCCGCGACGTGCGCCCAGCCGTCGGCGTCGGCGGCCAGCAGATCGCCGGTGCGGAACCAGCCGTCGACGAAGGACAGTTCGGTCTCGGCTGGCCGGTTCCAGTAGGCGGGGAAGACGTGCGGGCCGCGCACGAGCAGCTCGCCGGGATCGCCGCCGACGTCCTCGGGACGGCCGTCGCGCAGCACCGCGACGTCGGTGAAGAAGTGCGGCACGCCCACGGACACCGGGCGGTCGGCGGAGCCCTCGACCGGCGCCATGTAGACGCCCGGGGACGCCTCGGTCATGCCGTACCCCTGCTGGAGCCGCACGCCGCGGTCCAGCCACGCCCGGGCCACCCGTTCCCGCACCGGCGAACCGCCGTACACGACGCTGGTCAGCGACCCCAGATCGGTGCGGTCCCAGGAGGAGTGCTCGCAGAGCAGTTGGAGCATGGTCGGCACCGCCGAGAAGCTGGTGATGCGCGCCTCTTCGATGCGCCGCAGGATCGCCCCGGCGTCGAACTTGGCGACCGGCTCGACGCTGCCGCCCTTGAACAGCGTGGGCAACGTGATCTGGCCGAGGCCGGTCGCATGGAACAAAGGCGCTATGCAGAGGGCCCGTTCGGTGTCGCGCAGGTCGATGTGGGCGAGCTGGTTGACGGTGTTCCAGGTGAGGTTGGCGTGGGTCAGCACGGCTGCCTTGGGGCGTCCGGTCGTTCCCGAGGTGTAGAGCAGGACGGCCGGGCTGTCGAGGGCGACCGGGGGCGCGGTGGCCGGCGCGTGCCCGGCGTCCACCGCCGACGCGATGTCGGAGATCCGGTGGCGGACGGTCTCCGGATGTGGGGCAGCGGCGTCCACGAGGGCGTCGGCGTCCGGGCCGTGCACCAGGAAGGCGGCCCCGGAATCGTCCATCATGTAGCGGATTTCGACCGGGGACAGCCGGTGGTTCAGCGGGACCGTGACGGCGCCGAGCAGCCATGTGGCGAACAGGGTCTCGAAGATCGGGATCGAATTGGCGCCGACAAGGGCGACGCGATCGCCGGAGCGCACCCCCAGCGCGGCCAGGTACCCGGCCAAACGTGCGGTGCGGTCGGCGAGTTCGGCGTAGTTCAGCACGCGGTCGCCCTCGACGAGTGCGGCGCGCCCGGGCGATATCCGCGCCCGCCGCGCCGGCCAGGTGCCGAGGCCGAAGTTCGGGAGCCCGCCTTCGGCAGCGGTTCTCATGGATGTGCCCTCCGCATCGTTAATGACAGGATTCCTTATATCAGGAATCCTGATACAGGTCACCGTCCGGCGGGTAATCCGCGACGTGCGAGACTCGGGGCCGGAACACGGCGAGCAGGCGGCGGGGCAGACGGCGGGCAGGCAAGGAGCGGACCAGATGGCAGCGCGAACGGCGGAGGACGACGTACCGCGGGGGTCGGGCCCTCTTCTGATCTACGCCGTCAAGCAGGTGGAGCTGGCGGGGGG
>NZ_JBPKBH010000004.1:355336-359301 GCF_051388915.1 Yinghuangia sp. YIM S09857 | reverse complement strand
CGCACCTGGACGACCTGCTGCGCCCGGCCGGGGTCACCGCACTGCAATACACCGCACTCACCGTGCTGGCCCGCCGCGACGGCCTGACCAGCGCGGAACTGGCCCGCAACTCCTTCGTGACGCCGCAGACCATGCGCGATCTCGTCACGGCCCTGGAAACCCGCGGCCTCATCACCCGCGCCCACGACCCCGGGCACCGCCGACGGCTGCTCATCACGCTGACCCCGGCGGGCGAGGTCCTGCTGGCCGAGGCGGACGCGGACGTACGCGCACTGGAGGAACGCATGCTGAGCGGCCTGTCGGCCACCGAGCGACAGACGTTCCGCGACTACCTGAACCGCGCGCGGACCGCCCTCGCAGGCAGTCCGGCCCACTGACCCGCGCCGCGTCCCGGGCCGACCTGCGACCCCGCCTGTGCCCGCATCCGGGGGCGGGGGGGGGGGTAAGTCCCCCCTTCCCCCCCCCCCCCCCGCCCACCCGCCCCCCCCCCCCCCCGCCCACCCGCCCCCCCCCCCCCCCGCCCACCCGCCCCCCCCCCCCCCCGCCCACCCGCCCCCCCCCCCCCCCGCCCACCCGCCCCCCCCCCCCCCCGCCCACCCGCCCCCCCCCCCCCCCGGCCCGCGACTCAGCCGCCCGCGCCCCCGATCACCGGCCGCGGCCGCACCACCCCGGCCTCGATCACCTCGGCCGCGTCCAGCAGCAGGTCCTCGCGGAACCGGCCGGCGATCACCTGCACTCCCGACGGCAGACCGTCCGCGAGACCGGTCGGTACCGCGGCCGCCGGGAAGCCCAGCACCGGTACTGCCTGCAACGGCCATTGCGCGGCGACTACTTCGCGCATCCGGTCGTCGCCCGCGAGGTCCGCGTCCTGTTCCAGCGGCGGCTCGGCCGACACGGGGGTGAGCAGGATGCGGTCCCCGCCCAGGTAGCGCTGAAGGCGGGTGATCAGCGTGCCGCGCCGGGCGTACCCGCGGATGTACGCCGCCAGCGTCGGCTGCTCGCCCCAGATCTCCGCGGCCACCCGGAAGGTCGAGGCCAGCGACTCCTTCACCCCCGCGTCGCCGAACATCTCGATCTCCGGAAGCATCGTGCGCAGTTCCTCGAAGAGCAGAAGCGACCACAAACGTGCGGCCTCGGCCAATTCCGGTAGTTCGGCTGCCTCTTCGACCTCGTACCCGGCCGCGGCCAGCAGGCCGGCGGCCGTGTCGAGTGCCGCGTCCACCGCCCGGTGCGGCTTGGCGATACCGACGTCCCGCACCACGGTTACCCGCACCCGGCCGGGCGCCGCGAAGCGCGGTACCGCCGGAATCCCCACCGGATCGCGCGGATCCGGGGTCGCCATCACCCGCACGGCCGCCCGGAGATCCGCGACCGTCCAGGCCAGCGGCCCCTGCACGGCCATCGTCTGGAACGACATGGGGCTGTCGAACTCCACGTCCCCGCCGGGCTCCCAGCCGGACACCAGGCCCACTGTCGGCCGCAGCCCGAACGCCCCGCAGCAGTACGCCGGGTAGCGGATCGAGCCGCCGATGTCGTTGCCCTGCGCGATCGGCACCATGCCGGACGCGAGCGCCGCCGCCGCGCCGCCCGAGGATCCGCCGGGCGTGTGCGCGGCACTCCACGGATTGAGCGTGCGTCCGTGCAGCGCGTTGTCCGTGAACCAACGCACCGCGAAGGCAGGGCTGTTGCTGCGACCGAGCAGCGTCGCGCCGGCGTCCCGCAGCGCGGCCACGCAGGCCGCGTCCTCGGCGGCCACCGCGCCCGCCCAGGCCGGGATGCCGTGTGAACTGGCGTATCCGCGCCGGGCGGTGTTGATCTTGGTGGCGACCGGCACGCCGTGCAGCGGGGCCAAGTGCTCGCCGACGTCGGAGGAACGGTCCAACTCGGCGGCACGGGCCAGGACTTCGTCCGGGCGTACGTCCGCCAAGGCGTTCACCGCCGGATTGACCTCGTCGATGCGGCGCAGGAATGCCTCCGCGACCTCGGTCGCGGTGAACTCCCCGGCCCTGATCCCGGCGGCGATTTCGGTGCCGCCCCGGGTCCACAGCTCGGTTCCGCCAGGGGTGTCGGTCATCGCGTGCTCCGTGGGGTGTGCGTGGTGGTGACGAGGCCCTGCGTTCGATGCCGCGGTCACCGGGAAGTCCCGCCGAGGTAGGCGGCCCAGGGCATGCCCATGTAGCCGAACGACGCGGGAGCTCCGCTGATGCGCCCGTTCATGAACATGCGTTCGTGCGGTGCGGCCAGGTAGACGACCGGCACCGTCGGGGTGAACAGCGCCTGCGCCTCGGCGTACGCCTTCGCCGACGCGTCGGTGTCGGAAGCGGCCCGTGCCTCGCCGAGCAGCCGGGTGACCTCCGGGTTGTCGTAGCCGGTCCAGTTGAACAGTCCACCGGGGTTCACCATTTCACCCACGTACGACGCGGCGTCCGGCATTCCGACGTAGCCGAAGGTGAGGACGAGGTCGATGCCCCCGCGCATGGACGGGTCGTAGAACAGCGAGGACATCTCCGTGGGTTGGAGCTGGCGGATGTCGATGCCGACCCCGACCGCCTTCGCCGCCGCCTGGAAGAACGTCAGGATTTGCAGGCCCCTCTGGTCTCCGGCCGGAATGGCGGCCACCAACGGGCGGGACGGCGCGCCGACTTCGGCGACGAGTTGCCTCGCCCGCGCGAGATCCGGCGGCGGCGCAAACGGGAGCGCGGCGTACGCGGCGTCGAGTCGGGCCGCCGCCGGATCGCCGCGCCACGTCAGCGGCGGGGCCAGGGACTTGAGCGGCATCGCGGCGCCGCCGAAGACGTTCTTGATGAGCGCGTCGCGGTCCACCGCGAGCGACAGCGCGTCGAGCAGCCTGCGGTCGGCGGCGGGGCTGTCGGCATGGCCGGGCACGAGCAACACGTTCTGCGTCGAAGGCCCCAGGTGGACCGTGCCGTTCTTGGCCTTGGCGAGCGCGGTGGCGCTGCTGGGCGGGAGTTCGTACGTCCCGTCCACCTCGCCGGAGAGCAGCGCGCTGGTCAGCGTGTTGCCGTTCGTGATGAAGCGGAAGACGACCTGCGCCGCCTTGGGCTTGAGCTGCGGGTCCCAGTACGCATCGTTGCGTTCGAGGGTGATGCTGTCGCCGGACTTCCACGAGGCGAGCCGGTAGGGGCCGGTGCACATGAGCCCGCCGGTGGGCGTTCCGTACCCGGCCCCGGCCTTGCGGGCGTACGCCTCCTGGCCGACCGCGCCGAACGAGGTGGCCAGTGCCTTGCGCAGGCCCTGGTCGTACGCCTTCGTCCGCAGCGTCACCTGGTTCGGACCGGTGACGTCGATGGCCGTCACGCCGGAGAGGTAGCTCCCGTAGAGGCCCTGCGTCTGCGGGTCGGCCTGACGCCTGAGGCTGTGGACGACGTCCTCGGGCCGCATCGGCGAGCCGTCCCAAAACGCGACCCCGGGCCGCAGGTCGAGAACGAGGGTCCGGTCGTCCGTCCAGGCGGCCTTCTCGGCGAGGCCGGGGGCCAAGGAGAGGTCCGCGTTCATGCGCAGCAGCGTGTCGCAGAGATTGGCCTCGACCGTCTGCGGCGAGTAGTCGCCGACCTTGGCCGGGTCGAGAGTGGTGGGTTCGCCGTACGGCAGGGCCCAGGTGACCCGGTCCACGGGCTCGGTGCCGGGCGGCGTGGTGGTGGTCAGCCCGGCGGCCCCGGCGTCGGGCGCCCCGGAGCCGGCCCCCGGCGAGCAGGCCGACGTGGCGACCAGGCCCGCGCTCATGCACGCACTCACACACGCGACGAGCACGCGTCTTCTTGCGGCCATAGCCGATGCTCCTTGCGAGAAGGCGAGAGGAAGGAAGGCGTTCGGCAAGCACCCCGCCCAGGGCCCGGGGGCGGCGGCAAACCGAGATAAACGAACGTCATATAACGTTGTTTCATTTCCCAGGCTTCCACCCCGCGAACAGAGCCGTCAACCCCCGGCCCCGCAAACGACTGCGG
>NZ_JBPKBH010000004.1:350899-355214 GCF_051388915.1 Yinghuangia sp. YIM S09857 | reverse complement strand
GATCCCTTTCGGGATCCGCGCCGCGGCGTTCGTGCCGGCGTACGTCAGTCGGTGACGTACCAGTTGCCGTTGATGTACTCCATGACCGCGCTGTCCCCCATGCCTTCCTCCGACAGCGGGGCACTGGCCTTGACCGCCGACAGCGGGATCACGACCTTGGTCGCGCTCTGCTGCGTGACGCCCCCGGGATCCACGGTCGCGGTCCGCATCGCCGCCTGCTCCGAGTCGGGGATCATCTGGAAGGTGATCGGGAACGTCGACCGACAGGGGCCGAAGCCGTCGTTCTCCGCCTTCTTCGCCGCCGGGCCCGCGACGTCGCAGATCGTGTCGAGGTCCTCGCGGCCCACGGCGTGCAGGAAGGCCTCGTATCGCTGGATCGCCCCCTCCTTGGTCTTCGGCGCCGCACCCGGCTTCTCGGCCGGTGCCGACGACTGCGGCGCCGACGGCTTCGCGGAGGTTGCGGACGGCTGCCCGCCCGTCGCGGTGGACGACGACGCGGGCGCCGACGGAGATTCGGTCGGCGACGACGCGGAAGAGGCGGTTGTGGGGACCGGAGCCCCACTCGACGTCGGCGGCGGCGCGGTCTTGTCGCTCCCGTCGTCTTCTCCGCACGCGGACAAAACGAGCACACAGGCGACGGCCACGCCGGCAAGCGCGCGCATCAGGCACTCCCCTCGGCGGGATCCCTCGGCAGGATCCGAAGTGCCCGATGGTAGCGGTGCAATTGCGACGTCACGCGGCATATTCCGCGCTTTTCGACCTTGCGCCCCGACGATTTGCCGGGATTTTTCGCAACGAGACGGCCACGCCCCACCGCATGGGGCACCCGTCCGGCAATTCGGCGGGTGCCCCCTCCGGGGATGACGGACACGGCGTCAGCCGCGGCCCGCCATCACGAACCGTACGTCGGACTCGACGTTGCGCAGCACCTGATCCGACGTCAAAGCGGCAGGCCCGCCCGGGAGTTCCGGCATCCCGAGGGAGGTGGTGAACACCTCGCCCGCGCCCAGGATCGTGCTGCCCGCCGCCTGGACGGCGAGGACGTCGCGCACTCGGCCCGGCAGCGTGCGCCACCCCGGGTAGTCCGCGAGCGGCGCCTTGGCCGGGTCGTGGAACTCCGGCTCGGCGAGCCGCAGCCCGGAGCGCCACGCGGTCTCGGCGACCTGCCGGACGAACTCCTCGCACGTCGGCGCCGCCAGACCCGCACAGGCCTGGTAGAGCGAGGGTAGGCGCGAGGGGTCGCGCACCGCGACGTTCGCCAGGGCCGCGACGGCGCGGGCGAGCACGTCGCGCGGGATCATGTCGAGCCGCTGGTGCGGCCCGCACGCCGACGTGGCGACGCCGGACAGCAGCATCTTGATGTGCCCGTGCACGGACTGCGGCTCGGGGGTCCAGCCGGTTCCGGTGTCGCCCATGACCACGGACGGGCGTACGACGCACGCCAGCGCGTCGGACGCGGCGACCGCGCGCTCGGCGGCGATCTTCGACTCCAGGTACGTCAGCGGCCGTGCCGCGCAGTCCCCGGGCAGGAGCGCGGCGGCCTCGCGCGCCTGGTCGATGTGGCCCACGAAGGCCGTGGATATGTGGATCAGCGGCGCGTCCGCGTCGTGCGCGAGTTCCGCGACCCGGCGCGACCCCGACACGTTGACGCAGTGGAAATCGTCGGCGTTGTCGTCGAAACACGCGCGTCCCCCGGCGTGCACGACGACGGCGGCGCGAGCCGCGAGCTCCGACCAGGCACTGCTGTCCAGACCGAGGCGCGGGGACGCCAGGTCGACCGGGACCTCGGCGTGGGCGTGCGACGACGCGCGGCGTCCGCGCAGCGCCACGACGTGGAAGTCGGCCCGCAGCGCGCGGGCGATGGCCTCGCCGACCACGCCGCTGGCGCCGGTCAGCAGGACGACGGGGGGATCGGCCGGGGGGTCGCCGTCTTCGGCGGGCTCCTCGGCCGGAACGGGAAGGGCACCCAGATCGGGCGGGGGCGTCGGGGACGGGAGAGCCGCCGACGCGGGTGCGGGTGCGGGCACGACCACCGGCACGCGCACCGGACACAGGGGCTCGGACAGGCGGGACAAGGTGTTCACCTCGCTTCACCGGCCACCGCTGGAGTGCGGGGCATCCTCCGGGAAACGTAGGCGGAACGGGTGACCCGTGCCACTCGAACGACTACTGCGTGCGATCAGTCCAGGTGGGACCCTGTGCGACCCTTCCACGCGCATGCGAACGCGTGTGCGAATATGTCGCACGGGCACCGAGCGAACACCTGAACGAGCCACCGTGCGAACCCAAATCGCATTGCGGCAGCCGCTCTCCCGCCGCGAGACTGCGCGCATGGACCCGCGAGCCCGCACCCCCTACGCGCCGCACCCGGCCGGCGAACTCGTCACCGTCGCCGAATACCGCGCCGTCCCCGGCGCCCCCGCTCCGAACGCCGCGCTGCGCGGTTGACTGCGTGAGCGCGGCATCGACTGGATGCCCTTCGCGCTCGGCGCGGTACGCGTCGACATGATGTGCGGTCCCGGACCGACCGGGCGGTGGCAGTGCCGGCTCGCCATCCGCGTACCGGCCGCCCTGCTCCGTCCCCAGGGCCTGCACCCCGACCAGCCCTCGTCCCGTCCGGCGGCGACCGGTCCCCCCGGCTGGTGGCACGCCGAAGCCGAACGCCGCGCCCGCCGAGGCGTCTTGTGCGGCGTGCCCGACGCCCTGAGCTCCCCTGGCACGGCGCGATCCGGCCCCGGTACGCTCGACTGAGGGCTACTCACGAGTAGCAACACCTCGGCGAGGAGGAGCGGCGGTGGAGTACGACGAATACCGCAGGCACGACGCTGTAGGCCTGGCCGCACTGGTGGCGAGCGGCGAGGTGAAGCCCGCCGAACTGCTGGAGACCGCGATCGCGCGGGCCGAGGAGGTCGATCCCCGGCTGAACGCGATCGTCCGTCCGATGCACGACATCGCCCGGGAGCGGGCCAAGACCCCGTTGTCCGGCGCCTTCGCCGGGGTCCCGTTCCTGATCAAGGACCTGATGCAGGACTACGCGGGCCTCCCGACCGGCTCGGGCTCGCGGGCGCTCGCCACGCAGCCGATGCCGGAGCACGCCGAGGTGGTACGCCGCTGGCTCGACGCGGGCCTCGTGGTGTTCGGCAAGACCAACACGCCCGAGTTCGGTGCCAAGGGCATCACCGAGCCGAAGGTCAACGGGCCGACCCGCAATCCGTGGAACACCGCGCACACGCCCGGGGGTTCGAGCGGCGGGTCCGCGGCGGCGGTGGCGGCGGGGATCGTCCCGGCCGCGGGCGGCAACGACGGCGGCGGCTCAATCCGCATCCCGGCGGCGTGCTGCGGGCTGTTCGGCCTCAAGCCGGGGCGCGGGCTGGTGCCGAGCGGCCCCGCGTACGCCGAGGTGCTGCACGGCGCGGCGGTGAACGGCGTGCTGACGCGGAGTGTGCGTGACTCGGCGCTCATGCTCGACGTCATCGCGGGCCACGACCCGGCGGGGCCGTACGTGCCGGGTGCGCCGGACGGGCCGTACCTCGAACTCGCCCGCCGTGAACCGGGGCGGCTGCGCATCGGGTACGCGACGGAGTCGCCGATCGGCACCGACGTCTCGCCGGAGGCCGTCGCCGCCGTCGAGGACGCGATCGCGCTGCTGCGCGAACTCGGCCACGAGGTCGAGGAGGCCGTGACCGGCGTCGACGAACGCCAGTTGGCCCGCGACTTCCTGACGATGTGGTTCGCGTCGATGGCCGCCGAGGTCGACCACGTGCGGCAGGCCACCGGGTGCGGCGAGGACCAATTCGAGCTGGACACACGGGTTATGGCCGCGGTCGGGCGGGCGACGAACGCGCCGACGTACATCGCCTCCCACAACCGCTGGAACGAACACAGCCACCGCCTGGCGCTGTTCCACGAGACGTACGACCTGCTGCTGACCCCCACGCTGGCGCATCCGCCCGCGCGGGTGGGGCAGTTGGCGACTCCGGCCTGGATGGAGGCGGCGAGCCGGCTGCTCCTGGTGGTACGCGGGGCGGGGCTGCTGGCGAAGACGGACCTGGTGGATCGGGTCGCGGCGGAGAACCTGCGGTGGACGCCGTACACGCAACTGGCCAACATCACAGGGCGTCCGGCGATGTCGGTGCCGACGTACTGGACGGAGGGCGGCCTGCCGCTGGGCGTGCAGTTCGTGGGCGGGCTGGGCAGCGAAGGGCAGTTGTTGTCCCTCGCGTCGCAACTCGAAGAGGCACGGCCGTGGTTCGACCGGGAGCCGCCGGTCCTGTAGCGGGATGAGCCGGGTGCGGCGCCGCCGGTGGAGTCCGGC
>NZ_JBPKBH010000004.1:270768-350767 GCF_051388915.1 Yinghuangia sp. YIM S09857 | reverse complement strand
CCCCCCCCGCGTCGCGTGTCTAGTCGACGCGCTGCGGCGGCGAACCGGCGGGCTCGGTCAGGAACTTGCCCAACACGAGCGTGACGATCGGCACGAAGCACAGGATCAGGAAGACCATCTGCGGCCCGCTCGCGTCGGCGGCGAAGCCGAACACCGGGGAGATCAGGCCGCCGACGCTCACCGCGAGCCCAAGCGTGACCCCGGCCGCGGTGCCGGGACGCGTCGGCAGGTAGTCCTGGCCGAGCTTGACCAGCACGGCGAACGGGATGTTCAGCGCGATGCCGGTGAGCAGCGCGAAAAGGAGCGGGGCGTACGGTCCGGGCGTCGCGCGCAGGCCGACCAGCATCGGGATGACCAGCACGCCGCCGAGTTGCACGGTGCGCACCAGACCGATGCGGTCCGCGATCCGGCCGCCGGCCAGCGTGCCCAGCACGCCGCCGCCGAGGAAGAACGCCAGCGCGACGCCGCCGAGGACGTCCGAGGCGTCCAAGTAGCGGATCCAGTAGAGGGCGATGAAGGTGCTCACCCCGAAGAACGTCACGGAGCGCACTACTTCGATCGCGGTCAGGACCAGGAACGGCCGCCAGCGGTCCTCACCGGTGCGCGACTTCGAGGCGGCGGCGGCGAGGGCGCGTTGGCGGTGCCGGTTGCGGTGCAGGACGTACGCGATGAGCACCGCGGGCGGGATGAACAGGGCCGTCGAGCCGACGCCCCACGCAACGAGGGCGGGTGTCGCGAGCACGGGCGCGAGGAAGAAGCCGACACTGCCCCCGGCCGCGAACACGCTCATGGCGGCGGTGCTTTCCCCCGCCTGCTCGCGGGCCGCCTTGCCGGCGGCCGGGTGGAACATGGCAACTCCGAGACCGGACAGGAGGATCAGCGCCCACACCGCCCAATACGGCTGCGCCAGACCGGAGAAGCCGAGCCCCAGGCCCGCGAGCCCGACGCCCGCCGCGGCCATCCAGCCCGCGCGGTAGCGGTCGACGACGACGCCGAGGAAGGGCTGCGGAAGCGAGCTGCCCAGCGTCGCGGCGAGGGTGAGGCCGGACGCGGCGACGTAGCTGTAGTCGCGTTCGAGGACGAAGTACGGCACGCTCGCGGGCACGAGGCCCTGGTAGAGGTCGTCCACGGCGTGCGCGATGCCCCAGAGGCGCATGCGGCGCCAGACGGTCCGGTCGGGGGCGTCGGTTTCGATGGCGCTTTCGGTGGCGCTTTCGGTGGCGGTTTCCGTGGCGGTTTCGTCTTCGGCCGCGGGGTCGGCACGTGCCTTGATGTTCGCGCCGGGACTGTCCTCGTGGGCGGCTGTGGTCCTGTGGGGTGGCGGGTCGTCGGTGAGGCCGACGACTTCGGTTGCGGCGGCGTCGGCTGCGTTTGCGCTCATGCGTGAGTCGTTCTTTCGGTGCGACAGTTGTTGCTGGGCTGATGTGGCTGATGTGACTGATGTGCTGACGTGGCTTGCGGGGCTTGTGTGGGTGCGTCCGTACGCCCGTCCGCCCGGCGATCGCGGCCGGTGCGTCCAGCCTTCCGGTAGCCGTGCCGCACCGGCTGTCGATACTCGGACGCCTTGTACCGATAACCCGCCAATCGTTCTCCGGGGGCGGGCTCGTTACCCTGGCCGGACCATGTCGATCACCCGGAAGCCCCTCGACGGCCCGACCCGCGCGCCCATGGCGCACCGGGAGCGGGTGGAGTGGCACGACCACGCGGTGAACCAGCTCATCGCGCCGGGCCTCGGGGTGCTCCAGGTGTCGACCGAGACCGGTTCGTGGGTCGTGCCGCCGCACCGGGCGGTGTGGATCCCGGTCGGTGTCGCGCACGCGCACGAGGCGCACGGACCCAGCGAGTTGCGCACGCTCTGCTTCCCGACCGACGTCAACCCGCTGCGCCTGGACCGGCCCACGGTGCTGTCCGTCTCACCGCTGCTGCGCGAGGTCGTCGCCGTTCTCACCGGGGCCGAGCATGTGCCGGACCGGGAACGGGAGTTGACGCCGTCTCAGCGCCGGAACCTGGAGCGCGTGGCGCTGGACCAGTTGCAGCGCGTCGAGGCGTTGCCCCTCGGCCTGCCGACGCCGCGCGACGAACGGCTGCGGGACGTCGCCGCCCTGCTTGCCGCCGACCCCGGCGACGAGCGGACGTTGGCCGAGCTGGGCGCGGCGGTCGGGGCTGCGGAGCGTACCCTCAGCCGCCTGTTCCGGGCGGAGACCGGCATGAGCTTCCCGCAGTGGCGCGGCCAACTGCGGCTGCATCACTCGCTCAAGCTGCTGGCGGGTGGCGCGTCCGTGACCGGCGCCGCGGCGGCGTGCGGGTACGCCACGCCGAGTGCCTTCATCGAGGCGTTCCGTCCCGCCTTCGGAACCACGCCCGGTGCGTACCGCCGCGAGGCCGCGGCCACCTGAGCCGCCCGCCCGCCGCTGCGGTCGAGGGGCCCGGGGGCGCGGCGTAACGTGGACAGGAGGACACCGGAGGGAGAGAGCACCATGCCCGGATCCGTGACCGCCAGCCACCACTCCCACGCGGCGGCCGTGGGGCACGCCGACGCCGAACGGCTTGTCGCCGTACTCGCCGAACTCGGCCGCATGATCGAGACGACCGGCCCGGAACGCCTCGACGACGCCCAACTCGCCGCCCTCCGCGGCGACCATGCCCAGGACCGCACAGGCATGTCCGCCTGGACCCGCCAAGTGGCCGCCGAACTGAGCAGCCAGCTCCACCACGGCCTGGGCCACGCCTGACGGCGGAGCGTGGCGGTGGGGGGCGCGGATTCCGCCAAGTCACGAACAGGCAACCATCCTGGTATTTAGGCTGGTTCGTGCGGCCGGGGGTACAGGCCGCGTCAACGCCTGCGGAGGGGGACACCGCCATGGCCATGCCCGTTGTGACCTACGCCAACTGCGTCGCCGCCTTACAAGGCCAAGCCGCCGGAACACCCGGCGCCGCGCTCGCGAACGCCTACGCCGCACAACTGAATCTCGTGGCCGCCTGGCCCGCGGGTATGCCCGGCGTACAGCTCAACAACGCAAACCTGCCCGAGCCCAAAGCGCATTACGACGGCACCACCAACACCATCGTGGTCGACCGGGCCCCGGCGGCCGCGCCCGTCGACGTCCTCGACGCGCTGCTGTACGAGGTGCAGAACGTGCTCAACGCCGCGGTCGGGGTCGCACTCGCGCTGCCCAGGACCACGCCGGTCGGCACCTACGCCGCGTCGCTGGCGACGGCGGAGTTCATGACTCTCAAGCACTTCGTGGACGAGATGCTGACCGTCCTCTACGGCGGCGGCGGACTCGCCGCCCTCACCGCTCCGGGCGCCCTCGCCGGGCTCCCGGCGGCCCTTCCGCCGCAGGCCCTCCGCACCCTCACCAACTGGGTGAACACGTACGTGCCGATCTACACGAACAACGGCATCGCGGTCGGCAACGCCATGGGGAACAACGCCGCCGACGGAGCCGCCGCGCTCCAGTTCACCAGCACCCCGCACAATCCCGGCGGCACCGGACCGAACCTCTATCTGGCGACCTACTCGACGTTCCAGGTGTACCACTACGAACGGGTGTTCGCGTACAGTGCCGCCGAAGTCGAAGCGGTCATCACCACGAACTACCCGGCAGGCACGGCCCTCGCAAGGAGGTACCGCGCCGAGTGGAACCGCGCGAGTCTGCCGAACCTCGCCAAGATCGGCCTGTATGCGTGCCTCGTCGACGACCTCCAGGCGCGGCACGTCGGCCCCGCCGCGTTCCCCGTGGGCCTGGTCCTCCCCGCGCTCCTCGACACGAACTCCAAGAACGACCTCACCCGGTGGCTCAACGCGAACACCAGCGCGACGGTGATCAGCGCGTTCAGCAAGGAGCTGGTCGCCAGCCTGCTGCGCGCCCTGGGCCCGGCCAACCTCGACAACAAGTGGCGCACGCGCGGCGCCTGACTTCGCCCACCCCTGGGGACTCGCGCCACCGCCGCGCTCGGGCCGTCGTCGGAGACGCGGCAGTATCCGTGCTCCGGGCCGAGGCGCCGAGGCGCGCAAGTGTGCGGTCATCGACGTTGCCCGAACCTGGCGAAGGGGCCGACAGAGTGCTCTACCCTTCCGCGCGCCGGTTCAGCCGGGACGGTGGCGGCCGAAGGCGGTCAACGTGCGTTCCAGCAGCGGGAGCGCGTCGAGGACTCGGCCGTGGCGGATGAGCGCGTCCCAGGCGGGCTCGAACTTCTTCCATCCGCCCGCGTAGGCGAGGTGGCGGAGGCGTTCGCGCGGGTGTGGGTGGGACGCGGCGGAGCGGGCGATGTTGCGCCAGGTGTAGAAGTCGCGGTACGCGCGCCGGTAGCCGTTTTCCAGTTGGGCGGGCGTCAGGCCGATGGGGTCGTAGACGACGTGCCGGGTGTCGTAGAGGTCCCAGTCGCGGTGGAGAATGCGGCCGGCGGCCTCCATGCGGCGGAACTGGCCGGTGCCGGGGTAGGGCGTGAGGATGTGGAAGGTGGCGGTCTCGACCCCGGCGCGGACGGCCCATTCGACGGTGCGGGAGAAGACGTCCGGTCCGTCGTGGTCCAGGCCGAAGACGAAGCTGCCGTTGGCCATCACGCCGCAGTCGTGGAGGCGGCGGACGACGGCGGTGTAGTCGCGGCCGACGTTCTGGGTCTTGCGGGTGTCGGAGAGGTTGGGGCCGTTGACCGACTCGAACCCGACGAACAGACTGCGCAGTCCGGCGTCGCGGGCCTGTTCCAGAAGGCCGGGTTCGAGGACGGACTTCACGGTTCCGGCGGCCTGCCAAACACGGCCCATGCCGCGCATGCCCGCGAACAGGGCTTCGGCGAAACGGCGGTTGCCGAGGAGGTGGTCGTCGAGGAAGTAGAGGTGCCGGCCGGGCAGGCGCTCGATTTCGGCGAGCGCGGCGTCCACGGCCTGGACGTAGAAGCTCTTGCCGCCCTCGAAGAACGCATCCTTGTAGCAGAAGTCGCAGTGATGCGGGCAACCACGGGACACCACAAGGGAGTTCGGCACGAGGTAGCGGTGACGCTTGATCAGGTCCCGCCGTATGGGCGGGAGTCCGTGCAGGGTGCGGAGTGTGGACGTGTAGCGGGGGCGGGGGTGGCCGTCGCGGAACTCCTTGAGGAACAGCGGCCAGGTGTCCTCCCCGGGGCCGAGGAAGATGCTGTCCGCATGGACGGCGGCCTCGTCGGGCAGGGAGGTGACGTGGAGGCCGCCGAGGACGACATACGAGCCGTGCGCGCGGAACATGTCGGCGAGTCGGTACGAGCGGCGGGCCGAGGTGATGTAGGGCTGGATGACCACGAGGTCGGGGCGGGCGGCCCGCATCGCGGCGAGGTCGAGCGGTTCGACGTGCTCGTCGTACAGGTCGATCTCGTCGGTGTCGCGATCGAGGTATCCGGCGAGGGTGGCCAGTCCGAGGGGCGGGAACAGCGCGTACTTGACGGGGCGTCGGGCGGGCCCGGTGGCTTCGGTCAGCGCCGGGAGGATCATGGTGACACGCATCGGGATCCCTTCGGTGGCAGGGGCGTTCCCTCGAAATCCACTGCCATGGAAGCCGATGCGGCACGCCGGCCGTCGGGACACTGCCGGAGATCCGGTGCGGGTGTTGTGGAGATTTCGTCGGGTCAGGGCGAGCGTGTGGGTGAAGTGCCTTCGCAGGCGCGGGAGATCGCCGTCGGATCCCAGTAGTAGGGACGGCATTCGAGCATGCGGCCGTCCCGGACCGTGATGAGTTGCAGGATGGATGCCTCGACGGCCTCACCCGTCGCACGCGCGCGGAACCGCACCTGATTGCGCACGACGACGGTGTCCGCATCGCCCCAGTGGGCCTGGTCGAGGAATTCCATCGACTCCCAGGTCTCGCTGAACACCGCGAGGAACCGTTCCATGCCGTCGTGGCCACGCCAGGTCCCGGTGCCGGTGAACGGCAGGCCCGGTGCCTGGTGCAGGACGACGTCGGGGTCGAGGTACGCGGCTACCGAGGCGTAATCGGCCTTGCCGAAGCCGCCTGCCGCCACGTACTCGGCCTCGGCGGCGTAGAAGTCCTGCATGACGGACCAGGCGTCTCGTGCGGGCTGCGTGGGTGGCGCGGACTGAATAGACATGGGGCGTCCTCCGTTTCGAACCCCCAGCCTTTCGCCGTACGACGGTCTGCGCTGGCGGATAACGGACTTCACGCTCGTCCGCACCCGGCGGCGGTGCCCTCCTCCGGGCCGGGGTGCGCCGCATACCCTGCGGCAACAGCCCGCCCCGGAGGGGACGCCCCGCGCTATCGCGTCACACTCACACCGGCGACGCGGCGGTCACGAGCCGCTTCGTCGCGCCGTCGTACGCAAAGGACTTCAGGTGCGCGACCGCGCTGTCCGGCTTCGTGCGGTCGTCGACCTTGTACCAGTCCATCTGCACGCGGGCCTTCGTCACATCGAGTACGCCGACGCCGTTGGACTGCGCCTCGCCCCACTGCAAGTGCGGGTTCATGCCCAGGATCGCCGCGATGATCTGCGCTCCCGCGCCCCCCGGGAACAGGCTGCCGAACGGCGTCGAGGTCACCGAGCTGACCACGAACTGCCCGGCCACCGGCGCCCCTCCGCCGGGCGCCGGGACCTCGCCCGCCCACGACGAGTGCAAGTCGCCGGTCAGGAAGACCGTGTTGCGCCTGTCGTGGTCGCGCAGGTGGGTGAACAGTTCGGTCTGGTCGGCGCGATAGCCGTCCCACTGGTCCGCGTTGATGGTGACGGGTGGGGTCCCCTGGCCCGTCGGCAGCCGCCACGGCGCGGCCATCACCGAACTGCCGATGAGGTTCCAGGTGGCATTGCGGCGCGCGAGGCCGCTCTTGAGCCAGCGCATCTGCGAACGGCCGGTCAGCGTACGGTCCGGGTCGCCGAGCCCCGCGTCGTCCGTCGGATCGACCTGTTGTGAACGGAAGCTGCGCAAGTCGAGCATCGTCAGGTCGAGCAACTTGCCGAAGGCCAGGCGGCGTTGCGTCGATCCGCGGACGTCCTGGCGGACCGGCAGCCACTCGAAGTACGCCTGCTTCGCCGCGTTCGACCGCGCGGCCCACGTGCCTTCCGTCGCCGGATCGTGGTCGCGGGCGCCGCCGGACCATGCGTCTCCGGCGAGTTCGTGGTCGTCCCACGTCGCGATGATCGGCGCCGCCGCGTGCATCGCCTGGAGGTCGGGGTCGGTGCGGTACTGCCCGTGCCGCGCCCGGTAGTCGGCCAGGGTGCGGCACTCGCCGAGCGGTTCCATCGGGCGTACGTCCGTACTGCCCGGATGCCCGGCGCCGGACGCGAACTCGTAGATGTAGTCGCCGAGATGGATGATCGCGTCGAGGTCGCCGCGTTGCGCGAGGTGGCGGTATCCGGCGAAGTAGCCGTTGCCGTAGCTGACGCACGAGGCGATCCCGAAGCGCAGGCCGGCGACTTCCTGACGATCGGCCGGGGCGGTGCGGGTGCGGCCGACCGGCGAGCGGTCGTGCGGTGTGCGGAAGCGGTAGTGGTAGGTGGTCGCGGGACGGAGGCCCCGTACGTCCACCTGCACGGTGTGGTCGCGGTCCGGCCCGGTGACGGCGATCCCCGCCCGGACGGGATGCCGGAAGCCCGGCTCGGTGGCCACCTCCCAGAACACGAGACTGGAAGGTCCGCGCCGCGAACCCGGGTGGCACCCCGGGCCCGGCGTCACGCGCGTCCATATGACGACACCGTCCGGCAGCGGGTCGCCCGACGCGACGCCGTGCAGGAAGGCCGTCCCATTGTCGGGCCTGGCGGAGTCCACACCGGCATGCGCGGCGGGCGCCGAGGCCACCCCCACGGCAGCGGCCCCCGAGGCGGCGGCCGTGATCTTCACGAAGTCACGGCGATGCAGCGGAATTCTGGTCATGGCGCGCGAAACTAACAGCGCAGAGCCACATCCGGAACAACTCCCACCAGGTATTCCATTTAGGTCTGGCAAACGCCGGACCTCAGGCCGTCGCCGACCTTCGCGGCTCGAACTCCCCGCACCAGTAGGTTTCTTGAACGTCCTCAGTACGCCGAGCCCAGATCGCGTACAACTCCCTCTTGCCAAGCCCGCCCCTCCCGTCGCCTTCCACCCCCCGGAAACACCCAAGACCATCCCCGCCATAAGGGTTGTAGTGCGCAAACACACACGTGAGACAACCAACAATGCGCACCGCGGGCGGAAGTCGAGACGCGAGACTCAGGAGAGCCTCCTCAAGCCTCGGCCCCTGCTCCCCCGCGTACACGCCGCCCCGCTCCGGCAAATCCACCGAGGCCGTCAACGCCGCCTCGCCACCGCCCGCATCCGAGGTCCCCGGCGGCACAACCATCAGCACCCGCAAGGGAACAGGTCCCGGCTCGGCGCCACCCACCCGCACCATGAGCGACATGATCCACTCCAGCGTGTATCCGCAAAGCAGTCGCGCAGGCACCCCCGGGTCGCCCGGGTCGCCCGTGAGCCGAACGTCCAACAGTTCCGGCGGCTCCGCGGAATCCGCCAGCGGCCCGTTCAGCACCAGGCCGGTGATGAAGGCGCTCTCAAACACGTTGCCCCGGAGGGGCAGCCTGAAGTTCCAGCCGTCATGGATCAAGACCGTCTCAACGCGCCCGTGGCGATCGGTCACCACCGCGGGGTATCGACGCGGCACGGCAAAGGCGACATGGCGTCCCATGCCCGCAGTATGAGTCATCGCCGGCAGACAACACCGCTCATCGCGCCCCCGCCCTCGAACAGAGCACAATCCATGCCAGTTGGATCGACGAACAGCCGCTGTTGTCGACGGGCCACTACATTTGCGGGACGCCTGACAACGAGAGGACGCTCGTGCGCATCGTGATGTACCGCGAAGGCATCCACCGCCGCCGCTACCACGCAGACGGCCGGTGCCCCGCATTGCTCATGCACCCTGAGGAGCACAAGGACTGGGCCGCCTGCCCCGAGGAGGTGGCCCAAACGACCCACGAACTCCTCCCGTGCAAGAAGTGCGTGAAAGCCCCTGAGTGGTACGTCGAGGCCCCGGCACCCGAGGCAGCGCCCGAACCCACGGCACTCTGACTCACGCACCCGCCCCCGAGCCATCCAGGGCGTACTGTGCGGATCGCCTGAGGGTTTTCCCGTGAGCACTGGAGCCCGGCCCCGCCCACTCGCCCCCAGCCGATATTCCGGGTCGGCGACCGCGAGCCGTGGCAGGCTGCCGTCATGTCGGCAGAGCTACGAGAACACGCAGGTCGTCACTACGCCGTCCAGGTCCACTACGCCTTGCCCGACGAATCGTGGGCTGTGGAGCTGAGCGAGACTGCGTCGGCGCCGGCTGCCTGGGCTGCGTTCCCCGAAGCGGAGACCCATCTGCCCGGCCCCGCCTTCCTGGTCGCTCTCATTCCCGACGAGGATCCCGGTCTTGAGCCGACGGTCCACATCCGCAGCCATGACGAGCACGTCATCCCCTACGAGATCATGCGCTGGTTCATGGAGCTGGTTGCCGACCAGGTGGATCGCTGCCGCCTCGCGTTCGGTCAGGGTTCTCCCTGAAGCAGTCGTCACGTGGGATAGACGGTGAACGTGGTGAAGTTCCGCGAGCGCAGCGTCTCGTCGAGGAGGTCGACGGCGCCCGGGGCGAGGGTCGTTTCAGTTCTCCACCCGTCGACGGCGTCGCAGAATTCGGCTTCACGTCCCGAGATCTCGTCGGCGACCCACAAGTTCCCTGTTCCGACGTCTGCGGTGAACGCGGTGACGGTGACCATCATCAGCCCGGCGCTGGGGTTCTCCGTCAGGCGTATGTGGCCGCCCGTCATCATGTGGAACCGGTCGAGGATCCCGAGTACCTCGGCAACCCCGGACGCGTTGCGCCACCCCCGGTGTTCGAGCAGAGCTGATACGGCTTTGGTGGTCGTTGTCACGTCGTCCTCGTGGCGGGGTGCGTGGGTCGGGAGGGAACCGCGGCGACCATCGCATGATCTTGGCGAAGTGTGTGGACGCGAGTGGATCAAGCGCCGGCCGCGGGCCACAGATTAGACGTTGAGCGCCGAATGACGCTGTTCGGTGGAGCGACGGGCCGGATCGGGCGTCGTCAGTGGGTCCCCCGGATGGGCGTTGGGGTGGCGATCGTCGGCTCGCTGCTCCGGCATGATGGGGCGACACTGCTGGTGCCGCCCGGCTGGGAGCCGCTTCGTGCAAATCGATGTTGATCGTCAAGTTCCTTCGACCCAGGGAGCGTTCCGGCTCCTCGTGACGGGCGGGGGGACGGGCGGCCACACGTACCCCGCTCTGACCGCCGTACGCACGCTGCGCGCCCGGTTCGCGGAGAGCGGGCGCGCCCTCGACGTGCTGTGGGTGGGGAAGGCGGACAGCCTGGAATCGCGCGTCGCCGCGGACGAGGGGATCGCCTTCCGCGCGGTGGCCACGGGCAAGGTTCGCAGGTCCAGCAACCCCCTCAAGATGGTGTCTCCGGCGAACGTCAAGGACATGGGGCGGGTGCCCCTCGGTGTCGCGCAGGCGCGTTCCATCGTGGCCCGGTTCCGCCCCGACGTCGTGCTCGCCACCGGCGGCTACGTTGCCGTGCCGGTCGGCCTGGCGGCCAGGATGTGCCGGCGGCCGCTCGTGGTGCACGAGCAGACCGTTCGACTTGGACTGGCGAATCGCATGCTGGCACGTGCGGCCACGCGGTTCGCGGTGTCGTCGGAGTCGACGTTGAGCATGCTGCCGGACTCGGCCCGCCGTGCGACCGTCGTCACCGGGAACCCGGTGCGCCCGGAGGTGCTGGCAGGTCACGCGGACAAGGCCGTCCAGGCGCTGGAACTGCGCGGCTTCGACCTGCGGCTGCCGACCGTCTACGTGACCGGCGGCGCTCAAGGGGCGCAGCAGATCAACGGCCTGGTACGTGACGCGCTGCCCTGGCTCCTTTCTCAGGCGAACGTGATCCACCAGTGCGGCCCGGCCAATGTCGCCGCGTTGAGCGAGCACGCCGGGCGCCTGCCCGGTGACCTCGCGGGCCGGTACTTCCTGACCGGGTTCGTGGGCCCGGAGCTGCCGGATGTGCTGGCCCTGGCGGATGTGGTCGTGTCGCGCAGCGGGGCCGGGACGATCGCGGAGCTGACCGCGCTGGGCAAGACCGCGGTGTTCGTACCGCTCGCGTCGTCGGCGGGGAACGAACAGGCCCACAACGCACGGCACTTGGCGGACGGAGGCGCGGCGGTGGCGCTGCTCGGCGATGTGTCGGCCGAGGCCCTGCGCGATGCTTTGGCGCCGCTGCTCGCGGACGAGCAGGCGCGCCGCGGGATGGCCGAGCGCGCACGGTCGTACGGCCGTCCGGACGCCGCGGATCGTTTGGCGGACGTAGTGCTCTCTGCGGCGTCGGCGTAGCGGTCGGCGAGGTGCACGGAACGACGCCGGCCGACTTGCGGGTCGTGGAGCTCGTGAGGCTTGACGGCGCGGATGCGGGGCAGGCCGAGGATGCCGTCCGGCTTGTGTACAGCCAGGTGTTCGCGCAACCGCCGTACGGCAAGACCGCCGACGAAGTGGCTGCGAATATGCGTCGGTTCGCTCGGCAGATCAAGCGTGAGGGTTTTCGCGCGGCCGTTGCGTACGACGGCGACGAGCCGGTGGGCATCGGCTATGGGTATCCGCTGTCGTCGTCGACCGGATGGTGGGATGTCGTTGAGCCGCCGGTGTCGGACGACGTACGCCGCGAGAACGGGCGCCGGACGTTCGGCCTGATCGAGCTTGCGGTCCGGCCCCCCTGGCGCGGGAGGGGTGTCGTCCGGCACTTGCACGACTTAGTCGTGGACGGGCCCGAGGAGCGCGTCATCCTCAATACCAGGCCGGACGCCGACGCTGCGCAAGCCGCCTACCGGTCGTGGGGGTACGAACGCATCGGCCGCGGGCACCCATGGGACGGGGCTGGGCTGCACGACATCTTGCTGCTCACCCGTTCTCGGTAGCGACGATGGCCGGTCCGGGCGTTCCCGAGAAGGGGTCTCTGGCGGAGATGTTGCGCCAGTTCCGCGACCGACAGCCCTGGCGGACGGGCGATCGCAGTTTGCGTCATCTCAGTTACCACCTGACTCGACACAGCTTGCACAGCCATTTCGTGCCACCCGGGCCGTTCTTCCGGATTTTGCTGTGCGGGCCGTGGCGATTGCCGAGGCATTGACCGCCGATGCCAGACACCGGGGCTGCGTCGACGGGGTGTCCGGTGCCCTCACAAGCAGGACAGAGCACCCATGCCCGATCCAGGCCGACGCGGCGGCCGGTGGCGCCCTTGCAGAGGCCGCAGGTGAGCGCGCTGTACTCCGCGGCCCGCCACTTGTTGTGGCAGGCGTCGCACTCGAACGTGCCGTACGGGTTGCGCGGACAGTACTTCGCCCCGCACTCCGGGCAGGTGTCGGCGTCGCGGTTGGCATCTGCTGGCATGCTCGAAAACATACGCCTTCACTGGCCTGTCCCAGTGTGATCCGCGGGAGACGGAATGCCGGGATCGCGCAGTCGATCGACAACTTCCTACCCTCGACGTTGTACGCCCTGCGGACGTCGTCGAACGTGTGTACGGCGAGGTGTTCGCTGAAGCGCCGTACCTCAAGATCGCCGACGAGGTGGCCTCGAACGTGCCTCGGTTCGTTCGGCAGATCAGGCGCGCCGGATTTCGCGCGGCAGCGGACTTCGGCGGAGCAGTCGTCCATGACGTGTGGTTGTTGAGCCGCGGCCAACAGCGGCTCGGACTTGGGCGGGGCGTTACGGCAGGTGTCGGCGTCAGCGGGTAGAAATGTCCACATGCCCACTGAGCAAGACGTCCGCGCCATGTTCCTCGCGTTGCCCGAGGCCGAGGAGGTCGTGATCGAGAACTGGGGCGACCAGCCCACCTTCCGGGTGCGGAAGAAGATGTTCGGGATGATGGGCTACGGGGCTCCGACCGTCTGCCTGAAGGCGACGCGCGAGACGCAGGCGGCGTTGGTGGAGGAGGCGCCGGAGGTGTTCTCGCCGCAGCCGTTCTTCGGGCGGTTCGGGTGGATCGATGTGGTGCTCGATCTGGTCGCGGCGGATGAGCTCGAAGAACTGGTCGAGGAAGCCTGGCGGTTGACGGCGCCGAAGCGGGTGGTGAAGGCGTACGACGCCCGGCAGGAGGCTGGTCAGGACCAGAGGTAGAAGCCGTGGCCGGTATCGAGCCAGGGTTGGGCCCAGGCGAAGAAGTCGGCGGCCCAGTCGAGTTCGGCGTCGGCGGGGACCGGAACCAAGCCCTCCCGGACCTCGGTGTAGTGCCGCCGCCAGCGGGCCACCTCGGCTGCCGCATGCTCGGGTAGGAGCGTCGTCCAGGCGGCGTCGCGCCACTCCTGGGGGAACAGCGGGTTGTGGCCGATGACCGCGACGCGGAAGCAGTGCCAGTAGCCTTCGTCGTTGCGCGGGATGTCCAGGCACGCGAGGAGCCGGCGGTCGACGTCCCGCCACAGCTCCGTCACCTCGCGCGGCGGGGCCTCCCACACCACGTCCGGCCCGAACTCCGCGCCGCGCCCATGGAGTTGATTGAGCCGGGCGTGTTCGGCGGCAAGCGCGGCGAGTTCGACCGGGTCGACGCCGTCGCGTACGCGGGCCGGGGTCCAGTCGACTCCCATGGCGCAACTCCCTTGCCTGGAACGCGTGGTGCCCGTACGGAGCACTCCGTACGGGCACCATCCTCGCGACGTCGCGCGATCTGTCTACAGGATTGCGCCGGGGCGGTACTTCGCGGCCTCTGGGTGACGCGACGTCACATCCTCTACGCGGCGCACGACTTCGGCGACCTGGGACGACGCCGCGCCGGTGAAGGACAGCCGGTCGGCCAACAGGGCGTCCAGCGCCGCGCGGTCGAGCGGGAGGCGGTCGTCCGCGGCCAGGCGGTCGAGGAGTTCGTTGCGCTCGGCGCCCTGCTCGCGCATCGCGAGGGCGGACGCGACCGCGTGCTCCTTGATGACCTCGTGCGCGGTCTCGCGCCCGACGCCCGCGCGGACCGCGGCCATGAGGACCTTGGTGGTCGCGAGGAACGGCAAGTAGCGGTCGAGTTCGCGCGAGATGACGGCGGGGAACGCGCCGAACTCCTCCAGCACGGTCAGGAACGTCTCGATCAGCCCGTCGAACGCGAAGAACGCGTCCGGCAGCGCGATCCGCCGGACGACGGAGCACGAGACGTCGCCCTCGTTCCACTGATCGCCGGCCAGCTCGGCGGTCATCGACATGTAGCCGCGCAGGATGACCATGAAGCCGTTGACCCGCTCGCACGAACGGGTGTTCATCTTGTGCGGCATCGCGGACGAGCCGACCTGCCCCGGCTGGAAGCCCTCCGTCACCAGCTCGTGGCCGGCCATGAGGCGGATCGTCTTGGCGAGCGAGGACGGTCCGGCGGCGAGCTGGACGAGGGTGGTGACCACGTCGAAGTCGAGCGACCGCGGGTAGACCTGGCCGACGCTGACCAGCGTGGCGTCGAAGCCGAGGTGCGCCGCGACCCGGCCTTCGAGGTCGGCCAGCTTGTCCTGGTCGCCGCCGAGCAGGTCCAGCATGTCCTGCGCGGTGCCGACCGGGCCCTTGATGCCGCGGAGCGGGTAGCGGCCGAGGAGGTCGTCCAGGCGGGCGTAGGCCACCAGCACCTCGTCGGCGATGCTCGCGAAGCGCTTGCCGAGGGTGGTCGCCTGCGCGGCGACGTTGTGCGAGCGTCCGGCCATCACCAGCTCGGCGTTGTCCGCGGCCAGCTCGGTGAGGCGCGCGAGGACGGCGACGACGCGGTCGCGGACGAGTTGGAGGGACTGGCGGATCTGGAGCTGCTCGACGTTCTCGGTCAGGTCGCGGGACGTCATGCCCTTGTGCACGTGCTCGTGCCCGGCCAGCGCGTTGAACTCCTCGATCCGCGCCTTCACGTCGTGCCGGGTGACGCGCTCGCGCTCCGCGATCGAGGCGAGGTCGACGTTCTCGACGACGGCCTCGTAGTCGGACAGCGCCTCCGCGGGGACGTCGATTCCGAGGTCGGCCTGCGCGCGCAGGACCGCGAGCCACAGGCGGCGCTCAAGCACGACCTTGTGCTCGGGCGACCACAGGGTGGCCAACTCGGCGGAGGCGTAGCGGTTGGCCAGAACGTTCGGGATGCGGGGCTTGCTCGCAGGCTGGGGCGTCACGTTCCGCAATCTTAATCGCCCGCCGCCCGACCACCCGCACCGCGCCCCGCCGGGGCCCCCGGGACGCATTGATTGTCGGTGCGGTTTCGCGGTTTCGCAGCGGACGCGCACCGACTTCGTTCGCGTGTCCACGCGGGAAGGCGGCCCGGGCGGCGGGTGGATGATCCCTCGGTGGAGTTACGGGGAGCCGCCGGGCGGGCGGGGATGTGACGAGGGCGGCGAGGCGTGTGGGTGGCAGCGGACTGCGGGGCGAGGGGCCACGCGGCGGGGGGCGGTTGCAGGCGTGGTGGCACGGTGCCCTGCCGCCCCTCCGAGACGAGCGGGTGGCCGCCCTGCGAGACGCGCGGGTGGCCGCCCCTGCGAGACGCGCGCGTGGCCGCCCCTGCGAGACGCCGACTTGCGGAGTCGCCCACTTGCGGAGGCGGGAGCCTCCTCCGGGTGCCTCCGATGTCTGACTGCGCGCAGTCAGAAATGTGGACGCGCCCACCTGCGGAGGCGGAAGCCGACTCCGGGTGCCTCCGATGTCAGACTCCGCGCAGTCAGAACGCGTCGGCCAACCTCCGCATCAGTTTCGCCGCCTCGGTCAGCTCCGCTTCCGTCCAACGGGCGACCCGACCAGCCAGTTCCGTGTGCAGTTCCGCGCGCATGGATCTCGACGCCGTGAGCCCGGCGGTGGTCGTGTGCACCACGACCACACGCCGGTCTCCGGACGCCGGACGCCGGGCGATCCAGCCGCGGCGTTCGAGGACCGTCAGGGCACGCGAGGTGTGGGACGCATGGGCCACCACGCGGCGGGNTGCCCCCCCCCCCCCCACGCCGGTCTCCGGACGCCGGACGCCGGGCGATCCAGCCGCGGCGTTCGAGGACCGTCAGGGCACGCGAGGTGTGGGACGCATGGGCCACCACGCGGCGGGCCAGCTCGCCGACGCGCTGGTCCTCCTCGCGTACGTACAGCATCAGGCGGAACGCGAGCAGGTCCAACTCGTGGGCGTCCGCGATCCGTTGCTCGATGCGGCTGTACGCGATCCGCCGCGACGCCTCGCCGAACGCCTCGTAGAACGACTCCACGGCGTCACCGGGCACCCGAGCGCGCCCGGCGCGCTCCCGAGTCCCCTCCCCCACCGAGCCATCCGCAGAGCCATCGGCAGAGCCACCCGCCAAGGCCCCCGCCTCACCGCCCATCGCGTCCCCGCCCGCACCGCTCACGACGACGCCCGGTCTTCCTCCGGCACCGGCTGCCACACCACGCCGTTGATCGCGCCGCCGCCGTCCACGAACAGGGTGTTCCCGGTGACGTACCGCGAGTCGTCCGAGGCCAGGAACAGCGCCACGCCGCCGATGTCGCCCTCCGGGTCGCCCATCCGCCCCATCGGGTTCATCGCCTCGGCGGCGGCCGCCTGCTCGGGGTTGGCCGCCGCGTACGCCGCGAACGCCTCGGTCTTCGCGCCCGGGCAGATCACGTTCGCGCGGATCTGGTACTGCGCCCACTCGCGCGCCGCGGAACGGGTGTACGCCCGCAGCGCCTCCTTCCCGACGTTGTACTCCGCCGTGTAGAGGTGCGCGTTGACGCCGTTCAGCGAACAGATGTTGATGACCGAGCCGCCGCCCCCGTCACGCATCGGGGCGAAGGCCGCCTGCATGGTCCAGCGTCCCGCCCACAGCGCCATGTCGAGGCCGTGCGCGAACATCGCGTCGGTCTTGTTCTCCAGGCGGTTGGTGTGCCCGCCGCCCCACGCGTTGTTGACCAGGACGTCGACGCGCCCCCAGCGCTCGACCGCCGACGTCACCAGGCCCATCGCGAACTCGCGTTCGGTGACGTCCCCGACGAGGGTCAGCGTCTCGACGCCGAATTCCCACTCCAGCGCCTGCGCGGTGGCCCGGGCCGGCTCCTCGCGGATGTCGTTGACCACGATGCGGCAGCGCTCTCGGGCGAACCGCCGGGCGATGCCCTTGCCGATGCCGGCCCCCGAGCCGGTGATCACCGCGACCTGGTCCTGTAGGCGTCCGGTCATGAGGAGGTGCCTCCATACGTTGAAGCGTCGCGACGTCGCAGCGCCGTGCCCCCGTGCGGATTGGTTACCTGACGTACATATCGAAGATGGTTGACCAAATCAAGGGAACGGCGCCGCGTACCCGCCGAAACCATTGCAAGGTCAAGGAGTCCGGCCTACTCTCGGGCCCGACCCGAGGCCGCCGGCGCCAAGGCGGCGGACCAGCGGCACGCCAAGGGAACCAAGGGAGTTGCCATGCACGACCTCGTGATCCGCGGCGGCACGGTCGTGGACGGGACCGGCGCTCCGCCGCGTACCGCCGACGTGGCGATCAGCGGCGGCCGCATCCGCGAAGTGGGCGAACGGCTGTCGGCCGGACGCCGGGAGATCGACGCCTCGGGCCTGCTCGTCACGCCGGGATGGGTCGACGTCCACACGCACTACGACGGCAACCTTCTCTGGGACCCGCTGCTGACCCCGTCCTCGACGCACGGCGTCACCACCGTCGTGACCGGGAACTGCGGCGTCGGCCTCGCACCGGTCCGCGCCGCCGACCTCGACTGGACGATCGCCCTCATGGAAGGCGTCGAGGACATCCCCGGCGACGTCATGCGCGGCGGACTGGCCTGGGACTGGGAGAGCTTCCCCGAATACCTCGACGCCGTCGCCCGCGTGCCCCGCGCGATCGACGCCGCCACACAGGTACCGCACGCCGCCGTGCGCGTGTTCGCCATGGGCGAGCGCGGCATCGACCACGCCTCCGCCCCGACCGACGACGAGATCCGCCGCATGGGCGAAATCGCCGCCGAGGCCGTCGTGGCCGGCGCCCTGGGCTTCAGCACCTCGCGCTCGGTGAACCACCACGCGTCGGACGGACGCCTGACCCCCACGCTGACCGCGAGCGCCGCCGAACTCGTCGGCATCGCCGAGGCCGTGGGCCGCACCGGGCTCGGCGTGTTCGAGGCGGTTTTCGAGGATCCGGTCGACGCCCACTTCGAGATCCTGCGCCGCATGTGCGAGGTCAGCGGGCGGCCGATGTCGGTCACCACGTTGCAGCGGCCGGGCGAGCCGAGCGACGGATACCGCCGCATCCTCCGGCACCTGGACGCCGCGAACGCGGCCGGACTGCGCATGCGCGGCCAGGTCGCGCCGCGTCCGGTGGGCCTGCTGATGTCCCTCGCCGGACGGGTGCACCCGCTGCTCGGCTCGGCGACGTACCGCGCGCTCGCCGCGGAGGGCGGGACGGACCTGACGGCGGCGCTGCGCACGTCCGACGTACGCGAACGCATTCTCGGCGAGCTGCGGGCCTCCGGGACCGACCCCGCCGCCCGCTTCGCGCACTCGTTCGAACTGGGCACCCCGCCGAGTTGGGACGCCGACGTCCGGCGCTCGCTCACCGCCCTCGCGGCCGAGCGGAACACGGACCAGATCGAGGTGGCGTACGACGTCGTCACCGGCGGCGGCACGATCTACACGCCGGTCGCGAACTTCACGGACGGCGACCTGTCGGCGGTACGCGACATGCTCGTCCACCCGCTGACCGTGCCCGGCCTGGGCGACGGCGGGGCGCACTGCACGATGATCGCCGACTTCGACTTCCCGACGTTCCTGATGTCGTACTGGGCCCGCGACGTCGCGGAGGACCAGCGGCTCCCGGTCGAGTGGGTGGTCAAGCAGCAGTGCGCGGACACCGCCGCGCTGGTCGGACTGACCGACCGCGGGACCCTGCTGCCGGGCATGAAGGCGGACGTCAACCTGATCGACTTCGACCAGCTGGGCACGACCTCGCCGCGCATGGCCAGGGACCTGCCGAGCGACGGGCCGCGGCTGCTCAGCGCGGGGGTCGGCTATGTGGCCACGATCGTTGCGGGGCAGTTGGCGTTCGAGGACGGGGAGCACACGGGGGCGCTCGCGGGTGCGCTGGTACGCGGGGGCGACGGCCGGGACTGAGATACAGGCCGGCCGGCCCGAGATGGACGGGCTGGGCTGAGATGCGGGCTGGGCTCACGCACAGACTGGACTCACGTACAGGCTGGGCTTCCCGTACAAGCTGGGGAGCAGGCTCATTGACGTACAGGCGGGTGGCTGTTGGCCGGGCGGTGGATCGCTCGGCCAACGGTCTGTTTACAACCTGATTGCGCGGTAAGCATCAGTACGTCCGGGTTTGCGAGGCAGGTGCCCACCGGCATGCGGCGGGCCGCCTTCCACCGGTCGATCCTCCAGGTTTCTCCCACGGATTCACTCCGTTCCCATGGCCGTTCGCGCGAGGGCGGCGTCTTCGGCGTGCCCGCGTGTGCGCGGAAGCAGCAAGCGGAAGCAGCAACAAGACGCAGCAATGGAGGCAGTGATGATCACCCGCGATCAGATTCCCACTGTGCTGGACCATCCCGTCTACGACGCGGAGGGCCACAAGGTCGGTCCGGCCCGGCACATCTTCTTCGACGACGCCACCGGGCGGCCGGAATGGGTCACGGTGAAGACCGGGCTGTTCGGGGGCAACGAGTCGTTCGTGCCCATCAGGGACGCCACGATGGTCGACGACCACGTGGAGGTGCCGTACCCCAAGAGCAAGATCAAGGACGCACCGAACGTCGACGTCGACGCGGGCGGCCACCTGTCGGCGCAGGAAGAGCGCAGGCTGTACGACTACTACGGCATCGCCTGGGACCAGGCCTGGGAGAAGGCCAACAAGGCGGGCGAGGGCGGCTGGGCCCGTTCCGACAGCACGACCGGGACCGCGGGCGCGGCGGGGGCGGCGGGCGCGGCAGGGGCGGCCGGAGTCGCCGGAACCGCGGCAGACCGCCGGGCCTCGGACGCCAAGGCGGCTTCCGCGACCGACGCCAAGAAGGCTTCGGGGAAGGCCACGGGTGCCGCGGCTACCGGTACTGCGGCTTCGGGCGCCGCGGCCACCGGCATGCCGGCGTCCGGCAAGACGGACTCCGGTACGACGGCCGCCGCCGGCACGGCCAGGACCGGCACGCGCGCCGGGATGGCGGGCACCGGAACCGGCACCGACATCGGCCGCGACCGCGACACAACGGGCGCCATGACGCGCTCCGAGGAGCACATGCACGTCGGCGTCGAGCGCCACGAAGCCGGTCGCGCGCGGCTGCGCAAGTACGTCGTGACCGAGGAAGAGGAGCAGACCGTACCGCTGCGGCACGACGAGGTCCGCGTCGAACGCGAGCCCATCGGCGAGGCGAACCGGTCGGCCGCGATGTCCGGCCCGGAAATCTCCGACGCCGAGCACGAAGTCACGCTCTACGCCGAGGAAGCCGTGGTCGAGACGCGCGTGACCCCGGTGGAGCGGGTCCGCCTGACCACCGAGGAGCACGTGGAACAGGAGACCGTGCGGGGCACCGTGCGCAAGGAGAAGATCGAAGCCGATCTGCCCTCCTCCGAGACCCGCACCGACAGGGCCACCGGAACTGCGTCCGACGCTGCCACCGACAAGCGCGCCGAGCGGCGCACCGATTCGGGCGGCATGTCGGGCGACAAGTCGTAGACCGCATCACGACTCGAAGTGACTTGTAGGACGGCGTCGCCTGTACGGGCCCAGGAGACGCCGTCCGAACGTCGTCCGAACACACATCGTCGTCCGAACCCCCGTCACGGGTCGGCGGAACGCCACCCACGGCGAACGACCACCCGCCGCATCGAGATCGCCCGTCACGGCCCGACACCCAACCGCGCCGCCCATCTCGTACGTCACCGTCCGGGCGGCGCAGGTCGCCGCCGTCGACCTGCGCCTCCGTCACCACCAGGCGACGCGGGCGCAGGCGGCAGAGGCAGGGCCGTGCGGCGCTTCATCGGGCAAAGTTCTCACCACTGCACTCGATCTGCGCACAAGCCGCCCACGCAAAAGTTGCCTAATACCCGCTGCCCGGCACACCGGGGCCACGGTAGGCCAACGTCTGCGAATAGACGATGTTGGTCGTGGTGCTGCCGAACTGGGCGAGTTCGTCGACCACCTTCTCAAGGTCCGGCATTGACGTGGCCCCCACCTTGAGCAGGTAGCAGTCCTCGCCTGTCGTCCGGAGGCACTCCAGGATGGCGGGACGCTCAGCCAGGAGCCGGTGCAACCGCTCGTGCCGGTTGCCGGGGTACTTCAGACGGACCACGGCCAGGACCGGAAAACCCGCCTTTGCCAGATCGATCTCCGCGCGATACCCGGTGACGACGCCCGTGGACTCAAGGCGCCGCACCCGCTCGGTCGTCGCCGACGCGCTCAGACTCACGCGCTTCGCAAGTTCGGTCATCGCAATGCGTCCATCCTGCTGGAGCTCCCGCAGGATGGCCCAGTCGGTGTCGTCGATATCCTCGGCCATACGGGCAAAATACCGGGGATTCCCCGGAGGATGTACCCCTTTTCCGGGACAACGCTCTTCAGGCGGACGGCTCGGGCTCATTAGCCTGACCCCATGCACATCGGTGTCAACGTCCCCAATTTCGGCCCGGGCAGCGATCCGGGCGTCCTGCGTGACTGGGCACAGACCGTGGAGGGCCTTGGATTCGACCTGTTGATGGTCTCGGACCACGTGGCCGTGACTCCCGACGTGGCCGAGCAGTATCCGGCACCCTTCTACGAGCCGTTCACAGCTTTGGCCTGGCTGGCCGGGATCACGAGGCGGGTCCGCCTCGGCACGACGGTCCTGATCGTTCCGTACCGCCACCCGCTCCTGGTCGCACGCATGGCCGCGAACCTCCACCGGATCAGTGAGGGACGCCTGGTGCTCGGCGTGGGCGTCGGCTGGGCCCGGCAGGAATTCGAGGCCCTGGGCGCCGACTTCGCCCGGCGCGGGAAGACCACCGACGCGTACCTGGCGATGATTCGTGCGGCCTGGGAGGACGAAGACGACTACCAGGTCGACCGGATCCCGATCTGGGTGGGAGGCAACAGCGACGCCGGAATCCGGCGCGCCGTACGCCTCGGCGACGCCTGGCACCCCCTGCGCGCGACGATGCCCTGGATGCGCGAGGCCGTGGCCCGCCTTCACGACGTCGCGCAGGCGGAGAACCGACGAGTACCGGTCTTTGCCCCGAGGATCATTCTGCGAGTGACGGCGTCACCGGTCACCGACGCCGACCGCCCGGCCGGCGTCGGAACCCTCGACCAGATCGCCGACGACCTGACCCAACTGCGGGCGCTGGGAGCGCAATCCGTCGTCCTCGACCCCTTCCAGGGCGACCCCGAGGAGACCAGGCGCCCACGCACGGCGTGGCGGATGCTCGCGTCCGTGGCCGAGCACCTGAACGAGCTTCTTCCCGGACAAAGGAACTGTGCGTGATGAACGAGAACGACCTCCGACACCTGCGCCGCTGCGTCGAACTGGCGGCCGAGGCCGTGGACGCGGGAGACGAACCCTTCGGCTCCGTCCTGGTGTCCGCCGACGGCAACGTCCTTGCCGAGGACCGCAATCGCGAGATCAGCACGGGAGACCCCACACGCCACCCCGAGTTCGCGCTCGCACGCTGGGCTGCGGAGAACCTCGCCCCGCCGGAGCGCACGACGGCCACCGTCTACACGTCGGGCGAGCACTGCGCCATGTGCGCGGCCCCCCACGGCTGGGTCGGCCTCGGCCGCATCGTGTACGCCAGCTCGGCACAGCAGACCAGCGCCTGGCTCGCCGAACTGGGTGCCGGCAAATCCCCGGTGCGCACCATCCCGATCCAGGACGTCGTCCCCGGCATCACCGTCGAAGGCCCCGTCGCCCAACTGGCCGACGAAGTCCACGCCCTTCACCGCCGGTTCCGCACCAGCAACTGAAGCCGAGGCCGATCCGCTCGAAGCACTCGGCGCCCAACTCCGTCGCCGGGCTTGCCACCGCCGGCCCTGCGGTGGCGATCACCCGCGCGCCGGCTTCACGAGCCAGTGGATGACGACGCAGGAGTGGCTCGGGCTGGTACGTTCGCGCGAGGGTGTGTGGCCTACGCGGGGGGACCGGGTGAGCGGGCGTCGTGAGCCGAACTGGGCGTGGTGGGTCGTCGGCATCGTCCTGCCGGTCATCGGGATCGTCGTGACGATATGGGCTGCCTCCCGGCCCTCCGATCAGGGCGGCGGCTCCGGCACGGCGGTCGCGACGGGCACGGCGGTCGCGACCGGGACGGCGGCGCCACCCGGGCAAGCGGCACCCCGGCCGCCCGGGTCCGGCTCAAGCGAGGAGGTTTCGCAACCCGGCGAAGCGCCGCGGGAACTGCTGGTTCGCTCGGTCGACGTCACGCTCGAACCGGGGCTCGACCACCTTGACCTGGACACGCTGCCGCCGATGGCGGGGCCGTCGGTCGACGGCGCCGATCTGGTGGCGCTGTTCGAGGGCAGGGAGTCCACACTGGCCACGGCGGAAGGCTCGACCGCAACCCTTGCCCGTCTGCCGACGAACGGTCCGACACCAACTCCCGCAGTCTGTACGGCTGCGCTGAAAGCGCACGGAGCCCCGCAAGCCGACGCAGCAGCCGTGGGCACGCGCTTGTGTGTGGCCACCGGCGATGGACGCCTGGCCTACCTTGAGATCGTCCTCGGCGTCCCCATCGACCCGCACATCCGCCTCAAGGCGACAGTCTGGAAATGAGGACTGACCGGCGGTCTGACAACGGCCGGCAAATGTGCATGGATCGATCCTGGTGGCGGTGTCCTGTAAGGGAGTTGGGCGTCCCCCGGTGTGCGGACTTCGCCGTGGATCGCCCCGGCCGCTACTGCCGAGGGTGAATCGGCGGTTCCAAAACCGGGGCGCAAACGGCTGAGTTGTGGCGATGTCGATGTCGGCCACGTGCCCTCGCAGGAGACGGCCGACGGTACGGCGACGTGATGCGGCGATCCGGCCCTGTGACGCCTCTCTCAGTGCATCTCCCGAACAGCGTTCAGCGCATCGCCAGGTTCTGCGTTCCCGATGCGAACCCGGCTTGCATCAACGGTCGTTCATCGCAGACGTCTCCCACGGTCGACAGGCGAGGCCGAGCATGCGGCCCGGAATGCGCAGGCCGTCCGCGACCCGTTCGATCACGTGCTGTTGGCGTACCTGCATCCTGCCTTTGGTGTACTGGCTGATCCTGCTGGGGGTCATGTCGCACAGGCGTGCAAGGCGACTGTGGCTGATGCCTGCGCAGTCACGAGCCAGTCGGAAGACCGTGCCGATATCCCGCCTCGCGCAGGCCGCACGCATTTCGGCATTCTGGAGCAGCGTCGGGGGAAGCGGGGCCTCTCCTCGCGCCGGGTAGCCCGCGGGCACGACGCTGGACCGTCCCGACTCGGCACTTGCGGCGCTCCCCGTGGGAACGCTCAGGCTCCGAACCCTCGGCCCGGACAAGTGCACGTTGCCCGGGCCCAACTTCCGGCCCAGGAAGGCGTGTTCACCGCTGTGCGCCGTGACGGCAAGCTGCTGGACCGGCACCCGGCGTTCACGGTGGGGAAATCCCGGCTGGCCCGGAACGGTGGTCAGCGCTGGTGGTTGCGGGATGCCCTCGTGCACGTGTGTCTCCTCAATTGCGTCGTCTCCCGAGGCGAATGGCCACAGTCCGGTCGCGCGTCGGCCGAGTCGGCTGCGGGCCGCGAAGCACCCGTCATCCTGAAGCGGCGGCGGTACTCCCCCGGCGGGACGGACAGTTGACGCCCATCGCATGGGTTCCCCCGACCCGTGTCCCGCATACCGGGCGATCTCGTCGAGACCATTCACGGACACCTCCGGCGCACGTTCTCGCGGAGAACGGCGAAGACCGTACGGCGGGTCATGGCAAGAACCTGTCACCGGGCCGCGGATGTCTGCAATGACGAGATTCCCAACTTTCCTGCCATAGGGCGCGGTGGTGGATGCGGAGCGACGACTTCGCGCAGGCTGTCGAGGCGGCGACGGAGGCGCATGGCATGAAAGTTGGTTTTTGCGTCATTGCTGCCTATATATCCCGGGTGCGACCATGGCGGGCATGATCGGCGCCGCCGGCGGCACACGCGCCGCCGCTCCCGCGACCGCGCCGTCCTCCGCGACCGGAAGAAACATGACCATGCGTTCAACCCAGAGCACGCTCTTCGGCTCCGCCGCCGTACTTGTCTTGGCCCTCACAGCCTGTGGCGGCGAAGGCAACGACGACGACTCCCAGGCCTCTTCGACACCCACCGGCCGTCACGCGTCCGCCGCAGGTTCCCCGACCGCCGCCGGACAATCTCGTACCGGCGAAGCCACGCCCACCCCGGTCGACCCCGCGCGGTTCCCCCCGGCCGCGCCCGGCACCGAGCTCAAGGTCGGCGAGCCCGCGGTCATCCCCTTCGAGGACGGCGACCAGACAGGTGTCGTGCAGGTCACGGTGACAGCGATCGAGAAGGGGGCTATCGAGGACCTGACCTCCGCAGGCATCGACGTCAAGGACGAGGACAGGTCCGCTACGCCGTACTACGTGCGAGCCACCTTCAAGAACGTCTCGGCCGCCGACCTCTCGCACAGCCATCCGACCATCCCCTTCACCGCTCTCGACGCGTCCGACCGCAATCTCGGCCACACGATGATTTTCGGCAAGTTCGACAAGTGCGAGGCACCGGACACCGACATGTTCACCAACGGCGCCGAGGCCACCGGCTGCAAGGTGTATCTGGCGCCGCCCGGAGCGACGGTGGCGTCGGTCACCTACGACTTCGTCGACCTCTCCGCAGACCCGGTGGTCTGGAAACCCTGACGCCGACCCTCCGTGACGTCGCCAATACGCGGCCTCCGCGCGGGATGCACTGCCGGTGCGCCGTCGGGGTCGAACACCCCTGAGTTTCCGCACGGGTGAGGAGGCCTTTCGCCACCGGTGTCGGGTAGGCACAGCACACCTACCCGACACCCCGGATTGCGAGGCGCCTCGGCCGAGCCGCCCGCCGGCGTCTGCCGAGGGCGTCAGATGGTGGCTCGAACGGCGTCGGTGATGAGGTTGGCCACCGCGTCGGGTCGGCTCAGCATCGGAAGGTGGGAGGCGGCGATGGAGAGAACCTTGGAATTCGCGCGCTGGGCCTGGAAGTTCTGAAGCTCGGGGGGCAGGATGCGGTCCTGCGTGGTGACCAGATTCCAGGACGGCAGGGTACGCCACGCCGCGGAGGTGGTGACGTCGGTCAACGCGCTTGCGCTGACCGGGCGTTGCGCGGCAGCAGATACGCGGGTGAGTGCGGCGGGCACGTCACCGGCGTACACGTATCCGAAGCTCTCCTGCTTGATGTAGAGGTCGGTCCGCGGCGTCCCGTCAGGAGCAGTCGCGGAGACTTGCTCAAGCACCGGCTGAAGCTCGGAGCCCGGGTAGCGGAAGGCAAGTTCGCCCGCCGTTTCGCCCACGTCCGGGACCAGTGCGGCCACGTAAACGAGCGCTTTGACGTTCGCCGCGTGCGCGGCGGCCTCCGTGACGACGGCGCCACCGTACGAGTGCCCGACCACCACGACGGGCCCGTCCACGCGGTCGAGGACGGACTTCAGGTGTGCCGCATCAACCGGAAGCCCCCGCAAAGGAGTTGCCGCGGAGATCACCCGGTGGCGCTTGGCTTGCAGCCGGCCGATGACCGGATACCAGGCGGAAGCGTCGATGAATGCACCGTGCACGAGGACGACGGTGACCGGGGCGGCGCTGTCGGCCTCCGCCGACTGGCTGCCGGCCGCCACAGCCGTGCCCGCCCGCAAAGCGGTCGCGCCCGCCACTGTCGCGGCAGTGCCGACGACAACGCTACGACGACTGACACCAGTTGAGGTCATAACCGAACTCCTTGATGGGAAGAAAGCCGGGGGTTCGCATGCGCGAGCGAGCACCGGCACCGGCGCCGGAATTGAGGCAATGGCATTCACCGGGTGAGGATCTGACCCGTGCTCGCAGGATGGGCCCGCATCACCGTCATGTGTGAGCAACGGGGTGCCGGCCGCGCCCAGCTTGGCATCGCACACCTATGGCAGCAATGACAGAATTCCCAACTTTTCAGCCACCGACAGGCCACTCAGGCCCACGAAATAGGGGTCGCCGGACCGGCGACGATGTCGGGTCGCATGACGGTTCCGTACATCGGCGGCACAATTCTCGAACTCGGTGGCGTCCGAACGTGGACGAATCCTGGTTGAGCTCAACGGCCACGACCGCCAACTTGGCAGGATGCTCGCGCAGGTGATGTCCGACAGGCTGCCTTGCGATCGTGCCATCGGTGCACACTTCGTCCCGCGCATCGGTGGACGATTCTCCACTGTTGGCGCAGGGCGGGCTCTGATGTTGTGCATCCATCTGCAAAGCCGCACCTGCGCAGGCAACTTCGCCGACGCACGGCACTCCCTCGGGGCGCCCGCAAGTTGCCTTCCTCATGCGACTCGGCCCCCAACCGATTCCCGTCCTCACTCTCTCAGAGGCTGTCCATGCACAAGACCATGAAGCAGATCAGCAAGGCCGCCACCGCCTTTGTCCTTTCCGTCGGCGTAACCGCCACCCTCGCGCCCACAGCTGATGCCGCGGGCGACAGCGTCTACCTGGCGAGCTATTACGACGATTCCTTCTCCCTCGCCAGTCATGTGCGTTTCCACAGCTACGACGAGACGTTCACCGTGTACGACGACAAAGCCGACGGCCACGGCGCCGGCGTCCAGATCGACCTGAAGGACTCACGCGGCGTCTGGGTCCTCTGGAGCACCAGTTACCTGGGGACGGGTGACAACACGTCGCGGGTATTCGACTACGACATTGCCGAGGGCCGAAAGCTGAGGTTCCGCAGCTGCGTCATGGACGGCGCGGCAGACCCGAGGCCGACTTGCGGCCCCTCCAAAGAGGCCACTGCTTGATCTCCCGCGCCGCGCCGGGCCCGTCGACCGGTCCCAGGCGCGGCGACACCAAGCGTTGGGGCGCCGCCGCCGGCCACAACGGTCGGGCGCGGATTGACCGGTGTCACGTTCACGTCTGCACGCCGCGCAAGGCGGTTGGCCGCCATGACACCGGCAATCCTCCACCGACGACGGCATCGGTGCCACAGTCTCCTCGGTCACGGCCCACCTCCGTCCGCAAGGGCCGCTCAGGACAGACGGGCAACTTCCGCATGCATGACCGGACATGGGCCATGTCACACAGCCCGGCGCGCCGGCTCCGCTCGACCCGAGTGCGGATTGGCGGACACTGCACCCTCGTTCGCACCCACCAGAGCCCGCAACCTGTCAAACCGCCGTACTCGTGTCGTCACCGCACCGAGGTCTTGGCAGCGAGTCGCATTTCGCGGACGAGTGCCGCCCATGCGATGAGCCGAGGGTCGCGGGCGAGGTCGGCGACCTTGAGTCGTATCCCGTACGCGCTCCACTTGCTGACCACGGTCATCAGTCCGACGGAGTCCAGTCCCTGAACGAGCAGGTTTGTCTCGTCGTCGATTTCCGATTGGGGGCAGCGCAGAACCGCGGCCACGTCCCGACGCATCGTGTCCAGACCGAGCACCTCGGTGCCGACGGAGGTGGCACGGACGATGCCGCGCGCCATGCCGTGGAGATTCTCGCGGGTCTCGGTGAGCACCCGTTCGGGCCGTGACTCGCTGACGATGCAGGCGCCGGCATGTAGCCAGGTGTGGCCGTCGCGCCGGTGAACCGAGCGGAGCACCGTGGCCGCGTCGAAGGTGCCGTTCTGACCGAGGGTCAGCACGGATCCGGCGCGCAATCCGCGCGGTTCGCTGTTCGGCCGAAGGTTGGCGTCGTAGGCCCTGGCCTTGGGGGAGCGCGGTGCGGTCACGGCCATGAAGAGCGAGGCCAGCGCGTCCCAGCCGTCGCAATCCGGTGCGGGCATCCCGTGGAGTTCGGACGCCGGCTGCGGGGATCCATGCCAGCCGTTGGTGTCGCCCTCGCCCTCGTGAGCGGTATGGCCAAGTTGCGGCACCACGGTGTGCGTCTCCAGCCCACCGAGGTCAATCTCCACGCCGGCGCCATCATGCTCGACCCGCAGGATCAGGTGGCCGGAATCATGGGGCTCGACATCGCCAACGGCCGCGTCGACGCAATCCACTTCATCGTCAATCCAGACAAGCTCCGCCATTTTGGTCGCGTCAGCGATGTTGGCGTGTGCATACGAGCGCGCCGCTAACCAGCAAGCGGCAGTGGACACACCGGACACTTCGCGGCGGCCGTGTCTGCGCGAGTGGGGGTGACACGGCTGCTACGGCAGAATCAGTGGGTTTTGTGTCATTGCTGCCATCTCGCACGACTGCGAGGCTGACATCGAGGCGGTCTGTCGGCCACGTTGCGGAGCGGCAGTCGCAAGGCGCTCGAACACTCAGCCGAGGCACGCCCGCGCCGGATGCGCGTGCCGCAGTCTCGGCAAGAAGCAGGTGGTGCAGATGATCGACATGACACACGCGATGCCGCCGGTGGTCGTGGCGGCGTATCTGCGGACGTATCCGCGCGATACGGCGAGCATGTCGGCCCACCAGTACGCAGTCGCCCGACACGCCCGTGAACTGGGATTGGGAAACCCGGAGTTCTACACGGACCACGGCGTGCCCTCTCGCGGGGGCAAGCCCGGACTGAAGCGGCTGATGGCCGCGGTGGAGGACCATCGGGTGGACGCTGTTCTCGTGCCCGGCCCCTTCGTGTTCTCCATCGATGACGCGGACGCAGCGGCGATCGTGGACCGAATCCAAATGCACGGTTGTGCCGTGCTGGAGGTCCCGCCGCTGCGTGCCCATGGCCCACAAACCGGCCGAGCACCGATCCGCGATCCGTACTGCGCTCCCGCAGCCCCGCGACTCTCGGTCGCACAGGGCGGACACACGGTGCGAGGGTCTTGAACGCGGTGCGCCCCCGCGGCAGTGAGGTCTGAGATGAGCGAGAAGGCCGCAGCGCAGGCGGTACGGCCCACGCAGACCAGTGCCACGAGCAACGCGGTGCCATGGCTCAGTTGGCGTGGGCTGGTCCGACTCACCGCCGCGTTCACCGCCCTGTTCGCCGCCTTGCATGTGTACTGGGCGGTCGGTGGCACCTGGGGTCTGCCTCCGGCCGCCCACGAGCACGCGGCCTCCGTTCGAGCGACCAACTGGGCCGTGACCGCGGTGATGGCCTTCGGTGTGTGCTGGATCCTCGCTCTGGAACACCCCGCCGCCCGGCGACCGCCGCCGTGGGTTCCTCTCGCTCCCCTGTGGGTCGCGTCGGTGGTCTGCATCTCGCACGCCGTCTTCGGGTTCGCCACCAAGGGACTGTATTTGGCCGGGCTCCGCTCGGCGGTCGACTTCCCGGACGTCCAGGGCCTGGACGCCGCGACTCTGAACGACAAGAACCACTGGGCCGCCGTTCACGACATCCTGGTGTTCGAACCCTGTTTCGCAGTCCAGGGGCTTCTCCTGGCCGCCCTGGGCCACAGGTTCGCCCGGACCCGGCGAGGCCGCCGGGCCTGGTCCGGCTCCCTGGCCGCCGGAACGGTCGCCATAGACGCCTTCGGAATCGCGCTCGTGCTCGTCGGACACCACGTCACCGTGTCCTGACGCACCACGGCCGGATCGCTGGATGCGCTTTGCGCGATGCCGATGGCAGATTTGTTGGGTTTTGTGTCATTGCTGTCATTTGCCGGGGCTGCGACGCTGGTCATATGACCAGCTGACACCGACCACCGATCTGGATACCTGCCGGCCTCCGCACACCCTGCTCGTGCCGGGCGGGCCAGGCATGGAGAACGTCCCGGAAACCGCTCTCAAGCGTATCCGGGAACTGGCGGACCAAGCGGAACGCGTGGTGTCCATCTGCACCGGCGCATACCTGCTCGGCCTCGTCGGCGTCCTCGACGAACGCAGGGTCACCACCCACTGGAGCCTCTGCGACACCCTGGCGGAGCGCTTCCCCTCGACCACGGTCGCCGCCGACCAGTTGTACGTGCGGGACGGCAAGGTCAGCACGTCCGCAGGGGTGACCGCCGGCATCGACCTCGCGCTCGCGCTGGTCGCGGAGGATCTCGGCAGCGACAACGCCCGCTTTGTGGCACAGCAGCTCCTGGTCTTCCTGCATCGTCCAGGCAACCAGGAGCAGTTCAGCGTCGCGCCGCCCGCACATCCGGCGGAGCGCCATCCCGTACGCGAGTTGCAGCAATGGGTGCAGCGCAACCTGGACCAAGACCTTTCCGTGGAAGCACTGGCCCGCCGAATCGCCTTGTCGCCGCGGCAGTTCGCCCGCGTGTTCCTGGAGGAAACCGGTGTCACACCGGGGCGCTTCGTCGAGCGCACCCGGTTGGACGCGGCTCGCCGCCGTCTGGAGACCACCTTCGACAGCATCGACAAGGTCGCCCAAGACGTCGGCTACGGCTCGGCCGAGGCCATGCGGCGCGCCTTCATGCGACACATGTGCGTCCCTCCCGGTGCGTACCGCCGCCACTTCCGGGCACTGGCCGTGCCCTGCAACGGCTGAAGCCGCGACGCCGGCACGTGGAGTGCCGGTCGCGGCAGTCAGTTCCAACGCTGCGGGGATGCACAGGAGTTGCGGCCGGAGCGGCGAGGAACCGCGGTGCTCCGAGCTGTGGCGGTCATCGGTTCGCCTCGGGGCCCGGTTCGGCCCCGGGTTCGCCTGCCGGGATCACCACTCAGGCCGGCGGCCAGGCGGTGCCGAGGTCGTCGCCCTCAAGGAGATGGACCGCGGTCAGCTCGGTGCTGAGCCGCGGGAGGTTCTGCCGTGCGAACCAGCGCCCGGTCGCGACAGTCGCGGCCAAGTACCGGACGTCGGCAGGGCGTGCGTTTCTCTGGAGGCGCAGCGCGACCGCAGCGGCGCGCAGCAGCAGCCAGGCGACGACCAGGTCCCCCAACGCGAACAACAGGCGGTTGGCGCCAAGGGCCGCGTGGCGGAGGTCGGCGGCGCAGGCCCACTTCGACAGACCGGCCACACACGACACGCCGGTGAGCAAGAGCCTTCCCTCGACGGCGAGTTCCCGTGAGTCGTTCAGCTGTGCCGCAGTCAACTCCACGTCGGCCAGCAGACGGTGGAGGGCATGGCCCTGATCGCGGCGGATCCGACGTTGAAGCAGATCGAGTGCCTGGATGCCGGTGGTGCCTTCGTAGATGGTGTCGATCTTTGTGTCGCGGACGTACTGCTCCAGCGGGTAGTCGCGCAAATAGCCTGAGCCGCCGAAGACTTGGAGGCTTTCGGCCCCCAGGACGCGCCACGCGTTCTCAGAGCACCACCCCTTCACGACGGGAAGCAGGAGTTGGTGCCGTCGCCGCGCCTCGCCGGCCGGCTGGCCGAGCTCCTCGAAGGCCTCCACGGTGTCCAACTGCGAGGCCGTGTACAGGACCAGCGCGCGGGCGCCTTCGGCGTACGACTTCTGGGTGATCAGTGACCTTCGCACATCCGGGTGATCGGCGATGGGCACCCGCGCGGGCGGCGGGTCGTCGTCGAGTCGCTTGCCCTGGACTCGCGTGGCGGCGTATGCGGCGGCGTTGAGGTAGCCGCTGGAAAGGGCAGCGGTCGCCTTCAGCCCGACCAGCATGCGTACGTAGGTGATGATGTCGAACATCAGGCGCAGGCCGGTGTTTTCGCGCCCGAGGAGCGTACCGACGGCGGGGACGCCGTCGACGCCGAACACCAGCTCGCAGGTGGGCGACGCGACCACGCCCATTTTGTGCTCCAGCTTGGTCGCCCGTACGCCGTTGCGTTCCCGTGGCTCGCCGGTGGCCGGGTCGGTGTGGTGCGAGGGGACCACGAACAGCGACAGCCCCGCGCTGCCGGCGCCGCGTCCGGCCGGGGTGCGGGCCAGTACCAGGTGGACGATGTTCTCGGCCGCGTCGTGCTCACCCCAGGTGATGAAGCGCTTGGTGCCGTACAGGTGCCAGGTCCCGTCCTGTTGCGGAACTGCCTTGGTCGTCGCCGCCCCGACGTCCGAGCCGGCATCCGGTTCGGTCAGGACCATGGTGACGGTCCAGTGGCGGTCCAGGATCTGCTGGGCCAGGCGCCGCTGCGCGTCGTCGCCTTCCCGCCTGAGCAGGGCGACGGCGCGGGGCACGAGTTGGGTGCTCATCGCCACGGCGGGGTTGGCACCGAGGGCGAATTCCGTCGCGGCCCAGCGCAGCGAGGGGGGTATCCGCGCCCCGTCGGCGTCGGCCGGCAGGTCCAGGCGCAGCCAGTCCGACGCGAGGTGGTCCTGAAGCGCGACGCGCAGCTCGGCGGGCAGCCGTACGCGGCCTTCCTCAAGGCGAATCGGCTCGCGTTCGGCGGCGTCGAAGCTCGGCGCGAGCCTGGTCCGGGCGAAGAGTTCGGCGCCGTGCAGGAGGGCGCTGGCTGTGGCGCGGTCGAGGTCGTCGTACGGGGCTTTGCCATACCGCCTGTCCGCGCCCAGGACGTCGAACAGCGTGAACTCGGTGTGCCGGAGGTCGCTGCGGTAGTGGGACATGTCTGGGTTACCTCCGGCGGCGTGTTCAGGCGTAGTAGCGGAAGACGGGCCGGGCGACGCAGACGGGCTTGCCGCCGCCTTCGCGTTCGACGACCGCGTCGATGGTCAGTTGGACCCCGTTGGGCAGGTCTCGCAACTCCGCCACGGTCGCGCTCGCGCGCACACGCGAGCCGGCCGGCAAGGGGGCGGGGAAGCGGACCTTGTCGAGGCCGTAGTTCACCTTCGTGGCGACGTCGCGGACCTCCAGCAGCGAACTCCACAGCGGGACGAGCAACGAGAGGGTGAGGTACCCGTGCGCGATGGTGCCGCCGAACGGGCCGTCCTTGGCACGGTCGACGTCGACGTGGATCCACTGGTGGTCGTCGGTGGCCTCGGCGAACGTGTCGATGCGTCGCTGGTCGACGTCCAGCCAGTCGCTGCTGCCCAGGCTGGTTCCGACGAGTCGGGGCAGGTCCTTGATGCTGTCGACGACGATGGTCATGGGGTGTCCTCGGGGTTCGGTCGGGAATCGCCGGTGGCGGGGGAAACACGCAGTTGCGCCTTGCGGACCTTGCCCGACGCGGTGCGGGGCAGGTCGTCGACGACGCTGAGGTAGCGGGGGACCTTGTAGCGGGCGAGCCGGTCTTCCAGGTGGCGGAGCAAGCCGGCGCGGTCCAGGTCGTGGTTCTCGGCGCACATCACAAAGGCCGCGCCCACTTCACCCCATCGGTCGTCGGGCACCCCGACGACCGCGCTGTCCGCGACGCCCGGGAACTGGGCGATGACGGCCTCGACTTCGGCGGGGTAGACGTTCTCTCCCCCGGAGATGTACATGTCCTTGACCCGGTCGACGATGCGGGCCCAGCCGTCGTCGGCGACGTCCACCACGTCGCCGGTCCTGAACCACTCGTGGTCGAAACCGGCTGCCGTTTCCTGCGGGCGTCCCCAATAGCCCTGGAAGACGTTCGGCCCCTGGACCAGGAGTTCGCCGTGTCCGGGTGGGCGGGCCGGGGTTCCGGCGCCGGTGGCGAGCGCGATGTCGACGTAGAAGTGGGCGACCCCTGCGGCGAGCGGGCGTTCGCGGGCGCTCTCGGGGGTCGACATGAAGATGCCGGGCGATGCCTCGGTCATGCCGTAGCCGTGCAGCATGCTGATGCCGCGCTTGTGCCACGCGTCGGCGACGCGTGCCTGTATCGGCGAGCCGCCGAAGACCACGTAGCGCATGGAGCTGGTGTCGGCGGTGTCCCAGGCGGGGTGGTCCGCGAGCATCTGGAGCATCGTGGGGACGGCGGCGAATCCGACGACGCGTTCGCGGGCGATGGTCGCAAGTGCCGAGGCGGGGTCGAATTTGGGGGCGATGACGAGGGTGCCGCCCTTGAAGAAGGTGGGGATGCTGACGAGGTTCAGGCCGGTGACGTGGAACAACGGCGCCATGCACAGCACCACGTCGGTGCCGAGCACGTCGGTGTGCGCGAGCTGGTTCATGACGTTGAACGTCAGGTTGGCGTGGCTGAGCACCGCGCCCTTGGGGCGGCCGGTCGTGCCGCTGGTGTAGAGGATCAGCGCGGGATCGTCGAGCGCGACGTCGGCGGAGAGGAGTTCTGTCCCGATCGGGGACAGCACCGCCTCATAGTGATCAGCAGACCGCACACGCGGTGCGCCCTCGCAGGCGATGAGCGCGGGCGGCGTGTCTGCGTGTGCCGCCGCGCCCGCAGCCAGATCGGCGGTCTGTGCGGCGTACACCAACGTGCGGCTGCCGCTGTCGTCGAGCATGTACGCGAGTTCGGCGACGGACAGGCGCGTGTTGAGGGGGACGAAGATGGCGCCGAGGCGCAGCACTGCGAAGAACGTCTCGAAGGTGGCGATGTCATTGGGGCCGAGGTAGGCGACGCGGTCACCTTTGCGCACCCCGCGTTCTGCCAGGCCTCCGGCGAGGCGTTCCACGCGGTCCGCCAGTTGCCCGTAGGTCCACGTTCGGGCGTCTTGGCGGAAGGCGACGCTGTGCGGGAGGATACGGGCCCGCCGACGGGGCCAACTGCCCAGGCCTACGTCAGTCATGGCTGTCCGCCTCTGCCTGAAGGCGGAGTACGCGCGCCGCGTTGTCCTTGAGGACCAGCGGTCGGACTTCCGGCTTGACGTCCAGGGTGTCGAAGTCGCCCAGCCACCGATCGGGGGTGATGAGGGGGAAGTCCGATCCGAACAGGACCTTGTGGCGCAGCGGGCCGTTCATGGCCTTGACCAATTGGGCCGGGAAGTACTTCGGCGACCATCCGGACAGATCGATGTGGACGTTCGCCTTGTGGGTGGCGCTGGAGATGGCGGCGTCCTGCCAGGGGACCGAGGGATGGGCCATGATGACGGTCAGGTCGGGGAAGTCGGCAGCGACGTCGTCGATCAACATCGGGTCGCTGTAGCGCAGTTTGATGCCCCGGCCGCCGGGGAGACCCGCCCCGATGCCGGTCTGCCCCGTGTGGAACACGATCGGCACGCCGAGTTCGGCGGCGGCCTCGTACAGCGGGTAGAACTCCACGGCGTTCGGCTCGAACGCCTGCAACGAGGGATGGAGTTTCAGACCTCGCGCGCCGTCGGACACCAACTGGCGCAACCTGGCGACCGCGGCGGGCCCCGTGCGCGGGTCGACCGAGCAGAACGGGATGAGGACGTCTGCGTGGCGCCGGGCTTGCACGATGATCTCGTCGCTGGACAGCGGCGGGTGGGAAGTGGCGGTGCCCGCGTCGACGGTGAAGATGACCGCGCCTACGCCGCGGGCGCGGTAATACTCGGCGATTTCGTCGATTTGCGGCGCACGGTTTCGGGTGCCGACCTTGAAGTACGCCGCGGAGGCGGCACGGAGTTCGTCGTCCAACGCGTGGCGGCCGTGGCAGTCCGCTTCGACATGGACGTGTGTGTCGATGGCGTGGAGTTTGCTCAGATCAAGGGTCATGAGACGGGCTCCGGGAAATTGGGACCGACCGTTTGGAGGTGCTCCGCGAAATACTGTTCCCAGACCTCCGCGATGCGCGTGGGTGACCATCCTCCTTCTTGGTACTGGACGGCGAATTCGCTCGGATGGGTCCACAGGGCGAGGCGGTCGCCGCCTATTCCGATGGCTTGTCCGGTCACGCCCTGGGCCTCGTCCGAAGCGAGGAAGACGATAAGGCCGGAAACGTCGGCGGGGGTGCCGAAACCCAGTTCGCGGCGCGCGAAGGCGGGTAGTGGCAGGCCCTCGGTGAGGGCGTCGACATAGGGTCGCAGCGCGGGGATGGTGGCGGTCATCTGTGTGGCGGCCACCGGCACCACGGCGTTGACCGTGATCCGCTGGCGCGCCAGCTCCAGGGCCCATGTGCGGACCATGCCGACGATGCCGGCCTTGGCTGCGGCGTAGTTGGTCTGCCCGAAGGTGCCGTGCTGGCCCGTGGGCGAGCCCACGCAGATGATGCGGCCACCGCCCTGGTCGCGCATGCGGATCGCGGCGGCGCGGGCGCACGTGAACGTGCCGCGGAGGTGCACCTCGACGACCTGGTCGAAGTCGTCGTCGGTCATCTTCCACAGCACGCGGTCTCGGAGGATCCCGGCATTGGCGACCATGACGTCCAGTCCGCCGAACCGGTCGACCGCCGTGTCGACCAGCAGCTCCGCCGCGGCGGTGCTTCCCACGGCGGTGGCGCATCCGACGGCGGTCCCGCCCGCCGCGGTGATCAGTTCCACGGTGGCGTCGGTGTCGGTCCTATCGAGGTCGTTGACCACGACGGCGGCGCCGGCGTCCGCGAGGCGTTGCGCGTACTCCCGGCCGAGGCCGCGTCCCGCTCCGGTGACCACGGCGACCTTCCCGTGCAAGTCCATGAGTGTGCTCCCAACGGCAGGGGGATTCGGGGGTCGGGGCGGGGGTGGCCGCCGCGGAATTTGACGCTACCGCTGCGTCCCAGATCGGGTTTAGCCTTTCTGCTATGAGGAACAGGCCCCCGTACCCGCTCGCCTCGGTCGACAACGCCTTGCGCCTGGTCGAGATTCTTCGCGACCGCGGTCGCATTCGAGTGAGTGAAGCCGCCGAGGAACTGGGAATCGGCCGTTCGACGGCCCACCGGCTGCTCGCAATGCTCGCCTACCGTGATTTCGCCGCGCAGGACGATGACCGCGGCTACGTGCCGGGCCGGGCAATGACCACGCCCATTGGAATCGCCACGCAGACGACGCAGTTGTTTCGGCGCACGCTGTTGCCACACCTGGACGCCTTGTGCGATCAGGTCGGGGAGACCGTGAACCTGATGGTCAGAGTCGGCACCCAGACACGCTTCCTCGCAACTGTCGAGTCCACTCAGGTATTGCATGTGGGCGACCGCCAAGGCACCATCCTGCCCGCCCACCAGACGTCAGGCGGCAAGGCGTTGCTGGCCGCGTTGCCCGTCGCCGAGCTGTACCGGCTGTACGCGCTGCCATCCCCCAACGCCGGTGACACGGACAGGACTTCGGATCCGGGATCGGTATGCCTGGCCGCAGGCCGTTTCGAGCGCCTCCTGCACGAACTGGAAGGCGTGCGCAAGAGCGGATACGCCCTGAACATGGAAGCCACCGAAGCCGGCGTCCGCGCGATCGGACGACGTGTTGTGGCTCGTTCCCTCGACACCGTCGGCGCGGTCTCCATCGCGGCGCCGACGACCCGCATGCCGAAGAGCCGGATCCCCGAACTGGCCGATGCGCTGCGCCGCATGGCCGACCGCGCCCAGGCGGACTTCGAGCGCTAGACCACAAACCTTCACCGGTTCTCGCCGCCCGGCACCACGCCTCGCGGCGTTGCAGGACCTCGCGAGTACGACCGAGTACGAGCTTCGGCCCTGCGCCTGGCGATGCACGGCACCGAACGACGAGAACCGGCAAACCTTTGCGGCCACCGCACTTGACTCCGAGCCGTCGGCGCTCCGAGGACCGAACACGCCGCCGTTGAACGGTAGTTGCGTGTCCGAACGGGTGCCCCTCCTCGCACCCGGCCGGTGCCGTCCCACGTCGGCGGGCCATCCGCCATTCCCCATAGCAGAACGTGTCATATCCGGCACCGCACCAGACCTAGGGTTTCGACCAGCCATCGCTGCGCCGCCGTCGGCCCCTGGATCGAATCCTGGGAAGACCCGCTCGCGTGGGCGCAGATCGGAACCGCAGCGCACCGAGGAGCATCATGTCCCAACTTGTTGTCATCGGCGGAGGCTTCGCGGGGGTCTGGAGCGCCGTCTCCGCGGCGCGGCTCCGCGCCGAGGCCGGCGCCGACGAGGGAGACCTCACCATCACCCTGGTTTCTCCCGAACCGGACCTGGTGATCCGCCCGCGGCTCTACGAGGACGAACCCGCAAAGATGCGCGTGGCGCTCGCCGACATCCTGGGACCCGTGGATGCCCACCATCTCCCCGCCCGGGTCCAGTCCGTAGACGTGGGGCGCCGGACCGTCACCGTGCGGCGCTCCGACGGCACGGAGGCGACACAGGCATACGACAAGCTGATCGTCGCATGCGGAAGTGCGCTCGTGCGTCCCGCACTTCGCGGGGCCGACCATCTGTTCGACGTCGACACCCTCCCCGCCGCCGCGCGTCTGCACGACCACATCCGGCAACTCCCGCAGCAGCCCGCGGATGAGGGCCGGTTCACCGCCGTCGTGATCGGCGCCGGATTCACCGGCCTTGAGGTCGCGACGGAGCTCGTCGCCCGTCTCCGGGCAGTCGCAGCCTCGCCGGACCAGGTGCGTGTGGTTCTGGTGGACCGTGCCTCCGTCGTCGGTCCCGAACTGGGCACGGGGCCGCGACCGGTCATAGAACGTGCTCTCGCCGAACTGTCCATCGAGACGGTGCTCAACGCCACCGTGCAGTACGTCACCCGCACCGAGGTCGCGCTGTCCGACGGCACGATGATCCCCGCCTCCACCGTGGTCTGGACCGCGGGCATGCTGGCGAGCGAGCTGACCTCGCAGATCCCCGCCCGTCGTGACCACCTCGGACGGCTTCAGGTCGACAAGCAGTTGCGCGTCGTCGGCGTCTCCGATGTCTACGCCGCGGGAGACACCGCAGCCGTCGAGATCGAACCAGGGTTCTACGCCATGCAGAGCTGCCAGCACGCGCACGCGATGGGCAAGCACGCCGGTCACAACGCCGCCGCGGTCATGCTGGGCCTCCCTCGGGCGGCGACGGATTTCGCGCCGGTGCCGTACGTCACCTGCCTCGATCTGGGCGGGGCCGGCGCGGTGTTCACCTCTGGATGGGAACGCACCGTGGCGATGACCGGGCAGGAGGCCAAGGAACTCAAGACCCAGATCAACCGGAAGCTCATCTACCCGCCCGCCGGAGACCGCAAGGCCCTGTTCGCGGGCGTGGACCACCTCACCGACGATCGCCGGGCCTCCCTGGTCATGGGAACCGCATAGCCAACAGGACGACTTCGCCGGAATCCACCCGGCGCGGGGAACGGGTCGCATGCGCAGACCACCTGCATGCGACCCCAACTCCTGTGTCGCCCAGTCAACCGGCCGCGCGCACAGCCGCGGCCGGCGCGGGGTGCGCACGCGACGCACATCGCGCCGCCGTCCCCCGGTCCGCTGCTCCGTCGAGGCCGTTCGGCGACTCGAAAACGGCCGCCTGTTTCCGCAATTCGACGTGCGCGCGACTTCGACGTGCGCGCGACGGAGCGCAGGCCATCGGGTGCGGTCACCACACTTGCCTCGTTCACGGCACGGGACGCCAGCGTGACTCGGCCGCCGTGGATGTGCTCGTACGCGATTGTCCGAGCGTCGGTGGCAAGCTCGGCGCCGACCCGACGACGACCACCAACTCCACTTCCCGGTCGAGCGCTTGGGTCTCGGGTGGCCCGACGATGTCGTCGCCGGCGCCGACAAGGGTGCCCGCGACCTCGGTGACGAGTGTGGGGTGGGCCGGCGGTGCACGTGGCAATCCTCGATGTGGTGAAGATGGTGCCCACATCGGCATACCCGAGCTCGACCAGCGGCTCTCCGTGCGAGTCGCAACTAGTTGGCGGACCAGAGTGTGGGGGTTGGGAACGGGCGACCGCCGAGACCCGGGCTCGCCGGCGCCATCGGCCGACGCTCCCCCGCCGCGCCCGACCGGCACGATCCGGCGGGCTCGTTCACGCGACGCTCCGCTGCAACGCGAGGCTTCGGCGCTCGTCGGCACCGGTGCAACGGCACTCGTGCCCGGAGCTCCCGACCCGGGAGCTGAGACCGGTGGGTGCAGGCACGGCAAACCAAACGGTCTTGCCGGTTGCGTCCGGGTGGGTTCCCCACGCCGTCGCGAACCCGTCGAGCAGCCCCAGGCCGCGGCCGCTCTCGTCGTCTCCGCGGGCCGTGCGCCGCACAGGCGGTCTCGGATCCGGGTCGCTTACCTCGACCACGAGTTGTCCGGAACAGACATATGCGGCCAGCGCCACGTTGGGCGGCCCTCCGCGGGGTGGCCGGGCGTGTTTGCTGACGTTCGCCAGCAGTTCTCCGGCGAGCAGCGAGGCGAGTTGCGTCGCGTCGTCGTCCACATGCGCGCGGAGCCATGCCACCAGCTCATGGCGCAGTTCGTGCGCGGACCGATCGTCCAGCGCCACGACGGCCGCGTGCAGCTTGCAGTTCACCTGGCTCGACCACTGGGTGCCGTTGTCGGCGTTCATGCGTCCCACCTCCATGGATTCCGGCTTCTGACCTCTCCAATGTGGCCTTGGTGAAGGTACGAGCACATCCGGCGCATTACGTACGTGACTACGCATGTGCGCGCCGTCCCGACCACGGCGCGGAACCGTCGTATCGTGGAAGTGGACGTCGCGTCGGCGACGCCTGCTGCCTGCGTCTGCACGGAAGGGGTGAGCCGCCGTGGCGGCCACGAGCGGGCGGGAGCGACGACGGGGAAACCTGCCCGCGGACGTCACCGAATTCATCGGCCGCCGCGCGGAGCTCGCCCACGCACGCCAGTCCCTCACCCAAACGCGGATGCTGACGTTGGTCGGCCCCGGCGGCGTCGGAAAAACGCGGCTCGGATTGACGATCGCCGCGGAGTCGGGGCGCGCGTTTCAGGACGGAGTGTGGCTCGTCGAGCTCGCCTCGCTCAACGATGGCGCGCTGCTGGCCCGCACGGTGGCCGCTGCCATGGGAATGCAGGACGCGACCCCTGGCGCGGGCGCGGCGGCGCTGAGAGAGCACCTGGCCCACAAACACGTGCTGCTCGTCCTGGACAACTGCGAACACCTCCTCCAAGAGTGCGCGGTGCTGGCGACCGACCTCCTGCGCGACCTGCCAGGGGTACGCCTGCTCGCCACCAGCCGCCAGCCGTTGGGCATCACGGGCGAGCGCGTCATGCCGGTTCCGCCGCTGTCGCTGCCCTCGAACGGCGACCCCACATCCCGCAGCGAAGCCGTGGACCTCTTCGAGGCACGGGCGGCGGCGGTTCAACCGGAGTTCCGCGTCACCACCCGCAACCGCGACACCGTCCTGGGCGTGTGCCGGCGGCTCGACGGCATCCCCTTGGCGATCGAACTGGCCGCGGTTCGCCTGCGGGCACTCAGCCTGGATGACCTGCACGCCCGACTGGACGACCGCTTCGCCCTCCTGACCACGGGAAGCCGAACGGCGACCAGCCGTCAGCAGACCCTGCGTGCGGCAGTGGACTGGAGCTACGACCTGTGCACGCCCCGGGAACGGCTCTTCTGGGCGCATGCGTCGGTGTTCAGCGGCGATTTCGACCTCGACGCGGCGCAGTCCGTCTGTGCCGGGGACGGGATCGAAGAGCAGCAGACCCTGGAACTCGTGGCGTCGCTCATCGACCAGTCGATCCTGCTGCGCCTACCGGATCCCGCGCCGCACGCCCGGTACCGGATGCTGGAGACGCTCCGGCAGTACGGTCTGGAGCGATTGGTCGAGACGGGAAGAGACCGATGGCAACGGGGCAGGCACCGGGACTACTACATGGATGTTGCCGCCACGGCCGAACGGGAGTTCCCCGGTCCCGGCCAAGTCCGGTGGCACCAGCGATTGCGGGCGGAGCTTCCCGACATCCGGTCCGCCATCGACTTCAGCCTCGAATCCCCGAGCGCCTCCGGGGACGCCCTGGCATTCGCCGCGTCCATCAAGGACTACTGGCTCGGCTTGGCGCTGGGAGAGGCGGGCCACTGGCTGGGCAGGGGTTTGGAAGCACACCCCACTGGCGACGCCGTCCGCGTCAAGGGCCTGTGGGCCGCGGCGTGGGTGGCGTCCCTCCAGGGCGACCTGGCCGCGGCGACCGAAATGCTGAGCGAAGCCCAGGTCATCGCCGAAACAACGCATGACGTGCCGGGCCAGGCCCACGTCGCTCGGGTATCCGGCATCACCGCCTTGTACCACGGCGACGCAGCGCGTGCCCGTCCGCTCCTGGCAGAGGCACTGCGCGGCCATCGCACGGCCGGTGACGACGGCGCGATTGTCCTCACCCTCTTCTACCTGGGCTTGGAGGCGTCCTGGCGCGGCGACGACGAGGCTCGCGACTTCTGCGAACAGGCGTTGGCGATCTGCGACCGCAGGGGCATGGCTTGGTCAAAGGCATATCTGTTGTGGCTCGCAGGCTACGAAGAATGGCGGCGGCGCCTACTCCCGCGCGCGGCAGAACTCGTCACCGAAAGCCTCAAATCGCACAGGACCGTCCAGGACCGGCGAGGCTATGCCCTGGGCACCGAGGCTCTCGCCTGGATCTCGACGGCTCAAGGAGACCACGAGCGCGGGGCCCGGCTCCTGGGGTGCGCCCGATCGCTCTGGACCCTCACGCGTACGTCCCTGGCCGGCCTCACGCATCTCATCGGCTACCACCAAGACTGCGAGAGCGAACTGCGCAAAGCCCTGGGGGATGCCAGGTTCACGGAGATCTATCGCTCGGGAACGCACATGTCCGCGGGTGAGGCAGTCGCCTATGCCTTGCGAGAAGGGCCCGTCCGTGGCGGGCCGGAGCCTGCTGAGCAGAGCAGACACACGCCTCTGACCCGGCGGGAGACTCAGATCGCCGCTCTCGTGGCGGAGGGAAAGAGCAATCGGGAGATCGCGGAGCAGTTGGTCATCTCCCCGCGCACGGCCGAGACACACGTCGAACACATCCTGACCAAGCTGGGATTCACCTCGCGAACCCAGGTGGCATCGTGGATCGCCTCGACGACCGAACACGAGGGCTGACGACTCTCTCGGGCGCCGGGGGTCAACCACCACGGCCGATCACTCCAGAGCCGGAGCGCCGGAGGTCAACCACCACGGCCGACATGGTCGGCTTCGGCGGGTCGCCCTGCCCAGGCCCGCTGCGTCGAGGGTCGCACCACGAGTTTCGGCGCGAGAGCCACGCGAGAACGCGTATTCAGTTCACCGTCACGGTCGTCAGGTCCACGAACCACGACTGCGGTTCGACGAAGCCGTGCACGTTGGCTGCCAGGGCCCGGGGGTTGCGGTCGTTGACCACGACCAGCCACGCCGCGTCACGGTCGAGGATGCGTGCGACGGACGCGTAAACTCGCGCGCGTTCCTCGGGGTCGAACGTCGCGGACGCGGTGCCGAGGAGCCTGTCGACCTCGGGGTTCTTGTAGCGGCCGACGTTGAGCGGGCTGTTGCTGTTGAAGACGGTGCCCCACATGAGTTCCTGGACGAACGTGAGAGACATGTTCAGGGCGTTCGCGTCGTCGGGAATGCGTCCGCTCAGGAACGCGGCGAGCAGTGCGGCCCATTCGATCGGCTTGAGTTCGACGCGGATCCCGACGGCCGCGAGGTCACTGCGCAGCGCTTCGTTCATGGCACCGGGGTACATGTTCCCGGAGCCGCCCGTCGGATAGGAGACGGACATCGAAAACCCGTGCGGGTATCCGGCTTCGGCCAGCAGTGCCTTCGCCTGGGCGGGGTCGTACGTGAACGCGTCGTTTTCCGGCTCGTGCGCGGTGCTGGCGCGAGGCGCGAGTTGCCGGGCCGCGTCCGCCGTGCCGCGCAACAGTGCGCTGGTCATCTGGTCGCGGTTGATCGCCAGGTTCATCGCGCGGCGCACTCGAGGGTCCTTCAACGGGCCGTGCGTAGTGTCCAGAATCCAAGGCCAGACGTGGTCGTAGGCGTTGGCGAAGGTCTGATAACCGAGGTCGCGCAGCGGCGGGACGTTGTCCGGACTGGGGGCTTCGATCCAGTTCACCTCGCCGGCGCGCAATGCGGCGACCCTCGCGAGTTCGTCGGGCATGGGACGCAGGACGAGGCGGGAGAGCTTGGGAGCGCCGCGCCAGTATTCGGGGTTGGCGTCGAGGATCAGCTCCTGGCCGCGTTTCACGGAGTGGAACTTGAACGGCCCCGTGCCGACCGGATGCGCGGCGAAACCCGGGTTGCCGTGTTCGCGCACCGCGGTCGGGGAGGCCATGAAGACGGTGGTGAGATCGCCGGGCAGGTGTGACCAGGGCCCGTTGGTCTCGATGCGGACCGTGTGACTGTCGATTTTGGTGTACGCCTTGATGCCGGAGACCGACAGGGTCGACTGGCCGGCAAGCTGCGGGTAGTAGTGCGGGCTCTCCTTGTTGATGTGACGGTCGAAGTTGAAGACGACGGCGTCGGCGTCGAAGGGCGTTCCGTCGGTGAAGGTGACGCCGTGCCGGAGCCGGAAGATCCACGCGGTTCCCGACGGTTCGAGTTCCCAGGATTCGGCGAGGCCGGGAACGACGGACGGGGCGGCGTCGCCCCGCGACAGGTCGTACCGCGTCAGGCCGTCGTAGATCTGGAACCCGACGAAACGCAGGCCCTCGTAGCCCTGGTTGAACGACAGCGCGGAGTCGAGATGGGGGATCTCGCTCGCTGTCATCGCGACCGTGAGCACGCCTGGGCGCCCCGAGGACGACGCCCCGGTCTCGGCGCACGCCGAGGTGAACGTGGCCGCCGCGGCGAGGGTCAGGGCGAGCACGAGGGAGCGGATGCGGTGGCGTCTCATGAGCTCACTTCCTTCAAGCACGCGACCAGGTGCCCGGCCTCGGTGGGTGACAGGTCCGGACGCCTGGTGGTGCAGCCCTGATCGGCAGACGGGCAGCGCTGATGGAAGGAGCAGCCCGGCGGCGACGCGGTCGGCGACGGAGGATCGCCACGCAGGAGCGCGCTGTCGGAGGTGGCGGGACTTCCGGAGGCCAGCAGCGCACGGGTGTAGGGGTGGCGCGGGGTGCGCCACAGGTCCTCGGTTGGTGCCTCCTCCACGATGCGGCCGGAGTACATCACGGCGACGCGGTCCGCCACATGCTCGACGACGGACAGGTCGTGGCTGATGAAGACGTAGGCGACACCCAGCTCGCTCTGGAGGTCGGCCATCAGGTTGAGGACCTGGGCCTGCACACTCTTGTCCAGGGCGCTGACCGGTTCGTCGCAGACGACCAGGTCCGGACGTGAGACCAAAGCGCGTGCGATGGCCACTCGCTGGAGTTGGCCGCCCGAGAGCTCATGGGGGTAGGCGGCGTCGTAGCCGCGGTTGATGCCGACCCGGCCGAGCAGATCGCGTACGCGGGCCGGCCGTTCACCGCGCGGGACGCCCTGGGCGCGGAGGTTGAACTCGACCGAGTCGGCGATGCGCAGCCGAGGGTTGAGGCTTGTCCGCGGGTCCTGGGGGACGACCTGGATGCGGGCACGCAGGGAACGCAGGGCGCGGCCGCGGGCTTTGGTGATGTCGGCGCCGTCGAAGGTGATGGTGCCGCTGTCCGCGTCGACCAGGCGGAGCAGCATCTTGGCGGTGGTGGACTTTCCGCAGCCCGACTCCCCCACGATGCCGAGCGTTTCTCCGCGGGCGACCGAGAAGGACACCTCGCGTACGGCCTGGACACCGCCTCGGTAGGTCTTGGTCAGACCGGCGGCGCTCAGCAGGGTGGCGGTCACGCGATGACCTCCTTGACTCTTCCGGCTGCCACCGGGCACGCGGCTGTGTGTCCAGGAGCGACCTCGACCGACGGCGGCACGGCTTCTTCGCATTGGGATCGGGCGGAGGGGCAGCGCGGCACGAAGGCGCAGCCTGCGAACTCCTGGGCGGGGACAGGAGGGCGGCCGGGCAACGTGGGGAGTTGCCCGCGGTGGGTGCCCGGGCGCGGGATGCAGGCCAGCAGTCCCGCGGTGTAGGGGTGGCTCGGTCGGGCGAGGGCGTCGCGGGTGGGTCCGTGTTCGACGATGCGTCCGGCGTACATCACCGCGACGTGTCCTCCGAGGTCGGCGGCGACGGCCACGTCGTGGGTGACGACGACCAGGGCGGTGCCGAGCCGCTCGCGGAGATCGACGAACAGGGCGAGTATCTGCGCCTGGACGCTGACGTCGAGGGCGGAGGTGGGTTCGTCGGCGATGAGCACGTCGGGTTCGCAGGCCACGGCGAGGGCGATGACGACGCGCTGGCGCATGCCGCCGGACAGCTCGTGTGGACGACGGCGCACGGCGTTCTCGGGGTCCGGTATGCCGACCGTGCGCAGGAGTTCGACGGTGCGGCGCCGGGCCTCCCGGCGCGACGCGGCCATGCCGTGGACGCGCAGCACTTCACGGATCTGGGAGCCGACGGACCGCATCGGGTCGAGGGCTCCGGCCGGGTCCTGGGGGACGAGGCTCATGCGGCGGCCCAGCAGACCCCTGGTCGGCGTGCCGAGGATTTCGGCGCCGTTCAGTCGGACGCTGCCGGTGTGGGAGGCGCGCCGACCGTACAAGCCGAGGATCGAGCGGACGGTGACGGACTTGCCGCTGCCGCTTTCGCCGAGGATGACGAGAGTGCCGCCGGCGGCGACGTCGAAGGAGACGTCGTGCACGACGCTGCGGGTACCGCCGCGGCGAGCGAAAGAGGTCGACAGGTGCTCGACGCTCAGCACGGGTGTGCCGGTCATGCGAAGACCTCCTTGCGGACGTCGAGGTGGTCCCGGAGGGCGTCCCCGAGGGCGTTGAAGGTGACCGAGGCGAGAAGGATGGCTGCGGCGGGCACCAGGGACAGCGCCGGTTCGGCGAAGACGTAGTTGCGCAGATCGCCGACCATCAGGCCCCATTCGGCGTTCGGCGGGGCGACGCCGAGACCCAGGAAGGACAGGCCGGCCGCAAAGACGACGGCCATGCCGGCCAGCGTCGTGCAGTACACGACGATCACCGGCAGGAGGTTGGGCATCACCTGCCGCAGGGCGATGGTTGCGCGTCCGGCTCCGGAGGCGAAGGCGCTGTCCATGAAGTTCATCCCGGTCAAGCGCACCGTCTCTGCTTCGGCGACGCGGGCCACGGGAGGAATCAGCACGATGGAGAGCGCGATGACGGCGTTTGCGACTCCGCTGCCGAGGGCCGCCGAGATGGCGATGGCCAACAGGATGGCGGGGAACGCGTACAGGACGTCGAGCCCGCGCATGACCAGTGTGTGGACGGTGCGCCGCGCCATTCCTGCCGCGACGCCGAGCGCGGTGCCCAGCACGCCGGCGACGAGCACTGGTACCAGCCCCGCAACCAGACTGGGGCGGGCGCCGGCGACGACGCGTGCCAAGACGTCGCGGCCCTGACCGTCGGTGCCCAGCCAGTGGCCGTCTTCACCGATGCCTCGGAGGCGGCTTTCCACGTGGCTGGTGTGGGTGTCGCCCACCAGCCACGGCCCGATGGCTGCGACGAGGACGAGCAGCGCGGCCGCGGCCCCCCAGACAAACAGAGCAGTGGGGATTCGGCGGCGACGAATCCCAGAGGCGGGTGCGCCGGCCGGCTGGGGCGAGGTCGTTGCCGGGTCCGGGTCGAGGACAGAGGTGAGGGCAAGATCGGACATGGCGGCTCTTCCGGGCGAAGGGGCGTGCCGTGACGGGGAGTTCATGCCTTGCGCAGGCGTGGGTCCAGGAGGGCGCGGGCGGCGTCCACGAGGAGGTTGGCGACCACGAGCGCGACGGCGGTGAGGAGGACGCCGGCCTGGATGACGGGCAGGTCGCGGGTCGAGATGCTTTGGTAGACCAGCAGCCCGATGCCCGGCCAGGAAAACACGGTCTCGACGAAGACGACTCCGCCGACGAGGTAGCCGAGTTGCAGCCCCGCGACGGTGAGCAGGGAGGGAACCGTGTTGTGCAGCGCGTGGGCGACGACCCGGCGCTCGGGCAGGCCCCGGGCGCGCAACGCCTCCACGAAGTCCTCGGACATGGTGTCGAGGAGGGTGGCACGGCACATCCGCGCGAGCACCCCGGCGCACACGAGTGATGCCGTCAGGGCGGGCAGAAAGGCGTGGTGGAGCAGGTCGGCGATGCCGGTCTCGCCCACCGAGTGCATGCCGCTGACGGGGAACCAGCCCGTGCGCAAGGCGAGGTAGGTCATGAACACCAGCGCCACGGAGTACTGGGGCGCGGAGACCGCGGTGACCGCGGTGGCCGAGCACAGGCGTCCGATCAGGCCGCGGGGCCGGACCGCCCCGAGGACGCCGAGACCGACCCCGAGGATTGCGGCGAACAACGCGGCCAGGCCGGTGAGCACGGCCGTGTTGACGAAGGCGTCCCAGACCAGCGGGCGGGTCTCCTGGTGGTGGGTGATGCTTTCGCCCAGGTCTCCGGTCACTGCGTGGCCGAGCCACGCGAAGTACTGTTCGTGAGCGGGCGAGTCGAGGGCAAGACGGGCTTTGAGGTCAGCCACCGCCTCGGGGGTCGCTCCCGGACCGGCCATGGCGGCGACGGGATCGCCCGGGATCAGTTTCACGGTCACGAAGACGACGACCGACACCCCGAGAAGTGTCGGCAGCATCCACACGACACGGCGCAGCAGGAACGGGATCATGAAAGCTCCCGGGAGGAATGAGCGAATCGTTGCGACTCGATCCGGGCGACGAACATAACGCCGGGTTTCCGACGGCCTTCCGGCTTTTCTGTCATGCGGAACACGCGGACGTCGCTTGAACAATGTCGGCGACACGGTGCCGCGCGTCGCGTCCTTTGACTGTTCTGCAAGGCGGAACGCCGCGAGCCCGTCCTCGCGCCCGGAGTTATGTTCTAGTGGCCAAAGGTTCGGGGGTCTTGATCAGGAGGACGCCGTGACGGCTGCTGTGCTTGTCGTCGATATGCAGAACGGCTTCTGCCGTCCTACGGGCTCTGTGGCCCGCTACGTGGGGATGCTGCCGAATATGGACGCCGTGGTGGCCGAACAGGTGGCGCTGCTGGATTCCGCGCGCGCCGCAGGGCTGCCCGTCGTCTATACCCGGCATACCTGGCGGGCCGATCTGCTGGACCTGCCGCCGAAGCTTCGTGAGCCGTTCCCGGAGGGCGTCAGCCCGATGGCGCCGTCAAGTTGGGACGTGCAGGTCCTCGATGAGCTCACCCCGGCCGACCACGATCCCGTCATCGACAAAAACCGCTTCGACGCGTTTCTCTACACGGATCTCGAAGTCGTCTTGCGGGCTTTGGGCGTCCGACAACTCCTGGTCGCCGGAGTCATGACCAACTTCTGCGTTGAATCGACGGTGCGTACCGCCAGCCAACTCGACTACGACGTCCACGTCGCCGAGGACTGCACCAGCGCGCCGCCGGACCGCCATGGTCCGGCCCTTGAGGCCATGGGCGCGTTGTTCGCCACCGTCGGCCCGTGGAAGACCGGGTTGGCCGCCTTGACCGGCACGGCCTGAGCCTGCGCAGGCCGGTGCTGAACGCACCATCGGGCGTCCGTTCAGGCGGCGGCGAACACACGCGGGTCGTCCGTCGGCTGCCCGCGTCTGGGCGGGAGATCCGCGGCGAAGACCTTGTGGAGCGTGCCGGGGCCGATGGCTCTGCCCCCCACCCGGACTCCGCGCTGCCTGCCCTTGGTCGCTTGGTCACTGCTGGTGAGTTGACCGCGCGACACCGAAGGGAACCTGACCTCACGCGAACTGAGGCCGCGGACTGCGGGTCCGGTGGGCCCGCAGGCCCATGGGCCCGAGGGCCCGTGAGCCCGTGGGCCGCGTCAGCGCGGCATTTACTGACACCGCGGCCTGCGGGTCGCGTGAGCGCGTGAGTCCTTGGACCTTTGGGCCCGTGAGCCCGTGAGCCCGTGAGCCCGTGGGCCCGTGAGCCGCGTCAGCGCGGCATGTCGCGGGCCGGTCCCCGCGCGGCCTGCCGGTCGGCCGAACTGCTCATCCGCGTGGTGCCCGGACGGTGGATGTAGCGGTTGTCCGTGCGGTTCTCGGGGCGGTTGTCGCGCACCCGGCGAAGACGCTTCAGGTGCCGGGCGGCCCGACTCTTGCTGCGGCGGGTGTGCTTGCTGGCCGCGAGCCGCGGTTCCACGCGCTTGTCGACGTCGAGCTCGTCGAGCATCTGGTCCACGCTGGCGAGCAGCGTCCCGTGCAACTCCCAGGTGTCCGGCTCGTATTCGGTCTCGGCGCGGAGCAGATGCGCGGTGTGGTCGCGGTCGGCGCGGGCCTCGGCCAGCGCGGTGGCGAGCTGCGTCTCAGCCTCCTCCGCGCGGGCGGTGACCTCGGCCGTCACCATGCGGCCGAAGTTGCCGACCGCGTCGGCGAGGTGACGCAGCAAATTGTCGAGGGATTCGGCGACGTCGGCGGGATAGACGTTCTCGTACCGCCCGGACTCCTGGGTCAGGTCGGCGAGGCCGCGGCAGACGGACCGCATGGTGACCGTGCAGTGTTCGAGCGTGTCGAGCCCGCTGCGCAACACGATCCCGGCGTGCAGGGCGTGCCGGGCAGCTCGCGGGTTGAGCCGCAGGCTCTCCTCGGCCTGCGCGAGTGCGCCGTCGACCTGGACGATGTCCCCGTCGAGTACGCGGGCCTCCTTGAGCCACTCGTCGGCGTGTTCGCGCGACGCGCCGCCGCGAAGCTCTCCACCCATGCGTGCAAGCAGGTCGCGTAGGCGGTTGCTGAGGTCTTCGATCGCCTCCCCGGCGGGCTGGACGAAGACAGGCGGGGCGTACACGAGGTTGAAGAGCATGCCGACGGCGACGCCGATCAGCGTTTCGCCGACGCGCCCGGCGGCGGTGGAGTGCGCGGCGTGCAGGCTGCCGACGCCCAGCACGAGCATCGCGCTGATCGCCACCTCCTCGACGAAGGGGTCGACGCGCAGCAAGTGTCCGGCGACGAGCGAGGCGAGGATGAGGCTGCCGAGGCTCCACCACGTGAGGTCGACCAGTTCCACGAACCCGACGGCGATGAGCACACCGATCAGGACGCTGAACATCCGGCGGACGCCGGTGGTGAGCGTCGAGTACAGGGTGACCTGGACGACAAGCAGCGCGGTCAGCGGCGCGAGCAGCGGCGCCGGGTTGCCGGACAGCCATTGGGCGACCACGAAGGCGAGCACGGCGGCGACCGTGCTGCGGAGGGTGCGCACCACGACGGGCTCGTTGCGCCGCTTGACCAGTCCGAGCACGGGTTCGGGAGCAATGGGCATAAATGCCACATCCCCGTTCAGGAGTCGCCGAACCGGGATCGGATCGATCACCTGCTCGTGGGCGGCGCGCCGGGGCGGGTGGTCCGGTTAGCCGCCTCAGTTCCTCGCCGAGGCGGTCATGCCGCGAAACGACGGGCCCACCGCGCACGGTCGGATGTCGACACTTTCCCAGACCCCGCCGGTCATGTAGGGCTCGACGGCAAGCCAGCCGTCCAGTTCGGCACGACTCGGGAAGTCCAGAACCAACATCGAACCGATCATCCGGCCCTCGTCGTCCAGGACCGCCGTGCCGAACCGCATGCGCCCGGCAGCGACCATCTCGTCACCGAGCTTGATATGCGCCTCGCGAGCCGCGAGACGCCGTCCAGCCGCCGCCTCGTCGACTCCGTCATGAGCGATCAACAGGAACTGCACGTATCCCCCACACAACCTGCCGTCGGAACCGCGGCCTGCGCTGACATGCGACCATCCTGCCACCACCGGATGGCCCCTCCCGCCCCGAGAACCGCCGAGCAGGGGCATGCCGTGGCCGCGGGGTGCTGGGCCGGCACGGTGGCCGTGGGTGGGGTTGGGCCGGCACGGTGGCCGGGGGAAGTGCTGGGCGACACGGTGGCTGTGGGGACGACAGACGCGCGGTGCGGCCGCCGGTCCGCAGAGCGCCCACACGCCTGGCAAGGGCGGCGGTCGCCCGAGGAAGCGACGGTCGACGAGCTGACCGGGGCCTGCCGCCGCAGCCCTGGGCCGCGTCGGCCGGATCCTTGCGCCGCTCACGGTCCCTGGACAGCCCGCCTCGCGGTGCCCCTGGACACCGCGCCTCGCGGCTTTGCAGCCCTTTGCGAGTACGAGCAAGTACGAGCTTCGGGCCTGCGCTTGCGCGGGCCGCCAGGCCCGGCGAGCGACGCACGGCACCACAAACCGGGAGCGGCACAAAGATCCGACGGACACGACCCAGCCTTCGCCCGGTGCGGCGAAGGCTGCCGCGGTGGTGGTTTGTTGCCGGGGTTGTGGTCGTCAGGCCAGGAGTGCCGGGGCCAGGCGGCGCCATTCTGTTCGGGGCAAGGGGGTGGCTCCTGGGGTGGTGGGGAGGATGTGGACGGCCACCTGGTCGGCGCCGGCGGAGAGGTGTTCGTGGACCCGGGCGGCCACCGCTTCTTCGTCGCCCCAGGCGACGATGGCGTCGACGAGGCGGTCGCTGCCGCCGTCGGCGAGGTCCTCGTCGGTGAAGCCCAGGCGCTTGAGGCTGTTGCGGTAGTTGGCGAGGCCGAGGTACATACCCATGGCTTCGCGGGCGAGGCCGCGTGCGGCGGCTGCGTCCGTCTCCAGGATCACCTTCTGCTCGGGTGCGAGGTAGGGGTCGGCGCCGAGCAAAGTGCGGGCCTCGGCGGTGTGCGCCGGCGTGGTGAAGTACGGGTGCGCTCCTGCGCTGCGCTCCGCGGCGAGGCGCAGCATCTTCGGGCCGAGCGCTGCGAGCACGCGCCGGTCGTCACCGATGCCGGCGGCGTCGAGCGCGTCGAGGTACGCCCGCATCGCGGCCAGCGGCGGGACGTACTCCTCGCCCTCCTGGCGCATGAACTCCTCGTGGCTGACGCCCAGTCCGAGGATGAACCGGTCCGGGTCGACCTTGTCCAGCCGGGCGAGTCCGGCCAGCGTCTCCTCGATCGGGAACATCCGGATGTTGAGGATCCCGGACGCGAACGTCAGGCGCGACGTGGCGGCCAACACCTTCTCCGCGTTCTCGAAAAGGTGGCCGGGGAACGCCCCGCCGATCCACAGCGTGGCGTAGCCCAGCGCCTCCGCCTCGGCCGCCGCCGCGCCGACGTCCGGTTCGGCGCCGAAGCGGTCGAAGCGCTCCCACAGGCCGATCCGCCCCGCGTACGCACCCGGTGCCGCCGTGTCGCCCGCGATGCCGTCCGCTGTGTTGTCCGCCATGCTGATGCCGCCTCCCGATCGATGTGCCGCATGTCCCGCGAGGCTACTCGTCGGCGGCGAACATCCGCGCGCGCCCGATCGCCGCGGCCGCCTCGCCCCCGGCCGCCACCGAGCTCAGCACGCTCTGGCCCATCGGCACGATGAGGTCGCCCGCCGCGTACAGCCCGGGCACGTTGGTGCGCCGCTCGGCGTCGACGGTGACGAATCCGCCCTTGTCGACCGCGAGCCCGAGCGTCTCGGCGAGCCGGGCCACGAGCGGGACCGGCTTCTGCTCCAGGTGCCAGACGAGCGTCTGGCGGTCGAGGGTGCGGCCGTCGTCAAGTTCGACCGTGTGCAGGGAGCCGTCGCGGTGCCGCAGCCCGGTGACGCGCGCCTCGATCAGCTCGTTGCCCGCCTCCTTGTACGCCGCCCGCACCTCGTCCAGCCGTGGCATGTCCGGCGGCACGATGCCGAGAATGTCACCCGACCAGGCGCGGAACGCCCGGGCCGTCATGATCGCGTGGTCCGGCTCGTGGGCGACGATCCCCCACCTGCGGTCCCGGTTCTCCCACCCGACGCAGAACGGGCAGTGGATCACGGTCTGCGCCCAGCACTCCGCGAACCCCGGAATATCGGGGTGCACGTCGACGACGCCGGTGGCGAGGATGACGTCCCGCGCCCACAACGTCGCCCGCCGAACCCCCGGATCGGCATCGTCCACCGCGCCGGGACGGGCGACGTCGACGAGGAAGCCCCCGCCGGGATCCACCCGTACGTCGGTGACGTCCGCTTCGCGGCGCAGCGCGAGGCCGTAGCGGTCGAGATCGGCCCAGGCGGCCCGGCGCACCTCGGCCGGCGTGCTCGTGTCGAGCCCGATGAGACCGTGGGCGCCGTGCGAAGCGGCGTTGCGCGGCGGCGCGGCGGACTCGATCACGACGCTGCGCTGCATCATCCGCGTCGCGGCGATGGCGGCACTGAGACCCGCCGGGCCGCCGCCGACGATCGCGACGTCGTAGTGGGCGTCCGGGACCACGGGACGGTCGGACGCCTCACCGCGGTCCAGCCCGCGCGGCCCTTCCGACTGCAACGGCTGCGGTTCCTGCCTGCTGGTCGCCATGGTGCTCTCCTTCGACTCACGTGTCGTGTCTCGCGTCTCGCCCAGACCGCCCGAATTATGACCACTGGTCATTTGACTGACCAAGAGTCATACTAGTGACTCACGGTCATTCGTCAACTCGCCGCGACCGCTCGTGGTGAGCGGGACGACCGACCGCCGCGCGGCCCCCGGGCGGACCCGCACCGCCAGCGGGCCCGGGCGAGGGGGTTCGGCTCAAGGCCGTGGAGCCGTGGCATGCTCGGTCGCACCGCAGTACCGAAGGAGTCCCCGTGAGTCCCAGCACCGAGCCGGACACCGCCGCCGGCCGCTTCCAGCCGCCGGACGTACGCCGCCGCCAGATCCTCACCGCGGTCGCCGACCTGCTGCTGGAGACCGGCCACGACGCGCTCACCATCAGCCGTGTCGCCGACCGGGCGGGTGTCGCCAAGGGCACCGTCTACCTCTACTTCGATTCCAAGCAGGCGCTGATCGCCGCCCTCCAGGCCGAGGTCTGGGACCGCATGCTGGAGGGGCCCGCCGCACTCCTGGACGACCCGTCGGTGGGCTGGGCCGAGCGCCTGGACGCGCTGGTCGCGGAGTGGGTGCACACCGAGCTGCGCCACCGGCGGCTCTACCACGTGCTCTTCCACGAGCTCGGCGGCGGCCCGGAACCGCTGGGCGGTGCCCGCGACCTGCTGCTGCGCCTGCTGCGCGGGGGTACGGAGGCGGGCGAGTTCACCGTCCTCGACGGGGAGTTGACCGCCGACTTCCTGCTGCACGCGTACGTCGGCCCCTGCCACCACGCCGTCGACCCCGAGGCCGGCGAGGAGCAGGTCAAGTCAGGCGTGCAGGCGCTGTTCCGCCGCGTCGTCGGCGCGGCCGACGCCCCGGCGCACTAGTGCGGTGGCCGCAAGGGTTTGCCGGTTCTCGTCGTTCGGTGCCGTGCACCCTGCTCGACGAATGGGCCTACCTGCGGCCCTATACCGGCAACCAGGAACGCGTCGACGCACTCGACCCCTTCCACCTGCAACCACCACCGCGGCCGCACCGCACTCGCAGGCAACCCACCCATCAGCCGGATATACAACGCTATGGGTCAATACACCTAGACAGCCCTCCCGCGCCGGACAGCCCTCCTAGGGCTGCGGCGGCAGGCCCCCGGTTAGCTCCTCGACCGTCGCTTCCCCGGTGGTCAATCCCTCTGAGCGTGCCGATCCCCTGTCCTCGGCCGCGTCCGGTTCGCGACCCGACGGCTCGCCTCCGGACGCCGACGAAGGCCCCGCCGACTCGGTTGTCTGGCTGATCGTCACTCCGGCGCTCGCCGCCACGACGAGCAGAATCCCGGCGACCTGGATGAGTTCCAGCGTCTGGCTCAGGACGACCAGCCCCGCCAGGGCCGCCACCGCGGGCTCCAGGCTGGCGAGCAGCCCGAAGGTCCCAGCCGACAGCCGCTTCATCGCCAGCATCTCGCACGAGTACGGCACCACGGACGACATCAGCGCCACGACGAGCCCGAATCCCAGCGCGCCCGGCTCGACCAGCGACGTCCCCGCGCCGACGACGCCGAACGGCAGCACCAGGACCGCGGCGACCGCCATCGCCAGCGCGAGCCCGTCGACGCCCTTGAACGTCCGCGCGGTCCTGGTCGCGATCATGATGTACGCCGCCCAGAACCCGGCGGCCGCGAAGACGTACGCGACACCCACGCCGTCCAGCCCCGAGAACCCGCCCTCGCCGAGCATCAGCACCCCGATCGCGGCGAGCACGATCCAGAACAGGTCGCGCAGCCGCCGTGACAGCACCACCGCGAGGCCGAGCGGCCCCAGGAACTCCAGCGTCACCGCAGGCCCGAGCGGGAGGCGCGCGATCGCCTCGTAGAAGCACAGGTTCATGCCGCCGAGCGCGACGCCCAGCCCGACGACGGTGGCCAGGTCGGCGCGCGAACGGCCGCGTACTTTGGGCCGGATCACCGCGAGCATGACCACGGCGGCGATCACCAGGCGCAGCGTGACCGCGCCCTCGGGACCGACCCGCGGGAACAGCTTGGCCGCGAAGGCCGCGCCGAACTGGATCGACGCCGCGCCGACGAGCACAAGCAGGACGGCTTGGCCGTTGGTACGCGGGTTCAGCAGGGCGCGGGAGGTCATGGCTACGACGGTACGTGCCGATCCGCGATCGGTCCGCATCACCCCGTCCGACGTATGACGGCAACGACGCCGAACGTACTCCCCGCTGCGCGTTCCGGCCAGGATCGCGCGCCCGCGGCGTCCGATCTACCCGCCGGCCCCGCTCCGCAGCCCCGCCAGCACCCGGTCCACCACCGCACCCGCCTCGCGGCGGGCGATGTCCGGGTCGTCGGCGCGCGCGGTGTACAGGCTCGCCTCGGAGATCAGCGCGGCCAGCAGGCGGGCGAGCGGGGCGACCGGCAGTTCGTCGATCTCGCCGTTCGCCATGGCCTTGCGCAGCCACTCCGCGAGCAGGCCGTGGCCGTGTTCGGCGACCAGCGTGTCCCACACGTCCTGGCCCAGCACCGCCGGGCCGTCGATGAGCACGATGCGCTGGAAGTCCCCGGTCGTGCACACGTCGAGGAACGACTGGAAGCCGTGGCGCAGTTGGTCCCACGGCTCGTCCGGCCGCTCCTGCGCGTGTCGCAGCTCGTGGCTGACCAGGGCCTCCGCGGCCTCGGCGGCGACGCTGTCCATGACCGCGCGGAAGAGTGCCTTCTTGTCCCGGAAGTGGTGGTAGAGCGCGCCGCGCGTCACCCGGGCGCGGGCGACGATCTCCTCGGTGCCGGTGCCCGTGTAGCCGCGCTCGGCGAACAGCTCGCGGGCGGCCGTCACGAGCGCGTCGCGGGTGTCGGCGACGTGCTGGGCCCGACGGGTGACTGACATACAACGCTCCCGAGACATACAGACTGCATCGCCCCAAGCCTGACATGCGGATGCCACGCTGTGACCTGCGGCGGTTCACGAAATACCCGCACGATACGAGCGCCTGGAACGCATTCCGGACCTCCCGAGGCCGCATCCCGGGCCCCGGGTACGGCGTGTCGCCCGGCCGCGAGTGGGAACAGTCCGGGCCTGGCAAGGGTTCTGGCGTATCTGCGACACGTTGGACCCGAGGTGTGACAGACGTACAACGGGTTCGAGACATACAGCGTGTATGTTGATGTCGACAGCAACCGGTGAGTGTCGGGCATCCACGCAGGCCCGGACTGTGCCGAGAGGGGCGAGGAAGAACTATGGGTCTGCCGCTGAACCTGGCCGCGAAGATCGGTACGCATCTCGTCAAGCAGAAGATCAAGCGCAACGACAAGTTCACGATGATCGTGGAGATCGAGCCGCTGTTCGCGTGCAACCTCAAGTGCGGGGGCTGCGGGAAGATCCAGCAGCCGCACGACGTCCTCAAGAAGCGCATGCCCGTCGAGCAGGTCGTCGCGGCGGTCGAGGAGTGCGGCGCGCCGATGGTCTCGCTCGCGGGCGGCGAGCCGCTGATGCACAAGGACATCGACAAGATCGTCCAGGCGCTGCTGGACCGCAAGAAGTTCGTGGTGCTGTGCACCAACGCGGTGCTGCTGCCCAAGCACCTGCACAAGTTCAAGCCCAGCCGCAACTTCGCCTGGATGGTCCACCTCGACGGACTTGAGGAGCGCCACGACCAGGCGGTCGCGAAGGAGGGCGTGTTCAAGGAGGCCGTCGCGGCCATCAAGATGGCCAAGGACGCCGGCTTCCAGGTCTTCACGAACAGCACGTTCTTCAACACCGACTCGCCCGAGTCGGTGCGCGAGGTGCTCGACTACCTCAACGACGACCTCAAGGTCGACCGCATGCAGATCTCGCCCGGGTACGCGTACGAGAAGGCGCCGATCCAGAACCGGTTCCTCGGCGTCGAGCAGACCCGCGCGATGTTCCGCGAGGCGTTCTCCGACGGCAAGCGCAAGAAGTGGCGGCTCAACCACTCCGCGCTTTTCCTGGACTTCCTGGAGGGCAAGCGGGAGTTCGAGTGCACGCCGTGGGCGATCCCGTCCTACTCGCTGCTCGGTTGGCAGCAGCCGTGCTACCTGATGGGCGACGGGTACGTGGAGACGTACAAGGAGCTCATCGAGACCACCGAGTGGGACAACTTCGGGCGCGGCAAGGACCCGCGCTGCGACAACTGCATGGCCCACTGCGGGTACGAGCCGACGGCGGTCCTGGCCACCATGGGCTCGCTCAAGGAGAGCCTGCGCGCGGTCGTCAGCGGCTGATCCGCGACGTCGCCCCGGGCACCCGCCCGGGCAAGTCGTCAGAAACACCGAGAACCGCCGAGATCCGCCGGTCCCCGATTCGGGGACCGGCGGATCTCGGCGGCGTCTTCGGTCGGTGGCACTCTCGGTCGGCGCGCTGTCGGTCGGCGGCGCTCCGGCCACGCGTCAGACGAGAGTGCCCTGCTCGTCGCGGTCGCGCGTCACGGCCACGAACTCGACCTGGCGGGAGCCGAACACGCGGCGGGCGAGGAGGTTCTTGCCGCCGCCGCGTCCGGATGCTCTGGCTTCGGCCGCGTCCGACGTATCGGAGGGCAAGTACGCGGGCCCGTGGCCGGGTTGCCAGTCGCGCCCGTCGCGGCTGTCGGCGACGCGGCCGTTGGCGGCGAGGTAGCCCAGGAGGGCGAGGACTGCGGGGGCTCCGAGGAGGATCATCGTCGTCGTCATGTATCCAGGGTGCCGTCGGCGGACCCACGCAGCGAGTGGCAGGACTGCCATTTTCTGACAAGATACTGCCAAAACTTCGACCGGTCTGGCAGAGTGTCCGGCATGCTGCAAAATGTCGTCACGGTGGCCGTCCCCGGCGTGCATCCCTTCGAACTCGGCGTCGCCTGCGAGGTCTTCGGCATCGACCGGAGCGACCACGGGCTGCCGGTCTACGACTTCGCGGTCGCCACCCCCGAGCCCGGCGGCGTGCCGACCGCGAGCGGCTTCTCGATCCTGGTCGAGCACGGGCTCGAACGCATCGCCGCCGCCGACCTGGTGGTGGTCCCGGCGTCCGGCGTACGCGCCGAGGACGACCCGGAATCGGAGGGGCTGCTGGGCGCACTCCGCGAGGCCGTGGACCGCGGTGCGCGCGTGCTCAGCATGTGCTCGGGCGCGTTCATGCTCGGCGCCGCCGGCCTGCTCGACGGCCGCGACTGCACCACCCATTGGATGTACGCCGAGCTCCTGGCCCGTCGGCACCCGGCCGCCCGGGTCCGGCCGGACGTCCTCTACATCGAGGACCGCGGGGTCGTGACCGGCGCCGGGACCGCGGCCGGCATCGACGCCTGCCTGCACATCGTGCGGCAGGAGAACGGCAGCCGGGTCGCCAACACCATCGCGCGCCGCATGGTCGTACCACCGCACCGAGACGGCGGGCAGGCACAGTACGTGGCGCGGCCCCTCGCCTCCCCCGAGTGCAGTCAGATGCAGGCCACCCTCGACTGGCTCCAGGACAACCTGGCCAACGACGTGACGATCGAGCAGATGGCGGCGTACGCGCGCATGTCGCAGCGCACGTTCGCCCGCAAGTTCCAGCAGGAGACGGGCACGACGCCGTACGAATGGCTGGTCGCCCAGCGGGTGCTGGCGGCGCAGGAACTGCTGGAGGAGACCGCGATGACGGTCGACTCGGTGGCCGCGCGGACCGGCTTCGGCAGCGCGGCGACGCTGCGGCACCACTTCCTCAAGCGGCGCGGCGCGACCCCGCAGGCGTACCGGCGCCTCTTCCGCGGCGCCGCCTGAGACGCCGCGGAACGCCCCGGCACCGCGCCGCGCCCGCTCGCCGTGATCGAATGGCCGCAACGCTCCGAACAGCACGGGAGAAGACCGCGTGACCGTCCCTGCCTCCAGTCCCACCGCCGCCGAGGCCGCCGCCGAGAACACCGCCGCGGCCGTCTCCGCCTCCGCGCCCGCCTCGGACGCGTTCCTCGCGGGCCTCCCCAAGGTCGAGCTGCACGTGCACCTGGAGGGTTCGCTGCTGCCCGAGACGCTGCTGACGCTCGCCCGGAAGCACCGGCTCGCCGACATCCCGCAGACGGTCGAGGCCATCGAGGGCTGGTACGCCTTCAAGGACTTCCCGCACTTCATCCAGGTCTACGTCAAGGCCCTCGAAGGCCTGCGCGACGAGGAGGATTTCGCACTCCTCGCCGCGGTGACCGGCCGCGCGCTCGCCGCTCAGAACGTCCGATACGCCGAGGTCCACGTCAGCCTGCAAAGCCACCTCGTGCGCGGCATCCCGGCCGAGGTGGTGTTCGCCGGAATCGAGGCGGGCCGCGCCGAGGCCGAGCGGGAGACCGGCATCCGGCTGCGCTGGATCCCCGACTTCGCCGGGCAGTTCGGCCCCGAGGCGGGCGAACTGACCCTGGACGCCGTGCTGGCCCACGGCCCGGCGAGCGTGGTCGGCTTCGGCGTCGGCGGCATCGAGGTGGAGCGCGACCCGTTCGAGGCGGTGTTCGCGCGGGCGCGCGCTGCGGGGCTCAAGAGCCTGCCGCACGCGGGTGAGGTCGAGGGCCCGGACCGCGTATGGTCCGCGATCCGCGCGCTCAAGGCCGAGCGCATCGGGCACGGCATCCGCAGCATGGACGACCCGGAGCTGGTGGCGTACCTCCGCGACACGCAGCTCCCGCTGGACGTCTCCCCCACCTCCAACCTGCGCACATCCGCGGTCGCCCGCCCCGAGGACCACCCGCTGCCGCGCATGATCGCCGAGGGCCTGATGGTCACCCTCAACTCCGACGACCCGCCGATGTTCGGCACCACGCTCCTCGGCGAATACCGCTTCGCCCGCAAACTGGGCCTCACCGCCGGCACCCTCGTCGACCTCGCCCGCAACGGCGTCCGCGCGTCCTACCTCGACCCGACCGACAAGAGCGCACTGTTGGCCGAAATCGCCGCTTATGAAGCTAACAGCACGGAAGCACCTCAAAACACCTGATACGGCAAACGCCTGATACCGCGCGCGATCAGCGGCGCGTGGACCGAGGTGCACGCCGCTCGAAGTGTCGGGCGCACGCCCGCCGACCCGGGAGGTGGGCGGAGAGGTGGTGGTCGGGACAGCTCGGATCGCAGGTCTGCGCGAGGACGTGACCGGAAGCAGTGGACCGGACATGCCCGGCGTGCCCGCGGACCCGAAAGGTGGGCGATCAGGCCATCGCGGGCCGGGCCGAGCACACGCCACCTACGCCCGCGAGCCCGGGAGGTTCGCCGTCAGATAGGAGATCAAGCCGCTCGGGTTGCGGGACTGGGCCAGAACACGGCCGGGGCCGGTGAAGTCGAAGACGAAGCCCTCGCCGGACTTCATGCTCTGGATGGAACGGCCCTGGACCGCGCGGCGGATCTGGAAGGTGATCGTGGGCGCGTAGGCGACGACATGGCCGGTGTCGACGACAACCTGCTCACCCGGCTCCAGGTCGATGACGTCGAGGGCGCCGAAGCAGCTCGCCACCACCACGCCCTGCCCCGAAGCCTCGACCAGGAAGCCGCCCTCGCCGCCGAAGAGGTTGCGGGCGCCGCCCCACTTGGTGTCGATCGTGACGCCGGACGAATTGGCCAGCCAGCAGCCCTTCGTCAGCAGGAAGCGGTCCTGGCCCGGCTCCAGGTCGATGGTGATCGCGTCGCCCGGGAGGTTCGCCGCGACGTCGACCCAGCCGCCCTGCGGTGGTGCGGTGAAGGTGGTCTGGTACAGCGATTCGCCGCCCAGCACGCTGCGTTTGAGGCCGCGCATGAGGCCGCCCTCGATCTTGGCGTCGATCGACACCCCCGCGCTGTGCGCGAGCATCGCGCCGCTCTCGGCACGCATCTGCTCGCCGCCGGCCAGGACGCACCGGGCGACCGTGAACGAGGGGTTGTGGCGTAGCTGGACCTTCATGGGCGGCTCCCGTCGGACGCGGTCTCTGCCTCCAGGATCGGTGATTCGCGACACTCCCGCCGGGTGCCACACGCCGCATTACCGGGCATCCGCCGAACGGGCCACCCGCCCTGCCCTCGAAACCGCCGCCCCGTTGGTATATGCAGGTCAAGTGACACATCGTCAGATCCACGCCGAGCACCGACGGAGGCCAAGTGGCGGACAAAGTCCTGCTTGAGTACGACGGTCCGATCGCCACGATCACCAACAACAACCCGGACAAGCACAACGCGTTCGACGACGACATGGACCAACAGCTCTGGCAGATCCTGGCCGAGCTGCGGACGCGCAACGACGTGCGGGCGGTGATCTGGCGGGCCGAGGGCAAGTCGTTCTCGTCCGGCCGCGATGTGGGGGCCATCGGCGGCGGCCAGGTCACCATGACGCACCACGAGCTGATGACGCGCGGGCACCGGGGCGTCCAGCAGATGTTCGACCTCGACGCACCCATCCTGGTCGCCTGCAAGGGCTGGTCGATCGGCGCGTCGTTCCAGCGCGCGCTGCTCGCCGACATCCGGGTGGCCGCGGAAGGCTCCCGGTTCATGCTGCCGGAGGTGACGCACGGCGTCATCCCGGACACCGGCGGCGTCGGCCGGCTGTTCCAGATCTGCGGCCACGGGGTGGCCTCCGACCTGGTCCTGACCGGACGGCCGATGGGCGTGGAGGAGGCGTACGCGCACGGCGTCGTCTCGCGCGTGGTCCCCGCGGACCAGCTGGACGCGACCGTGCGCGAGATGGCCGAGAAGATCGCCGCGGCCCCGTTCGCGACCGTCAAGACCGCCCGCCGCGTCATCAAGCACCTCGCCGAGCCGGAGGTCCGCAGCTCGATGGCCGAGGAGCTGATCGCCCAGACCTACCTGAGCCGTTCCGACGACCTGGCCGAGTTCCGCGCCGCCCGCGCCGAGAACCGTCCGCCGCACTTCACGGGAAGCTGAGCCGCCGACATGACCGAGAACCAGAGCGACAAGAAGAGCCCGTACCAGGGCCTGCCGGAGCCGGCCCCGTTGGGCGCGAGCGCCCTGCCGCCGGGGACGTACGACGGAACCGTGGTGTTCGTCACCGGCGGCGGCACGGGTCTGGGCAAGGCCATCGCGAGCGAGTACGCCCGCCTGGGCGCCGACATCGTCGTAGCCAGCCGCAAGGACGACCACCTCAAGTCCGCCCGCGAGGGCCTGGAAGGGCTCGGGGGCCGGGTCGCCACGGTGACCTGCGACATCCGCGACCCCGAGGCGATCGCCGCGGCCTTCGACGCCGCCGAGTCGCACTTCGGGCTGCCGCACGTCCTGATCAACAACGCCGCGGCGAACTTCCCCGTCCCGGCCGAGGACATGTCGCCCAACGCGTGGCGCACCGTCGTCGACATCACCCTCAACGGCACGTACTTCTGCGCCCGCGAGTTCGCCCGGCGCCACCTTGCCGCGGGCACCCCCGGCTCGATCGTCAACATCGGGGCGTCGTACGCCTGGACCGGCGGCCCCGGCTTCGCGCACAGCGCGGCGGCCAAGGCGGGCGTCAAGAACATGGTCGAGACGCTGGCCGTGGAGTGGGGCCCGTACGGGATCCAGATCAACGGCCTGGTCCCGGGCCTCTTCCCGCACACCGACATGACCGCCGACATCCGCGGCAACGTCGACCGGGAACACGACAAGGACCCGCTCCAGCCGGCCCTGAGGGTGGGCCGGGTGCGCGAGCTGGGCTGGGCGGCGACCTTCCTGACCTCGCCGTACGCCCGGTTCATCTCCGGCCACACGCTGGTCGTCGACGGCGCCAACTGGCAGCGGCGGGCCCTGCTCAACCCGCCCGTCGTGACCGTGCGGGATCAGATGGGGAAGGGGCCGTTCGAGCTCTGACCTGCGGTGATGCCGTGATGAACGGCCACATGGAATATCCGCTGACGGAAATCGTTCTCACTCATGTGCCGCGGTCGGAATCGCGGCGCCGAGAGAGACGAGGAGGCCCCCGATGGCACGAAGCGATCTGCGCCCCGTGGTGAAGCTGCGGTCGACGGCAGGCACCGGACAGACGTATGTCACGCGCAAGAGCCGCCGGAACGATCCGGACCGGCTGGAGCTGCGCAAGTACGACCCGGTCGCCCGGCGTCACGTGGTGTTCCGCGAGGAGCGCTGACCCGCCGCACGCACCCGCTGCCCGCGCACGATCCGCCCGCGCAGCAGGCGCCCATCAGCCGCACATCCGCCGCGTACGCGGCATACGCCGCACAGGAGGCTTCCATGCGTTCCGCCATCCACCCCGAGTACCGCGAGATCGTCTTCCGCGACAAGTCCGCCGACTTCGCGTTCCTGACGCGATCCACCCTCGACAGCGACAAGACCGTCGAGTGGACGGACGGCAAGACCTACCCCGTGGTCGACGTCGACATCTCGGCCGCAAGCCATCCTTTCTGGACCGGCAAGGGCCGCGTCCTGGACACCGCCGGCCGGATCGAGCAGTTCAACCGGCGCTACGGACGCTGACCGTTCGACGAGCCGCTTGCCGAGACCCCGACCAAGGTTCTCGGCAAGAGGTCCGACGCTTGGACCCACGGGCGACAAATCCGCGGAAACCGCGCGGCAAAAGGGACAATAGTCGGGGGGGGCGACCCCCCCCCGTCGGCCCCCCCCCCCCCCCCCCCCGCCCCCCCCCCCCCCCCCCCCCCCCCCCCCCCCCCCCCCCCCCCCCCCCCCCCCCCCCCCCCCCCCCCCCCCCCCCCCCCCCCCCCCCCCCCCCCCCCCCCCCCCCCCCCCCCCCCCCCCCCCCCCCCCCCCCCCCCCCCCCCCCCCCCCCCCCCCCCCCCCCCCCCCCCCCCCCCCCCCCCCCCCCCCCCCCCCCCCCCCCCCCCCCCCCCCCCCCCCCCCCCCCCCCCCCCCCCCCCCCCCCCCCCCCCCCCCCCCCCCCCCCCCCCCCCCCCCCCCCCCCCCCCCCCCCCCCCCCCCCCCCCCCCCCCCCCCCCCCCCCCCCCCCCCCCCCCCCCCCCCCCCCCCCCCCCCCCCCCCCCCCCCCCCCCCCCCCCCCCCCCCCCCCCCCCCCCCCCCCCCCCCCCCCCCCCCCCCCCCCCCCCCCCCCCCCCCCCCCCCCCCCCCCCCCCCCCCCCCCCCCCCCCCCCCCCCCCCCCCCCCCCCCCCCCCCCCCCCCCCCCCCCCCCCCCCCCCCCCCCCCCCCCCCCCCCCCCCCCCCCCCCCCCCCCCCCCCCCCCCCCCCCCCCCCCCCCCCCCCCCCCCCCCCCCCCCCCCCCCCCCCCCCCCCCCCCCCCCCCCCCCCCCCCCCCCCCCCCCCCCCCCCCCCCCCCCCCCCCCCCCCCCCCCCCCCCCCCCCCCCCCGACGCCGTTCCCGACGCCACTCCCGCGCCCGCGCGCACCCCGGAGGCCCCCCGATGGACGACATCCGATGAGCGACACCCGATGAGCGGCTCGTGATGTGCGGAACCTCCCGGGCGACCCCCGGGCAGGCTCATCCGGTGAGGGGGCACCGATGAGCGACCGGCGCCGCTCCTACCTGCGCGGCCGCCGGCACGCCTCCCCCGACCGCTCGGGCGAGGCCGGGTCCGAGCGGTCGCCCGAGCAGTCGATGGACCCGCGTCCGGTTGAACCGCCGCCCCTGCCCGTCGAGAACAGCCTCATCGACAGCGCGCTCTACGTCGACGGCCGCCGCGTCGCCTCGCCCGACACGCTCGCCGAGACGTACCGCTTCCTGCACGAACGCCCCGGCGCCATGGCCTGGATCGGCCTCTACCGCCCCGCCGAGGCACAACTGCTGTCCGCCGCCGAGGAGTTCGGGCTGCACGAGCTCGCGGTGGAGGACGCGATCGTGGCACACCAGCGCCCCAAGCTGGAGCGCTACGGCGACACCCTCTTCGCGGTGCTGCGCGCCGCGCGCTACCTGGACGACGTCGAGGAGGTCGACTTCGGCGAACTGCACGTCTTCATGGGCCGCAACTTCGTCCTGACCGTGCGGCACGCCGAGGCCCCGGACCTGGCCGCCGTGCGCCGCTGGGTCGAGGAGCGCCCCGACCTGCTGCGCCTGGGCCCCGAGGCGGTGCTGTACGCGATCCTCGACACCGTCGTCGACGAGTACGCCCCCGTGGTGGCCGGGCTCCAGCACGACATCGACGAGATCGAGACCGAAGTCTTCCTCGGCGAGCCCAACGTCTCCCGCCGCATCTACGAACTCGGCCGCGAGGTCATCGAGTTCCAGCGCGCCGGCCGCCCGCTGCTGGGCATCCTGCGCGACCTGTCGCTGGGCTTCGAGAAGTACGCGGTGGACGACGAACTGCGACGCTACCTCCGCGACGTCGAGGACCACGCCACCACCGTCGTGGAACGCGTCGACGGGTTCCGCCAGATGCTCCAGAACATCATGTCCGTCAACGCCACCCTCGTGACGCAGAAGCAGAACGAGGAGATGAAGCAGCTCACCCAGGTGAGCCTGGCGCAGAACGAAGAGGTCAAGAAGATCTCGGCGTGGGCGGCCATCCTGTTCGCCCCGACCCTCATCGGGACGATCTACGGCATGAACTTCACCGAGATGCCGGAACTGACCTGGGTCGCGGGCTACCCGTTCGCGATCGGGCTGATGGCTCTGGTCTGCGTGACGCTGTACGTGGTCTTCAAACGCCGCGACTGGCTCTGACCCGACCACGGGGCGCCACCGAGGGAGTGCCTTCGCGTTCCCTCGCATGCGGGCCCCGGCGGGAATGTGGAGGCATGGCTCAGCCCGCCGCGACCAGGTACCGCGTCCGCAGCGCCGCCACGAGCGCGTCGTCCACGCCGAGCTGCGCTTCCGCGTACCCGCGCAGCGAGCCGTGTTCCGCCTCCGCCCAGGCCAGGAAGCGCCGCATGAGACCTGCGGGTGCCCGCCCGTAGCCCGGCCAGGTCAGTTCGCGGTCCGCCGGTACCCAGGAGCGCCAGTCGGCGACAAGCCGCTCGGTGGCGAGACCGGTGAGGGCGAAGTCGGCGACGATCACCTCGTCGTCCACCCCCAGGAGGGTCAGGACCAGCGCGCCGATGATGCCGGTGCGGTCCTTGCCCGAGGTGCAGTGGAACACCGCGGGGCCGGCGGCCGCGGCCAGGACGTCGAGGGCGCCGCGGATCTCCTTGACGCCGTCCGCCGCGACCTCGGCGTACTTCTCCACCAGGAAGGTCTCGACGTCGACGTCCGGCCCCAGCGCCGCCTGGTCGTACGGCCGGTGCTCGATGCTCAGGTTGTGGTAGTCGAGCCCGTCCTGCTCGGGGACCCGGCCGCGCTTCGCGATCTCCCACGGGTACCGCAGGTCGACCACGGTGCGGATGCCCAGGGCGGCGAACCGCTCCCGGTCGGCGGAGGCGTCGTCCCCGCGCAGCTTGCCGAGCGAATCGGCGCGGTAGAGCCGCCCCCACGCCACCACGAGACCGTCGGCGGCCGGGTAGCCGCCCAGGTCGCGGAAGTTGTGCAAGCGGTCGAAAGCCACATGGCGCCGCGCCGTCGCGGCGGCGCCGATCTGCGGGTCCATCTGCGGATTCGTCGGCATCTGCGCATGCTACGGGGCGGCGGACGCCCCCGCCGGAGCCAAGTGCCGACGGTCAGCCGCGGTCGGGGGACGTCCAACCGGGGTCGCGGCCGGAGTCGGCGAGGAGCCGTACGAACGCGTCGGCGTCCTCGGGCGCCGCGCACGGCTCGCCGAGCACGCCCGTCTTCCGGGCGGTCGGGCCCATCACGGCCAGCAGTTCGGCGAGTTCGGGCACCGTCTCGGGCGCGGGCTCGAACGGCTGCCCCGTCGCGCGGGCGAGGTCCCACGCGTGCACGGTCAGGTCGAGCAGCGCCATCTGCCCCACGGTGCGCGCCGGTAGGCCCATTCCCGGGGACACGCCCTCCTCGCTGCCCGGTGCCGCCCATGCCTCGGTGAGGCGCTCGGTCTCGGCGGCGAACGCATCGCGCCAGGCGCCGTGGAGGTAGTCGGGGGTCTGCGACCAGTCGGGCAGTTGCTTGGCTGCCAGCTCCTGGAAGTTCACGACGACCAGGTACAGGTGGTTGGCCAGGTCGGCGACGGTGTACTCGACGCAGGGCGTGGGCGCGTCCATGAGGTCGTCCGGTAGGCCCTGGACCACGAGGACGGCGCGCTCTGCGGCGGCGGCAAGAAGATCGGTCATGCGCGTGCTCATGAACCCCACGCTATGCCGCGGGGCCGCGAGGCTCTTGAAGAAACGCGACAGCAGGGGGATCGCGGCCCAGGCGGGCCGCCGGCGGCGGGCGGGAAATGCCGAGCGGCACGGGCCGCGGCGATGGAGGATGGTTGCGGAGGACGCGGAACCCGGGGAGCGGAAATTCGAGGAGGAGCCGACGAGATGACCGATCCTGACCTGCGCCACATTGCGGTCGTCCTGGATCGTTCGGGATCGATGCAAAGTGTCAAGGACGACACCGAGGGCGGGCTGAAGGCCTTCCTGGAGGACCAGCGCGAAGTCGAGGCGCGCACCACGGTCTCGCTGTACCAGTTCGACGACCGCTACGAAGTGGTCTACGAGAACAAGTTGGTGACCGAGGCCCCCGACTTCACGCTGCGCCCGCGCGGTATGACGGCGCTGCTGGACGCGGTCGGCCGGACCATCGCCAAGGTCGGCGAGGACTTGGCGGGCCTGCCAGAGGCGCGGCGTCCCGGCGAGGTGATCATGGTGATCCTCACCGACGGGCAGGAGAACGCCTCGTCCGAGTACTCGCTGTCCCGGGTGCGCGAGATGATCACGCATCAGCAGGAGCGGTACGGCTGGGTGTTCGTGTTCCTGGGCGCTGACCAGGACGCCTTCGCGGCGGCCGGCGGCATGGGCATCGCGGCCGGGCAGGCGATGAGCTACAGCAGCAAGAAGACCCGCCAGACGTTCCAGTCGGCAAGTTCGATGCTGCGCCGGGCCCGGCAGGCGCCGGCCCCGGCCGCGGGCGCGGCTCCGGGCGCCTCGCCGTACTCCTTCTCGCAGGAGGAGCGCGACCAGAGCAGCGACGACTGACGAAGACGGCCGGTTCGACGACGGCTGACGAGTGGGGCTGACGACGGGGAAGGGAAGGGCACCGGTCACGGCGGCCCTTCCCCTCCCCGGCGTGCGGAACCGTCAGCGCGGCCCCGCCGACCGCGCCCGCCGGACCAGGGCGAAAGCCACCAGCAACGCCCCCGCCAGCACGATCGCCGCGTCCACGAGCACGCCCGCGCTGATGCCGGACAGCAGCGCGTCGGCCTCGGAGCGCGTGCCGGTCTCCCCGTCCATGCGTGCGGTCACGACCGAGCTGATGACCGGGATGCCCATCGCGAGGCCCACCTGCTGGGTCATGGACGCGATGCCGGTGACGAGTCCCTGCTCGTCGTCCGCGACGCCCGAGGTGCTGGTGACCATGTAGCCGACGATGGCGAACAGGTGGCCGACGCCGCCGAGCGAGAGCGCGGCCAGCACCAGGGCCAACTGCCCGCGCGAGTCGCCCACGTTGAACAGCGCCGCCGTCGTGACGCCTTGCAGCACCAGGCCGACGACCAGCGCCGCCGCGCTCCCGATCCGGGCGATCACGCGCGGTGCCGCGACGCCGCCGAAGAAGCAGGCGATGCCGACGACGCCGAACGCCAGTCCGGTCTGGAGCGCGGAGTAGCCGAGCACCTGCTGCAAGTACAGCGTCATGACGTAGACAAGGGCGGACTCCATCGTGAAGGTCACGAACCCCCCGACGTTGCCCCAGCTCACGGTGCGCCGGCGAAGCATGCGCACGGACGCGAGGGGCGCGTCCGCGTGGAGTTCGACGTACCAGAACGCCACCAGCAGCACGGCGCCCGCGGCGAGAGTCGTGAGGGCGACGGTGTCGCCCCAACCGTCCTCCCCCGCACGGGTGATGCCGTACACGAGTGCCAGCAGACCGCCCGCGGCGGTGAGCGCGCCGGGCACGTCGAGCCGGGTGCTGCCGGACGCCTTGCTCTCGGCGATGACCGCCGGGGTCGCCAGGATGACGGCCGCCGCGATCGGCACGTTGACGAGGAACGCCCAGCGCCAGCTGAGCGCGTCGGTCAGCACGCCGCCGAAGACCGCGCCCGCGGTGAACCCGGACGCGAGCAGCGCGCCGTTCAACCCCAGCGCCCGGTCGCGCAGCGGCCCCTCCGGGAAGGACGTGGTCAGCAGCGACAACGCGGCGGGCGTGGCCATCGCGGTAGCGAGGCCCTGGACGACCCGGCCGATCAGCAGGACGCCCGGGGTCGGGGCGAGCCCGCCGACGAGCGAGCCGACGATCAGCAGCGCCATGCCGAGCATGAACATGCGGCGGCGTCCGACCAGGTCGGCCAAGCGGCCGAAGACCAGCGTGAACCCGGCGGCGGCGAGCGCGAAGGACGTCGCCACCCACTGGAGGTCGGCGAGCCGGAAGCCCAGGCCCTCACCCAGCTTCGGCAGCGCCACGTTGAGGATCGAGAAGTCGACGGCGAGCATGAACTGCGAGCCGAGGAGCAGGACGAGGATCAGCCGCTGACGCGGCGTCATACGCGGTGCCGCGCCGGTGCGTCCGGGCGGCCCGGACTGCGGCGCGGCTGCGGAACCTGTTTCCAGGGTGGTGGACATCGTGGGGTGCCTCTCGGGGACATCGGTGCGACGCCGGCGCGGCGGCCGCCGTCCGCGGTGCGTGCGGGGGCGGCGGCGGACGAGGCGCCGGGTGCGGCGGCGGTGCCGCCTCCTTACGCCGAGAAGCCTCCCGGGAGCGGCACGGCGTACCCAGCCCCCTGCGGGAGATAGGCCCGCGAAGCATGGTTTCCCCGGTCCTGGTACTGACAGGGACACCCTCGCCGCTGGCCCCCGCCACCCGGCCGGGGTAATGCTGGGCGGCATGGAACGACGCGATGACCTGGGAGAATTCCTGCGCAGCCGACGCGCGCGGCTGCGTCCGGAGGACGTGGGGCTGACCGCGTACGGCGCGCGCCGCCGCGTACCAGGCCTGCGCCGCGAGGAGTTGGCCCAGCTCGCCGGGGTCAGCGCCGCGTACTACACGCGGCTCGAACAGGGCCAGAGCGGCAACGCCTCGGACGCCGTCCTGGACGCGCTCGCCCGCGTCCTGCGCCTGGACGGGGACGAGCACGCGCACCTGCGCAACCTCGCCCGCCCCGGGCGGGCCCGGCGCCGCGGAACGGCCAGGCACGAGAGGGTGCGGGCGCCGCTGCGCCGCATGGTGCACGCCATCGACCGGGTGCCGGCGATCCTGGTCGGCCGGTTCGGACACATCCTCGCCTGGAACCGCCTCGGGCACGCGCTGCTCGCGCCGCACTACGACTTCGCCGCCACCGACCGGGCCGCGGACCGGCCCAACTGCGCGCGGCTGGTGTTCCTGGACGCGCACACCCGCGCCCTCTACCCGGACTGGACCGCGAAGGCCCACGACAACGTGGCGTACCTGCGGGTCGCCGCCGGGCAGTACCCCGACGACCCTCAGCTTACCGAGCTGGTCGGCGAACTGACCTTGAAGAGCCGGGAGTTCGCGGAGATGTGGGCGGCGCACCCGGTGCGCGGCAAGCGGCACGGCACGCAGCGGCTGGACCACCCGCTGGTCGGCGGCCTGTCGCTGGAGTACGAGTCGCTGCACCTGCCGGACGACTCCTGCGTGCTCTCCACGTTCACCGCGGAGCCCGGCTCGGCGTCCGAGGCGGCGCTGACGCTGCTCGCCGGGCTCACGCTGCCGACCCGGGCGGAGGCCGGGACGGAGGCGGACGCGGTCACACCGTCCGGGGATCCGCGCTGACCGCGTGCTCCACGACCGGCCCCAGCGGCCGGAACCCCAGCGCCCGGTAGACCGGTTCGCCCTCCCCGGACGCCTGGAGCACCGCGACGGAGTAGCCGAGTTCGGCGGCGGTGCGCACCGCGGCCCGGGACATCGCGCCGCCGTACCCGCGCCTGCGGTGGGCGGCGAGTGTGGCGACGTTGTAGATGCCCGCGACGTCGGCGTGCCCGAAGACCTCGGCGGCCGCGACCGGACGCCCGTCGGCGTACCCGACGAGGTAGCGCGACGCGCTGTCGGGGCCGAGCGCGGTGGCGGCGGTCGCGGCGAAGAACTCGGTGACGGTGGTGGACGCCGGCGTCCAGTTGGCGGCGAGGACGGCGGCGAAGTCGGCCAGTTCGGCGGGGTCCTTGGCGGCGCGGATGTCCAACTCCGGGCCCCGCAGGGCCGGTACGGTCCCCGCCGACTCCACGGCCGACGAATCGGCGGCCGCCGATTCCGCCGCCGACGCCTGCGCGCGCTCGCCCGCCGGGAGCTCCGGGGCCGTACGGTCGAGGCCCATGCCGACGGACTGTTCGGCGACCTCGGCCGGGACCGCCCACATCGCCAGTTCCTGTTCCGCGCACGGCGCGCCCGCGGCCGCCAGGCGCCGCGAGAGGTCCTCCGGCCCGGACGCGGGGCCGATCCACCACGAGAACGGGCGGCCGACGCGGCGCAGGTGCCGCAGCGTGTCGGCGATCCGCAGGTCGGCGTCGCGGGGCGCGAAGCGGGCGTGCGCCACGATGTTGAACGTGTCGTCGTCGAGGCCGCTGTCCGCGAAGGTCACGTCGGGCGTCTCGGTGACGGTCATGTGCCGCGTGCGTCTGTGCAGGTGGCAGGCGTGCTCGGTGAGGTTGAGCTCCATCCGCAGGGCGAGGTCGGCGGCATCCACACCTCCATGATCACACCGGCGGCGGGGGCGGCGGCGCATCGGGGCACGGGTTGCCGTCGCGAGTGTCGGCGCGCACAGGCAGTCGCAGAAACGCCGCCGGGCACAAGGGCCGCCGCCCGCCCACCCGGATCGAATGGACGGGCGGTGGGCGGTCCGCTGCGCTGCCCTGGTCGGGACAGCAGCCGCGGGTCGGACCAGGCTCTTCAGGTCAGGCCCTTCATCAGGGCCCTTGGTCAGGCCGTTCAGGTCAGGGCAGCCGCTTGAGGTAGCCGTTGTCGACCAGCCACAGGACGTTCAGCCGCTCGGGCGCGCCGGGGACGAGGCTGCCGTCCAACTGGTACTGGAGGCCGCCGCCGGGCTGCGCGAACCACGCGGCGATCGGCCCGGCCTTCACGGTGAACGGCTTCACCACGCGGTAGTCGCGGTAGTTGCACCCGGCGGCCGGGGTGCCGTTGAGGCTCTGCGGCGGGATCGCGCGGGCGGCGTACGGCAGGCCCTCGGGCGCGAGGAAGGCGCCGTACTCGCTCCCGTAGCGGTCGACGTCCTGGCCCGGCGACAGTTGCTGCCGCCACGCGACGGGCTGTCCGTCCTTTCCGACGACGTAGCCGTCGGACGGCGGGTAGCGCCATCCGGGCACAGCCGGGTCGTAGTAGGTGTCCAGGAACTGCGGGACCGACATGTGGCCGGTCCTGTCGTACAGGAACAGTTGGAAACCGACGGGACCCAGCTTGGGCAGCGTCTCGGGTCCGAGGCGCGGGTCGCCCTGGTAGGACGCCGTGGAGCATTCGTCCAGCGGCGTGAACTGCGCCGCGGCGCTCGCGGGCGCGGCCAGGGCGCCGACGAGCAGCGTCCAGATGCCGAGCAGAACGGCGGCAAGGCGGTATCTCATGCGCTCCCCCGTGAAGTTCGCACCGCGTTCCGGCGGTGCGCGGTGCGGAATGGGCGCGCCAACGCTAAGGCGCGGCCGGGGGCCGCTCCGGGAGATTCCGCGTCGTCCGCCGCCGATTCACCCGATCGAGCCACGCGAACGGTACGGTTTCCTGACGACTTCCCGAGGGGGCTCCATGCGCAAGCCCGCACCCGCCGCGCTGGCCGGTGTCGACCTGACCGACCTGGACGTCTTCGCCGAGGGCTTCCCGCACGACGTCTTTGCGGCGCACCGCCGCGAGGCGCCGGTGTGGTGGCACGAGCCGACCGCGCACACCCCGGACGGCACCGGGTTCTGGTCGGTGGCGACGTATGCCGAGACGCTGGAGGTGCTGCGCGACGCCGACACCTACTCGTCCGAGCACGGCGGCACGATGCTGGCCGACTCCCCCGCAAGCGGCCTGGTGCTGAACATGATGGACGACCCCCGGCACAACCGGATCCGGCGCCTGGTCAACAAGGGACTGACGCCGCGCATGGTGGCACTCCTCCGCGACGACCTGCTCCGCCGCACACGCGCACTCTTCGACGCCGTCCCCGAGGGCGAGCCGGTCGACTTCCTGGCGGCGGTCGCGGGCGAACTGCCAATGCAGACGATCTGCTCGATGCTCGGCGTCCCGGAGGAGGACCGGCACGAGCTGTTCGGGTACATCGAGCACCTTTTCGACCACCGTGACGGCCGCGACGCCGAGAAGGCCGCCGCGCAGAAGGCGATGTTCGCGTACGGGGCCGCCCTCATCGCGGAGAAGCGCGAGCGGCCCGCCGAGGACATGCTTTCGCTCGTCGTGCACGCCGAACTCGCCGACGTGGACCCGCCACGCCTGACCCAGGTCGAACTGCACATGTTCTTCAACCTCTTGTTCGCGGCAGGCGCGGAGACCACGCGCAACGCCGTCGCCGGCGGCGTGCTGGCGCTCGTGCAGAACCCGGCGCAGTTCGCCGCGCTGCGCGATGCGCCGGAACTGCTGATGGGCAGCGCGGTCGAGGAGGTCATGCGGTGGACGTCGCCGTCGCCGTCCAAGCGGCGGACCGCGACCCGCGACACCGTGCTCGGCGGCATACCCGTCGCGAAGGGCGACAAGGTGCTGGTGTGGGAGGGCTCGGCGAACCGCGACGAGGCGGCCTTCGCGGCCGCCGACCGCTTCGACATCGCGCGGGACCCGAATCCGCACCTGGCGTTCGGGCAGGGCGTGCATTACTGCCTCGGTGCGAACCTCGCCCGGTTGGAGACGCGCACGGTGCTGCGCGCGCTGGTCGACACCTTCGGAACGGTCGAGTCGGCCGGTGCGGTGGAATGGACGCGCAGCAACCGGCACACGGGAATCAGGCACCTCCCGCTGGTGTTCGGCGAAAGGCGTCACGACTCCTGACAACCCGGGGACCACCTGCATGAACCACAAAGCCGAACTGGGAGATTTCCTGCGCTCGCGGCGGGCCCGCCTCCGACCCGAGGACGCGGGCCTGCGGGCATACGGCGAGCGCCGCCGCGTCCCCGGCCTGCGGCGTGAGGAGCTGGCGCAACTCGCGGGCGTCAGCGCGGACTACTACGTGCGCTTCGAGCAGGGCCGCACCGGCAACGTCTCGTCCGAGATCGTCGACGCCGTCGCGGGCGCACTGCGGCTGGACGGCGACGAACGGGCGCACCTCCACCGTCTCGTGCAGGCGGCCCAGGGCTCGCCCGGTGCGGCGGACGCCCGCTCCTACGCTGAGCCGCAGGAGGTCCGCCCCGGGCTGCTCCGCCTGCTGGAGTCGATGCCGCACACGCCCGCGTTCATCGCCGGGCGGCGCACTGACGTCCTGGCGTGGAACCCGCTGTTCGCGGTGCTGGTCGCCGACCCGGGCCTGCTGCCGCCGGGCGATCGCAACAAGGCCCGCATGGTGTTCCTGGACCCCGAGGTACGCGGGCGGTTCGTGAACTGGGAGACAAAGGCGCGCGACATGGTCGCGTACCTGCGCCTGGACGCCGGACGTCACCCGGGCGACCCGGCCCTGGCCGCGCTCGTCGCCGAACTGGGCGAGGGCAGCGCGGAGTTCCGGCGGCTGTGGGCCGAGCACGAGGTGAAGGACAAGTCGCACGGCGGCTATCATCTGCGGCACCCGGAACTGGGCGAGTTCACGTTGGCGTACGAGACCTTCCGGGTCGCGGACGACGACGACCAGCTCCTCATCACCTACACCGCCGAGGCGGGTTCGCCGTCCGAGGCGGGCCTGCGGGTGCTCGTCGAACAGATCGACGCCGCACAGGTCGCGACACAGGCCGCGACACAGGCCGCGGAGCAGACAGAAGGCGCGCGGACAGCGGACGCGTGACGGCAGACTCGTGACGGCATACACATGACGGCAGACGCGCAGGCGCGGGACTTCCGGACAGGACACGCGGGGCCCGCTCCTACCTGACAGAAGATGTCAGGTACCGGCCATAGCGTCGTCCTTGTCAGCAGGGCCGCGACCGGCGGCCCTCGCACAACGGCCCGCGTCCGCGGCGCCCGGCAAGGAGCGGCAGCATGGCGACCATCGTTCTGATCCCCGGATTCTGGCTCGGCGCGTGGGCGTGGGACCGCGTCGCCGAGCCGCTGCGCGCGGCCGGGCACGACGTCCTGCCGGTCACCTTGCCCGGCCTGGCCGAGCGCGCCGGCGAGGGCCCGCAGGGCATCGACCAGGACACGCACATCCAGGCGGTCGTCGACCTGTTCGAGAAGGACGACCTGCGCGACGTGGTGCTGGTCGGGCACAGCGGCGGCGGTATCACGGCGTACGGCGTCCTGGACCGCATCCCGGAGCGCGTCGCCCGCATCGTGTTCGTCGACAGCGGCCCGCTCGCGGACGGCACCGCGCAGTTGGACACGGCCGAGCCGGAGGAGCAGGAAACGATCCGGCGCCAGGTCGCGGAGTCGGGCGGGGTGGCCGTCCCGGTGCCGCCCTTCGACCCGGAGGCCGACCCGGAGAACCTCGCGGGATTGTCGGACGCGGACCTCGCGCTGCTGCGCGAGCGCGGCACCCCTCAGCCGTGGGGCGTCTCGACGGGTCCGCTGCGGCTGGTGAATCCGGCGCGGTACGACGTGCCGAGCCACCTGGTGGCCTCGACGTTCCCGCTGGAGGTGGTCGAGGCGATGACGGCGGCGGGGCACCCGTTCTTCGCGGAGTTCGCGGCGGCGCGCACGCGGTCGGTGCACGCGGTGCCGACCGGGCACTGGCCGATGCTCTCGGAGCCGGCGCGACTGGCGGAGGTCCTCGACACCATCGCGCGGGGCTGAGCGGCGGGAACCGGGGTCAGGAGCGTGCCAGGCGCAGCAGCCGGGCGCGCTCCTCCTCGACGATCTGCTGGGCGCGCCGGACGACCTCCTCAGTCAGGCCGTCGGGTACTTCGCCATGGGTGCGGTAGCGCTGGAGTTCACGGGGGCGGACGCCGGTGATGTCGTACGCCTTGAGTGCGGCCAGGCGTATCGCGTACGCGTCGAGCGTCCGGGTCATCGCCACCTCGTCGGGTCGAACGGGCGCGGCGGCCGTCGGGCCTGCCGCGCTGCCGCCGACGTCTCCGGTGACGGGTCCCGCTCCGGTGTCGGCGGGGGCTCCCGATGGGGTGCCCACACTTGTCTGAACGTGGGAACCGCCTTCCGCGTTGCCGCATTCCTCGATTTTGTCGATCAATCCTGGATTCTCCGCGGCGGGTTCGCTGAGTTGTCCGGGTTTGGTGTGCTCCGTTCGCTGGCGTGGGACCGCCCGGCCCCCGGAACGCCTGCGCCCGGTCTTGCTGTCGTTCAACACCGCCCCCGGTGGTCGCCGCTCGGCTGCCGCGGATGTGAAGGGTCGTCTCCCATCCTTGTCGACATGCACCCCGTTCGGGTTCCCTCGATGGGATGAATTCCCGGGCAACTTGAGGACGACAAAGGACCGCGAGACCGGCACCAGTCGGTACGGATCCCTACAATCCGCTCCACCGTTCGGCGTACTGTGCCCACGGCCGCACAGACTGTCACGGTCCGCGCATCCGCGCCAAGTACTAACGGTCAGTAGCTTTTGACGATCAGTCACGTGACGGCCGACACATCCGGTTCCCACCTGCGGCGCAGCCCGTCCGCAGGCATGGGAACACGGATCTGCGGTGATACGTTCTTATGCCAGCAGGCCAGCCGAAAACGCCGCGGTGCCCGATGAGCGGGCGTCCGCGGACTTCACAAGGAGCGTGTGTGTCCGCCCAAGAGACGGACCCCCCGAGTACCGGTCCCTCCCGAGCCAGTGATCCGCGCGGCGTCGTTCGGGAGGGTGTCCGATGAACGCCGCGTCCGCCGCCTTCGGCATACTCGCCGTCGTCGTCCTGACGGTCGGCACCGGTTTCTTCGTCGCCCAGGAGTTCGCGTACGTCGCGGCCGACCGCGCAGAGCTGCGCCGCCGCTCCGAATCCGGCGACCGCGGCGCGGGCCGCGCACTCAAGGTGACCCGCCGCCTGTCGTTCATGCTCTCCGGCGCGCAACTGGGCATCACCATCACGACGCTGCTGGTGGGCTTCATCGCCCAGCCCGCGCTGGGCGCCCTCCTCTCCCCCGCACTCGACCCCCTCGGCCTGCCCTCCGGCGCCGACACCGCGGTCACCCTCGTGCTCGGCTTCGGCATCGCGACCGGCGTGCAGATGGTCCTCGGCGAACTGATCCCCAAGAACTGGGGCATCGCCGAGCCCGAGCGCGTCAGCGTCCTGCTGGCCGGGCCGACGCTCGCGTACCTGAAGGTCATGGGCCCGGTCATCCGGATGTTCGACAACGTCGCGAACCGCCTCGTGCGCGCGCTCGGCATCGAACCGGTCGAGGAGATCCACGGCGGCGCGACCACCGAGGAACTGGGCCACATCGTCGCCGAGGCGGACCGCGAGGGCGATCTCGCCCCCGAGCTGTCGGACATGCTGCAACGCGCCATCGCCTTCGGTGACCTGACGGTCGATCAGGTGATGGTGCCGCGCCCCGACGTCATACGGGTCCGCGCCGACAGCAGCACCGCCGAACTGATCGCCCTGGTCCAGGAATGCGGTCACTCGCACTACCCCGTCGTCGGCGAGCGCGTCGACGACATCGTGGGCGTGGTCGGCGTCGCCGACCTGCTCGCCGTGGCTCCTGCGGACGCCGACCGCGTGACGGTCGGCGCGATCGCCCGGCAGCCCCTGCTGATCCCCGACACCGCCGGCCTGTCCTCGCTGCTGGAGCAGTTGCGCGCGGTGGACGAGGAGTTCGCCATCGTGCTGGACGAACACGGCGGGCTCGCCGGGATCGTGACGTACGAGGACGTGGCCGAGGAACTGGTCGGCGAGATCGCCGACGAATCCGACGTGGAGTCCGTCGTGGACGCCTGCCCCGAGGACGGCTGGTGGCGCCTCGACGCCGTCCTGCGCGTCGACGAGGTCGAGCGCATCATCGACACCGAGCTGCCCGAGGGGCCGTACGACACCCTCGGCGGGCTGGTCATCGCCCGGCTCGGGCGGCTTCCGGAGGTCGGCGACCGGGTCACGATCCCGGATCCGGACGAGGCCCGGGATCCGGACGCGCCGGTGACGACGGTCGTGGAGATCGAGGTGCTGACCGTCGAGCGGCACGTCCCCGGACTGGTCCGGGTGCGGACGCACGTGCCGCTGGATGCGGTTGTGGAGGCGGGGGCGGGGGCCGCTTCGGGCTCCGGACGGGACTCCGGGCCGGGTGCTGGTTCGGGCGCCGGGTCCGGCTCCGGCCCGGGCAGCGGCTCGGGTGCCGGTTCGGGTGCCGGGGACTTGGCCTGCGGCTCGGACGACGTGGCGGCCGACGGGGACCGGGCGGAGCAGCCCGCGGCG
>NZ_JBPKBH010000004.1:238418-270649 GCF_051388915.1 Yinghuangia sp. YIM S09857 | reverse complement strand
CCGGGCAGCGCGAGGTGGCGGCATGACGGCCACCGCTCCCCTGGACCTGGCGGCGGGCGGCGGCACCGGGATAGGCCCGATGCCCGCCTTCATAGCGACGATCGTCCTGCTCGCCGGCAACGCCTTCTTCGTGGCGGCCGAGTTCGCCCTGCTTGCGGCGCGCCGGCACCGGCTCGAACAGGCCTCGGCGGCACGGAAGCGCGGCGCCGGATCCGCGCTGGCGGGCGTACGCGAACTCACGCTCATGCTCGCGGGCGCGCAATTGGGCATCACCATGTGCTCGCTGGGCCTCGGCGTAGTGTCCGAACCGGCGTTCGCCGCGATGCTCGACCCGCTCTTCAGCGCGATCGGTCTGCCGTCGGCGGCCGGACACGCGGTGGCCTTCGCGGTCGCGCTCAGCACGATCGTGCTGCTGCACATGGTCGTCGGCGAGATGGCTCCGAAGTCGTGGGCGATCTCCGACCCCGAGCGCGCCGCGCTTCTGCTGGCCCCGCCGTTCCGCACCTTCACGCGCGGCGTACGCCCGCTGCTGCGTGCCCTCAACGGCATCAGCAACGCGGCCCTGCGCGCGGCCCGCATCCGCCCGCGCGACGAACTGACCATCCCCAAGGATGCCGAGGGCCTGCGCCGCCTCGTCGGCGAGTCGCGGCGACTGGGACTGATCGGCAGCGCCGAGCACGACGTCCTGACCGCGACGCTGCGCACGCACACCGAGGCGCTGGCCCGGCTGGTGGTCCCGGCCGACCGCATCGACGAGGTTCCGGCGGGGGCGAAGCCGGAGGAGATCGTGGCTGCGTCGCGGCGGAACGGCCGCAACCGCCTCCTGGTCCGCGGTACGGACGGGCGGCTGACCGGCGTGCTGCACGTACGCGAGGTGCTGGCGATACGCGGGCTCGGCGCGGATTCGCCGAACGCTCCGACCGCCGGCGAACTCGCGTCCCCTGTACTGACGTTGGGCATCGACACCCCCATCCAGCGCGCGGTCGCGGCACTGCGCGAACGCCGGGCCTCGTTGGCCCTGGTGCACGACGCGCACGGGCAACTCCTGGGCATGGTCGGGCTCGACGATCTGCTGGGCAGCGTGCTTGGGGGCGCGCGGACAGCGGCGTAGCCCGCGTGATCCGGCTGTCCCGTTCGGCCCTCTCTTGATCACCATCCAGGTGGAGTCGTTAGAGTGCCCGTCCACGGGGCGGCGTGCCGACGCCCTCAGGCGACGGTGCCAAGCACTCTCGGGGGAAGCATGTTCCTGGGTTCGTTGATGATCGCGGCGATATTCGGCGTGTACTTCGTGATGGCCCTGGGGCTCGCCCGGTCCGTGATCCGCCGCCACCTCCTGCGCGCGCACCTGCGCCGCGACGGGGTGAACGCCGATGCCGTGGTCACCGCCAAGACCGGGTTGGCGACGTACGTCCGGTTCGACCTGCCGAGCGGGGACCGCGTCGACGCCAAGATCCCCGTCGTGCTGGACACGCCGGTCGCGGGCCGCGTGAACGTCGTCCACAGCCCCGGCGCGCCGGCCCGCGTCCTGGCGGCGGACGGCCTGAGGGGGCGTCAGACGTGGCTGGTGCGGCGTACCGCGATCGTCCTCTTGCTGCTCGTCGCGGGCATCGGCGGGGTCGTGACGGTTCCGTGGGATTGGGGCTGAGCCGACTGTCGGGGGCGGCACGAGCGGCCGTCCGTCACAAGTGCCCCCGTCCGTTACGAGCGATCGTCCGTCACTGGCGCCCGTCCGTCACAAGTGCCCGTCCAGCACAAGTGCCGTGTGCAGCGGGAGCCACGCGGCGCCCGCGCAGTGCGCGCGTACCTCCTCGGGGGCGAACCACGCCGCTTCCGTGCACTCCGATTCGGGCGGGGGTTGGGTGTCGGGGCCGTAGCCGTCCAACTGCAAGGCGTGGAAGGCCATGTAGGTCCGCGCCGGGTAGTGGTAGTCGGCCGGCGGCTCGGCGTGCAGCGTGATGCGCTGGCCGCCGAACCGGCGGAGCCGCGCGGGGTCGACGGCGTAGCCGGTCTCCTCGGCGAGTTCGCGCGCCGCGGCCTCGGCGGGAGACTCCCCGGCCTCCATGTGCCCGCCGGGCACGTCCCATCCCCGCCCGGGCCGGTCGATCCGGGTGAGGAGGGTGTGCCCGCGTGCGTCCACGACGAGGGCGAAGGCGAGCGTGACGGGGAAGCCGTCCGGGAAGCCGGGGGTCAGCAGCACGTCGAGGGTGTGCGAAACGGGGATCCACGGAACGGTCAGGCTGTCGAGCACGCGTACGGTCATGCGGCCATCCTCACGCGTACCGCATGCCCATCGCCTCCCGCACCTCCCTCAATGTCGCGTCCGCGACGGCGTTGGCGCGTGCGTTGCCCGCATGCAGCACGGCACGCACGTACGCCCGGTCGCGGGCCAGTTCGGCGCGGCGCGCCCGCATCGGGGCGAAGCGGTCGTTGACCGCGTCGGTCACGACCTGCTTCAGGCGGGCCGCTCCCCCGCCGCCGATCTCGTCCGCGACCTCGTGCGGGTCCCGGTCCAGGCAGAGCGCCGCAAGCAGCACGAGGCTGGACACGCCGGGTCGCCGGGTCGGGTCGTACGTGATCACGCGGTCGGCGTCGGTGGTCGCGCGGCGGATCAGCCGGGCCGTTTCGTCGGCGGTCGAGGCGAGCGAGACCGCGTTGCCGCGCGACTTGCTCATCTTCGTGGCGTCCGTGCCCAGTAGCAGCGGCGCGGCGGACAGCAGCGCCTCGGGCTCCGGGAAGACCCGGCCGTAGCGGTCGTTGAAGCGCCGCGCGACGGTGCGGGTGACCTCCAGGTGCGGCAACTGGTCCTGCCCGACCGGCACCATGTCGGCCTTGCAGAACAGGATGTCGGCGGCCTGGTGCGCCGGGTACGTGAACATCAGCCCGCTGACCGCCGCCTGCCGCGAGTGCGCGATCTCGTCCTTGACGGTCGGGTTGCGCTGGAGCTCGGCGACCGACACCAGGCTCAGGAACGGCAGGAGGAGTTGGTTGAGCGCGGGGACGGCGCTGTGCGCGAAGACCGTCGTGCGCTCGGGGTCGATGCCCGCGGCGAGGTAGTCGAGGACGAGTTCCTCGACGTACTCGGCGAGGCGGTCGGCGACGTCCCGGTCGGTGAGCACCTGGTAGTCGGCCACGACGAGGTACGTCTCGACGCCCGCGTCCTGGAGGCGCACCCGGTTTTGCAGGGTGCCGAAGTAGTGGCCCAGGTGCAGGCGTCCGGTGGGGCGGTCGCCGGTAAGGACTCGGTGGGCGGTGGGGTCCTCGGGGAGGGGGGCGGTGCGGAGGTGGTGGTCCGGGGTCGGGGCGGGCGCAGGGGTCTGGGCGGCGGTCCGGCCTGCGGTTCCGGTCGGGGTGGCGGCGGCTGCGGCGGTCGCGGTGGTCATCGGGGCTCCTGTTTCCGGGTTCCGGTGGCGGGGTCTCGCGTCTGGTGTCTCGCGGACGGCCTCGCCGGCTCGGAACGCTCCGGGCGCAGGGCAGCAAAAAGGGCCATCCGGTACGAACGGCCCGTGGCGTGTCTGAGTCGTGGCCGCTCCTAGGAGGAGCGCCACCAGGACAGATTCGCCGACGACTTCATGCGGTCAACCGTAGCAGGCGGGCGCGGTCAGGAGTCCAGGGCTTCCGTGACGCGCGCCCAGGTGCCGTCCTCGGACCAGCGGCGGTGGCGACCGTACAGTGTCTGCCAACTTCCGTATCTGGAGGGGACGTTGCGCCACGGGACCCCGGTCCGCTCGCGATGCCGGATGCCGTCGACGACACGCCGGTCGTCGGCGCGTGCGGCGCCGCGCTGGTCGCCGGGCGGCAGCAGCGCGCGGACCCGGCGCCACTGCGCGTCGGTGAGGTCGGAGGGCGAGTCGGGCCCAGGTCCGGCGGTCGTCGGTACGTCACCAGCCGTCGATTCCGGAACGATATGGCCGTCATCGCGTTTTCCAAAACACGATCCATCGACCGCCGCCGCGAGTCGGGCCCGGGTCTGGCGCACCAGGTCATCGAACAGGTCGTCGTCCCGGTAGCTCGCGAGCCGTGCGTCGATCCGCGCCCAGCGCCGGGCCATCTCGGGGGACGCGGTCTCCAAGGCGGACTCCAGCGCCGCACCGACCGCGTGCCCCGGGCGGGCGAGCGGCGACTTGGCCTCAAGGAGCACCACCCCGACGGTCGTCCGGGCGATCCAGACCAGCGCGTCGGCGCGGGCGTCGTCGTCCAGCGGCCCGCGCTCCAGCACCGCCAGCAGGCGGTCGAGCGCGGCGGCCCACGCCGGGGCGATCTGCGTCTCGGTGCCGATGAGCTGCGCTGTCCAGGGGCTTTGCACGATGCGGTGCCGGACGTCCGCCATCCACATCACGACCGCGTCGTCCCACGGGACGGACGGGTCAACGCCCGCGCCGACCTCTTCGAGCACCGAGTCCGCGACCGCGGCGAGCAGCGCCGCCCGATCGTCGACGTGCCGGTAGAGCGCCATCGGCGTGACCCCGAGCCGGGTCGCGACGGCGCTCATCGTCAGCGCGTCGACGCCGCCCGCGGACGCCACGGCCCGGGCGGCGAGGACCACGTCGCGCAGCGTCAGGCGCGGCCGCACGACCGGGCGCTGTGGGGCGGCGGAGACGTCGGCCCCGGCGGCGGCGATGTTCATTGACCCTGTCACAGAGCAATGCTAAAACTTTCTCACCGACGTTTACACCATATACAAAAGTTGTTTGCACGCGTCGTTCGTATCGGCCGTACACACGACCAGTGCACAGCAGCCGTGGAGATCAACCGTTCGCGGCAGGTAGAACCGGACGCGCCGCCGCGCGTGCCTTCGCGGGGCCGGACCGCGCCCAGGCGTACCCGTCGCCGCTCCACCGGCCCCACCAGCCCTGCCCACTCCGCCGCCCTACCCGCCCACTCCGCCCGAGGAGCCGCCATGACCGCCCCCGCCCGCGACGTCGTCATCGACCCCAACCTGACCTGGGCCCCGCTGGAGCGGCGCCTTGCCGACGAAACCGATCCGGTGCTGCGCCGCAACCTGGAGGCCGTGATCGCGCACCAGAAGGCGGAGGCGCACGGCGACCTGGAGGCGCTGATGGCCACGCTGGCGCCGGAGCCCGTCTACCGCCTCGGGGCGCCGGACAACCCGCGCCTGCACCCGCGCGGCACCGAGGGGGTCCGCGCGTACTACGGCGCTTTCGTGGCGAGCGGGGCCACCCAGCTCGTGCACGACATCGACCGGCTCGCGGTCGACCGGCACCTGATCCTGACCGACGGGACCATCCGCATGGCGTACCCGGGCGCGACGCTCGCGGCCATGGGCATCGAGGTCGACGACAAGTCCGCCGACGCGTTCTACCTGTACGAGTCGCGCATGGCGATCGTCTGGGTCCTGGACGACGAGGGCCGCATCATCGGCGAGGAGAGCTACACCGACCGCAACGGCTTCGAGGGCATCGCGGGGCGCAGGCTACAGGAAGGCGAGATCGCGCCGCTGCGCGCGTGATGCGCGTACCGTCACCCGGTGCGCTTCCCCGCTCGGCTGCCCCGCTCGGCTGCCCCGCTCCGACCTTGAACTCGACCTCGGGAGAGACCCATGCGTGAACTGACCGGCCGGGTAGGTGTCGTCACGGGTGCCGCGCGCGGCATCGGACGCGGTACGGCCGAGGCCATGGCCGCCGCCGGGATGCGCGTCGTCCTCGCCGACCTGGACGCCGAACGCCTGGCCGGCACGGTCGCGGCACTGCGGGGCACGGGCGCGGAGGCGATCGGCGTACCGACGGACGTCACGGACCCGGCGGCGGTCCAGGCGCTCGCCGACGCGGCGGTCGCGGCGTACGGCACCGTGCACGTGATCGTCAACAACGCGGGGATCTGCACGTTCGGCACCGCGTGGCAGACCGGACTGGGCGACTGGCACCGGGTGTTCGACGTGAACATGTTCGGCGTCGTGCACGGCGTGCAGGCGTTCATGCCGCTGCTGCTCGCCAATCCCGAGGGCGGCCATGTGGTCAATGTGTCGTCAATGGGCGGCATGCTGGTCGGCCCGATGATCGCCCCCTACACAGCGAGCAAGGCCGGGGTCATCGCGCTGTCCAAGGCCCTGCGCGCCGAACTGGCCATGTCGGGTGCCGAGGTCGGCGTCACGGTCGTCTGCCCGGGCAACGTCGCAACCGAGATCGCCGAGCATTTGATCACGACCGACGAACTGCCGCCGCAGGGCCCGCCGATGATCGAGCGCCTGAAGAAGGGCAACGAGCACGGCATCCCGCCGCTCGAAGCCGGCGGGATCATCCTCGACGCCGTGCGCACGGGCTCGTTCTGGGCCCTGCCCAACGGCGCCGCGCAGTTCCCACTGGTCCAGAAGGACCACGACGAACTCCAGTCTGTCGTCGGCTGACCCGTACCCGGCCGCCGCCGGGGCGAGGGCTCTCAGGGGCGCCCTTCCCCCGGTGGCGGTCGTCCGATTCGCGGGTCAGGGGTCTTCCGCCAGGCGCCGGTTGACGTACGCGACGAGGTCCGGGTCCGCGGACGTCAGCCGCTCGGCCTCCTCGCCGCCGTCGCAGCGGCACAGGGAGACGGTCACGCTGTCGCCGCGCGTCGCGACGACCCGCCAGACTCCGCCCGCGTCCTCCCAGCGGCGCAGGACCGCGACCGGGCCGCTGTGGTCCTCGGGATGGTCATGTGCGGTGCCGCGCGTCTCGCTCATACCGGACATGATCCGCGATCAAGGGCGCGGAGACGAGGGCCCGGTGCCGCCGTCGGCCTCCCGCGCCTCATGTGCTTTCCGTGCCTCGGCTTCCGCGATTCGCCGCTCGATCTCCTCGCGGACGGGCCGGTACGCCGCCTCGGCCGCCCGCATGCGCGCCTCGCAGTCGGCCCACGCCTGCCGGGACCTGCCACGCCGCCCGGGGATCAGGTCGCGGCGGCGCTCGCGTACCGCCCGGTTGTCGACCATGAACCCCGCCTTGTTGCGGACCCCGTGCGCCCACCGGACGTCGGACTGCGCGTCGTGCAGCTCCTGTTCAAACACGGTCAGCGCGCGCTGCCAGCGGTCCTCGTCCTCGGCCGTCGCCGCGACCTCCGTGCCGCGGACCAGCGGGGTGACGTAGTAGAGGGTGAACTCCAGCCCCTCCGGCACCTGCACCCACGACAGCGTGTTCCACGGCCACGGAGCCGGCTTGAACGTACGCCTGCCGATCCTGGTCACGGCTCCCCTCCCTGATCGTGCCGACCCCGACGATCATCGCCCGGGCCCCGGGGCCTTGGCCAGCAGTTCCGCGGCCCTGGCGCGCTCGTCCTCCGGGACGCCGTCGTCGTGCGCGAGGATGCCGAGCGCGTCGACAAAGCGCGGATCGGCCTCCTCGACAACCTGGAACACCTCGTCCACGATGTAGAACGCCCGGTCCCGCACGTACCAGCTCGGGGTGGCCAGGATGATGTCGGCGAGTTCGACGGCGTCGGCGAGCAGCGACGGGGACCGTTCCGCCACTTCCGACAGCGCCGCCAGCGCGCCCAGGTGCTTGGCGTCGGGACCGTAGTCGCGGCTGAGTTCCGGCGGGGCGGCGGGCCGGCTCAGCGCCTCTCTGGCGCGTCGCAGCACCAGCGCCGTTTCGGGTTCGCGGGCCTCCGGGCCGCCGCGGCGTTCGGCGCCGTCGGGACTCCACCAGTGGTCGAGCGCGATGCCCACGGCCGCGTCGTCGCCGCTGTCGAGGAGCATGCGCAGCGCCGCGTGGTACGACTCGTCCACGTCGGGCGCCCTGAGCCGCCGGTGGGCGCGCGCGAGGCCGGGGTCCGCGAGGCGGTGCCCCTTCCAGTGGACGCTGTGCGGCGTCCCGAAGATCCGATCGACGGGATTGCGGCCGAACGGCCTGTCCGGCACCTGGTCGCCCCAACTTTCGGCCACCTCTTCGAGGATCGGCCGGTGCCGCGCCAATCCGCCGGTGTCGATGAGGTAATTGGCGGCGTGGGCCTGCACCTTCGGCTCCCCTTCGCGGAGCGCCCTGAGCAGGATGTCGTCCGCGTCCGCGCCGAGGCTGTCCGCCAGGATGCGGACCGCCGTCTCCTTCGTGCCGACTGACGGGTCGAAGATCGTGTCGCTCATGGCGGCGACGAGCTGCGCGTCCGGCACTTCGGCGGCCTTCAGGATCGCGCCTGCGGTCCACAGTGCCTGCCGGCGCACCGGCTCCGAATCGGTGCGGGTGAGGACGTGCCGCAGCAGTTCGGCGTCACCGGGGTCCACGTGGCGCCCGCCGATCATCGCGAGGGCGCTCACCTCGGCCCTCGGCATCGGAAGACGCAGCACTTCCCGCGCGCGGGCCAGGACTTCGGGCAGGTACGCGACGGCGCGTTCCTCGTCCTCTAGGACCCTGCACAGTCCTTCGGAGGACTCGTAGTGGTCGAGCGCGATGCCGACGGCGACCGGGTCGTCGCTGCGCAGCAGCGTGGTGAACGCGTTCAGGCAGGCGTCGTCGGTCGGCGGGAACATCAGCTCGTCGTGCGCCCGCCGCAGGGCGGGATCGGCCGGGGCGGTGTCGGTCAGGTGGGTGCTGTGGAAGCCCTCCAGCGCTCGGCGGACCTCGCGTGCGCTCCAACCGGCGTCCTCCGGCCACGACTTCGCGAGCCGTTCGAGGCGTTCGCGGTGCGTGCGGAGGGCCAGGGGTGTCGCGAGGTGGCCGGCCGCGTACACCTGGAGATCGAATTCGGGCGACTCCGTGAGGCGGACGAGGACGTCCTCGACCTCCGGCGAGTCGAGACCGGCCAGGCCGCGCAGGGCCTGGACGCGCTCGCCGGTGTCGAGCCCGTCGTCCAGGGCCTCGGCGACGAGCAGGTCGAGCAGCCGGCGATCGGGCTCGTCGCCCGCCGTGAGAGCGGTGCGGGCAGCGTCCCGCGCCAGCTCCCGGACCTCGGCATCAGGCGCGCCTTCGAGGATCCCGACGATCCGCCGGGCGTCCTCCTCGTCGGCCAGGTGCCACAGCACACGGAGGGCGCTGACGTGGCTTTCGCCGGACGGCGGCAGATCGAGGAGGTCGCGGGCGGCGAACCGCACGTCGCCGGCAATCGGCCGGTACGGGTTGTCCACGCCCCACCTGGTGTCCGCCTGCGCCTGGAGGAAATCGTCCAGTGCCAGGCGAACGACGTCGACGTCATCACTCGCCAACTGCGTGCCGAACCGTCCGAGTTGCGAGCCCTCATCGTCCCCCACGGGCACTCCTTCACACCAAGCCCTCCAACGACCGCGCAGGCTAACGCCCCCCGACTCCGCCCGTCGAAGGCAATAGCCGCCGGGCGCGATCGGCCCGCCCCCGATCAGCCGCGCCGGACCGAGCCGGTCAACTTCTCACCGGACTCCGCCCGCAGCATGCAGGTGACCGCCCGGATCCCGTCGACCTCCCAGGAAATCGCGTTCGGGTACGTGTACTTAACCGTCAACGCGGGAGCCGAACGCCACGCACCGTCCGTGTACGCATCGGCCCGCGCGGGACATTGCTCCCGCGCGGTGCGCTCAAGCACCTCGGCGCCGGGGAACACATCCGTCTCCCCGACGCGGATGACCGCATACGCCTCGCCGTCGTGGGCCTGCTTGCAGGAGATTTTCCGCTCGGGAAAGCTCTCGGGGGCCGCCGCGAAGTCAAAGAAGTCGAAGCAGTCGCCGACGTTGAGTTCCAACGGCGCAGCCGACGGCAAGCCGCCGTCGTCTTCCGTTTCCTCGAACACCCCCGCCGCAAACAACACCCCCGCGACAACAGCAAGCAATGCGATGACACCCACAGCAACCACCCACAACGCCGGTCTCCGACGACGAGCGGACGGCATTTCGGCATCGGAATACACACGCAACTCCTGCGGGGCAATTGATTTCGTACGACCGACCTCACCGCCCCGGAACAGCCGTGCGGCGGACGGAATCTACAACACCCCAAACGCACGCCCGCACTCCGGTCAGCAACGCGCGCTCAGGGGCCATCTACCAGGCACAAGCCGGATCCCGCCCTGATCATCGGCGCCCCCGACGGACAACACCCCAGAGGGACGTCAATCACCGTCGCATATTCGGAGTTCCGCGCAGCTTCGCGGCGGATATCGACGACGAGGTCGACGTCTGGTTCATGCGGCGGTCAGGGGGTGCGGAGGGACTCCAACAGGCGCGACAGGACTGTCCAGGTGTTGGTGAGGTCTTCGGGGGTGCCGGAGGCGGCCAGCCATAGGGCGGCTTCGTTCATGGCGCCGGAAAGCAGGTGCGTCAGGGGGGCGATTGGCTGGGGGGTGATGATCTTGGCTTCCGCCAGTGCGGTCAGGGCTTCGGACAGGTGGCGGGCGGAGGCGGCTTCGTCGAGGGCGCGCCATTCCTGCCAGCCGAGGGCGGCCGGGCCGTCGACGAGCATGATGCGTTGGATCTCGGGGTCGGCCGTCGCGGTGAGGAAGGTACGGCAGCCGGTGGTGAGTTGCGTCCACAGGTCGGCCTCGGCGTCGGCCGCGGCGGCTACGCGGTCGGCGACCTCTTGTTGGACCTGCTCCAGTACGGCGCGGAAGAGGTCGGCCTTGCCGTCGAAGTGGTGGTAGAGCGCCCCCTTGGTGACGCCCGCGGCGCGCACGACCTCGGCGAGTCCGACTGCGGCGTAGCCCTGGGACGCGAAGAGCCTGCGGCCTTCGCGGATGAGGGTGCGCCTGGTCCGCTCGCGCTGCCGGGCTCGCTGCTCGCTCTCGTACGACACGTCGCTCCCTTGTTTGACATACCCGGAGTACGCGAACTAGCGTACTTGACATACCCAAGGTATGCGAATAGCGCACCGACACACCCCCTGGAGGCCCCGCCATGAAGGTCACGAGCTTCTACCCGGTCATCGGCACCGAGCGCCTGGCGGAGTCGCGCGACTTCTACACGCGGCTGTTCGGGTTCGACGTCACCTTCGAGGCCGACTGGTACGTCAGCCTCCGGCACCCCGGCCAACTCACGTACGAGCTCGCGCTGCTCGACCCGACGCACCCGACCATCCCCGACGGGTACGGCAAGCCCGTGCAGGGTCTGCTGCTCAATTTCGAGGTCAAGGACGTCGACGCCGAGTGGCAGCGACTGGTCGTGGACGAGGGGCTGCCCGCGAAGCTGGACATCCGCAGCGAGGCGTTCGGGCAGCGGCACTTCATCGTCGCCGACCCCAACGGCGTACTGATCGACGTCATCACCGAGATCGCGCCGGAGTCCGAGTTCGCCGACGCGTTCAAGGACCGCTGACCGCTGGTGTGGTGACCACAAACCTTCACCGGTTCTTGCCGCCCCGGCACCGCGCCTCGCGGCGTTGCGGGCGAAGGAGGGCCGCCAGGCCCGGCGTGCGAGTACGACCGAGTACGAGCTTCGGGCCCGCGCTCGGGAGGGCCGCCAGGCCCGGCGAAGGATGCACGGCACCGAACGACGAGAACCGGTGCGAACGTTTGCGGCCGCCGCACTAGGCAGTTGGCAGTGTGTCGAGGAAGCGCGTGAGCTCGGCGTTCAGTTCCGGCGCGCGGTGCCACGGCATCGCGTGGTGGGACACGCCTGGCAGCACTGACACTTCGGCGTGCGGGACGTCGCGGCGCGCGGCGGCGGCGATCTTTGCGGGGTCGTGGGTGCGGCTGTCGGCGGCGAGGATCACGCGGGTCGGCACCGATGCCAGCGCGCGCAGTTCGGCGGGCTTGGGTCGACGTCCGACGATGGTCGCCGCACCGGGGAACTCTGCTGCCAGGCCGTGGAGTTGCATCCAGTCGGCGGTTGCCCCGTCCGGCTCGGCGGCAACGGCGCCTGATGTCTCCCAGGTGATGAAGCGGCGGGCGCGCCCGGCGTTCGGACGCAGGAGTGACGGCAGCGCGTGCGCAAGGTATCCGGGCCGGAAGCCGCCGAAGCACTGCGTGGGGTCGAGCAGCACGAGGCCGGTGACGCGCCGCGGGGCGTGCAGGGCATACCTGAGGGCGAGCCACGCGCCGTACGAGTGGCCGCAGATGGCGGCGCGTGCGATGCCGAGGCCGTCCAGTACGCCGTCCAACCACGTGTAGAGGTCGTCGGCGCCGCGCGGGGGCCGTGGGCCGCGCCGGGAGCGGCCGGGCTCGCCGATGCGGTCGATCGCGTGGACGCGGTGGGCCCGGGCGAGATCGGCGGCATTGGCGTACCAGACGGCGGCCGTGGTGCCGCCACCATGCAGGAGGACGAGCGGAGGCGCGGCGGCGGGGCCGCAGATGTTGACGTGGGTGGTGCCGAACTCGGAGTCCAGCACGACGGTTTCGACCGGCAGCGGCCATCGGCGCATCACGGCGTCGTAGGCGGTCGCCAAGCGGACGTCGAAGTCGGGCGGGTCGGCGGCGGACCGGTCGGCGGCGGTCCCGTCGGCGGCGGGTCCGGCTGGTCCGGAGGGCTCGTCGTGGGGCTCGGCTGTTTGAAAGTCGGCGGTCACGGGTCACCTCGGGCTCTCGTCCATAAATCTCGTCGAGCGAATATCTCGCTCAACGAGATAATATTCAGGGCCTGGATGAAGGTGCAGCCCCAGGGGTCGCCCCCTGGGAAAACGGCAGCGTGGAGGAGGGTGACATGGCGGAACAAAGCGCAAGTGGCGCGGAGACGGTCGACGCACACGGGCCGGGTATGCGCGCGGTGCACCTGCTGCGCGCGGTAACGCTCGAACTCGACCGACTTGGCGGGGAGTTCGCTGCCGAGAACGGGCTGCACCCGACCGACCTCCGCGCCCTGATCGCGCTCCTGGACGCCGCCCGCGCCGGCACCCCGGCGACCCCTGGCCGCCTCGGCGCGGAACTCGGCCTGAACTCGGCGGGCACCACGGCCCTGGTCGACCGGCTGGAACGCGCGGGCCACGTGCGCCGGGTGCGGGACGCGTCCGACCGACGGCGCGTCCTGCTGGAGGTGGACGACCGGGCGGTAGCGCTCGGGCAAGCCTTCTTCGGTCCGCTGATCGGCGAAGTCATCGCCGTGGTAGAGCAGTTCGACGCGGACGGGCGTGCGGTGGTCGAGCGCTTCCTGACCGGGGTCCGCGATGCGGTCGCCGCGCGCGGGAGCGATTCCTCAAGGTGACCGCCCAGTTGGCCGATACGTCTTGAGGGGCGCGGTCCACGCGGGTGTCCGGAGCGGCCGGGCAACGTCCGTGCCCCGCGTATCGGAGGGACGGCCACACTTGAACAAGCGCACCAACAAGCGAATGGCGGCACTGCTGGGCGCCGCGGCCCTGGCGTCCACGGCGTTCGGCGCGAGCACCCCCGCGTCGGCGACCCCGCCGCCGTACGGCCACATCACGCTCAGCGTGTACGCGGGCGAGGGCACCGGCGGGCCGCTGATCAACCAGGTCGAACTGTGGTGCAACTCCAACGGAGGCTCGCATCCCGACCCGGACGCCGCCTGCGCCGCCGTCGACAAGGCCGACGGCGACTTCGAGCTCCTCGAAGGCGAGCCCGGCCCGTGCACGGCGGAGTGGATGCCGGTCACCGCGGTGGCGGACGGGTACTGGCACGGCGGTGTCACCGACATCGCCTTCGAGCGGTCGTACGGCAACCGCTGTGCGCTGCACCGCGGCACGACTCCCGTGTTCGACTTCTGAGCGGCACCCGAGGCTGATTCCAGGCCGTCCGCATGCGGCGATTCGCGTTCGCCTTGCGGACGGACGGGTCCACGAGGAGACGACGAGCCCGGTCCCCGGCCCGGCTCGTCGTCCCCGGCCCGGCTCGTCGCCCCCGTCCCGGCCGGGAATGGTGCAGAGCGCACCTGCCCGAGTGCCCGGCATGGTGCACGGGGGCGTCCGCGGCAGGGGGATGGTGCGTCAGAGCCCCTTGTGGGCGGGCAAATGGTGCAGCAGGGCCGTAGTTCGCGCCACGGCGTAGCCCATAGCGTGCTGCTCGCCCCGGCCGGAAGCGGTGATTCGCGGTCGGGCTCTCCCCGGCACAGCGCCACGGCGAAGGGTTGGTCATGCCTGCTGGATTCCACGTCACCTCGATTGCCGAGACGGCACCGTCGCAGGTCAACGACAAGATCACGGCCCGGGTGGTGAAGCCGGAATCGGCCGAAGACCCCTCGGTCGTCATGGAGTTGACCTTCGCGCCGGGCGCCGCGTTCGGCGAGGACGCGCACCGGCTGCCGGAGATCCTCATCGTCACCGCCGGGGTCTTCAGCGACGGAAGCGCCGAGTACGGCCCCGGAAGCGTCATCGTCGGCACGCCCGGCTCGGTGCACTTCCCGCAGTCCGAGTTCGGCTGCACCGTACTGGCCTTCCACCCGGCCGGCTTGTAGCCGAGAGCGGTACCGAAGAACTCGTGATCGACGACGTGAACCTGGTGGTCGGTGCCTCCGGCGCGGGCATCGCGGCCGGGCTGACCTGGGCGTACGGACTGCCCGGCCGACGCCGCGCGGCGCGGCGTACCGAGCAGGCCAAGAGCCGGGCCGAGCAGGCTGTCGCCGAGGCCCGGCGGCAGTCCGAGGACGCCTCGGCGGCGGCCCGCGCCGGGGCCCGACAGCAGGTGGCCGAGGCCCGGGCGGAGGCAGCCGCCAACTGGGCGCAACTCCAACACGTGATGGCCGAGTTGGAGCATCTGGGCGAGGTACGGCTACCCGCCGTGTTGCAGGAACTCCAAGGCGTACGGGTGCCCGTCGCGGTCGGCCTGCGGCGTCCCGACCTCCTGGCGGGCTCCGAGGCGGCCGGCTACCTGGAGGCCGCCGAGGATGCGGTACGGACCGCGGGCGATGTCGTACGGCGCAAGGTGGAGGACTCCGCCCGCGCCGGACTGCGCGTCGCAGCCGAGGAGATCCAGGCGAGCCTGACCCGCGCCCAGCGCGACATCGACAACGGGTTCGACGACCACGACGAGCACGAGCACCGGGATCGCCGCGACCAGCAGGCGAACCCGTACCACCAGGACCACCCGGGCGGGCCGGAAATCCCGGGTGGCTCGGGTCGGGCGTCCGGCCGGGGCGCCACCTCCCCGGCCCGGACGCTCGCCCGGGTCGACCACAGCGTCACCCTGGCCACGCACACGGTGCAGCGGCTGCGGATCCTGACGGAGTCGTGGCCCGGGGTGCAGCGTGCCAACTGCACCGTCGCCGAGANCCCCCTCGCCCGGGTCGACCACAGCGTCACCCTGGCCACGCACACGGTGCAGCGGCTGCGGATCCTGACGGAGTCGTGGCCCGGGGTGCAGCGTGCCAACTGCACCGTCGCCGAGATCATGGAGAGCGCCCGCGGCCGCATCAGGCAGAGCGACGCGGTCGACTACACGTATCTCGCACAGACCGGTGAGGCGGTGGTCGAGGGCCTGATCGTGGAGCCGGTCATCGTGGCGCTCACCGAACTGCTGGACAACGCGGCGTCGTATTCGGGAAGCGTGGTCGTGACACACGTGCAGCGCGTGCCGAACGGAATGCGCGTCACGGTCGAGGACCAGGGCCTCGGGATGAGCCCGACGCAACTCCGGGAAGCGGAGGAGGCGTTGGCGTCCGGGACCACCGACGTCACCGGGCTGGCCGAGCCCGGCAAGCTCGGCTTCCTGGTGATCGGACGCCTGACTCACGCCTACGGGCTGCGCGTTGGGCTGGCACCCTCGGCATCCGGAGGCGTCCGGGCGGACCTCCTGATCCCCGCGGAACACCTGGTCGCGGACGAGCCGGAGCCGGGGCCCGCGGAAGAGCATTGGGAGAACGGTCGGATCGTGTCGCGTGAAGCCGTACCACCGCGTGCCCGGGTGCCGTTCCCGGTGTCGGCGGCGCCGCTCCCGGCGGCGCAGGAAGGCCGACAACTCTTTTGGCCTGCAACAGAGTCCGAAGACATTGCGGCGATGGTCCCGACGATCCCGGACGCGGCGGAGGGCGACGCGGTCATCGGCACGGCACCGATCGCCGCCGCGCCCGAACTCACCGCACCCGAAGCCGCACCACCGACAGCCGCGCCCGAACTCACCGCGCACGGCCTGCCCAAGCGGCAGCCGCGCAGGCCGGTGCGCCGAGTCGGGACCCCCGTCCAGCAGGCGGTGTCCGACCCCGACGCGCTCGTCGAGGGATTCGATCGGCTCCGGGACGTCCTGGCGGCCGGGTACGCCGACGAAGACAACGTCAACGAAGGGTGAGCACGCGATGACGGACTACCAGCACGCCACGGCCGATTCGTCGGACCTGCGCCCGCAGCTCAACGCCCTGCTCGGCGAAGGCGTGGTCTCCGCCGTGCTGTTCTCGTCGGACGGGCTGGCCCTGGCCGCCACCGACGGCCTGGGAAGGGACGAAGTCGAGCGCTCCTGCGCGGCGTTCGCAAGCGTCGCGTCCCTCCAGCACACGTTCGCCGACTGCTGCCGCACCGACCCCGGGAACCTGCTGATGCGGTATCAGATCATGGACTTCACGAACTACACCGTGCTCCTGATGTCCGCGGGCGCCAACAGCGGCCTCGGGGTCGCCGTCGAAGGCGACTCGATCAGCCAGAACGTACAGCTCGCGCTGTCCAAGGCACTGAAGCTGATCAAGGCGCTGGGCCCGTTCCTCGCGGCCCGGGAGCGCCAGATACTTGCGCGGGCATGACCTCCGGCACCGGCGGCCACACGCGCCGCGGTGTCGTCCGCTCCCACACCGTGATCACCACGGGCGACAACGCGCCGCAGCGGCCGTACGTCGACATGGCGACGCTGCTGTCGGCCGACCCGCAGGTGCCGCCGACCGGGCTGCGCGTCCAGGCGCGACGCGTGCTGGCGCTGCTGGAGCCCGGGGTGCTGTCCGTCGCGGACGTGTCGGCGCATCTGGAACTGCCGGGCGGTGTCGTCCGGTCGCTCGTCGGCGATCTGATCCTGTCCGGTCACGTGGTCGCCGACAATCCGTTCGTCACGGTCGGGGAACCGCTGGGACGAGAACTTCTCGAAAGGGTTCTGGATGGCCTTCAGCGCCTCTGACACCAGCGCCTCCCCCACCGATGCCTCCGAGTTTGGTGCCTCCGAGTTTGGTGCCTCCGACCGCCGCGCCTCCGACTTCGGCGCGTCCAACCAGCGCACCTCCGAGCTCGGCGCCCCCGGCCTCGGCGCCTCCGACGTCGCCGCCCCGACGCCACGCGGCCGCCACGCACGCGCGGAACGCCACTACCTGCCGCCCGGCACACGCTCCGTGAAGATCGTGGTGCTCGGCGCGTTCGGCGTGGGGAAGACCACGTACGTCGGCACGGTCTCCGAGATGCGCCCGCTCCGCACCGAGGAGCGGCTGACCAGAGCCGGCCAACTCGTCGACGACGTACGGGTGGACACCAAATCCACGACGACTGTCGCCATCGACTTCGGCCGCCGAACTTTCGGCGGCGACATCGCCGTCTACCTCTTCGGCGCGCCCGGCCAGCCGCGGTTCGCCGCGATGATCCGCTCACTCATGCACGGCGCCCTGGGTGGGCTGGTGCTCGTGGACACCCGCAACGTCGAGCAGTCGTACGAGTCCATCGGCCTGCTGGAGGAGGCCGATCTCCCCTACGTGGTCGCCGTCAACACCTTCCCCGGCTCCCCCACCTACACCGACGAGATGCTCCGCGAGGCGCTTTCCCTCCCCGACGACCGGCCCCTGGTCTTCCTCGACGCACGGCTCCTGCCGTCCGCGAAGCGCGCGTTGATCGCCCTGGTCACCAACATTCTCCAGCCCGCCGGGAGTTCTGCCCGATGACGTACGCGCATACGCAACAGGCTGCGCCTCCCCGGCTGTTCGGCGAGGCGTTCAGCGAGAGCCCCGCCATCGTCCACGCGCAGTTGAGCGACGCCGGACCGGTCGCCTGGGCCGAAATCGCACCTGGCATCTACGCCTTGGTTGTCACCAGCCACACTGCCGCGCGCGAACTTCTCGCCGACCCGGACTTCACCCGGAACCCGGGGGCATGGGAGGCGCTGGCCCAGGGCATGGTCCCGCCGAGCCTGGCCCTCATGTACGCGGGCGGCCTCCAGCACACCGACGGCGCCGAGCACGAGCGGCTTCGGCAAGCCGTGGACGACAGCCTGCACAGCATCGACCTGCACGGGGTCAGGCGTACCGTCCGACGCCTCGCGCGCGAGCTGATCGACGCCTTCGGCCACCGCGGGCACGCCGATCTGATGGCCGAGTACGCCGACCGGGTCGCGCTGGGGACTCTTGCGGACGTCCTCGGGTTCACGCCCGGAGACGCGGACCACGTCGGCCGGTTCGCCCGAACCATCATCGCGGCCGCCCCCGACGCGGCCGCGTCGTCCGCCGAACTGGCCCAGGTGCTGCGGGAGATCGTCGCCGCCAAGCGCGCGCGTCCCGGCGCCGACGTCACCTCATGGCTGCTCGCGCATCCGGCGCGGCTCGACGACGCCGAAGTGGAACGGCAGTTGGCCGCCATGCTGGTCCTCGGCACCGCGCCGACGTCGGCGTGGATCGGCGCGACGCTGCACCTCCTGCTCACCGACCCGGTCTACGCGGGCGAGCTCGTCGGCGGTGCGGTGACCATCCGTCAGGCGATGAACGACACGCTGTCGCTGCGCTGCCCGGTGGCCAACTCGTCGGTGCACTACGCCCGGTACCCGAAGGTGCTGCACGGCGTGTACGTGCCGCCCGGGACCCCGGTCCTGGTGAGCCATGCCGCCACGGGCCTCGATCCGTCCAGGCCCGGCCGCCACGTACCGCGGGACCGGAGCCACCTGGCCTGGTCGGCGGGCGCACACCGGTGCCCGGCACAACGCCTCGCGACCACGATCGCTGAGACGGCGATCGAAACCGTGGTGGACGCCCTGTGGGACCTCACCGCGCCGGTCCCCGCGATCTCCGGCAGACCGGGGCCCTTCCAGCAGTGCCCGGCGCACGTCGGTGTACTGTTCGCGCCGGAAATCCGCCGAAAGGCGCCGGATGACGGCACCGCACGGCGGCTTTGAAGCAGGCTGGGCGGTTCAGGCGGTCCCGGGTGCTTCCCGGTGGTCCCGGACAGTCCGGATAGTCCGGACAGTCGAAGCAGTACCAGGCAAGTCCCCGTCCCAGGTTCGTGTACGACACAGGAGATCCCAGCGATGTTCTCTCTGCGCGACTTGAGCGCGATTCCGGAATTCGGCCTGGGATCCGCCGTCGGCACCGATCGCGAGGTGCACCGGGCGCTGGTCCTGTCCGGGAGCCAGTGGATCGGCCCGAACGTCGACAAGGCGCTGGTCGTCTCCGACGTCCCGAACCTGGGCCACGCCGACGGCCTGCTCCGGAACGCCGACCCGCTCCTCCGCACGCTCGCCGCGGGCCGCGCGGCCGGACTCGTCGTCGCCGGAATGCCGGCGACCGTGACACCGGGCGACGGCATACCCGCCGAACTCCGGGACGCCGCGGCCCGCCACCGCTTCCCGGTGCTCACGTCCACCCGCCCGCTGTCCGCCTGGAAGTCCGGTCTCGCGCAATCCGTACTGGACTTGAGCGTGGACCGGGCCCGGCGGCACGCCGCGCGGCTCGGCGGCCTGCTGGACCAGCTCAAGGCGTCTCCGGACACCGTCGGGAACATCACCGGGCTGCTGGCGCGCGAACTCGGCGCGGAGGTCGTCGTACGCGGCGGGAGCGGCATCCTCGCGGCCGATCCGCCCGCCGCGCCGCTGGCCCTGGCATCCGTCATCCAACGGCCGGACCGGCCGCACCAGACCACGCCGAGCGGGATGTTCGCCCGCACCGTGCCGCTGTCCGGCGACCAGGTCCTGATCGTCGCGACCAAGGAGCCGCCGACACGTGCCGACCTGTCGGTCGTCGACCACGCGGCCTCGCTGCTCGCCTTCGCGCTCGAACCCGCCGTGCGGGAGACCGACGAGCATCTGGCGGCGGTACGCGGCATCCGGCTTTCGGCCTTCCAACTTCTGATGACCGGTCATGCGCTGCACGCGCGCCGGGTGATGGCGGGCGTCGCGCCCGGCATGCTCGACAGCGAGTCCGCGCGCGTCTTCATCGTCGACTGCGCCCGCGCGGACCGCGACACGGTCATGGCGGAGGTCGAACGCAACCTGGACAAGCACGCGTTGGCGGTGCGGTGCCCGGCGTACCACGAGCACATCATCGTCGTCGCGCCTCAGCACGACGGCTACGACACCGAACTCCGGCTCCGTACGCTGCGCGACGCGTTCGGCGTGGCCAATCTCGCGGTCGGGGGAAGCCCGTTGCACCCGCTGGAGGAGGTCGGCAGCGCGTACGGCGAGGCGGCTGACGCGCTGACTCGTGCGTCGCACCACCCCGAGCGAACGGTCATCGTCTCGTCGCGCGTCCCGAGCCTGATCGACGTGCTCCCGGCCGGTCCCGCGTACGCCTGGGCCGGCCGCTTCCTCCACCCCATCCTGCGCCTGCCGCAGGAAGGCCGGCAGATCCTCGAAGCCACCGCGATGGCCCTGGAGTTCCGAACCTCCGCTGCCGCCCGCATCATCGGCGTCCACCGCAACACCGTTGCGCGGCGCGTCAGTCAGGTGTGTGCGGCTGTCGGCATCGACCCCGAACGCACCCTCGACCGTGTCACGCTGTCGCTGGCGATCCAGATCGTCATGACACACCCGCGCGAGACCGGCATACCGGCGGTGGACGTCTCGCTGCACGACCTGCTCACTCACCCACAGGTGCGGGCCTGGGCCGACAAAGCGCTGCGTCCCCTCGCCGACGACCGCCGGGACCTCGTACGCACGCTGCGCGCGTGGGTGCTCGCGGAGTTCAACGCGGACGCGGCGGCGGCTGAACTGGGCGTTGCCACCAAGACCGTCCGTGCGCACATCCGGGCCGCCGAGTCGCTGCTGGAACGCGACCTCATCACGGGCCTGCCCCAGGACGCGGAGGAATCCGACGAGCAGCGTCTGAGCGGGATCCGTCCGCTGACGGTCGCACTCTATGCGACTGGTGGTTCGTCCCGTCCCCTGCTCACGCTGACCACGACACCTCCGAATCCGGTGGCCCAGCACGGAGTTTCCGTCAATGTGACCGAACTATCCTCGTAGCCGGGGTTGTTCACTGTTGATGCCCGCCGCCTGCGGCGCCGGACACCTGCGGGTCGCTACTCACCCCGATGACGCAGGTGCGCGTCCGAACGGGCGCGCAAGTCGCTGAAGTCGTCGTCCGGGAAGGCTTGCTCCAGAAGGGCAAGGCCCAGCCGGAGATCCGTGCGGCGGTACCCGAGCCCGGGGTCGTGGGGGTCGGCGTACAGGTACTGCCACCCGAACAAGCCCCGGGTCAGCAACAGCGTTTCCAGGTATTCGGGATAGGTGAGATTCAGGCGTACGAGAGTCCCGTCCGTGTTCACGGAGTACCAGATCTCGGGCTGCCCGGACTCTCCGCCGACGGTCGCGAAGCCACCCGCGCCTTCCTCGCCTTCCTCGCCTTCCTTGCCTTCCTCGCCTTCCTCGGCGGCGGCGAACCCGGCGATCCCGCCGATACCCGACTGGCCCTGCTGGTCGAAACCGTTGAGGATGCGCTCCTCCTCGTTCGGCCCGTACACGTCGGAGATGTTGCACAAGAGCCGGTAGCGGACGTCCTCCCCGGCCGCACGCTTCGCCTCGGCCCACTCCGCCGTCGACCGCTCCGAGGACGACCACTCCTCGTCGGGCACACCGTCGACCACCTCGCCCACGCAGGCACTCACCAGATGATGCAGGTAGAACTCGCCTCCAATCCTGCCGTCGGCGCGGAACCGCCAATAGCAGCCCAGGCCTTCGTACCGGTGGAAGTTGTCGGCCATCGAAGGCGCGAGGTCCGTTCCCGCCACCCTCCGGATCACGTCGAGCGCGTGGTTCGGACCGGTGAGCCAGGACGCGAGGACGCCCGGTTCCGCGTCGTACACCTCGATCGCGTCATTCGAGCGCAGTCCGTCGAGCATCGCCGCCAACCGGCCCTCGAAGTCAGCCACCAATCCCCATCTCTCCGTCGGATGCCCGGCCAGGCGCCGGGCTCGCTCACGAGGGCCCACCCCATCATGACTCGCCGACACTCCGCGCCTACGCTACGGTGATCCAAACATGCGTTCGCGCGGGGGTGAGCGTTGACCGGACAATTCCGGGTGACTTTGGCGTGGCTCGACGGGCTCGTGGCCCGGATGAACGGGGCCGCGGCCATTACCGATACGACGTTGAAGGCGCTCAAGGACGTCGGCCCCATCCGCATGGGCCGCAAGACGCTGGACAACGCGTGCGACGACTTCCAGGACGAGTTGCGGCGGGCGGTCAAGGACCTCCGCAAGGAACTGGAGTCGTTCGGCGAGGGAATCGCCGACGCGCGGGCGCGGTACGGCGCCACCGAGCAGGCCGTCATCGATGCGCTCTCGCCACAGGTGCCGACAAGTCCCGCCACTCCAGGGGCAATTACCCAGGCGCTGGGCTGATGGGCGATTCGAAGCAGTTTCCCGGACTCGGCTTCGACCCCACACCGGGCATCGTCCCGGCAGTCGAGGGGCTCCTGAGTCAGGTCCGTACGAGCACCGGCGAATTCGCGGCACTCCAGGGTGACTTGGACCGCATCGGCCTGGACAACGAGGCGTGGCGGGGACCGGCCGGCCAGGAGTTCCACGGGCGAGTCAACGAGCTCATACCCAATGTCGGGTTCATCAAGGAGTCGCTCCTGAGCGTGCAGATGGCGTTGTCCTCGTGGTCCGCACTGCTGAGCGAGTACCAGCGATCGCGAACCAGCCTGGAGGAACAGGCGGTTGCGGCACGCGCGAGAATTGCGCAGGCGAAGTCCGCACCCGGCATGGACATGGCACCGCACGGCTTCGAGGACAAGGAAGAGTACGACCGCAAGACGGCGCTCTACACAGCGGCGAAGGCCGAGTTCGACGCGGCCGAGACCCATCTCGCCGAAATCGTCAAGGCCGCCAAGGGACTCGAACAGCAGCACAAGACCTCGGCCGAGTCGGCGGCCGGCGACATCGACAAAGCCGCAGAAGTCGTCGCCCTGCTCAGGTCGAAGCCCCTGGACCCGTCGCTCGCTCCCAAGGCTCCCAACATGGGCAAGGACATCGACGACCTGACCGGCCGAGCGCCCGGCGAGACGCGCGAAGGAGAGGACGCGGGACGCATCACGCGCCAGGACGGTTCGAGCGTCAGCAGCGACTGGGCCGGACGGAAGCTCCTCGAACACTACCTGTGGGGCGGGGGCGACACGATGACCATCGAGAACGACCCGGACTGGACCGAGTACATGAACGCCAACCCGGAGCTGAACCTCGTCCTGACCGGACAGGAGCGACCGGTCAACCCGCAGTACACCGGCTACGCCGTTCCCGGCGGCAACCTCGGTGTGCAGCCGCCGTGGTACCCGGAGATCGCACTCGCCGCGGTCCAGTCCCAGAGCACGTTCGGGAACTTCGACATGACCCACCCACTCGAACTGCGCAACGGCGAGGGGATGGTCGGCTACGAGTACTTGCACGGGACGAACAAGGACGTCGGCGGCTTCAACGCGAAGGGCCACACGGTGGTGACGCGCATGGACGACGGCACGTACGTCGTCAAGGTCACTGCCGATCTGACGTTCAACGACGTCGTCGATCCCAACCTCAAGTACTCGACCGACAAATGGAAAGCAGGCGTCGCCAACGTCATCAGCCTCGGCCAGGCCGAGTCCTACAATCTGCGCGTCACGTGGCCGCAGGAAGCCGTGGTCAGAATCGCCGCTGACGGGAAGACCGTGCTCGATGTCCAGAACACCCCCGCCAAGTGACCGCGCTGTGGACCCGGTGTACTCAGGCGCTGCTCCTCCGGTCCGACTTCGGTCGCTCTCACGGATATCGGCCGTCATCGCGTTGTGCCTGACCACCGCGGTCGGCTGCGCCGTCGCAGCGAAAGACGCCGCGAACGGGCGCGCTGGGGCGTCCGCCACCGCGTCCTCGACCACCCGGGCCCACGTCGACCAGCACACCGGCGACACCGCCGTCCCGGGCATGTGGGTCCGATCGCCTTCGGACCGCTGGGCGTTGGAGGTACAAGCGAAGGACAGCCGCGAGGACCCGCACCAGGACTATGTGCGGTTCCGCATCCGCGTCTACGTCAAATCCCCCGGACAGCAGGGCAAGTTGGGCAATGTCGTATACACCGACGACCGCTGGTACCGGTCGGCGTCGGCGTGGTCCACGCACTTCCGCTGGGACGAGGCAACCGACACCGTCTATGTGATCGTGCGGTCCTCGCCCTACTCCGGAGGACGCAGCGAGATCCGGCAGACACAGTTCGAAAACGGCGACTGGCACGCCCGCACCATTCCGCCCGAGGCCGACTCCAGCCTCCCCAACTGGCTCAAGTACGGCTACGCGACCCTCGACAACCGCCCCGGATGGCGCGAACGCCGCGAAGCCGGGCCCGACTCCGGGGGGACGCAGTGAACGCCGTACACGGTCGAGGACGCCTCGCGGCCGCCCTCTCGGCCGTCGTGGCCGCCGTGGTCGGCGCGGCTGTCCTGGGGTGGTGGCTCGTCACTTCGGACGACAACTGGCGTACCCAGCGCCCGATTTCGGAACGCACACTCCTCGGCGGCATCGGCGCGGAGCCGCCGACGAGTTCGCCGTCGGGACGCTTCGACGCGTCCCGGTCGTTCCCGGTGCCGTTCGACGAGTCGAAGCGCGCTCTGGTCTGCGTCCGCGTCACCGACTACCACGACCGCAACGCCGGTGTCTTCGCCAACGGCCCCGTCCAACGCTTCCGGGACGACCACTGCTTCGACGACTGGCGCGACCAGCCCATCTCCTTCTGGGACGCAAAACAAGACAAGATCTGGCTGCTGGCGGACCGTTCGTCTGCACCGGGCAACCGCCCCGTCGTCCGAGTCATCGGCCCAAACCCCCAGGGAAAGTGGTCCGCCCAAGACCTCCCACCAGAGCAGGACGCAACCCTCCCCAAAGAAGTCCGCAACGCCAAGCCCCCGGAATTCTGGACCCGCCGAACACCTTGAACGCCCCCACACGACACCCCGCCGAGGCGTACAACGCCACGAGCGCGCCTACCTCATCGGGTCGGCCTTGCGCGCGGGCGGTATGGGCGTACGCGACGTGTCGTCGCGCTCGAACTCGGCCCAGACGGTCTTGCTGACGGCGGCGTGACCCGTTTTCGAGTCGCAGGGCATCGAACCTGTGACCGTTGAGGCGCATACTGTGAGCGGGCTTGGACTGGCCTATGGGAAGCTCCGCTCGCAGGCAATGAACATCGACGAGTCGCAGCGGCTCATCGAAGGGCTGTTGGCAGAACGATGAACGCAGAGCAGGGTGTTGGTGACGATCACAACCTCCGATGGGCCAAGAGCAGCTACAGCGGATCGCGCGGGGGCGACTGCGTCGAGGTGGCCACGTCGCCGGCGGGCATCTGCGTCCGCGACTCCTAGCGGCCTGACGACTGCCCGCTGCGCTTCGGCGCCGCCGATTGGTCTGCATTGACCACGCGCTTCTGACTTCCCGCCGCTGGCTACACGAACTCCTTGTCGTCAGGCGGCGATACGTCCAGGCCCCACAGCAAGCCCCAGCCCTCCGATACCGCGAGTTGGGCGATTGCACGGAGTACGGCGAGGCGCTGTGGGCAGCTTTCTCCGTCGGTGCAGGGTCCAACTCCGTTGGTGCGGGCGGCTTTTATTGCCGGGATGGTTGCGTCGACGGTCGGTAGAGGGTGGTTGGCGAGCGCTTCGGCCAACAGCCAGGTCTCGTCCGGGTCGAGCCAGCCGTATATGCCCTCGTAGCAGTCGACGGCGGCCTGTCTCCAGGCGTTCCCACGGCTCTCCAGCCAGCCCAACAGCGTACGCAGGTCCTCGTCGTACCCGAGGAGGAGCCCTCGACTGTCGACGCAGAAGCGGAGGGCGCCGGGCAGCGTGACGTTGCCCATGTAGGCGCCGCTGCCCAGGCAATTCTCCTCGACCGCCCGTTGGAAGAGATGGCAGACGTCCAGCCAGGCGCTGTGGTCGGGCGGCAGTGTGTACTCGTCCACGATGGACGGCGGCGCCTCGCCGGGGGCGCGTCGTGGACGGCGCTTGGGGCGAGGGACGGGCTCTGGGAACAGGGCCGCGGGTAGGGCGCCCGAGAGGTCTGGGGCAGCCATCAAGCCGGCCGTGATCTCGCGGAGGTACGGGGTGAAGCGCGGGACCGCGGTGGGGTGCGGCTGCCCCCTGTTCCAGACCGCCTCCAACCACGGCTCGACCACATCCCCGGCATGTAACTGCCTTATAGCCGGTACGACTTCGTCGTGGAATCGCCGGTAGTCGAAGACGTACACGCCGGAATCGATGATCATCTCGCCTGGTCACTGCCTCCCGCATGGACCCGCCTGCCGACGAACCTACCGATCTTGCCGGCGCGCAAGCCAGGCACCCGGAGGTGTGGTGTCACGTTGCAAGAGCCCCGATCGCGCGTGCAGGGGCCCGGTCCACCCCGGACTGTCGTGTCCGTCCAAGCGCCGTGACGGTGAGTGCTGCGACTCTTACGTGTCGGCGGGACCACGGCGAAGACGTACGGCCAGCACTTGGGAGCACAGTTGTTCCGGATCCGGGTCGTGAAGGATCCTGACGAAATCTCCCGGCTGATCCCGGAACTCGCCGATGTCTGGGCCGCGGCCGAGGGCCTGCCGATCCGGGACGCCACGGAAGCCAAATACCGCAGGGCCCTCTCCGATCCCAACAGTCCCGTCTGGAGCGTCGCGATCGCGCAGACCGCGGACGACCGCGTCGCCGGCTTCCGGGCCGGGTCGCTCTACACAGGGCCCAGGTCCTTGTGGCGGGACTCGTTCGGCGGACCGCTGCTGGTTCCCCGCGACGGCGGCACTCACAGGGTCAGCGCGGCCACCAGGGAGCGCTGGGCCGACCAGCCCGTCCCGCACGGGCTCGCCGTGGCCGTCCGCCCGGAGTTTCGACGGCAGGGTCTGGCCAAGGACGTGACCCAGGCGTGGGGCGACGCCCGTCCCGCCGACGAGCGCTACGCCACCGGACATATCGCCGCCGACAACACCGCGTCGTTGGCCACGTTCCGCTCCCTCGGCGGCCAGATCATCGGCACCCGGGAGAACGGCCGGTACTTCTACCTGCTCCCCCTCCGCGGCCAGAGCCCGGCCGAAGTCGACCACCACGTGGCGACCATCCAGCGGGACACTCCCGAGGTGGACGCAGCCGTGAGCGGACTCGTCCAGGTCTCGGAACTGCCCCAGGGCTTACGGGCCGCCCCCGGACACGAGGTCGCCCTCCCCATCAGCCGAGCCATCGAACACGCGGTCGACCTGGGCTTGGCCAAGGAGCAGTGAGGCGGCGACGCGATCCGGATGGAACTCCCCTTTCGATCAAGCGAAGTTGCACCGCCTTTTCTCTGCTGCGCATTCGCCGTGAGGTCTGCGGTGTCGACCGCGCGACGTGGTGGGGCGCGGGCTCCGGACCGGGCGCCACGCCTGGTCCGGAGCCCGGTCGTTGTCACACTTGGGCACCGTTGTCGGCGCGGCGTTGCGGGGTTCGGGGTCGGGTACCCCGGGGGGACGCCGGCCGGGTCGGGGACTTGCGGCGTTGTTGGGGTGCGCCCTTGGTGCTGCGGGACTGGAGCATGATCGCGAGCGGGGCCGCGGTGAGGATCGAGGAGTACGTGCCGACGACGATGCCGACGAGCAGCGCCAGTGCGAAGTCCGCGAGCGAGTCGCCGCCGAGCAGCCACAGTGAGACCAGGATGAACAACGCGCCCATGCCGGTGTTCACGGTGCGCGGGAGGGTCTGGAGGATCGCTCGGTTGGTGGTCGACGCGAAGGGGGCACGCGGTTCGCGCGTCCACAACTCCCGTACTCGGTCGAACAATACGACCGAGTCGTTCACGGAGTAGCCGATCACCGTGAGCAGCGCGGCCAGGAAGATGCCGTCGACCGGTTTGCCCAGCCACGCGAACACGCCCAGCAGGATGAGGACGTCGTGTGCCATCGCGACGACCGTCGCCGCACCGAAGGTCCAGCGGAACCGCACGGCCAGGTACAGGAGTTGTGCGGCAACGGCCACGCCCAAGGCGATGAGCGCGTTGCGCCGCAGCTCGTCGCCGAGGGTCGGTCCGATCATGTCGTCGGCGATCTTCTCCGTGGGGCCGCCGAGTTCGGCGATCGCGGCGCGAACCTCCGCTTCCTCGGCGTCTGTCAGCTCCGCAAGGCGTACGGCCAGGTTGCCGTCTCCGGACGTCTGCACGACCGCGCGCGGGTGACCCGCTTCCGACAGCGCCGTCCGGACGTCGTCCGCGTCGACGGGGGTGCTCGTCGAGTACTCCATGACCCGTCCGCCGGTGAACTCGATGCCGAGGTTCAGTCCGCGCAGGACGATCCCGGACACCGCGACGACGAGGACCACCGCGGACGCCGCCAGCCAGCGCCGCCGGTGCCGCATCAGGTCGGGGCCGCGTCCGGTGATCCAGGTGCGGAACCGCCCCGGCGCCGCGATGCCGGTGACCTGCGGCCGGGCGGTCACGGCACGGCGGCGTACCGCGATGTCGGCCAGCGCGCGGGTAATCACCAGAGCGCTCACCATCGACGCGAGCACGCCGATCGACAGCGTCACACCGAACCCGCGCACCGGGCCCGAAGCCAGGTAGAAGAGCAGTCCGGCCGCGATGAGGGTGGTGATGTTCGAGTCGATGATCGCGCCGAAGGCGTTGCGCGACCCTGCGGTGTAGGCCGTACGCAGACTGCGTCCTCGCCGGGCCGCCGCGTACTCCTCGCGGGCGCGCTCGAAGACCAGAACGTTCGCGTCCACCGCCATGCCGATCGCCAGGACAAATCCGGCGAGTCCCGGCAGGGTGAGGGTCGCGCCGACGACCAGGAGTGCGGCGTACGAGATCAGCCCGTAGCACGCGAGGGCGACCGCGGCGAGGGCGCCGAGCAGGCGGTACACGAACATGATGAACAGCGACGCCAGGATGATGCCGATGATCGCGGCGGTGGTGCTCGCCTCGATCGCCTGCTGTCCCAGCGTCGGGCCGACCGTCCGCTGCTCGATCAGCTCCACCGGCACCGGCAGCGCGCCGCCGTTGATGAGCAGCGCCAGCTCGCGTGCCTCGCCGCGGTCGAAACCGCCGGTGATCTGTGTGGCACCGCCGGTGATGCCGGTCCCGCAGCGTACCGACGGATCGACCTGCGGTGACGAGACGACGCGGTCGTCCAGCACGATCGCGACCCGCCGCGCCGGATCGCCGGGGGCGGCGCACGCGGCTTCGCCGGTGAGCCGGGCCCACTGTTTGCCGCCCTCACCGCGGAGGTCGACCGATACGTACCAGCCGCCGAGGCCCTGCGGGTCCTTCCGTGCCTCGGCGCCGGACACCTCGGCACCGGTCAACGCGGGTGCGCCGAGCCGCAGTTGCTCGCCCGAGGTGTCGGGCAGGACGCGTTCGCCCGCCGCGGGCGGCCCCACCGGCGGCGCCTGACCGGGACCGTCGGCCTGCCCCAGCACCGGGTGGAACGTCAACTGCGCGGTACGGCCCAGCACCGCCACCGCCTCCTGCGGGTCCTGCACATCGGGCAGTTCGACGATCACGCGGCGCTCGCCCGAGCGCGCCAGCGTGGGTTCGGCGACGCCGAGCGCGTCCACCCGGTGGCGCAGCACCTCCAAGGTGCGGTCCGTCGCCTCGGCGTCGGCCTTGGCGGTCGGCGAATCGCGGGTCTCCAGTACCAGATGGGTGCCGCCGCGCAGGTCGAGGCCCAGCCGGGGCGACTGGGTCAGGGCCACGTACAGCGAAACCAGGACGACAACGAGCGCGAGCACCGCACGCACGGTGATGGCGCGAGACATGGAGCCTCCAACAGGCACGCCGCGCAGCCCGGCCGCGCGGCGGGGAGGAAAAGGGGAGAAGCCGCGCGGCCCGAGACGGGGCGGCGCGGTGGGATCAGATGCCTGTTGGAGATACGGGTGGCGCGCGGTCGGCCCGCGGGGCCATGCGCACGAGTGGTACGGCGGCCCGGTCCGGCTCCCGGGCGCCCGGCGGCCCGCCCGCGGCGAGCACGTACCAGGGCTCCGGCGCCGTCGCCCACGGCAGCGCGACGGGGTGCGGCTCGCCGCCGTGGGTGGGGAGCAGCACGCGGGCCGATACGGTACGCACCGCCTCGTCGGCGGTGTCGGCTCCGGCCGCGGGGGCGGCGGAAGGCGTGGCGGAGGTTGCGTCGGCCGGTGCGGTGGTCGACGTCACGGGCGCGGCCTCGGCCCCGGCCGGGGAGCCCTGGACGGCCAGGCCGCCGAAGACGAGGAGCACCAGCGCGAGCAAGGTCGCGAAGGGCCGGGAGACGGGGCTGACGAAGAACGTGGCCGAGGGCCGCCGCATGTGCCTCGGAGATCGCGAGTGCCGCGGACGCTGCATACGCCGCAAGTCCATGGCACTCCCTCCTCCGACCCGCGCGCCCCTTGGTGGGGACACGATCCGCCCCGTACCGACGCCAACCCGAACGGCCACCTTAGCCCGTACGCCGCCTGCACCCCGCTCCCGCGCTCCTGCCCCCGGCCAACCCCCGCGTGGCGCGAGCGCCCGATGTCACAGCACGCCCCGCGACACCGTCATATCCCCGAGTAGCGCTCCCCTGTGCCGAGCGCGCGGCGGGGTCGACCGGCGGAGTCATGCCGCGGCCGTCGCCGATGCGCGACGCACGCCGACCTGCCAGGCCCGTGACAAGGAGAAACAGTGACCTCCGCAGCTTCGTCCAATTCCGCCCCGCCGACGAGGTCGCTGCCGACCGCGCGCGAGGTCGGGGCGTTCTTCGACGAGTGGTACTGGTTCGCCGAAATGGTGCAGGGCCGCGGGCGCCACGCGGGTGCGTGGCCGGACACTACGGCACCGGCGTTCGACGACCCGTACGACGAGGTTTCCGCCGCCCAGGAGCGGATGGTCGGGCACTTGGCCGGGGTGCTGGCCCCACCGTACGGCGGGCATGTCCTGGACGCCGGCTGCGGCTCCGGCCACTCCGGGCTCCTGCTGGCCCATCTCACCGGGACGCGGATCACCGGCTGCTCCGTCAGCCGCGTCGAGGTCGGGGCCGCCAACGTCCGTGCCGCCTGCGCCGGGATGACCGAGCGCGCGCATTTCCAGTACTCCGACGTGATGAAACTGCCCTACGAAGACGGCGAGTTCGACGCGGTGTGGGCGGTGGAGACGCTGGACCACGTACGCGATCCCCTGCGTGCCCTGCGCGAGATGCGGCGCGTACTGCGCCCGGGCGGTCGGGCGCTGGTCACCACCTTCAGCCGCCGCGCCGAGCTGGACCGCGACGAACTCGACTTACTGGTCCAGGAGTTCTGCGTGTGCCCGCCGATGACCACCGAGGATGTGGCCAACGTGGCCACAGAGGCGGGCTTTTCGGTGGACTACGTCGCGGACGTCCACGACGAACTCCAGGTCGGACGGACCTGGCCGCTGTGGGAGAAGGCGTACGCGACAGTGCGGCCCGCCCTCTTGGACGAATGCGGCGCCGACGAAGTCGAGCTCATCGACCTGTTCCTTGAGGCGAAGACAGGGACCCTGAGCACAGGCAAGTTCGGCTACACGGTCGCCGTGCTCACCCAACTCTAGGGAGTGCCTTCGAATTGCCGTCGGATAGCCCGCGGGCCGTGGTGCGTGCGCTCGCAAGGCGCGGCCCGCGGCTGCTCGGCCCGGGTTTGACTTGGGAGGCCGTCAAGGCCCGGTGACAAGGGTCGTAACGCCGCGACTTGGGAGGGCCGTCAAGGCCCGGAGCGTGCCACTTGGGAGGGCCGTCAAGGCCCGGCGCCGCGGGCCCGGCGGGAATTCGGAGACACGAGGCAGCCCGCCCCCAGGACCATGGAGTCCGTGGCGGCGCCGTTGGCAAAACGGCCAAGGCTGCCGGCCGGGAGCCGCCCGGCCGGCACCGTCAGAAACAGCCCCCGAATCCGCCGTACGCGCCGCCGCCCGATCCGCCGTCAAATCCCCCACCACCGCCGTTCATTCCCCCGACGCCGTTGCTGGAGTGATGCGAACTGACGTGGACCACCACAGGCCCGGACGAGGCCGTCTTCGTTCGCCATGCGCCTTGGGCCACCTCGTCCCACCACCAATCGAAGTCCGGAATCTCCTGGCCCGCTTCGGTGCAGTCGCGCTCGACTTGATCACGCGCCCGCGCGTCCCAGCGGACCCTGCGCTTCCGGCGCCGCCGACCGTTTTCGTCCCTGGCTTCGGTCAGTTCCAGTAACGCATCCTCAAGTTCATGCGCATCCAGCGGCCGTTCGGACTCCCGGACGCCCGCCACCACCGCGGCGGCCTCCTCGGGCGTCTCGTGCATCTCGACCTCGCGGACGCGGACCGGGTGCGGCGCCTCCGCGGCGGCGCGCCGGACGCCTTCCAGACGGCCGAGGCCGAGCACCGCGAGACCGG
>NZ_JBPKBH010000004.1:191936-238321 GCF_051388915.1 Yinghuangia sp. YIM S09857 | reverse complement strand
CGGACGCCTTCCAGACGGCGGAGACAAAGCACCGCGAGACCGGTCTCGCGCACGGTGGGTTCGCGCGGGACGACCACCGCGATATCGCGGCGGCCGGTCTCGACGAGGTGGCGTCCGGCGACGTACCCGGCGTGCGCGATCTCGCCGTCCAGGATCATCGACGTGCCGGGCGCGACGTCGGCGCCCATGCTCAGCGCGACCACGGTGATGCCGCGCGCGGTGAGGTACTCGGTCGAACGCTCGGTCAGGCGGCTGGGCATCACGACGACGGCCGCCGGGCGCAGCGCGGCCCAAGCCCGGGCGGCGGCCTCGGGGTGCGCGTCGGCGTCGCCGTACGTGATGAGCGTGTGGCCGAGCCTGTGCAGCTCACGCGCGAGACCGTCGACGAAGTCGTTGAGCAGGCGGCCGAACGGGACGTTGTACGTGGGCAGCACCACCAGGTCGGTGCGGCCGCGGCGCAGCGAACGCGCGTCGGAGCGCGGCTCGTACCCCAGGTCGCGGGCGATGTCGCGGACGCGGCGCCGGGTCTCCTCGGGGATGCGGGCGTCGGCGGTGTCGTTCATGGCGTACGAGACGGTTGCGCGCGAGACGCCGGCGGCGCGGGCCACGTCGGCGCCGGTGACCGCGCCGAAAACCGGGCGGGTGCTGTCGGCGCGGTCGGCGCCGTCCGCCGCGGGTGCGGGTGCGGCTTCGGGGGCCTCGGCGGGCTGACCGGGGTCGGCCGGGGTCGCCGCGGAACCGTCCTCCGCGCCTCCGGCGGGCGCGGGAGAGCCGAGTTGCGCGTCCGCGGCAGGGGCGGGGGCGGTGCGCGGGACGCGCTTGCGCGGCGACTTGGTCATACAGCGATTCTGGCAGGTCGCGGCAGGTCCGACCGGATGCGGCGCGGGCGTCGCTGAATCGTGCAATCGAAAATGCGTGCGATGTGTGCGAACACCTGCGCTGAATCGAGACATCACAACGCTCCACTCGACCGCGAGTCGGCCGCAGAGTTCGCGGCTCGCTGGGCGCTGGGCGCTGGGGCTGAGAGGTACGGGCGGGCATGGACACAGACAGGCACACTCGCGGGTCCGGCGCACAGCCCAGCGCACGCCGCAACGCGCGAGGTGACGCACGCGCGACGCGCAGGGCGACGCACGGGGGCGGCGTGCGGGGGCGGCGGTCAGCCCACCCACCGCGAGTCGGCCGCGAAGTTCGTGGCTCGCTGGGGTGGGGCTGGGAGGTATTGGCGGGAACGGACGCGGACCTGCACACCCGCGGGTCCGGCGCACAGCCCAGCGCCCGCCGCAACGCGCGAGGTGACGCACGCGCGGGGCGACCCGCGGGGCGACGCACGCGCGGGGCGACGCACGCGGGGCGCGCGGGGTGGGTTGCGACGGCAACTCCCCCGCGCGCCGCCGTTCAGGCCTTCTTGCCGCCCAGCTTGCCGACCGCCGGGCGCAGGGGGACGTCGAGTGCGTCGTACAGCCCCGGCTCCGCCTCGACCAGCCAGTCGATCGCGCCGACCAGGCGTCCGACCGCGGTGGCGTTGCCGCCCGCCGAGCGGTTGCCGCCCTCGTCCACCGCCTCGACGCTGACCTCGATGTGCGGCCGCCCCTCGATGATCACGCGGTGCGCGCCGTCGCCGCCGTCGGGCGGCGTGGGCCAGTCCGGGGCGCATGCGGGGTGGATGCGGGTGACGTGCTCGATGACGATGCGCGGTTCGCCGCCGATGATGCCCTGCACCTCGAAGCGCACGGCGCCCTGCGTTCCGGCCTCGAACTCGCCCATCAGGCTCGTGTTCACCGTCTCGTCCAGCGCGCGGCGCTCGACGGTCTCGCGGATCTCTTCGAGTTCGACGTCGAGCGCCCGGGCCATCATGCGGATCTGGCCGCCCCAGACCATGGTCGGCACCTCGGGCCACAGCATGGGCGGCCCGTAGTCCATCGGCATGCCCATGCCGACCAACTGCCGTACGGAGTCCTCCTGGTCGTACGTCGTGTAGTCGAAGATCTCCTGGCAGCGGATCGCGTCGATCGTGGTGCCGAGACCGCTGATCAGCAGCGGCAGGATGTCGTTGCCCCACCCCGGGTCCACGCCGGAGGAGAACAGCGAGCCGCCGCCCTCGGCGATCGCCGCGGCCACCGGGTCGCGGAACTCCGGTGGTGCGTTGCGCTGGTCGTACAGCGGGTAGAGGGCCGGGCTGACGACGACCGCGCCGGCGCGGATGGCGCGGCAGATGTCGTCCAGCGCGTCGTCGGCGCGGATGTCGCCGGAGGCGGCGTACACCACGGCGCCCGGGCGGGCGGCGAGGACGGCGGCCACGTCGTCGGTGGCGGCGACCCCCAACTCGTGGTCGAGACCGGCGAGTTCGCCCGCATCGCGGCCGACCTTCGCGGGATTGTGGACGATGACGGCGGCGAGTGTGAGCGCCGGGTGCGCGTCGACGGCCCGGATCGACGCACGGCCGACGTTGCCGGTACCCCAGACAACCGTGGGAATCATGCCGTGGAGGGTAGCGAGCGCCTTGATCGGTTCATAGTCCTTGATCGAAGCAATTAATAGGAATCCCCCGCGGGGCACACCCGGCGGGGCCGTCGGGCCGTGCGCGGAGCACACCGGAGCGGCGCGGCTGCGGGTGTCGGGTCGGCGTCATACGGTTGCCGCAGGGGTGGTCGGCCGCCGGTGCGGCACAGGTGCGACGGAGGTTCGGGCATGGCGACCAACGCGAACGACGTACGCCGCGAGGCACTGGCACTGCCGGAGACGAGCGAGAAGTTCACCTGGAACGCCCCGACGTTCCGGGTGCGCAACAAGATCTTCGCGGCACTGAGCGAGGACGACGCGGCGGTCGCGTTCCGATGTCCGCGCGAGGAGCGCGCCGAGCTGATCGCCGCCGAGCCCGACAAGTTCTTCGTGCGAGCAGGCCACGACGACAACTACGACTGGATCCGCGTGCGCCTCACGGCGGTCGACGACGTCGAGGAGCTGCGCGCGATGCTGCTGGACGCGTGGCGCATGACCGCGCCCAAGCGGGTGGTCAAGGCGTACGACGAGACACACTCGGGCGACGGCTCCTGACGCAGTACGCCCCCGAGCGCCCCCCTCAGGCCCCGAGCCCGAACATTCGGGCCGCATTGTCGTGGCAGACCGCGCGCAGCCAGGCGTCCCCCAGGTCGAGGCGGGCCAGCGCGTCCAGTGCCTCGTAGTACGGATACGGAATGTTCGGGAAGTCGCTGCCCAGCATGATCCGGTCGGCGAAGTCCGTGAGGCGCGGCAACTGGTCCTTCGGGAACGGCGTGTCGGCCTCGGTGAAGTCCGTGAAGGCCATGGTCGTGTCGAGGTGGACGCCGTCGTACCGCTCCACGAGGTCGAGGAATTCGCGGTACTCCGGCAGCCCCATGTGCGCGACGATCATGGGCAACCCCGGGTGCCGCGCGAGCAGTTCGGCGATCGGGCCGGGACCGGTGTGCTTGCCGGGCATCGGCCCCGAGCCGCAGTGGGTGACGACCGGGATCCCCGCCTCGGCGAGGAGCCCCCAGACGGAGTCGAGCAGCGGGTCGTTGGGGTCGTACGCGCCGACCTGGAGGTGCGCCTTGAACACGCGCGCGCCGTCGCCGATCGCGCGTTCGACGTACGCCCGCGCGTCCGGCTCCGGGAAGAACGTCGCAGTGTGCAGGCAGTCGGAGGTCCGGGCGGCGAAGTCCGCGGCCCAGGCGTTCAGCCACGCGGCCATGTCGGGCTTGTGCGGGTAGAGCATCGCGGTGAACCGGCGGATCCCGAACTCGCGCAGCCGGGCGACCCGCTTGTCCTCCTCGATGCGGTACGCGATGGGCCACGGCTTGCTGGTGAGCGGCCCCGCGCGGTCGAAGTAGGCCCACACCTTGGCGAGCACGCGCTGCGGCATGAAGTGCGTGTGTACGTCGATCAGGCCGGGAAGGCCGAGCCCCTGCCAGAATCCGGCCACCTGCGCGTCGCTGTGCTCGGTCTCCACCATCGGGCCATCGTGCCACTGCGTGGCCGCTACACGCACTGCCCGGCGTACCGCCCACACCGACGCGCCCTTGTCACGGGCCGAAGGATCAACCGGTCAAGGGGTCGAGAGGTCAACAGGTCAACGCGTCAACGAGCGAGTACGTCCCGGGCTGCCGCAGCGGCGGCCTTCGCGGCACCGGCCGTGCCGAGCCGGGCCAGTTCGTCGCTGAACACCTCGACGCCCACAGGCGCGTCCACCCCGGCAGCGCGCAGCGCGGCGACCACTGCGGCCACGTCGGCGCCGCCCTGTCCGGGCAGGAGACGGCGGTGCATGGTCTCGTCCATCAGGTCCATGGCTCGCGCCCCACCCGCGGACTCGGCGCCGCCGTCCGCCTGCTCCTCGGGCGCCACGCCCGGCGCGGGTGCGTCGCTGATCTGGATGCCGTTGACCCGCCGCGCGAGGTCCGGCACGAGGTCGGCGGCGGTTCCGCCGGAGCGGTAGAGGTGCCAGGTGTCGAGCAGGATCCCGCCGTTCGGCCGCGCGGCGAGGTCGACGATCGCGGCCGCCGCGCTGATGTCGGGGATGCCGGACCAGGGCAGGAACTCCAGGTGGACCACCAGCCCGAAGTCGGCCGCCCGGTCGCACAGGCCCGCGAACGCCTCGGCGGCGCGTCCGGCCTCGACCGCCGCCCCGGCGATCTCGACCACGTTGAGCGAGCGCGCGCCGAGGGCTTCGGCCATCTCCCAGAACACGTCGGCGGGGACGGCGAATCCGGCGGCGTCGGCGTCCGAGGCGGCGTCCCGGTCGCGGGGCAACCAGTCGGTGACCGCGTCCAGTTCCCCGATGGAGAGGCCGTTGTCGGCGAGGATCGCGCGCATGTCGGCGACGGTCAGTCCTTCGTCGAGCGCGCCCTGCCAGTCCTGCGCCCAGAGCGTGATGCCGGAGAAACCGGCCGCCGAGGCCGCCTCGGCGCGCTCGCGGAAGCCGCTGCCCAGCACCGTCCCGGCGCACAACACCAGGTCGTCGGCTCCCAGCACACGCACCACTCCCCTACGACATCCCGGCGAACAAGCACGCGAGGGGACGACTATTCGTCCCCAGGCGTCGAAAGTTCGTGCATGCTAGGCGCACACGCCTGCGAAGTGAAGGGACGCCCGGCCGCGGGAAGCGCGACACTACGGGCACTTGAGCCCGCTGCGAGCACTGTTCAGCGTGCCCCTCAGCGTCGCGAGCGGCGCCTTCAGCGCGTCGACGGTCTGCTGGACGGTCGAACTGTCGTCGACCGACTCCAGCACCGACTTCACCGCGTCCGCCGCCACCTTGACGGCCGCGCCACTCGCCGAATTGAGGTTGCCGGACGACTCGGCGAGCGCCGACAAGTCGTCCTTGACCTTGTCGACCGCGCCCCTGACCTGCTCCTTGCTGGTCGTCGCCGGGTCGAGCGAGGTCAGGGCGTCGGTGTCCTGCTTCAGGCGGTCGAGGTCGCCGCATGCCGCGGTCGCCGCCGCGCTCGCCGACTTGGACGCCTTCGCCTCGGGCGACTCGTCGTCGTCCGAGCACGCGGACACGGACACCAGAACGGCCGCACACAGGGCCGCCGCAGACAGTCGGCGTTTCACGGGACCTCGCTTCACGGCGCTACGCGGATCTACCTGATGGCGGTCGGAGCGACAAAAGCTGCAAAACAACTTGTTAACCACCAACCTCACACGTCCCATCCGCCCCGGCAACCGGACGCGGCCATCCGACGTCGACCCCGCGACCCGGCCATGGTTCGATATCTCGACCACGATGATGGAGAGTCCGAACAACCGGAGGTCGGCGAGATGCGCGCAGTGCGGGGCAGGGGCACAGGCACGGACGGCGGCGGGGCGGCGGTCGAGGTGGTCGACGTCGGCGAGGTGCCGGGCGTACCCGGCGCGGATCGCGAGATCGAACTCGTCGCGGCCGGGATCTGCGGATCCGACCTCGGCTACCTCGCGATGGGCAGCACCCTGCTTCTCGGACACGAGCTCGCGGGCGTCGGCGCGGACGGCGCGGCCTACGCCGTCGAGGCGGTCTTCGGCTGCGGCACATGCGCCCAGTGCGCCGCCGGCCACCGCAACCGCTGCGCCGAGGTGCACCTGCGCGTACCGGGCATGACGATCGACGGCGGCATGGCCGAACGGTACGCCGTGCCCGCGTCCGCCCTGGTCCCGCTCCCGGACGGCCTGCCGGTCCGGGACGCGTGCCTGGTCGAGCCCTCCGCCGTGGCCTGGCGTGCCGCACGCATCGCGGGCGTGGTCCCGGGCAGCCGCGTCGCGGTGGTCGGCGGCGGCGCGATCGGCCTCCTCGCGGTCGCGGCCGCGCAGGCGCTCGGCGCGGACGAAGTCGCCCTGTCCGCACGGCGCGCCGAGCGCGTGGAGGCGGGACGGCGGCTCGGCGCGACCGTCCTGCCGTCCGGCTCGGCGGGCTCGCCCGGTCCGCAGGGCTCGCCCGCGGCCGGCTACGACGTGGTCATCGACGCGGCCGGAACCGCGGGGGCGCTGGCCGACGCGGTCGGCCTGCTGGCTCCCGGCGGCACGCTGTCGATCGCCGCACTGCACGAGGGCGACCTGCCGCTGGCGTTCCTCCCGGCGTTCCTCAAGGAGGTGCGCGTCGTGATGTCGATGGCGTACGGCGCCGACGAGCACGGCGTGCGCGACGTCGACGCGGCCGCGGGCATGCTCGCCGCGCGCCCGGACATCGCCGCCGCGGTCGTCACGCACCGCTTCCCGCTGGAGGACGCCGCCGAGGCCTTCCGGGTCGCCGCGGACCGGTCGACCGGCGCGATCAAGGTCGTCGTCGAGCCCTGACCCGGTCGCGGGCGACGGGGGCGGGAGCGGGAGCGGGAGCGGGCGTACGCTGCCGGGAGGATCCGAGGAGGAGGCCGCCGTGACACCGCCCGTCGGCGCGAAGCACAAGGTCCTGGTCAGCCGCTGCCTGCTCGGGCACCGGGTGCGCTACGACGGCGGCGCGCAGGAGCGGCTCGCGCCGCTCGCGGCCTGGGAGGCGGAGGGCCGTGTGGTGCCGGTCTGCCCCGAGGTCGAGGGCGGCCTGCCGACACCCCGGCTGCGCGCGGAGATCCCGGGCGGGCAGGGCTCGCGCGTACTCGACGGCGAGGAGCGGGTCCTGACGCACGAGGGCGCCGACGTGACCGGGCCGTATCTCGAAGGCGCCCGGATCTGCCTGGAGTTGACGGCGCGGTACGGCATCCGCGTGGCGGTGCTGAAGGCGCGCAGCCCGTCGTGCGGGAACCGCGAGGCGTACGACGGCACGTTCACCGGCACGCGCGTCACCGGCGAGGGAGTCGCGGCGGCGGCACTGCGGCGCGCGGGAGTCCGGGTCTTCAACGAAGACGAACTCGACGCGGCGGGCGCCGCGTTGGCTGCTCTCGACGCGGACGCGGAGCCGCCGGACGCCGGTTCGGCGGGGCCGGACGTCGGGCGGGAGCGGTCGGTCTAGCGGAGGGTGCCCGGCGTCCGGCCGCGTGCGGGGGCGCGCGGCGACCTCCCGCGGGCCGTTTCGGCTGGGTCCGTACCTCGGGTCCTTGAACCGGGTCCGCGAAACGGCTCAGTGCTCCGGGTCGGCGAGCGGCCGCGCGGCCGGGCCGGGGCGTACCGTCACGTCGCGGTGCGTCAGGTGCGTGTGCCCGTCGGCGCACGCCACGGTCACGTGCACCGGCGCGCCGCAGTCGGTGTGCCGGATTTCGAGCATGAGGCCCGCCGGATCGCCGTGGTGCCGGTCGCCGAACTGCTTGAGCGCGAGCAGCACCGGCCACAGCTCCCAGCCCTTGGCCGTCACGCGGTACTCCAGACGGGACCGCGCGCCCGGCTCGCGGTAGGGCCGCGTCTCCAGCAGGCCGCTCGCCGTCAGCTTGCGCAGCCGGTCGGAGAGCACCGCGTCGGACATGCCGACGTGCCGCCGGAAGTCGTCGAACCGGCGTACGCCGTTGACCGCGTCGCGCAGGATCAGCAGCGACCACTTCTCCCCCACCACGTCCAGCGTGCGCCGGACCGGGCAGTTCTCCGCGTCGATGGCCAGCCAGCCCAATTCGGCGGCCGCGTCCGCGCGCGCCGGCGGGCGCACCTGGTTGTCCGCACGGGTGTCCATGGGGGTAGGGTACTCATCTGGCTTCATTTTTCGTAGCCAGACAGGTGGAATCCGAGGAGCTGAACATGGGCAGGTCGCGCACCTACGAATGGGACGACCCGGCGGTGACCGCCGGGGGCGCCGCGTCGATGGCGGGGCTCGAATTCCTCCACGCGATGCTCGCGGGCCGCTTCCCGCCTCCCCCGATCGCCGCGACGCTCGGCTTCACCCTCGACGAGGTCGAGCACGGCCGCGCGGTGTTCTCCATGACGCCGGGCGAGGAGCACTACAACCCGATCGGCAGCGTGCACGGCGGGGTGTACGCGACGCTGCTCGACTCCGCCGCCGGCTGCGCCGTGCACTCCACCCTGCCCGCCGGCGTGGCCTACACCTCGCTCGACCTGTCGACCCGCTTCCTGCGGCCGATCGGCTCCGACACCGGCCGCATCCGCGCGGTCGGGCGCGTCCGCTCGGCGGGCCGCCGCACCGCGATGGCCGAGGCCGAACTGCTCGACTCCCGCGACCGGCTCCTCGGGCACGCGACGAGCACATGCATGATCTTCCCGATCCCGGGCGCACCGTCGGCGTAGCCGCCCGCTCCGCGTGGCCGCGACGTCCGACTGGATGCATTGACCCGCAGCGTTGTTCACGCGGCTGATGGGGGTTGGCCGACGAGTGCGGTGTGGCAGCGATGGTGGTTGCAGGTGTGGAGGAACGCGCCGAGTTGCTCGGCGCGTTCCTGGTTGCTGGTGCAGGGCCGCAGGCAGGCCCATGCGTCGAGCAGGGTGCGGTTGAAGCGTTCGACTTTGCCGTTGGTCTGCGCGCAGTAGGGCCGGGTGAGCTTGCCGGGCCTGGCGGCCCTCCCAAGCACAGACCCGAAGCTCGTACTCGCTCGTACCCGCAAGCGTCCGCAACGCCGCGAGGCGCGGTGTCCAGGGGCCGTCCGCGGTGCAAAGATCCGGCAGACACGGCCTAAAGTCGGGACCCATGAGCACAACGAACGGCACCACCCGGCGCGTCGACCCGCCGTACCTCGGCGGCGAGCGCGAGATGCTGCGGGCGTACCTCGACTACCACCGCGCGACACTCGCCTGGAAGTGCGACGGGCTCGACACCGGGCAGATGCGCGAGCGCTCGATGCCGCCGTCGACGCTGTCGCTCATGGCGCTCGTCCGGCACATGGCCGAGGTCGAGCGCACGTGGTTCCGCCGGGTGATGAACGGCGAGGACATCCCGCTGCGCTGGTCCGCCGAGGGCGACTACCAGGCCGCGTACGACGGCTCGGCCTCGACGCGCGACGAGGCGTTCGACGCGTGGCACACCGAGGTCGCGCACGCGCGGCGCATCGAGGCCGCCGCGGAGTCGCTGGAGGTGACGGGCCATCAGGCACGCTGGGGCCAGGACGTGTCGCTCCGCTTCGTGATGCTCCACATGATCCACGAGTACGCCCGCCACAACGGCCACGCCGATTTCCTGCGCGAGGGTGTGGACGGGACGGTCGGTGCGTAGCGCTGCGACCGGAAAGGCTTTGCCGGTTCCCGGTGTTCGGTGTCGTGCATCGCGTTACGCCGGTCCGGGACTCGTGCTCGGCCGTGCTCGCCCGCTGGGCCCCTACGGCCCTCCCACGCCCGCAACGCCGCGGGGCGTGGCACGAACGAGGGCGAAGGAGGTCCGCCAGGGCCCGACGCAGGCCCCGCAGGCCCGGCGCGCCGGGAGCCGGTGAACCTTTGCGGTCACAGCTCCCCGGAGTCGGAGTAGAAGGTGCGGTTCTCCGCCGCGAGCACCGCGTGGCCGTTGCTGTGACCGGGCAACGGTCGGCGGGGCGCGCTGGTCAGCCCCATCTCGTCGCTGTCGCGCCCGCCGCGAAGGCGGGAGCTTCCACGTCCGTCCCGATGTCCGATCCGGGTGCGAATCCGGTTGCGAACGCCGCGTCATAGGCTTCGTCGCCGAGGGCCTTGCGGGCGGACGACTCGATGCGGTCCACGTCGGCGCGTTCGGCGGCGGCCAGGGGGTGGCCGGTCGAGGTGCGGGCGCGGTGGGCGGCGCCGAGGAGGGCCGCGGCACGCGCCGGGTCGCCCGCGAGGGCACCGACTCCCGCGAGCCCTTCGTACGCAAGTGCGAGCATGCGCGGGTCGCCGACCCGGCGGGCGGCCGAGAGACCCTCGCGGTGGTACCGCTCCGCCTCCGCCGCGTCGCCCCGGAGTTCGCCGATGAAGCCGAGTTCGGCGGCGGTGATGGCGACGCCCGGCGGACCGTCGTTGGCGTGCGACCAGTCGCGCCAGCGCAGCAGGATGCGCTCGGCGTCCGCGAACCGGCCCTGGCGGCGCGCGGCGAGGGCGAGGCCCATCTCGGCGAACATCGCGGCCGGTTCGTCGTCCAGGTCGTGCGCGATGCGCAGCGCGCCCTCGTGGTGCGCGTCGGCCTCGGCGAAGTCGCCGGCGAGCAGGGCGTACCGCCCGAGCAGAGCGAGCCTGCCGGAGTACTCGGCCCACAGCCCCAGTTCCTCCGCGATGCGCAGCCCGTCGCGGGCGACGGCCGCCGCTTCCGCGTAGTCGCCGCGCACCTCGGCGAGGTTGCCCAGTGTGTCGCCCGCGCGCAGCACGCCCCAGCGGTCGCCGAGGCGGGTGAACAGCCGGTGGCTCTCCTCCGCGTAGCGGCGGCAGGCGGCGAGGTCGCCGTCGACCTGCATCCCGTACGCGGTCAGGCTCAGCGCGACGGCGATCCCCCACTGGTCGCCGAGCCCGCGCAGCGTGGCGAGGGCCCGGGCGCAGATGCCGCGGCTGTCGGACGAGTCGCCGTACCACCAGAAGGCGGTGGCCAGCAGGAGTTCGGCGTACGCCACGTCCCGAGCGGCGTCCGCGTCGAGACCGGCGCCGTCGAGGGTCGCGAGCGCGTTCCGTGCGGGCGCCAGGCCGCTCGGGTCGACATCGGCGGCCATGCGTACGGCGGCGTGCAGCACGACCGCGCGGGTGCGCAGCGCCTCGGGCGCGTCGCCGGAGGCGGACAGCGCGGCGTCGAGGGCGCGGCGCGCCTCGCGAGGGCGGCCGCGGAGGTACCAGGGCCAGGTGGCGGCCGCGGCCAGGCGCAGCGCGCCCGCGGCGTCGCCGTGCGCGGCGGCGTGTTCGACGGCGCGGCGCAGGTTGGCGTTCTCGGCGTCCAGACGTTCGAGCCAGCGGCGCTGCTCGGGGCCGCGCAGGTGCGGCTCGGCGCGGACCGCGAGGTCGGCGAAGTAGCGGTGGTGGCGGTCCGCGGTCGCGGCGAACTCGTCGGCCTCGCGGAGGCGTTCGAGGCAGTATTCGGCGACCGACTCCAGCAGGCGGTAGCGCGGGCGACCGGCGGCCCGCGTACCGGCGGCCACCGTGACGAGCGACCGGTCGACGAGGCGGGCGAGTGCGTCGGCGACGTCGGCGGACGCCACCTCGCCGCCCGCGCACACCTGTTCCGCGGCGTCGAGCGTGCTGCCGTCGGCGTGCACCGCGAGGCGGCGCAGCACGGCGCGTTCGGGGCCGCCGAGCAGGTCCCAGCTCCAGTCGATGGCGGCGCGCAGGGTCTGTTGCCGGGCGGGGCCGCCGCGGCGGCCTGCGGCGAGCACGCGGAAGCGGTCGTCGAGGCGGGCCGCCAACTCGTGGACGCCGAGCGCGCGTACGCGGGTCGCGGCGAGTTCGAGGGCGAGAGGAATGCCGTCGAGGCGCCGGACGATGGTGGCGACGGCGGGCGCGGTGTCCGCATCGAGGACAAAACCGGGGGCCGCGGCGGCGGCGCGGTCCAGGAACAGGCGTACGGCCCCGGCCTCGGCCATGGTTCGCAGGTCGCCGTCGGGCGCTGGGCTCGCGTTCGAGGGAACGTCGGTGCCGCCCGGCCTGGGCGGGTGGTCGGTGCCGGGCACGGGGGCCGCGGCGGCGGCGCGGTCCAGGAACAGGCGTACGGCCCCGGCCTCGGCCATGGTTCGCAGGTCGCCGTCGGGCGCTGGGCTCGCGTTCGAGGGAACGTCGGTGCCGCCCGGCCGGGGCAGGTGGTCGGTGCCGGGCACGGGGGCCGCGGCGGCGGCGCGGTCCAGGAACAGGCGTACGGCCCCGGCCTCGGCCATGGTTCGCAGGTCGCCGTCGGGCGCTGGGCTCGCGTTCGAGGGAACGTCGGTGCCGCCCGGCCGGGGCAGGTGGTCGGTGCCGGGCACGGGGGCCGCGGCGGCGGCGCGGTCCAGGAACAGGCGTACGGCCCCGGCCTCGGCCATGGTTCGCAGGTCGCCGTCGGGCGCTGGGCTCGTGTTCGAGGGAACGTCGGTGCCGTCCGGCCGGGGCGGGTGGTCGGTGCCGGGCACGGGGGCCGCGGCGGACGCGCGATCCGGTCGGTGCCTCCACTCGGTGGCGTGCGCGGGATCCGAGCCGAGCACGCGACCCCGGCCGTGCGCGGGATCCGAGCCGAGCACGCGACCCCGGCCGTGCGCGGGATCCGAGCCGAGCACGCGACCCCGGCCGTGCGCGGGATCCGAGCCGAGCACGCGACCCCGGCCGTGCGCGGGATCCGAGCCGAGCACGCGACCCCGGCCGTGCGCGGGATCCGAGCCGAGCACGCGACCCCGGCCGTGCGCGGGATCCGAGCCGAGCACGCGACCCCGGCCGTGCGCGGGATCCGAGCCGAGCACGCGACCCCGGCCGTGCGCGGGATCCGAGCCGAGCACGCGACCCCGGCCGTGCGCGGGATCCGAGCCGAGCACGCGACCCCGGCCGTGCGCGGGATCCGAGCCGAGCACGCGACCCCGGCCGTGCGCGGGATCCGAGCCGAGCACGCGACCCCGGCCGTGCGCGGGATCCGAGCCGAGCACGCGACCCCGGCCGTGCGCGGGATCCGAGCCGAGCACGCGACCCCGGCCGTGCGCGGGATCCGAGCCGAGCACGCGACCCCGGCCGTGCGCGGGATCCGAGCCGAGCACGCGACCCCGGCCGTGCGCGGGATCCGAGCCGAGCACGCGACCCCGGCCGTGCGCGGGATCCGAGCCGAGCACGCGACCCCGGCCGTGCGCGGGATCCGAGCCGAGCACGCGACCCCGGCCGTGCGCGGGATCCGAGCCGAGCACGCGACCCCGGCCGTGCGCGCGGTCCGAGCCGGGCACAGCATCTGTGCCGTACACACGGTCCAAGCCGGGCGCAGGCTCCGGATCGGGCCCGCGGTGCGCGCCGGGCAGGCGGCCCGCGTCGGCCGGGTGCTCGCCGGCGTGTCCCGGCAGGTCCGTCCCGCCTCCCCCGCCCCGACGCGCCCGCGGGAACGCCGCGGGCAGGCTCAGCGGCGGGACCGGCCACTGCACCTCCCCCGGCACGGCCAGCGCCTCCTGGCTGGTCGCCAGCACCGTCAGACCCGGTCCGCTGCTCAGGAGCGCCGCGACCACGTCGGCGGCGGGCTGGATCACGTGCTCGCAGTTGTCGAGCACCAGCAGGAGGTCGCGCCCGCGCAGTGCGGCGGCGAGGCGTTCGACGACGGACACGTTGCTGCGCCCCACCGCGCCCTTGAGGTCCTCGCGTATGTCGTCGCGCAGGTCGAGGACGGTCGCGATCACCTCCGCGATGTCGGCGACGTCGCAGACGCACTCGGAGGCCGGGATCCGGCCCGCGAGTTCGACCAGCCAGACCCCGTCGGGGTACGCCTCGGCCGTACCCTGCGCCGTCGCCAGCGCAAGGCGCGTCTTGCCGACGCCCGCCGGCCCGGTGAGGGTGATGAGGCGCCCGTCCGCCAGCAGCGCCGCGACGTCCCGGACGGCCTGGTCGCGTCCGACGAGCGTGGTCAGCGCGGTCGGCAGGTTGCTGCGGCGGCGCGGCGGCCGGTCGGCGGCCTGCGGCGGGTCGAGCGCGGGGTCCTGCGCCAGGATCGCCTGGTGCAGGGCGAGTAGTTCCGGGCCCGGGTCGACGCCGAGTTCCTCGGCGAGGCGGGTGCGGAGGCCGAGGAAGCCGTCGAGGGCCTCGCTCTGGCGTCCGGCGCCGTAGAGGGCGCGCAGGTGGGCGGCGTGCAGGCGTTCGCGCAACGGGTGTTGCGCGGCGAGCGCGGCAAGTTCCGCGACCAGGAGGCGGTGTTCGCCGAGGGCGAGCCGGGCTTCGGCGCGTTCCTCCAGGGCGGTCAACCGCTCGTCCTCCAGCCGGTCGGCCCAGGCACGGGCGAACGGCAGGTCGCCGAAGTCGGCGAGCGCCCGGCCGCGCCAGAGGGCGAGGGCGTCGGTGAGCAGGTCCGCGCGGGTACGCGGATCGTCCGTGTCGCGGGCGCGGGCGACGAGCGCCGCGAAGGCGTCGGCGTCGAGGGTCGCGGTGTCCGGATCGTTGCGGCGCGCGGGGTCGGGGCTCGCAGAGTCGGGACGGCTGCCGTCGGCGGCGAGCAGGTAGCCGGGACGCCGCGAGACCACCAGGTCGCGGGCGCCCGGACTCGCCTCGTCGAGGGCACGGCGCAGTTGGGAGACCTTGGCCTGGAGCGCGTTGGCGGGGTTGGCCGGGAGGGCGTCGCCCCACAGGTGGTCGACGAGGGCGTCGGCGGAGACGGCGCGGCCGCGCTCGGCGAGGAGGGCGGCGAGGAGCGTACGCACCTTCAGCTCGGGAACCCGCACCGGGCTCCCGTCGGCGGTCCACACCTCCAGGGGACCCAGGACTCCGAAGCGCATCCCGTCACCGTAGTGCACCCGGGCGCGCCGGTGCCGGGCCCGCGCGTGGGATGACCTGCGGGAATACCCGGGCGCGGTGGCCCTGCGGCAACCCGGGCGAGGGACCCGTCAGCCGTCCCGGAAGCAGCCCTCGCAGCCGTACGCAGGCAACCCGAAGCCGACCGTAAGCCGATCCGAAGTCCGGCTCGGCAGTGTGCGGTTGTCGGCGGCACACGGCGGCCGACCGGAGCCCCCGGCCCCCGCCGCGGCCGTTCCGACTTCCGTCCAAACGCCGTCCAAACGCCGTCCAAACCCGTCCGGAACCTCGGCCGAACGCCCCGACGGGGCCGCGCCGGTCCTCCCGTCCCCGCTCCCAGGAGTCCGTCATGCATGTCACCGCCTCCGCAGGCACCGATGTCCCGGCAAAGGCCGACCGCCGCGCGTGGCTGGGCCTGGCCGTCCTCGCTCTCGCGACGCTGCTGCTGTCCTTCGACGTCACGCTGCTCTATCTCGCGGCACCACAACTGAGCGCGGATCTTGATCCGAGCAGTACCCAGATGCTGTGGATCATGGACATCTACAGCTTCATGCTCGCCGGGCTGATGGTGACCATGGGCACGCTGGGCGACCGCATAGGCCGACGCAAGGTGCTGCTGGCCGGGGCGGTGGCGTTCGGCGCGGCGTCGCTGCTCGCGGCATACGCGCCCAGCGCGGAGTCCCTGATCGCCGCCCGGGCCCTGCTGGGCGTGGCCGGCGCGGCCATCATGCCGTCCACGCTGTCGCTGACCGCCGCGCTGTTCCGCGATCCGCGGCAGCGGGCTTTCGCGATGGGCATCTGGGCCGCGGCGTTCTCGGTCGGCATCGCGCTCGGCCCGGTCATCGGCGGGCTGATGCTGGAGGCATTCTGGTGGGGCTCGGTGTTCCTGCTCGCGGTCCCGATCATGGGCGTGCTGCTGGTCGCCGGTCCGCTGGTGCTGCCGGACTACCGCAACCCCGGGGCGGGCCGCCTCGACCTGGTGAGCGTCGTGCTGTCGATGGCCGCGATCCTGCCGGTCGTCTACGGCATCAAGCAGATGGCCAAGCACGGCGTGGACGGCGTCTCGGTCGGCGCGCTGGTCCTCGGCGCGGTCATGGGCGTGTGGTTCGCGCTGCGGCAGCGCCGCCTGGCGAACCCGCTGTTGGACCTGAGCCTGTTCTCCAACCGCTCCTTCAGCGCGGCCCTGGGCACCAGCGCGCTGGTGGGCGCGGCGCTGGGCGGGACGTACCTGTTCATCACGCAGTACCTGCAACTGGTCGAGGAACTGTCTCCGCTGGAGTCGGGACTGTGGCTGGTGCCGGGCTCGCTCGCGCTGATCGGCACGTCGATGCTCGCGCCGGTGCTCACCCGGCGAGTGCGCCCCGCGTACGTCCTGGCCGTCTCGATGCTGGTCTCCGCGGTCGGCTACGCCCTGCTCACCCAGGTCGGCGACGGCGGCCTGGCGGTCATGATCACCGGCTTCATCCTGCTGTACGCCGGGACCGGCCCGGAAATGGCGCTGGCCACCGACCTGGTGGTGGGCTCGGCCCCGCCGGAGAAGGCCGGTTCGGCGTCCGCGATGCACTCCACGGGCGGCGAGTTGGGCATCGCGTTCGGCGTGGCGGTGATCGGCAGCATCGGCACCGCGGTCTACCGCGACGAACTGTCGGGGAAGATCCCGGAGTCGGTCCCGGCCGATGCGGCGAGCGCCGCGGAGGACTCGATGGCCGCGGCGCACGCGGCGGCCGCGGAACTGCCGGACGACGTCGGGCAGGCACTGATGGAGCCGGCGCGCGACGCGTTCGTGAGCGGCCTGGGGGCGGTCTCGGTGGTGGCCACGGCCTTGATCGTCGCGCTGGTGGGGCTGGTGCTGGTGGCCCTGCGGCACGTTCCGCCGAGCGGTACGGGGGCGTCCGACCCGGGTGACACCGTGCCCGACGACTCACCCACCGCGACCGACCCCGCGAACGCGGGCAGCGAATCCGACACCACCCGCGACGAGACCCCGGTGCCGACCGGGGGCTGACCGTTCGACCACAACCTCCGAGGTCGGCAAGTCCCTGAACCGTTCAGGGACTTGCCGACCTCGGCGCGTTCGCTCCGTACTGTGTCANCCCCCCCCCCCCCCCCCCCCCCCCCCCCCCCCCCCCCCCCCCCCCCCCCCCCCCCCCCCCCCCCCCCCCCCCCCCCCCCCCCCCCCCCCCCCCCCCCTCGGCGCGTTCGCTCCGTACTGTGTCAGTGCACCGTCAGCCCGCCGTCGGCGCTGATCACCTGGCCGGTGATGTAGCTGCCCGCATCCGAGGCGAGCAGCAGCGCGGGGCCGACCATCTCCTCCGGTGTGGCCATGCGCGCCATCGGCGACGACTTGGTCATCGACGCGACCGCCTCGGGCGTGTTGTTGCGCACCATGTCGGTGTCGACGGTGCCCGGGGCCAGCGCGTTGACCCGGATGTTCTCGGTGGCGAGGGCGCCGGCCGCGGAACGGGTGAAGGCCAGCAGGCCGGACTTCGCCGACGCGTACAGCGACGTGGGCTCGGAGCGCAGGAAGACCCCGGCGCTGATCACGTTGATGACGGACGCGCCGACGGTGCTGCGGCGCAGGTGCGGCAGCGCGTACTGGGTCAGGAAGACCGGGCCGCGCAGGTTCACCTGGAAGGACTTCTCCCACGCCTCCGGGGTGTACTGCCCGATCGGCTGGGTGAGCGGGTTGGCGGCGTTGTTGACCACGATGTCGATGCCGCCGAAGTGCCCAACGGTACGGTCCACGAGATTCTGCAACGCGTCGAGCTCGCCCATGTGCGTCGCGACCGCCAGCGCCTGGCCGCCCGCCGCCTCGATGTCCTTGACCGCCGCGTCGCACGCGTCCGCCTTGCGGCTGGCCACCACGACCTTGGCACCGCGGGCCGCGAACCCCTTGGCGATGGCCAGACCGATGCCGCGGCTGCCACCGGTCACGATCGCCACACGTCCGGTCAGGTCGAACGCGTCGCGCGCGGCGCCTCGCCCTGCGTCGTCTGCGGTGCTGGTCGGGTTGTCGGACATCGGGCCTCCGTGCCGTCGTCGCCTGTGCCATGGATGCGCCGCGGCAAACCGCGCACACAGCACCAGAGAAAACCGGTTTTCCCTGCTCCGGTCAAGTTCTTGCTACCACCACCGCCTCCACCACGGAAGCACGACGGTCGCACCCGGCTCTCGGTCTCGAATCGCACATGGATCTGATGAGACAAGTTTGTCTCATATGAGGTATCGTCGATTCATGTCCACTGATCGTGAACACGTGCTGCGCGAAGCGGCCACGCAGTTGATCCGGCGTCCGGCGTCCTCGATGGACGAGATCGCGCGCGCCGCCGGGATCAGTCGTGCGACCCTGCACCGGCTTTATCCGGGTCGCGACGCCCTTGCCCTGGCTCTCGGCGCACGTGCGCTCGAACAGGTGGAGGCGGCGGTCGACGCGGCGCGCATCGACGAGGGGGACGCCGGGGATGCGCTGCGGCGGCTCGTCGACGAGTTGATGCCGATCGCCGAGTTCCTCGGCTTCCTCTACGGCGAGAACGCGCTGCTGGACGTGCCCGAGATCGACGCCGCGTGGGAGCGGATCGACGGGCGCGTGACGGAGGTCGTACAGCAGGGCCAACTGGCCGGGTCGATCCGTGTCGACCTGCCCGCGCAGTGGATCAGTGAGGCGACGTTCTCACTGGCGGTGGGTGCCGGGTGGGCGGTGCGGGACGGACGGCTCGCGCGGCGCGAGGCACCGCGCGCGGTCGTCGAACTGCTGCTGGGCGGCGTGCTGCGCGGCGAGTCGTAGAGCGTGTCGATCGTGAAGGCCGCGTTGTTGTCGAAAGCCGCGTTGTTGTCGAAAGCCGCGTTGTTGTCGAAGGCCGGTTCGTCGGCGTCGTCCGCGTCGTCGGCGTAGGCCGCGTCCGCGCGTCCCCCTGGGGGCTGTGCGGGCAATTCTCAGGAGAACTCCCCGTGAACCACCTGTCCGCCGACGCCTCGACGCGTTCCCCCGCCGGTCCCCCGGGTACGACTGCCGCGACCGCGCGTGCTGAAGGCGGTGACGCGCATCCCGGTCGATGGCTCGCGCTGACCGTGCTGACCCTGGCCGTGCTGCTGGTCGCGATCGACGCGACCGTGCTGGGCCTCGCCGTGCCGTTCCTCAGTGCGGACCTCCAGCCGTCGGGCTCGCAGTTGCTGTGGATCGGGGACGCGTACTCCTTCGTCATCGCGGGCCTGCTGGTGTCGATGGGCACGCTCGGCGACCGGCTGGGCCGCAAGCGCCTGCTGCTGTGGGGGTCGGCGGCGTTCGGCCTGCTGTCGGTGGCCGCGGCGTACGCGCCGAGCGCCGAGGCGCTGATCGCGGCCCGTGCGGCGATGGGTGTCGCGGGGGCGACGCTCATGCCGTCGACGCTCGCGCTGATCCGCAACCTGTTCCCGGACCCGCGCGAGCGCAGCTTCGCGATCGGCATCTGGGGCGCGATGTCGATGGCCGGCGCGGCGGTCGGGCCGGTGGTGGGCGGGCTGCTGCTGGAACACTTCTGGTGGGGCTCGGTCTTCATGATCAACCTGCCGGTCATGGCGCTGCTGATCGTCGTGGGCGCCAGGGTCCTTCCGGAGTCGCGCAATCCGGACCCCGGCCCGTGGGACGTCCCCAGCGCGCTGCTGTCCCTGGTCGGCATGATCGCGGTGGTGTACGCCGTGAAGGAGACCGCCGCCGAGGGCCTCCACGCGGAGGCGGTGGCGGCGGGCGCGCTGGGCGTGGGCGCGCTGGTGTGGTTCACGCGGCGTCAGTTCGCGCTGCGGATCCCGCTGCTCGACATGCGGCTGTTCCGCAGCCGCAACTTCTCGGGTGCGGTGCTGGCCGACCTGCTCACCGTGTTCGGCCTGTCCGGCGTGGTGTTCTTCCTGTCGCAGTACTTCCAGCTCGTCGAGGGCCTCAGCCCGCTCCGCGCGGGGCTGGCCGAACTCCCGGCCACCGTCGGCGCCGTGTTCACCGGCGTCGTGGCCGGGCTGATCGCGCGCCGCGTCTCGCCGCGCTTCGTCGTCACCGGGGGTCTGGCGGCGGTCGGCCTGGCGCTGGGCGCGCTGGTGGCGCTGGACGACGGCTCGCCCTATCTGCTGGTGGGCACCGCGCTGCTGTTCGTGGGGCTGGGCGCCGGGCTGTCGTTCACGGTGACCGCCGATCTGATCATGTCGAGCGCGCCGAAGGAGAACGCGGGTGCGGCGTCGGCGATTTCGGAGACGGCGTACGAGCTGGGCGCGGCGCTCGGCATCGCGTTGCTCGGCTCGGTGATCACCGGCGTGTACCGCGGGCACCTCGTCGTCCCGCCCGGCGTCGACGGCGCCGCGGCGCACGCGGCCAACGACTCCTTCGCGGGGGCGGTCGGCGCGGCGGGCACCCTTCCGAACGGGCTGGGCACCGCGCTGACGGCGTCGGCGCAGGACGCGTTCCTCGACGGCCTGCGGATCGCCGCCGGGGTCGGCGCGGCGGTCCTCGTCGCGGCCGCCGTCGCCGCGTGGTTCATGCTCCGCGGGTCGCGGCTCGCCGAGACGCACGACCGCTCCGCGGACCGCTGAACGGGCACCGTCCGGTCACTCCGGCACCAGCGACCCGTTCGCCGAGCCGCGGACGACCGACACCGCGGGCGAGAGCGATTCGAGCGGCATCGGCGCCTCCGCGGCCAGGGCCCGGCCCACGGCGTAGCGGTGCGCGGCGGGCGGCAGGGCCGAGGGGCGGCCGGACGCGACGGCCTGAACGCGGCCGGGTGTACCGGAGGATGTGTCCGGGGCGCCGAGCCTGCGGAGGGCCTGGCGGGCGACGGCTTCGGCGCTGTCGTACAGCGTGACGCCGTCGGGCAGGCTGCGCGTGATCCGGTCGGAGACCAGGGGGTAGTGCGTGCAGCCGAGCACGACCGACCCGCACGCGCGCGGCGTCAGCTCGACGGCGGCGGCCACGGCCTCGTCGATCGCGTCGCCGTCGCCGCGGTCGACCGCCTCGGCGAGCCCGGGGCAGGCGACGGGGAAGACCGGGATCCCGTCGGCGTGTTCCGCGATCAGCCGCTGCTGGTAGTCGCTCTCGGTGGTCCGTACGGTCGCCCAGACGGCGATCGGCAGCCCCGCCGCCGCGGCCGGCTTGATGGCGGGCACCGTACCGATGACCGGGACCTCCGGCTCGAATCGCGCGCGCAGCGCGTCGATCGCGGTGACCGTGGCCGTATTGCACGGCACAACCAGCGCCCGCGCCCCGCGCTCGACCGCCAACTCACCCCCGGCCAACACCCGGTCGGTCACAAACTGCGCCGACTTCGACCCCCAAGGCATCCCCTCCGGGTCGAGCAGCAACAGCAGGTCGACACTCGGCGCCAACCGACGCAGCCAACCGGCGGTAGGAAGCAGCCCGAGCCCGGAGTCGATCAACGCCACTGTCATCCCGCGAACCTAGCAAGCACACCCACCCGCCCCCCGCACCGCCACGTCGAACGCCCCGCGCGGACACCTGCCGGCGGGGGGACGCGGCAATGGTGCCACCGGGGGCAACGGACGCGGACGGGCAGCGGGATCAAGCGCGCACGGCAAGCCTGGACGGGCCGGCCAGGCGCAGCCTGGACGGGCCGGCCAACGCGTGCCGGATGTGGGGAACCCGTGCTGCGGGGCAGGCGCGCGGTCATCGTGGTCGGTGCACCGCGCGGCCACCCGTCGGCGCGGAACACCGTTCGCCCACCCGGGACCCGGAGTGCGGCGACTACCACGTGCGTGACGTCAAGTTCGTTGCCGCGTTCGACGTGGACGCGAAGAAGGTCGGGTTCGATCTGGCGGACGCCATCGGTTGTTCTCGCTGGCAGTTCCCCACCCACCTCGACTGAGGGGCCGCCGCTCGCGGTCAGGTCAGGCGCGCGCCGTCGGGGTGGCGGGTGAAGTGGGCCCGGAGGCGGGCGGCCTGGTGTTCCACTTCGTGGTCGGGGAGGGTCGACGGACCCGGTGGGAGGGGGAAGGGGCGGCCTGGGGCCGGGTCGGTGCGGTAGCGGGGGATGAGGTGGGTGTGCAGGTGCGGAAGGCTGTTGCCGAGCGTCTCGTAGTTCATCTTGAGCGGGCGGTAGCAGGCGATCAGGCCGCGTGCGACGGCCAGGACGTCCGCCCAGTACGAGGACGCCTCCTCGGCGCTCAGTTCCGTCGGCTCGGTGACGTGGCGGCCGCGCCAGATGACGAGGCTGTAGCCGGGGCGCACCTCCGCACGCTGGAGGTACGCGTCGGTGTGCGTGCCCGCGCGGATGAGGACGCCGTACTCGGTGCGATCCGGCCGCCCCTGCGTGCACATTCCGCAGCCGACGCCCTTGACCAGGTCGTCCCAGTCCGCGGGCCAGTCCTCCGCCATACCGCTCCCCCTTGAGCCGCAATGGAATTCGGCGCTGTGGCCGTGTGCCCTGCCCTCGATTGTCGCAGCGGATCGGGCGGCCGCCCGGTCAACCGACCGGTCGGCAATTTCCGCCGATTCGGATACTTCGGCGGCCGGGCGGGCATCCGGTGCGGATCGGAGGCGTGGGCATTCACCCGCAAATCGACCTGTTAGTCGACTTCCCGCTCGGGTACCCGTACGGGGTATAGGTTCAAAAAGCGCGGCACGCGGAGGAGGCCGAGATGACGCACACCGGGCACGCAGACGGGCAGCCCCCCAGCCGCGGGCACGGCACCGCACACGGCGGCGACCCGGGCGGCGGGCACGACGGGCCCCCCGAGAGCGGCACGGACCCCGGGCACGACGCCCACGAGGACCACGGCGGCCACGCCGGTCACGCCGGTCACGCCGGTCACGCCGCCCACGGCGAGGTCTTCCGCCGCCTCTTCTGGCACTGCCTGCTGCTTTCCGTGCCGGTGCTCGTGTTCAGCATGGGCTTCGCGGACCTGTTCGGCTATGAACCCCCCGAGTTCCCGCTGTCCACCTGGATCCCGCCGGTGCTCGGGACCGTGGTGTTCGCGTACGGCGGCATGCCGTTCCTGACCGGCGCCCGCGGCGAGCTGCGCGACCGCAGGCCCGGCATGATGACGCTGATCTCGATGGCCATCACCGTCGCCTTCGTCGCGTCGTGGGCGGCCACGCTGGAGATCGCCTCGCACGAGCTCGACTTCTGGTGGGAACTGGTCCTGCTGGTCGACATCATGCTGCTCGGCCACTGGCTGGAGATGCGCGCGCTCGGCGCCGCGTCGGGTGCGCTGGAGGCGCTCGCCGAACTGCTGCCCGACACCGCCGAGCGGATCGACGCGGACGGGAACGCGCGTACCGTCCCCCTCGCCGACCTGGCCGCAGGCGACACCGTGATGGTCCGCGCAGGCGGACGGGTGCCCGCGGACGGGCAGGTCGCGGAGGGCTCGGCGGAGTTCGACGAGTCGCTCATCACCGGCGAGTCGCGCCCCGCCCGCCGCAAGGCCGGGGACACCGTGGTCGCCGGAACCGTCCTGGTCGACAACGTCGTACGCGTGACCGTCACCGCGACCGGCGAGGACACCCAGCTCGCGGGCATCCGCCGGATGGTCGCCGAGGCACAGAAGTCGCGTTCGCGCGCGCAGGCGCTGGCCGACCGCGCCGCCGCGCTGCTCTTCTACTACGCCCTGGCCGCCGCACTGATCACCGTCGTGGTGTGGTCGGTGCTCGGGGACACCGGCGGCGCGGTGGAGCGCATGGTGACCGTCCTCGTGATCGCCTGCCCGCACGCGCTGGGCCTGGCGATCCCGCTGGTCATCGCCATCTCGACGGAGATCTCGGCACGCCAGGGCATCCTGGTCAAGGACCGCATCGCCCTCGAACGCATGCGCGACGTCGAGACCGTGCTGTTCGACAAGACCGGCACCCTGACCAAGGGCTCGCCCGCGGTGACCGCGCACGCCGCCGCCGAGGGCTGGGACGCCGCCGACATGCTGGGCCTGGCCGGCGCCGCCGAGCGCGACAGCGGGCACCCGCTCGCCAGGGCAGTCGTCCGGGCTGCGCAGGAGGACGGCCGTGAACTCCCGGGTCCGGTACGGGACTTCCGTACCGCGGAAGGCATCGGAATCCGCGCCGACGTGGGCGGACGCGACGTGCGGGTGGGCGGCCCGGGACTGCTGCGCGACGCCCGCGTGAGCGCCGACGACCGGCTGGCGGACAAGGCCGCGGAGTGGTCGCGGCACGGCGCGACCGTGCTGTACGTCGTCGCCGACGGCCGCGTCGCGGGCGCGCTCGCGCTGGAGGACGAGGTCCGCGCCGAGTCGTACGAGGCCATCGCCGAACTGCACCGCGCACACGTCAGCGCCGCGATGGTGACCGGTGACGCGCGTCCGGTCGCGGAATGGGTCGCGGGCCAGCTCGGCGTCGACTACCTGTACGCCGAGGTCCTGCCGCGCGACAAGGACGAGAAGGTCGCCGCACTCCAGCGGCGCGGCCGCCGCGTGGCGATGGTCGGCGACGGCGTCAACGACGCCCCGGCCCTCGCCCGCGCCGACGTCGGCATCGCGATCGGCGCGGGTACGGACGTCGCGGTGCAGTCGGCGGGGATCGTGCTGGCGTCCGACGACCCGCGCGCGGTGGTCTCGATCCGCCGCCTGTCGAAGGCCGTGTACGCGAAGATGCGGCAGAACCTGCTGTGGGCGGCCGGGTACAACCTGGTCACCGTCCCGATCGCGGCGGGCGCGCTGGCCTGGGCCGGGATCGACATGCCGATGGAGCTGGCGGCCATCCTGATGAGCCTGTCGACCGTGGTCGTGGCCCTGAACGCGCAATTGCTGCGGCGTCTCGACCTGCGGCCGGAGGCGGTTGCGGGGAAGGGGAACGGAAACCGCGGGCGGTGAGCCCGGGCGCGCGGGTGTCCCCGGTCGGGCGTCCGCAGTGGGCGTCCGCGGTCGGATCGGACGCGGTCGGATCGGACGCGGTCGGCCGACAGCGGACGCAGCCGTACGCAGCCGTAGGAGACCATGCCACGGTCGGACGAGGCCGACCGAGGACGGACGCGGCCGTCCGCGGCAAGCCGAGGCCGGGCGCCCGAGGTCAGCCGATGTCGCGCACGTGCGCCACATTCTCCCGGTCCACCGGGTCCTCGCTCGGCGCGCCGGCGAACCAGGCGTCCAGCATCCCCCGCAGCAGTGGTGCCGAGGTCGGGCGCCCGAGGTCAGCCGATGTCGCGCACGTGCGCCACATTCTCCCGGTCCACCGGGTCCTCGCTCGGCGCGCCGGCGAACCAGGCGTCCAGCATCTCCAGCAGCAGTGGCGCCGAGGTCAGGCGCAGGCTCAGAGCGAGGACGTTGGCGTCGGCCCACTTGCGGGCGCCGTCGGCCATCACCGCGTCGGTGCACAACGCCGCCCGCACGCCCGGGACCTTGTTCGCGGCGATGGACGCGCCGGCACCGGTCCAGCACGCCACCACCGCCTGGTCGGCGCGTCCGTCCGCGACCGCCCGCGCGGCCGCCTCGGAGCACCACGCCCAGTCCGCGCGCTCGCCCGGCACGAGGGCGCCGTACAGCTCCACCTCGTGGCCGCGCCGCGTCAGCTCCTCGCCGATGAGCTCGGCGACGCCCGCCACCTCGTCCGCCGATACCGCGATCCGCATTTCCGGCTCCCCTGAGTCGTCGACCTGCCTGTCTCGCACTGCGTCGCACCGCGTCACACCGGGTTCGCGCACGCCTGCCCGCCCGTGTCGGTCAACGGTGCCACACTGGGCAACATGGGCACCGCCCCGACACTTCCCGGCACCCTCCGCGCCGACCCGGCGCCCGTGCGGGTGCTGCGACACGCCTCGGTGCTCGGGTCGTGGGAGATGGCGCGGCGTGGGCCGCATCCGGCGCTCGCCGGTCTGATCGGCGAGTACTGCGGCTACATCGAGGCGTCCGATGTGCCGGTACGCCGCCGCCAGGTCGCGGAGCGCATCGTCGTCCTGATCATCAGCTTCGGCGACCCCATCCGCCTGCACACGCTGCCCGGCGTGGACGCGCCCGACGAGACGGTGTCGTTCGCGGCGGGGCTGCACAACGGGCCGACGGTGACAGAGCACTTCGGCGTCCAGGCGGGCGTGCAGATCGACCTGACGCCGCTCGGCGCCTACACCCTGCTCGGCCTGCCGATGGCGGAACTCGCGGACCGCATCGTGCCGTTCGCGGACCTCGCCGACGGTGCCGCGGGCTTCGGCCGCGAGTTGCCCGAGCGCCTGGCCGGCGCGGCGACGTGGGACGAGCGCTTCGCGCTGCTGGACGCGATGTGGACGCGCCGCCTCGCGGAAGGCCCCGTGCCCCGCCCCGAGGTCGTGCGGTCCTGGGAGCTGCTGGAGGCGTCCCGCGGGCGCCTCGGCGTCGCCGAACTGGCCGAGGAGACGGGCTGGAGCCGCCGCCACCTGACGGCGCACTTCCGGCGCCAGGTCGGCCTGCCGCCGAAGGCCGCGGGCAGGCTGCTGCGCTTCCGGCACGCGGTGCATTTGCTGGGACGCCCGACTCCGCCGGGGCTGGCGCCACTGGCCGAATTGTGCGGCTACTACGACCAGGCGCACCTGAACCGGGACTTCCGCGAGCTCGCGGGCTGCACGCCGACCGCGTACGTCGCCGCGCTGCGGCCGGACGGGGCGGGCGTCGAGGGCTGAGGTCCGGCGGCCGCGTCGTTGCGCGGGCCGGTCGAGGGAAGGTCGCCGGGTGGTCGGGCGGCGCGAGGTCTGCTCCGACCTGCGGACTGTCCCCTGCGTGGCCTTTCCCATTCGTCCAAGACGTGTCGCGCGGCGCCGACGAGAGTGGGCGATGGGACGGATTCCGACGTCCCGCGAGCCACAGCAGAACCGGCGAAACTTCGTGAAAGGAATTACGGCCATGTCCGACAAGCCGATTGCCGAGATCGTCCCCGCGCTGCGCTACCGCGACGCGCCCGCGGCCATCGCGTTCCTGCGGGACGTGTTCGGGCTGGAGCCGACGCTGGTCGTGCCCGGCGAGGGCAACGTGGTCCAGCACGCGCAACTCACCTGGGGCAACGGCTGCGTGATGCTCGGCAGCCTGATCGAAGGCGACGACGACGGGGACCGCGTCGAGATGACGGTGCGCGGCAGTTGCCTCTACCTGATCCTCGACGACGTCGACGCGCACTACGCCCGCACGGTTGCCGCCGGGGCGGAGATCACGCGCGAGTTGCGCGACGAGGACTACGGGGGTCGCGGGTACGTGGCCCGCGACCCGAGGGCAACCAGTGGAGCTTCGGGTCGTACCGCCCCGAGTGACGTCGCCCGAGTGACGCTGCCCGAGTGACGCCTGACTGACGCCGCCCGAGTGACGCAACGTGCGCGATCCCGCCCGTACGACCCCGCCCTACGGCCCCGCGTGACGGTCGTCAGCCTTCGTGCGCCGCGAGGTACCGGTCCACCTTGGCGCGCTCGTAGTGGTACACGGCCTCGACCGGGCCGACCGGCACGAAGGTCGCGGTCGCGCAGTCCTCGTACAGGTCGACGCGCGTGTAGCCGACGCCGGTGACGCCCTGGTACGTGCCCGCGGGCGGGAACACGTCCGCACGGTACGCCACCGCGGGCGCCGCCCACACCGGTACGCCCGCCAGCGCGCCGCAGGTCGCGTGGTGGTTGTGCCCGGTCAGCACGATGCGCACGTCGGTGCCCGCGATGGCCGCGCCCAGGCGCTCGGGGTCCTGGAGCGAGAGGCGTTCGAGGAACGCCAGCGGCGTCGGGATCGGCGGGTGGTGCAGCGCGAGGACGGTCCCGGCGGGGGCGGGCTGCGCGAGTTCGGCGCGCAGCCACGCGAGCTGGTCGTCGGTGAGGGAGCCGCCGTGGCTGCCGGGGGTGGTGCTGTCCAGCACGATCACCCGTACGTCTCCCGCCCAGTGCACGAAGTCGTGGGGCGCGTCGCCGGGTTCGGTGCCGAGCAGGCCCTCGCGGAACGCCTCGCGCTTGTCGTGGTTGCCCATCCCGAACAGCGCGGGCGCGCCGATCCGCGCCGCCGCGGGCTCGACCAGCGCACGCAGGCGGCGGTACGCGCGGATGTCCCCGGTGTCGGCCAGATCCCCGGTGAACAGCAGTACGGCGGGGGCCAGGTCGGCGTGCTCGACGGCGTCCAGCGCGTTGCCCATCTGCGTGAGCGTGTCGAGGGTGCCCATGAGCAACTCGCCCTCGGGAACGATGTGCACATCGCTGAACTGCACGAGGGTGTGGCGGGGAATGCGCACAGGCGGTCCTCACTCGGGTGTGTACGGCCCGGGTCGTGTCTTCAAATTGCGGCCGGACCCGCGGGCTATCCGCCGGAAATTTGAGGACACTCCCCAGGGACGAGGCGGTCGCGCCGGCCGACGTCGATCGGACGCTCGGACGGGTTGAACGGCTTGAACAATGCGAGCTGGTCGACACGTGTCGACCGACCGAGTAGTCCAGCCCCAAACGGTGACCAGGTCAAGAGTCGCACTATGCGTCCGCGCCACCGGTCCGCCGCGGGCCGCGGGGCGCCGCGCCCCCCGGACATCCGCATCGCGCCGCCCACACCACCCAAGCCACCACGACGAAGTGCGTAGGGTTACTTTTTCCCGATGGAGTTCACCGCGCTCGGCTACGGCCACCCCGACGTACGCAAGCTGTGCGACGAGGTGCAGCAGTTCTACGCCGACCTCTACGGAGTCCCCGACCAGGCGCCGGTCGACGAGGCGGACTTCGTGCCCCCGACCGGCCTCTTTCTGGTCGTGTACGAGGACCGCCGCGCGCTGGCCTGCGGCGGGTGGCGGGTCGGCGCGTACGACGCCCCCGGCCACGACACGGGCGACGCCGAGATCAAGCGCATGTACGTGCGCCCCGAAGCACGCGGCCGCGGCCTCGCCCGGGCGCTCGTCGCCGAACTGGAGCGGCGGGCGCGGGACGCCGGGCAGCACCGGATGATCCTGGAGACGGGCACGCTCCAGAAGGAGGCCGTCGCCCTGTACCGGTCCTGCGGCTACACCGACATCCCGCAGTTCGGCTACTACAAGGACAGCCCGCTCAGCATCTGCATGGCCAAGCCGCTCGTCTGACGCACCGCCTCGCCCGCGTGGCCTTCGCACGACGGGGTGTTCCGGCAACGGAAGGCCGGCAAGGCCCTTCCGGACGCGCCTCAGCGGTACGAGTCGACGAGCCGTGCGAGGTGGGTCCCGGCCACGTCCAGCGGCGTCGTGCTGCGCATGATCTGCGCCGTCATCTCGGCGCCCTCGAACGTGCTGACCACGGTGTGCGCGAGATCTCCGGCGACGTCGTCGGGGAAGCCGGAGCGCACGAGCTTGTCGCGGACGATGCCGTGCCAGTTCTCGAACGCACGTTCGGCGGCCTCGCGCACCGGCGGGAACCGCCGAGCACTCTCCAGCGCGGCGGTGGTGACGGGACACCCGTCCATCCAGTCGGAGTCGCGCATCCCGGCCGCCAGTTCGCGCGCACAGGCGGTCATCGCGGCAGCCGGGTCGTCCTCGCGCTCCAGGACGGTGCGCAAAAGGCCGGCGAACTCGTGGTCGCCGTGGCCGATCGCCTCGACGGCCAGCTCGACCTTGCCGCCCGGGAAGAAGTGGTACACGGACCCGAGCGTGGCCTGCGCCTCGCGGGAGATGTCCTTCAGTCCGGTGCCCTCGTAGCCGTGCCGCTGCATCAGCCGCGACGTGGCACGGACGATGCGCTCGCGGGTGCCGACCTCCTGCTTGGCTCTCATGCACGCAGCGTACTGGATAGAGCGTTCGTTCCAGTCGTCTGCTACGGTCGGTCTCAGGTTCTGAATAGAACGTTCATTTTAGAAACTGGGAGTGCAGCATGTCTCGACTTTCCGTCACCGTCATCGGCCTGGGACCCATGGGGCAGGCCATGGCCGCCGCCTACCTCGACCGCGGGTACGACGTGACGCTCTGGAACCGCACGGCCGCCCGCGCCGACGCGCTGGTGGCGCGGGGCGCGCACCTCACGGCGAGCGCCGAGGAGGCTTTGCGGGCCAATGAGTTGGTGGTGCTGAGCCTGACCGACTACGAGGCGGCGTACGCGATCCTCGGCCAGGCACCGCGGGAGGCGCTGTCGGGGCGTACAGTCGCCAACCTCACCTCGGACACCCCGGCCGCGGCCCGGGAGGCGGCGGCGTGGCTCGCCGAGCGGGGGGCGGTGCAGATCACCGGGGGCGTCCAGACTCCGCCGCCCGGGATCGGCAGTGCGGAGGCGGCGACGTATTACAGCGGCCCGGCCGAGGCGGTCGAACGGCACCGCGCGGCGCTGGAGGTGCTGACGTCGGTCGACTACCTCGGCGAGGACCCGGGGCTTGCGGCGCTGTACTACCAGATCGGCATCGACATGTTCTGGACCGGCCTCGTCGGCTACCTGCACGGGCAGGCGGTGGCGCTGGCCAACGGCATCTCGGCCGAGCAGTTCCTCGAACACGCGGTGAAGACCATGGACTTCAAGTACTTCCTGGAGTTCTACGCGCCGCGCATCGACGCCGGGAACCACAAGGGCGACGTCGACAATCTGGGCATGGCCGTGGCGAGCCTGTCGCATGTGGTCCGGACGGCGGAGGACTCGGGCGTCGACGCCTCCTTGCCGGCCGCCGTACTCGACCTGTTCCGACGCGGCGTCGCGGCGGGCCGCGAGCGGGACAGCCTGACGAGCCTGACGGAGGTGGTACGGAAGCCGTGAGGCTCCGACGGGCATTGCTCAGTGGCCGGGCGGCCCGGGCTCGGCCTCGCGGCCCTGCCCCCGGCTGCTCTCCATGCCGACGGTGGGCGGTGCCGCGGGCGGCGGAGCGGGATACGGCGGCGCGTACACCAACGGCACCGGCTCGGAAGCCGGCTCCGACTCAGCCGGCGGAAGCCCGGCACCCGCCGCCCGCTTCCCGTCGGACGAGGAAGACTCCGCCATCCTGAACCCCTTCACTCGCTCCCGCGCGTACTCCTCAGGCGATGCCGGAGTCGACTGGATGGTACGGGCATCCACTTACGCCCGACTCGTGAAAGCAGCCCCAACGCGCAGCCCGCAGCGCGGCTAGGCGGTGGCCGTGGGCGCGGGTGACTGCGCGGGGGCCGGCTCGCGGTCCAGGCGGGTGCGCAGGGTCTGCGCGAACTCCTCGGCACGGGCGAGTTGGACGCGCAGTTTCCCGACCTGCTCGGTGGCGGCCTGCTCGTATCCGCGGATCCGGTCCACCAGCTCGGCCCGGTCGCGGGCCGGGAAAGAGCGTCCTTCTCGCGCGGCGGCGTCGAGCCGGTCGGTGGCGTCCAAAAGGTCGCGCATCTGGTCCAGGGTGAATCCGAGCGGCTTCATCCGCCGCACCACCATCAGCCGTCCGACGTCCGACTCGGTGTAGAGGCGGAACCCGCCCTGGGAACGCGCGGAGGGCACGACCAGCCCGGTCTCCTCGTAGTGCCGGATCGTCCGAAGCGACAGCTCGGTCCGCTCGGCGACCTCGCCGATCTGCATGAGCCTGCCGTCCACGCCGCACTCCCTGCGCCCTCGCCGTGCCGGTCCGCGTCCGGCGCACAACCCCGATGTCGATCCCTACCCTAACGTCAGGGTAGGGTTGATGATGTTGAGGGGCGGCGTCCTGCGGCGCCGGCCCGGTTCGTGCGCGGGCGCAGCCGTCCGCCGAGACCCGACGCCGTGTAGGAGAGAGCGTGCGCACGTCCCCGTTGCCCGCCGCCTGCCCGCCGTGACCCCGCATCTCTGACGGAGCGCCCGGCCGCCCGCGGCACCGCCCCCGTCACCACAGACTTCCGGTCCGCTGCCCGGGCCGTCCGCGGAACGCCGATCCCGGCCTTGCCGCGCCCACCCCTGCACGCCCGCACGTCCGGGCGCGCCCGAGCCCGACAGGTACCCCCTTGCCTTCCTCCGCACCACCGACACGTCTGCGCGCGGTCCGCCCGACGTGGCTGTCCCCGAAAGTCCTGCGCACCGAAGTCCTCGCCGGCCTGGTCGTCGCGCTCGCGCTGATCCCCGAGGCGATCTCGTTCTCGATCATCGCGGACGTCGACCCCGCTGTCGGCCTGTTCGCGTCGTTCACGATGGCCGTCACGATCGCGATCGTCGGCGGACGGCCCGCGATGATCTCCGCCGCCACCGGCGCGATCGCGCTGGTGATCGCCCCGCTCAACCGCGAGCACGGCCTGGGCTACCTCATCGCCGCGGTCATCCTCGGCGGGGCCGTCCAGATCGTCCTCGGCGCGCTCGGGGTGGCGAAGCTGATGCGGTTCGTGCCGCGCTCGGTGATGGTCGGGTTCGTCAACGCCCTGGCGATCCTGATCTTCATGGCCCAGGTCCCCGAGATGCACGACGTGCCGTGGGCCGTCTATCCGCTGATCGCCGGCGGGTTGGCCCTGATGGTGCTGTTCCCGAAGGTCAGCAAGGTCGTTCCCGCGCCACTGGTGTCGATCACCATCCTCACCGTGATCACCGTCGCAGCCGGGATCGCGGTCCCCACCGTCGGGGACAAGGGCGAGCTGCCCTCCGCGCTGCCGGTACCCGGGCTCCCGGACGTCCCGTTCACCTTCGAGACGCTGAAGATCATCGCCCCCTATGCGCTGGCGATGGCGCTGGTCGGGCTCATGGAGTCGCTGATGACCGCCAAGCTCGTCGACGACATCACCGACACCCGCTCCAACAAGACCCGCGAGTCCATCGGCCAGGGCGTCGCCAACATCGTCACCGGGTTCTTCGGCGGCATGGGCGGCTGCGCCATGATCGGCCAGACCATGATCAACGTGAAGGTGTCCGGGGCGCGGACGCGCCTGTCGACGTTCCTCGCGGGCGCGTTCCTCATGGTGCTGTGCGTGGTATTCGGCCCCGTCGTCTCCGACATCCCCATGGCCGCGCTGGTCGCCGTCATGGTGATGGTCTCGGTCGCCACCTTCGACTGGCACTCCATCGCGCCGAAGACCCTGAAGCGCATGCCCGCCGGCGAGATCACCGTCATGGTGGTCACCGTCGCCTGCGTGGTGGCCACCCACAACCTCGCCATCGGCGTGGTCGTCGGGTCGCTCACCGCGATGGTCATCTTCGCCAGGCGCGTCGCCCACCTCGCCGAGGTCACCGGCGTGGTCGACCCCGACGGCAAGCAGGCGGTGTACGCGGTCACCGGAGAGCTGTTCTTCGCCTCCAGCAACGATCTCGTCTACCGGTTCGACTACAAGAACGATCCCGACGACGTCGTCATCGACCTGTCCGACGCCCATATCTGGGACGCCTCGTCGGTCGCCGCCCTGGACGCCGTCGAGACCAAGTACGCCGTGTACGGCAAGAAAGTCACCATCATCGGCCTCAACGAACCCAGCGCGAAGTTCCACGGCAACCTCAGCGGCGAACTCACCTCCCACTGACCGGAAACGCGCCGAGGCGCTCGGCATCGGCCGTCCGCCGCGAAGTGCCGCACGACTCCTCACCCTTGGGATCGTGCGGCACCGGTCCGCTCGTTCGCGGGCGGACCGCGTCGCGGCCGTCCCTCCCGGCGAGGCACCTCAGACCCGAACGGCCCGCTCGCCGTGCCCTCGCAGCGGATACTCCTGCGCTCCCGCGATGTGCCCCGCCGCCACCCGGTAGGCCTCGGCCTCGTCGCCCGACTCGACGAGGTCGATCAGTCGGCCGTGCACCCGCAGCCCCGCCTCCCGCGCCGCACGGTCCGTGTCGGCCAACGCGGCCCCGGCCCACGCCTGTTCCTGCCGCGCCCACAGCACCTCGACCGCGCCGAGGAGGATCTGCATCGTCGCGTTCCCGCACAGCGCCACCAACGCCTCGTGGAACGCCCGGTTCTCGCGCAGGTACTCGCGCCCGTCCCCGAGCGCCGCCGCCATCCGCCCGTGCACCGCCCGCAGGTGCGGCACGACCTCGGTGGCCCGGTCGCCGCGCGCCGCACACAATGCCGCGCACACCGGCTCCAAGTGCCGCATGGCGCCGGCGAGATCGGCGAGCGCGACCTGCCGCGCGTGCATCACCATCCCGAACATGTGGGCCGCATCGGCGGGTTGCGGCACATGCACCACCGCCCCGCCCGCATTGCCGCGCCGCACCGTGATCAGGCCCTCGGTCTCCAGGATGCGGAACGCCTGCCGCACGGTCGTGCGCCCGACGCCGAACTCGGCCATCAGGTCGTCCTGTTTGGGCAGCGCGCCGCCGTCCGGCACGACCCCGTCGAGGATCCGCGCCCGCAGCCGCGCGGCGACCGCGTCCGCGATGCTCGGGCGGCGCACCGCCTCGGCGACCGCGGTCGGCCGCCCGGTGCGGGGCGGCCGACCGGCGTGCACCGGCGGACCGGTCACTCGTCCTCGACCGGTCCCTGCACCGCGAGGCGGGAGATCCCCGCGACCTCCTCGGCGGTCAGCTCGACGAAGGCCGCCGCGTTCGCGACCACCTGCTCGGGCGTCGTGGCGCCGACCAGGACCGACGGCACCTCGGGCTGCGCGGCGAGCCACGAGAGCGCGAGTTGCAGCAGCGTGTGGCCGCGCTCCTCCGCGTACTCGGTCACCCGCTCCACGATCGCGAAGTTCTCGTCCGTCGCGACACTCGCGAACCACGGCCCGGCGGCCAGGCGCGAGCCCTCGGGGAAGTCCTCGCCGCGCCGGTACTTGCCGCTGAGCAGCCCCGAGGCGAGCGGGAAGTACGGGATCACGCCCAGCCCCAGGTGCCGGGCGGCGGGCACGGTGTCGCGCTCGACGTCGCGGTTGACCAGGCTCCATTCGAGCTGCGTCGCGACGAACCGGGCGCCGTTCGCGTTGCGCGCGATGTGGTCGGCGTCGACGAGCTGCCAGCCGGCCAGGTTGGAGTTGGCGATGTAGCGGACCTTGCCCTGCCGCACCAGGTCGTCGAGGGCGGACAGCGTCTCGTCCAGCGGCGTGTCCGGGTCCGGGAAGTGCAGGTAGTACAGGTCGATGTGGTCGGTGCCGAGGCGGCGCAGGCTGGCCTCGCAGGCGCGCATCACGTGGCGCCGGGAGGCCCCGCCGCCGTACGGGCCCTTGCCGGGCGCGCCGAACTTGGTGGCGACCACGACGTCGTCGCGGCGGCTGCCGAGCGCGCGGCCGAGCATCTCCTCGGAGCGTCCGCCGCCGTACATGTCCGCCGTGTCGAAGAAGGTCACGCCCGCGTCGAGCGCCGCATCGACCACCTTCTGCGCGGCGGGCTCGTCGATGCGCATGCCGAAGTTGTTGCAGCCGAGCCCGACCTCGGAGACCTTCAGGCCTGACGTGCCCACTGTGGTGTACCGCACCGGGTTCCCCGCTCTCTGTGCTCTGTGCTCTGTTCCTGCCGGATAGGCGGCGCCGCCCTGTTCCGGACCGCGCCGCGGCCCCCGTCTTGCCGCCCCATCATAGCCATGATAGCTATAAAAGCGATCGCTGACAGGCTGTCAGATACCTTCGGGCCCACGACCCGCCCTGCCACCGGTCCCCACGTACCCTCCCCCATCCGCCACCGACACCCCCTGGGACGGCAGCATGCGCAAGATCCCGTACGCCGGAAGCGTCCACGACCAGGCCGAGATCGACGCCATGCTCGCGATCCTCAACGGTCCGCCCAGCGCCATGACGATCGGCCGCAACGTCGCCGCCATGGAACGCGAGGTCGCCGCCCTGTTCGGCAAGAGCCACGGCCTCATGTGCAACTCCGGTTCGTCCGCGCTCTACCTCGCCATCGAACTGCTGCGCCTGGCGCCCGGCGACGAGATCATCACGTCGACGCTCACGTTCTCCACGGACATCGCCCCGATGGTCAAGGCCGGCCTCGTCCCGGTGCTCGCGGACGTCGACCCCGACTCGTTCCAGATCGACGTCGACCGCATCGAAGGCCTCATCGGCCCGCGCACGAAGGCCATCCTCACCCCGAACCTGGCCGGGAACGCCCCCGATTGGGACCGGATCCGCGAAATCGCCGACCGACACGGCCTGGTCGTCGTCGAGGACTCCTGCGACGCCCTCGGCGCCACCCTGCGCGGCACCCCCACCGGCACCCGCGCCGACATCTCCGTCACCAGCTTCGCGATGAGCCACATCATCACGTGCGCCGGAAACGGCGGCATGGTCCTCGTGGACGACGAGGCGCTGCGCGACCGGGGGCTGATGCTGCGCCGCTGGGGCCGCCGCTCCGAACTCCAGTTGTTCGGCTCGAAGAAGGGCAACCGCGACTTCTTCGAGGAGATCGACGGCGTGCTCTACGACAACCTGTTCATCTTCGACGAGATCGGCTGGAACTTCGAGCCCAGCGAACTCGGCGCCGCCTTCGGTCTGGCCCAACTCGCCAAGTTGCCGCAGTTCCTGGCGACCCGTCAGCGGCACTTCGCGGCGCACCACGCCTTCTTCTCCAAGCATCCCGAGGCGTTCGTCGCGCCGCGCCAGACGGACGGCCTGGAGACGGGCTGGCTCAACTTCCCCGCCATCGTGAACCCCGAGGCCGGTTTCTCGCGCGGCGACCTCCAGCAGTTCCTGGAGGCGCGCGGCGTCTCCACGCGCACGGTGTGGTCCGGCAACATCCTGCGGCAGCCCGGCTTCAAGGACATCGCGCACCGCGCCGACCCCGACGGCTACCCGAACGCCGACCGGGTCATGGAGTACGCCTTCATCGTGCCGCTCAACCACCGCATGGACGACGAGGACACGGCGTACATCCACGAGCAGGTCGAAGCCTTCCTCGCGTCGCGCTGAGGAACCACCGCACCGGACGGATCGCGGTCGCGTGAGGACGGATCGCGCGGACGGCCGCCACGGAAGACCCGGGGCCGTCCGCGCAGCGTCTACGGTGGCACGTATGACTAACCTGGTCACCCTCGACGAACTCCGCGAAGCCCACAAACGCGTCGCGGGAGCGGTGGTGCGCACGCCACTGCTCCCGTGCCCGCACGGCGACGCCGACCGTCCACTGTGGCTCAAGCCCGAGAGCCTCCAGCCGATCGGCGCCTTCAAGCTGCGCGGCGCCCACAACCTGATCGCCTCGCTCACCGACGCCGAGCGCGCCCGCGGCGTCGTCGCGCACTCCAGCGGCAACCACGCCCAGGCCGTCGCCTACACCGCGCGCCGCTTCGGCATCCGCGCCGTCATCGTGATGCCGGACACCGCGCCCGCGGTCAAGGTCGACGCGACGCGCGCGCTGGGCGCCGAGATCGTCCTGGTCACGCGCGAGCGGCGCGACACGGCCGCGTTCGAACTGGCCGCCGAGCACGGGTACACGCTGGTGCCGCCGTACGACGACCGCCGCATCATCGCGGGCCAGGGCACCGCGGGGCTGGAGATCGCAGAGGACCTGCCGGACGCCTCCACGGTGCTGGTGCCGGTCAGCGGCGGCGGACTGATCTCGGGCGTCGCCACGGCGGTGAAGTCGCTGCGGCCGAACACGAAGGTGATCGGCGTCGAACCGGAACTCGCGGGCGACGCCGCGGAGTCCCTGCGCACCGGGGTGCGCACGACGTGGACCCCCGAGGCGACGTACCGCACGATCGCGGACGGGCTGCGCACCACCTCCGTGGGCGAGCTCCCCTTCGCGCACCTTCAGCGCTACGTCGACGACATCGTCACCGTGACCGAGGACCAGATCCGCGCCGCGGTCCGGTTCCTCGGCCGCTCCGCGCGCCTGGTCGCCGAGCCGTCCGGGGCCGTCGCGACGGCCGCGTACCTGTTCCGGCGGGACGCGCTGCCGCCCGGCCGCGACCACGTCGCGGTCGTCAGCGGCGGCAACGTCGACCCGGCGCTGTACGCGGAGCTGATCTGACGCGTCGGCCCGCTCTCACTCCGCCTGCGCGCGCAGCTCCTTCGCGGCCTCGGACAGGTCCTTGGCCGTGTCGATGGCCCGCCAATACGCGCCCTGCGGGATCGGGAACCCGGCCAGCCGCTGCTCGCGCGCGAGGCGTGGGAACGTCGTGCGCTCGTGGTCGCCGACGTCGGGGAGCAGCGCGGTGAACTCCGCGGAGAAGACGTACACGCCCGCGTTGATCAGGTACGGCGACGGCGGCGCCTCGATGAAGTCCAGGACGTGGCCGAACTTGTCGGTCTCGACGACCCCCCATGGAATGCGGGGGCGGGCCAGCGAGAGGGTCGCCGTCGCGTGCCGCTCCTCGTGGAACGCCGCCATCTCGCGGAGCGAGAAGCGGGTCCAGATGTCGCCGTTGGTGGCGTACCACGGCTCCTCGGGCCGGGGCAGCGCGGCGGCCGCGAACTTCAGCCCGCCACCGCGTCCGAGCGGCTCCGTCTCCACCACCGTCGACACCGCGAGCGGCAGGTCCGCCGTCTTCAGCCAGTCCTGCAACACCTCGGCGAGGTGCCCGCACGAGATCACGACATCGGTGACCCCCTCGGCCGCGAGCCACGCCAACTGGTGCCCGATGATCGGCGTGCCGGTCCCCGGAATCTCCACCATGGGCTTGGGCCGGTCATCGGTGTAAGGCCGCAGCCGCGACCCCTGCCCGCCGGCCAGGATCACGGCCTGCGTGACATCACGGACAGCATGCGACGCGCTGTGTGGTGCGGAAGTCATGCCCAGACCTTAGCGAGTCCCCCCGCCCCCACCGAACCCCGCGCGGGCCCGCTGCGCGACGCGGCTGACCGCGCGACGCAATCCGCGCGTGGGACGCCGGCCGAGAGTCAACACCGAGCGGGCCCACGGCACGCCGCGGCTGTCACGGCAACGGACGCAACGCAGGCCGCGGACCGCACGCCGTAGTGCGCGGTGCGAGAAGTCGGACGGCCACCCGGCGGATCCCGCGACGACCGCTGGGCCCGCACGCGGCCAATCGGCTTCCGCGGCCTGGCGCCGGCCCAGTCCCCACACCACTTGGAGAGCCCGCGGCACGCGAAGCCGGCGCGCGGAAGGTGTGGCGGCACGGGGACGAAGGCTGCCGCGGCAGGCGTGCGAACGCCCGGCGGCCGCTTGGCGGATCCCGCGACGACCGCTGGGCCGCATGCAAGAAGACGGTGTCCCCGCAGGGCTTTCAATCAGGCACGCCATGCTCGCGCTGAAGGGCGCGCAGTGACCCGGGCAGCGCGCATACCGCGTGCGGACACCGGGCGCGACTCGCCGATCCGAGCTCGCGGGTGACTCAGCTCCAGCGGCGGCGGGACTGGGCAGCGGGGTCGCGCCTTTGTCTTTGGCGAGCGCACGGCGCACACGAAGCCGGCGCGCGGAAGGCATGCGGGCAGATGGACGAACGCTGCCGGTCGCAGGGCGTGGTCACACGGCGGCTGCGCAGCTTAAGGCCCGTGGTGCCCGAGCAGGCCGCACGGGCGGGGCGTTGGGCGGTCGCGCAGTGAGACCCGTGCGGTGGGGCGGTGCTGGATCTCGGTGCTGGGCGTCGGGGGCTGGTTGTCGGTGCTGGGTTGTGGACTGGGGGTGTTGGTGGGTTGGGGGGTTTGTCCGGGTGTATTGGGTGGGGTGGCGGGTTCGCCTTCTGGTGGGTCGGGGGTTGCCTCTTTCGGTGGGGTTGTCCGGGTCACTAGCATCCGACGTGGGACGTCCGCGTGGCCTGGTTCAAGCCGGTGGGGACCGGATGTGGTCGCGGGGTCCATGGGGGCGATCGGTGGGGGGCTCGGAATGAACCGTCGTGTGGTCGGGTGCGTGGCGGCCGCGCTCGGCATGTGGTTGCTCGTCGGCTGCTTCGAGTCGGACGAGAACGGCCGTGCGCACGGCGTGCCTTCGACGCCCGGCGCGGCGCCGTCCGCGCCCGGGTCCACGGTGACCGCGCCGACGACGGACCTCCCGCGCGTCACCGGTTGCGACCTGCTGACCGCGGACCAGGTGCAGGCCGTGCTCGGTGCCGCCCAGATCATGCTGCGGCCCGAAGACAGCGGCCGTACCTGCCAGTTCATCGGCCCCACCGGCGAGGCGGTGCTCACCGTGCGCATCGGGGACGTCCCGCGCGCACTGCTCGGGGGGCCGGAGCAGGTCGCGCGCCTGACCGCGTCGCCGACCGCCCGCACCGAACAGGTACACGGCCTCGCCGATGCCGCGGTGTTCTACAGCGACCCCGGCAAGGCCAACGGCATCGCGTTCGCCCGCGGCCGCGGCGAGCGCGTGACCAGTGTGAACCTCACCGCGGGCGGCCCGAACGCGCAGTCCGGGCTGCCCACCCTGGAGATCCTCGCCCGGCAGGCGTACACCCGGCTCCCCTGATCCGCACGCCCGCCCGCGTCCCTCGGCCGCCACCTGGACCGTGGACCGGATGATCACCGGGCTTCGGCGACCAACCGGTCCGTGCCACTCTCCCGTGCACTCCGCGTCCACACCGGTCGGTCCGATCTGCCACGATGGGGCGGCGCAGGAGGGGCCCCGCCGGGGTCCAGCCGAAGGGAGCCGCCGCAAGATGCCGTCCCCAAAGACCCGAGTCGTGTCGCGTACGGCCGACGTGCGCGCACGCATCCCCGACGACCCGCGTTCGGCCCGGCTGCCCGCGCCGCAACGTCCGCGCCTGGACCGCCGCACGGACCCCCGCGACGCACCCGCCACACCCCCCGAACCGGCCGACACCGCGGACACCGCCGGTAGCGCCGGAACCGATGCGGAACTCCGCGCGCTCACACTCGCCACGAACCGCACCAGCACGCGCACCAGCGCGACCGGCGGCCCGGCGCTCCCGCTGCGCGACGGCGTACGCGTATACCTCGAAGGCCTCCCGGCCGCGGCGGCGTCGGCGTACGCGCAGCCGGTCGACGACCTCGCCGAGGCCGAGGTGGCCGTGCTCCGGGTCGCCGCGGCAGCCGGCACCGGGACGACCGACGAGGACACCGACCGCGTCCTCGACATAGCCGCCGCGGTCCCCACGATCGTCGTGCTTCGCGTCGAAGGACCGTGCCCCACACCGGAGTTCGCCGACAACTGCGCCGCCCTGCTGATCGACCTCGGTGCGCCGGACCAGACCGTGCTGGACGTCGTCTTCGGCCGCCACGCTCCCCTGGGCCGCCTGCCCTTCCCGCTCGGCCCCGCCGAAGACCCCGAGTTCCCGCAGGACTTCGGCCTCACCTACTGAAAACGCCGAACACGCCGTGCCGCCGCGTCACTCCTTCGACGCCGCCGTCGGCACCGTGAGCAGCAACGGGCTCGGCGGCGGCAGTTGCGGCGTCCGCCCCGGTGCCGGCAGGCCCGGCAGGTGCAGGGCGTCCTTCCGGGCGCGATCGGCGTTGAGGACGTCGACCGCACCGCGCGCATCCCCGATGGTCGCGAAGTCGACGGCGACGAAGGTCACCTGGCCGCCGCGCTCCGCCTCGCACTGCCGGGCCCGGTCCAGCACGAACTGCCGGGAGTTGACGCGCCCCGCGTCGATGCGGCTGCCGCCCTGCGCGGTGACGAAGTGGTTCATCAGGAACAGGCGCTTGCCGGTGCCGCCGCGGTTCGGGACGCAGCTCATCGACTCCGGGTCGGGGAAGGTGTACGGCGTCTCCATCGCGTACTCGTACAGGTTCCGGTACCGGGGATCGGGCCCGTCGGCGCGTTCCGCGAAGACGACCAGGCGATCGTTGCGGTTGATCATGTCGCGGAGCGTCGGCCACGGCGCGGCGGGGTCGACCGGCGGCGTCGCGAGGAAGCGGTCGACGCCGGACTGCTCGATGGCCTCCATCATCTGTGTGCCGTCGACGGCGTCCTGCACGATGAGCGTGACCACCTCATTGGGGTTGTTGTCCAGCCAGTCGCCGACCTGCCGAAGGGTGGCGACGAGGGGGATGGCACCCCCGCGGCACAGCGAGTGGCAGAGCCAGACGCCGGGCCGCGCCGGGGCGTACCGGTCCACCACACCCGCCATGATCTGCTGCTCCTCCGGCGTCAGGTCGCCGCTGGCGAGCCGGGCGGCGATCTCGTCGGGGGTCTCCCACCGATAGGAGTCGATCAGCAGCGCCCGGGCCCCCAGGTCGAGTTGGGTGACCAGGTCGGGGTCCTGGAGCGGGCTGATGAAGCGGTCGGCGGTGGACGACATCGAATTGTGCGTGGCGAGGTACGCCACCTCGTCGTAGCCGCGGTCGCACAACTGGCGCATGCCGTTGCAGCGCCGCTCCTTGTCGGGGTCGCCGACCGTGGGGACCGGGACCAGGATCGTCAGCGCCAACGCACCCGCGGCGCCGGCGGCCGCGAAGCCGGTGATGGTACGCGCCCGCGAGCGCTTTACCGGCGCGCGCCCGCGCTCGTGGCGGCGGATCGCCACGGTCGCCAGCCCGGCGAGCACCGCGCCCGCGACGACCGGCACCGCGGACGCGGCCACCCACACGCCGACGATGTCGCGCGTGGCGGCGTCCTGGAGGTCGCCGACCAGAACCCGCACGGACGGCGCCCAGCCCCCGCGGTCCTCCGGGATCAGGTGCGGGGCCGCGGCCCACGCGACCAGGCAGACGGCGGCGGCGATCAGGCCGCCCGCGGCGAGCGCGGCACCCGGGCCGCGCAGGCGGCCGAGTCCGCGGTACGGCGCGGTACGCCACAGCACGAACAGCCCGCCGAGGGCGAACGCGCACGCCAGCGTCAGCATCTTGCCGAGCCCGAAGACCGTGAAGGCGCGCAGTTGCGGCAGCGGTCCGAGGTTGACGTCGGTGTCCTCGGCCCGCACGTCGATGACGAGGTCCCACTGCTCGCCGTTGCTGAGCTCGGACAGCCCGTGCTGCGCGTCGAGGACCTTGTCGCCGAACAGCGCGGGCACCACCGCGACGAGCACGCCGCCGAGGTCGTTGGCGCGCAGCGAGGCGATGACCGGTTCGCGCAGCGGCGCCCGCCGGTCCTCCGGGAGTTTCTCCAGGATCACGTCGGCGACCTGCGGCGCCGCCTCGGGCGCGAGGTCGAGGGCGGGGAGGCTGTCCGGACTGCGGCCCTGCGCGAGCGCGTCGAGCGCGCGCTGCACGGACGCGACGAAGGAGGGTGCGTTGGCCTCGGTGACGGACGGCACGTCCCCGGTCAGGTCGCCGACGAAGACCTCGGCCACCCCGCCGAGGTTGTTGATCACCGGCTTGAGGTCGACCGTGAAGTGCAGGTCGCCCCTCTCACCGCGCAGGTAGGCGACGGTCTGGCCGATCTGGTCGGCCGTCATGCCGCGCAGCGTGGACGGCGGCAGCACCAGCCGCAGGTTGGCGGTGACCTGGTTGGGCGGCACGGGAAGACGGGCGAGCAGGTCCTGCGTTATGTCGGCCATCTCGGGGTCGACCAGGACCTCGTCATAGAGGCGGTTGTAGCTGTCCTCGCGTTCGAGGACGGAGTCGTACCACGCCTCGTCGAGGACGGTGGTGCGGGCGACGCCGAGCCCCGTGATGATCGCCACACTGATCGCGACCACGATGTACGCGGCGGCGCGCACGGTCCGGACGCGACGGCGCGCACGGCGGTCCGCCGCCTGCGCTGCCTCATGCGTACCAACCGTAACTTTCACCCCTTCAATATAGGAAAAGCCTACCAATCCCCGAAAAAGACACACACGGCCCCTCCCATAACTTCCGGCGGTCCCCCTGACCGGTCCCCTCCGGGCGTCCCCCGGCGCCACGTTCACAGCGCTGCCCGGAAGACGCGCGCGCATCCCTGGTCACCACGCGTTACGATCCCGCGTGACGGAACATCAACTCCCAACAGCGGCACAGGAGTAGGGGACGCGTGAGCGGCATCGAGGACATTTCGGATGGTCCGGGCGAGGACGCCGGCGACGGCCGGCTGCGCGCGGAGGAGGGCGACGACTGGGCGCCCACCGGCATCGACGTGAGCAAGCCGAGCATCGCTCGCGTGTACGACGCGGTCCTCGGCGGCAAGGACAACTTCGCCGTCGACCGGGTCATCGCGCAGCAGTCCCAGGACATCGTCCCGGAGATCGGCGACGTCGCCCGCTTCAACCGCGACCTGCTCGGCCGCGCGGTCCGCTTCATGGCCGAGTCGGGCATACGCCAGTTCCTGGACCTGGGGTCCGGGCTCCCGACCGTGCAGAACACCCACCAGGTCGCCCAGGCCGTCGCGCCGGACGCACGCGTGGTCTACGTCGACATCGACCCGATCGTGCTCGCGCACGGCCGGGCCCTGCTGGCGGAGAACCACAACACCACCGTCGTCACCGCCGACCTGCGCGACCCCAAGGCCGTGCTGGACCTGCCGCAGGTACGGGAGTTCATCGACCTCGACCAGCCCGTCGGGCTCATGCTGGTCGGCGTCATCCACCACCTCGGCGACGACGAGGACCCGGACGGCATCGTGCGCGCCTACCTGGAAGCGCTGCCCGCCGGAAGCTACTTCCTGCTCACGCACTTCTGCGCGTCGAGCCCGGACGCGCTCGCGCTCGAAGGCGCGCTGCTGACGAGCCTGGGCACCGGCCGTTTCCGGACCCTGGAAGAGATCACCGCGTACTTCGACGGGCTCGAACTCCTCGACCCGGGCGTGGTCTACCTGCCGCAGTGGCGTCCGGACGAGCCGGTCGGCGAGGAACTGACCGTCGGACAGCGCCTCATGGCGGGCGGGCTCGCCCTCAAGCACTGACCCGGCGCGAACCGCGGTGCGCGGTGCGGGCGGTCGGCCGGTCAGCGGCCGCCCGCGCCACGGAGTACCGGGCTTGACCGGGGCGTGTCCTCACGTTCCCGCGGGCCCTGCGGGAACGTAGCGTCACGACCTACGCGTCGGCCGGGTGGGCCAGGCCGTCCAGCCAGGGCCACCAGCCGCCTTCGGCCACGAGGTCGGCGAGCATGGCGTGGCCGACCGGGCCGCAGTGCGCGGTGTCGCCGTACGCCTCAATGCTCTGCCACCACGCGTCCCGCCCGCGCAGCGCGTCGTGCACCGGCACGAACGGCACCCCGAGTTCGGTGCAGACCCGGCCGAACGCGGCCTCCAGCGCGCCCAGATCGCCGCGCCCGGTGTCGCCGTCCGGGATCGGCGGAACGCCGAGCACGAGCGCGGGCCACCCCGCGTCGCGCGCGGTCTCCAGGACGGCCCGCAGATTGCGCACGCTGTCGTCCGGAGCGACGCGTGGGACACCCTCCTCGTACGTGCTGTCGTTGAGGCCGAACGCGAAGACCACACCGTGCGCGTCCCCGCCGAGCAGGCGGCGCGCGGCCTCGTCGAACCAGCGGCCCGCGACGTCGGCGGACGTCTCGCGGCGCACACCGAGGTTGTACGCCGTCAGCCGGTCGCCGCGCGCGTGCGCACGCCCCGAAAGCCGACCGACCCAGCCGCCCTCGCGGTCGCCGACACCTTGCGTATAGGAGTCGCCGACACAACAGATGCGCAGGTCGGGACCCGGTGGGTGGGGAGGTTCCATGATCGCGACCCTAGAGGACGGCGGCCCGGGGCAGCCTCCGGTTTTCGGTGCCCCGCCATGGCGGGCCGACTCCGTGGCCTCCCCCGGCGGCCCGACCCTGCGGCCTCCCCCGACGGCCCGACTCCGCGGCCCGGTTCCACTTCCTGCTTCCGCGCCCCGCCCGGGCACCCCGCCCCGGCGGCCCGCCTGCCGCCCGGCGCGCATCACGGTGCCGTCCTCACCCCACAGCCCGACCGCCCACCTGCGCTTGTCACCCGAACGGGGAGTTTCCGGCAATCCGTCGACCCCGGCAGGATTGCCGCATGGCGGCCACCGAGACTCCCCCTTCCCCTGCCCTCCACGGGACTTCCGACGCAACCGTGGCGGTGGACGCCGAGTTGCGGTCCGAACGCGCGGCGCGCGCCCGGATCGCCGCGGCCGAGCTGACCGCGCGCGACGTGACCGGCGTGGTGGTCGGCTGGATCGACAACGCGGGCGTCTGCCGCGTGAAGACCGTCCCCGTCCGGCAGTTGGAGCACGCGGCGGCATGGGGTGTCGGCGCGGCGCCGTGCTTCGACGTGTTCCTGGTGGACGACTCGATCACCGAGAGCACCTGGATCGGCGGCCCGGTCGGCGATCTGCGCCTCGTCCCCGACCTTGACCGGCTCGTCCCGCTGGCCGCACAGCCCGGCTGGGCCTGGGCGCCGGGCGACCGCGTCACCCAGGACGGACACGTCCACCCGGGCTGCGCACGGCAGTTCACGCGGCGCATGTGCGACGCGGCGGCGGACCGGGGCTTCGCGCTGCGCGCGGGCTTCGAGGTGGAGTGGATCGCGGCGCGGGCCGGATCGGCCGACCGGGCGGCCGGGGTGACCGAGGCGGGCGCGATGCCCGAGGTGTCGACCGACGGTCCCGCATACGGCATGACGCGCGTCGTCGAGTGCTCCGACTACCTGCGCGACATCCTCCGGGCCCTGGACGCCCAGGGTTTGACGGTGCTTCAGCTCCACCCCGAGTACACGCCAGGGCAGTTCGAGGTGTCGGTCGCCGCCGAGGACCCGGTGGGTGCGGCCGACAGCGCGGTCCTGGTACGCCACACCGTGCGCGCGGTGTCCGCCCGCCACGGCCTGCGCGTCTCGTTCGCGCCGGTGGTCACACCGGGCGCGGTGGGCAACGGCGGCCACCTGCACCTGAGTTTGTGGCGGGACGGGCTCAACCTCATGCACGGCGGCGACGGACGGCACGGCCTGACCGCCCCGGGCGAGGCGTTCCTCGCGGGCATCGTGGACGCCCTCCCGGCGCTCGTCGCCGTCGGCGCGCCCTCGATGGCCAGCTACCTGCGGCTCGTGCCGTCGCACTGGGCCGGGGCGTACCGCTGCTGGGGGCTGGAGAACCGGGAAGCGGCGGTGCGGCTGATCACCGGGAGCGCGGGCGAGCGGGAGTCCGGCGCCAACGCCGAGGTGAAGTGCTTCGACGCGGCGGCCAACCCGTACCTCGCCATGGGTGCGGTGATCGCGGCGGGGCTGGACGGCGTCGCGCGCGGCGCGGAGCTGCCGCCCGAGACGACCGTCGATCCC
>NZ_JBPKBH010000004.1:190953-191869 GCF_051388915.1 Yinghuangia sp. YIM S09857 | reverse complement strand
CCCCCCCCCCCCCCCCCCCCCCCCCCCCCCCCCCCCCCCCCCCCCGCGACCGGTGCCGAGCGGCTGCCGGCGGCACTGCTTGAGGCGGTGGCGGAGTTCGACCGCTCGGCGGTGCTGTCGGCGGCGCTGGGACCGGAGCTGCACGCGGCGTTCGCGGCGGTCCGGCGCGCGGAGGCGGCGCTGTTCGCGACGTCGACGCCGGAGGAGATCGTCGCCGCCACGCGCTGGCGGTACTGACGGGGCGGCCCGGTCAGGCGCGGTTCGGGCGCAGCGTCCAGACGATGTTCATCTCGGCGGTCGGCGTGCCGTCCTCGGTGCGGATCTCGACGGACACCGGGAACTCCGGGCGCTCGCCCTTGTCGAGCTCGGCCACGACGTCCTCGACCGACCGCCCGAGACGCGCCTCGGCCAGCACCGGCCCCATGGCCAGCTTCTTGTACGCGATGTCCGCGGTGACCGCGAGCGGCACCGCACGGCCCAGCTGGTCGCCGAAGGCGGCGAGCACGATGGCGCCGGACGCGGACTCGCCGAGCGAGAACATCACCCCGGCGTGCGGACCGCCGACGTGGTTGTGGAAGTCGGAGTTGTCCGGCAGCCGCAGGATCGCGCGGTCGCGGTCGATCTCGACGAACTCCAGACCGAGGGTCCGGACCAGGGGAACGGACTGCTTGAGCCCGTCGGCGATGAAGTCGAATTGAGTGGTCACACCGGAATGCTACCCGCAGGTAACTTGTCCGGGAAGGGCCGGGGAGAGTCAGGGAAGTTCCTGGGCCGGGAACGCCTGGGGAGGGCGGGGAAGGCCGGGCGGCAGGTCAGGCGGCGAAGAGCAGTCGAGGGATCAGGGAAAGGTCGGGGGGTCGAGGAGGGTGGGGAGTGTCGGGGGTCCGGGACCCCGAGGCTCCGAGGGTCGGGGGGT
>NZ_JBPKBH010000004.1:183548-190756 GCF_051388915.1 Yinghuangia sp. YIM S09857 | reverse complement strand
GGGCCGCCGAGGCCGGCCCCCTCCTCCGCGGGCGGCCCGCCCCGGACCCGCACGTACAACCGCCACGGACACCGCGGCGTCACGGCCGGACGGACGCCGATCCCCTGCCACCGCCCGAACCCGCGGCGACCGGCTCCGGAGCCGACTCGGACTCTGACTCTGACTCCGACTCTGGCTCGGGCACTGGCACTGGCACTGGCTCGGACCCTGGCACTGGCTCCGGCACTGGCTCTCCCTGGCCGCCCAGCGTCCGGCGGTCGCCTCCGCCCTGTACCTCGACCGGGGATTCGGCGGTGGCATTCGCCGCATCCCCGGTCCTCGCGTCCTCGCCGTCCCGCTCCGGTTCGCGCGCCCGCTCCGCCGATGCGACCGCGCTCCTCGCCCGTTCCACCGACGCGAGCCAGTGGAACACCCGCCCCTCCACCTCGCCCGCCTCACCCCCGACGGCCCGCGCGTACACCGTGACCTCCTCGAACGCCCGGCCGCGACGGTCCCACACAATGCGGCGGCGGACGTACCCGGCGTCCTCCAGCTCCCGCAGGTAGCCCTCGATCGAGTCCGCCGACTCGCCCGGCCGGGCGGCGAGCCGCCTGCGGTCGGGCTGGGCGCGTTCGGGCAGCAACAGCAGGTGCACGGCAAGGCCCCGCGCCGGGACGCTCAGTCGCACGTCCTTCATCAGTACGTCGTTGACGCCCAGCCCGCCGGATCCCCCGCCGCCCCAGATCCTCCGCATGACGCGCTCTCCCCATCCCGAACTCCGTGCCGCGACCCCAACCGCCGTGGCCGACACGGCGGTTGCCCCGCCTTCCAGTGTCCGTCGCCCGCCCGGCGCGCGGTGGGCGGCGGAGCGTTATTGCCGCAAAAGGGTGAAGGAGACTTCGTGGAGGTCCTGTGAGGAACCGACAAATGACGCAAATACCCTTCGACATCAGGAACATTTCCGGATACTCGTGGCTTGTTCGCCATCGCGTTCGCCACCCCGAAACGTGATCCTCGCCATGACCCCGCGACCGCACCCCGCCCTCGCAGCGCCGAGGCGGCGGTGATGGTATTGGCCGCATGCGACCTTCCGCACCGCTGCTGCTCGACGAGGCCTGGCGTTCGCTCGGCGGCGACCCCGCGTTCACCGCATACGTGTCGTTCACCGGCCGCGCCGACACGCTGCCGGCGCGCCTGCCGGTGACCGAGATGGCCCAGGCGACCGCCGCGGCGGCGGGGCTCGCCGCGGCCGAGTTCGCGTCCGTACGCTCCGGCGCGCAGCCCGTCCCGGTGACCGTGGACAGCGAGGCGACCGCGATCGCCTTCACCAGCGAGCGCCACCTGCGTCTCAACGGGCGTCCGCAGGGCGGCATGGACCCGCTGTCGAAGTTCTTCGTGTGCGCGGACGGCGTCATCCGCGTGCACGGCAACTATCCGCACCACCGCGCCGCGCTGTTCCACGCGCTGGACATCACCGGCATGCCGGAGGACCCCGCCGAGGCTGTCGCGCTCGCGCTGCTGCCCCTGCCGGTCGCGGTCGCGGAGGAACGTATCCGCGACGCGGGCGGTCTCGCCTTCGCGGTGCTCGCGCCCGAGGAGTGGCGGGCCCACCCGCACGGCGTCCAGGTCGCCGACGATCCGCTGCTCACCCGGCGCAGACTCGGCGCGCCGTCGCCGCGACGCTCGGGCGTGCCCGTCTCGCCCGACGGCACGGTGCTGCCGGCGTCGGGCGTGCGGGTCCTCGACTTCACGCGTGTCATCGCCGGGCCCGTGGCCACCCGTGCGCTCTCCCTCCTCGGCGCCGACGTGCTGCGCGTCGACTCCCCCCGCCTGCCGGAACTGCCCGCGCAGCACCTGGACACCGGCCTGGGCAAGCGCTCGGCGCTCCTGGACCTCGACACGCCGCAGGGCCGCGCCGCCCTCGACGGGCTCCTGGCCGAGGCCGACGTCGTCGTGACCGGATACCGCCCGGGCGCGCTGGCCCGCTTCGGCCTGGACCCCGAGGCGCTGGCGGCCCGGCACCCCGGCATCGTCACGGCCAACCTGTCCGCGTGGGGTGGGCCGGGCCCGTGGTCGCGGCTCCGCGGCTTCGACAGCCTCGTGCAGGGGCCGACCGGAATCGCGCACATAGAGGCGGACGGCGACGACCGCCCGGGGGTACTCCCGGCACAGGCGCTGGACCACGGGACGGGCTACCTGCTGGCGGCGGGCGTCCTGCGTTCGCTGACGGAACGCCAGGCGGACGGTGTTGGCTCGCACATCGAGCTCGCGCTCGCCCGGACGGCCGCGTGGCTGCTGCGGCACCACGACCCCGAGGAGCACCTGCCGGGCTTCCCGCGCCGGGTCGCGGCCGCGCGGCACCTCGGCTTCAAGGTCGCGGAGCAGGGCGAACTGGCGTACGCGCTGCCGCCGTTCGCGCTCAAGGGCGGCCCGACGGACTGGTCCGCCGCCCCGGTGCCGTGGGGCAGCAGCCCCGCGGCGTGGTGGTGAGGCGTCCTCGCCCGGGGCCTACGTGCGCGGCAGGAGGAAGAGCTGGTCCTCGTAGCACCAGCCCCACTCCTCGCCCGGCTCGAAGGAGCGGATGACGGCGTGCCGGGCACCCTGCCAGTGTCCGGTGGCGTGCCGGCTGGGCGAGTTGTCGCAGCATCCGACGTGCCCGCAGGAGAGGCATACGCGCAGGTGCACCCACGTACCGCCGGACTTCAGGCAGTCCTGGCACCCGTCGAGCGAGTTGGGCGCGACCGAGCGGACCTGGTCGAGGTGTGCGCAGGTCGCGCCCTCCTGTCCGCGGACCTGCTGGGCCACCTCGTACCGGGTCGTGCTCATGCTGTGCTCCTCCGCCTTGTCGTCGGCCCTGCCGCCGCACGTGGTCGTCCGCGCGGTCGGCGGGACGGAGGCGAGGGTTCCCGTTCAGGCCCGGGACAACACGTCGGCGGCGGGGTCGACGCAGCTCAGCACTCCGACCAGGGTGCGTTCGAGGAAGTCGGCCAATGCGGCGCGGTCCTCCTCGGGGCCCTGGTCCTGCCAGGCGACCACGGTCTCCTCCGCGAAGACCACCCAGGCGCGGGCGGCGGTGCGCAGCAGCGGCGTGTCGTCGAGGCCCAGTTCCGCGCAGCCCGCGAGGATGCGTGCGGCCTGGGTGCGGCGGGCGGCCTCGACGTGTTCACGTACCGTCTCGTCGGCGCTCGCGGCGCCGCGGACCAGGGAGACGTAGGTGGCACGGTGGTCGAGGACGTAGTCGACGAACGCGCTCAGCACGGCGTGCAGGCGGGCCAGCGGCTCCAGCGCGGGATCGGGGGCGGTGTGCGCGAGGAAGTCCTCGCACGCGGCCTCCACGACGGCCCGGTGGAATCCCTGCTTCGACTTGAAGTAGTGGAACATGAGGCCGCGCGAGATGCCCGCCCGTTCGGCGAGTTCGTCGATCGAGAGCTCGTCGAGCGTGCGGGATCCGAGCAGTTCACGCCCCAGGAGCAGGAGTTGCGCTCGCCGCTGGTCCGGGGTCAGGCGGGTGCGTCTGGGTGCGGGCATGCCGGACAGTGTACGGAGGTCCGGCGCAAACTATTGACTACCGTTCAGTAATCTTTCTAGGGTCGACATGCCCGCACGCCAGGGCCCGACCGAGCGCCGGAGAAGACCTTGCCGACAACGCCTGCCCACGACTCCCCCGCGGAGCCTCCGGTCCCGCACGTCCGCGTCGCCGTCATCGGCGGCGGGTTCTCCGGCCTCGGCGCGGGGGCCCGGCTCCTGCGGTACGGCATCGAGGACTTCGTCATCCTCGAACGCGGCCCCGACGTCGGCGGCACGTGGCGCGACAACACGTACCCGGGTGCCTGTTGCGACGTCCCGTCCAACCTCTACTCGTTCTCCTTCGCGCCGAACCCCGGGTGGTCGCGGTCGTTCTCGCCGCAGCCCGAGATCCAGGAGTACCTGCGGCGCTGCGCACGGGAGTTCGGCCTGCTGCCGCACCTGCGCTTCGAGCACGAGGTACGCGCGGCCCGGTGGAACGACGAGGCCTCCCGGTGGGAGGTGGAGACGTCCCGCGGCCCGCTGACCGCCAACGTGCTGCTCGCGGGCGGCGGCCCGCTCAGCGAGCCCGCGTACCCCGACATCAAGGGCCTGACGACCGCCTTCGAGGGCGAGGTCTTCCACTCGTCGCGCTGGAACCACGGCTACGACCTGCGCGGCAAGCGCGTGGCGGTGATCGGGACCGGGGCGTCCGCGATCCAGTTCGTGCCGCGGATCCAGCCGCGCGTCGCGCACCTCGACCTCTACCAGCGCACCGCACCGTGGATCATGCCGCGCACCGACCGCTCCCTGACCGGGACCGAACGCGCGCTGTACAAGGCCGTGCCGCCGCTCCAAAAGGCCGTGCGCCTGGGCCTGTTCTGGGGCCGCGAGACCTTCTGGCTCGGCTTCAACGGCAAGCACCCCGGCCTGGTCCGGCGCATCGAGGGTATGGCCCGCCTGCACCTGAGGCGCGGTATCCGCGACCACGACCTGCGCGCCAAGCTGACGCCCGATTTCACGATCGGCTGCAAGCGCATCCTGCTGTCCAACGACTACTACCCGGCGCTGGAGCAGGACAACGTCGACGTGGTCACCGACCGCGTCGCCGAGGTCCGGGCGAAGTCGGTGGTCACCGCGGACGGCGTCGAGCGGCCCTGCGACGCGATCATCCTCGGCACCGGCTTCCACGCCACGGACATGCCGATCGCACACATGATCACCGGCCGCGACGGGGTGCTGCTCGCCGACGCCTGGAAGGACGGCATGGCGGCGCACCAGAGCGCCATGACGGCCGGATTCCCCAACCTGTTCTTCGTCATCGGCCCGAACTCCGGGCTCGGGCACTCCTCCATGACCCTGGTGATCGAGGCGCAGATCAAGTACGCGGTCGACGCGATCCGCCAGATGGAGCGCAACGACATCGCGGACCTGGACGTCACGCGCGAGGCGCAGGACGCCTACAACGCGAGGCTGCACGCCAAGCTCGACGGCACCGTGTGGGTGACCGGCGGCTGCCAGAGCTGGTACCTGGACGCGCGGACCGGCAAGAACACCACGCTCTGGCCGGACTTCGTCTGGAAGTTCATGTGGATGAACCGCAAGTTCTCCCCGGCCGGGCACCGCGCGCGCCGCTGGGACCAAGTGCGCGAACCCCGCCCGGCGGTGGCCGCGGTCCGGGCGTTCGGCGCAGTCGAAGCCGCTGATGCACCGGCAGAAGGAGTCTGACGTGCGGGAGTTCGCCGGAAAGGTCACCGCGATCACGGGTGCGGGATCGGGCATCGGACGCGCGCTCGCGTACGAACTCGCCCGGCACGGCGCCCGGCTCGCGCTCTCCGACATCGACGAGGAGGCGGTGCGCGAGACCGCGGCGGTCGCCCTCGGGCACGGCGCGAGCGAGACGGCGGCGAGCCGCGTCGACGTCGCCGACCGGCACGCCGTGCAGGCGTGGGCGGACGAAACAGCCGGCTCCTTCGGGACCGTCAACCTCGTCGTCAACAACGCCGGCGTCGCGCTGACGGCCTCCGTCGAAGAGATGGACTGGGACGACTTCGAGTGGCTGATGGGCGTCAACTTCTGGGGAGTCGCCTACGGGACAAAGGCGTTCCTCCCACACCTGCGCCGCGCCCGCGACGCGCACATCGTCAACATCTCCAGCGTCTTCGGCCTGATGGGCATCCCGACACAGAGCGCCTACTGCGCGGCGAAGTACGCGGTGCGCGGCTTCACCGAGTCGCTGCGCCACGAAATGCGCATTTCCGGTACGGGAGTTCGGGTCACCACGGTGCACCCGGGCGGCATCAGGACCAACATCGCGCGCAGCGCGCGGGCCGCGAAGGGCCGTGAGGTCGCCGCGCTCGCCGACGAGTTCGACAAGGTCGCGCGCACCTCGCCGGAACGCGCCGCGCGCGTCATCGTGCGCGGTGTGAAGCGCAACCGCTCGCGGATCTTCGTCGGGCCGGACGCGACGCTCATCGACGTCGGGCAGCGCCTGCTCGGCGTCGGCATCGAGCCGCTGGTCCGCACGTTCTCGGGCCGGTCGGACCTGGGCACGGAAACGCCCGCCACCGCCCCCCGCACTCCGGGAGCCGTCCGATGACCGAGGCGACCGCACCCGCCGCCGCACCCGTCCCGGCGAGCCCGGCGGCAGTGCCTGCCGCACGCGAAGCACCGCCCGCGCCCGTACGCCGCATCCACGTGGTCCTGGCCCGCGACGGCGCCGCCCTGCACGTCGTCGAGTACGGCGACCCCCGCGCCCCCGTCACCGTCGTCCTCGCGCACGGCTGGACGCTGACCCACGGCTCGTGGACGGCGGCCGCCCGGGCTCTCGTCGAGGAGGCCGGGGAGTCGGTCCGCGTCGTGACGTACGACCAGCGCGGGCACGGCCGTTCCAGCTCCGGGCTGGCCCGGCCCTTCTCCGTCGACCAGTTGGCCGAAGACCTGCTGGACGTCCTCGACGCGACCGCGCCCTCCGGTCCGGTCGTGCTCGGCGGGCACTCGATGGGCGGCATGACGATCATGGCGCTGGCCGCCGCGCACCCCGAGCTGTTCGGCGAACGCGTGGCCGGGGCCCTGCTCGTCGGCACCTCGGGCGGCGACCTCGTGCCGGTGGCACCGCCGTTCCCGCTGCGGGACCGTGTGCGCGGCCGGGCCGGGCTGCGGCTCTTCGCCTTCGGCGAGCGGCGTCCTGCGGCGTTCGCGCGAGGCAGGCGCCTGCTGCCGGGCCCGCAGACGAAAGCGCACGTGCGGGCGGTGAAGCAGAGCCTGTTCGGCCCGGACGCGGAGGAGGCGGTGGTCCGCTCGTGCGCGTGGATGGTCCACAACACGTCGGTGGAGGCGCTGTGCGGGTTCTTCCCGGCGCTCGCCGCGCACGACAAGTCGGGCCAACTGGCCGCGCTTTCCTCGGTTCCGGTGCGCATCGTGGTCGGCGGCCTCGACAAGCTCACGCCCGTCGGCCACAGCAAGCGCCTCGCCGCCGAACTGCCGCACGCCGAACTGCGCGTCGAAAGCGGCTGCGGCCACATGGTGTTGACCGAACGCCCCGAGTCCGTGACGACTCCGCTGCGCGAGCTGTGTCGCGCGGCGGCGGGCCCTTCCCCCGTGCCCGCAGGCTGACGGGCGGCGCGACCGGTTGAGTACGGCTGAAACCGTTTGAAACCGGCTGAAGGGACCCAGGGCGCACCGCCGGCCGGGGCGGCGGTGCGCCCGCCACCACCTGCGTGACA
>NZ_JBPKBH010000004.1:173579-183463 GCF_051388915.1 Yinghuangia sp. YIM S09857 | reverse complement strand
GGGGGCCCCCCCCCCCCCCGCCACCACCTGCGTGACACCCGTGCCGCCGCGGGCGGGTGAGGCGGCATTCGGGCGGATGCTCCAGTGGGGTGCTTGACTTCGAGTGCGCTCGAAGGGGGAGGCTGGGCCGCGTACCGCAACCCGCGCGACCCGAGGAGCACCGCATGAAGACCACCACGCTCGGAAGCGGCGGCCCGGCCGTCGGCGTCATCGGACTCGGCTGCATGGGCATGACGCACGCGTACGACCCCGCCGGGCGCGACGACGCGACCTCGATCGACGTGCTGCACCGGGCCGTCGACCTGGGGGTGACGCTGATCGACACCGCCGACGTGTACGGCCCTTACACCAACGAGGAGTTGGTCGGACGCGGCCTCGCCGGGATCCGCGACCGCGTGGTCCTGGCGACCAAGGTCGGCCTGGCGCTCAAGCCGGAGGGCGAGCGCAAGGCCGGCATGGGCGGCATGCGCTTCAACGGCAAACCCGAGCACGTCCGGCGCTCGATCGACGCGAGCCTGCGCCGCCTCGGCACCGACCACGTCGACCTCTACCAGCTCCACCGTGTGGACCCCGAGGTGCCGATCGAGGAGACGTGGGGCGCACTCGCGGAGGCCGTGGCGGCGGGCAAGGCGCTGCGGATCGGGCTGTCGGAGGTCTCCGTCGACGAGATCAGGCGCGCCCAGGCCGTGCACCCGGTGGCCTCGGTGCAGAGCGAACTCTCGTTGTGGACGCGGGACGCGCTCGCCGAGGTCGTGCCGTACTGCACCGCGCAGGGCATCGCCTTCCTGCCCTTCTCGCCGCTCGGACGCGGGTTCCTGACCGGGAACTTCGCCACCGTGGACGACCTGCCGGAAGGCGACTGGCGCCGCGGCCTGCCGCGCTTCCAGGCCGACACCATCGCCGCGAACCAGGCCCTCGTCGCCGCCGTACGCGCGATCGCCGACCGCCTCGGCGCCACCCCGGCGCAGATCGCGCTCGCGTGGGTCCGCGCGCAGGGCGAGTACGTCGTCCCGATTCCCGGCACCAAGACGCCGAAGTACCTCGCCGACAACGCGGGAGCGGCCGATGTCACGCTGTCCGCCGCGGACTTGGCCGACCTGGACGCCCTCCCGGCCCCCGAGGGCAGCCGCTACTGACGCGGTCCATACCCGCCCTGGTGTCCAATGGGGTTGGCGCACGGGGCATCGGGGCGGGGAGGGCGAGGTGCGGTCGGGCTCGACTGCACAGCAGATCCGTTTCTTCTGCTACACGATTGATACACCGTCAGGAAAGTTGTGATACAAAGCACTTGTAGCCACGGCGAAGGCTCGCGGTGCGGAGGCACCGCTTGAGCGCGTGGCATCCCACAGGCACTGGCAAAAATCAAGGGTTGCCTCCCTCTGACCTGGGGTAGGGGGCGGCACCAGACTCGTGCGGGTCCACTCCACCACGAGAGGTTTTCGTCCCCCTATGCGTGCTTTCCGCTCCCCTCGCAAGTCCGCGATTCGCGCAACCGCCGTGGCCGCCTCCGGGGTCATCGCCATGGCAATGCTGGTCGGCTGCAACGACGACGACAAAGACAAGTCGCTGACCCCGCCCCCGGCGCCGACCTTCTCGATCCCGAAGATCGACATCCCGGACATCGACATGCCGGACATGCCGAGCAACCTGCCCACCGGCACGAAGCGTCCGACGGAAACCGGCACGAAGCGTCCGACGGCGACGGACACCGGCAACGAGGTCGAGGCCGTCAAGCTGTCGAAGGGCGAGTGCGTCGACCTGGACTCGCGCGGCGAGATCACCAAGACCTCGTGCTCCGGCTCGCACTCCGGCGAAGTCGGCGGCGTCGCCACCCTGCCCGAAAGCCCGCAGCCCGACTCGCCGACCTTCGACTCGACCGCCGAGGCGAAGTGCGAGGACATGGTCGGCCCGATCATCGACCGGCAGACCAACGCCGACGACCTGTCCTTCAGTTACTACACGCCCACGCCGGAGAGCTGGGAGAACAACGACCGCACGCTCCAGTGCATCATCGTGCGTGCCGACAAGGGGAAGCTGACGGGCAAGCTCAGGTAATCGGCTCCCGTCCGAGCACGTTCACGCCTGAGCGGGTCACGCCCGAGCTGTCCGGCCCCGAGCGGCCGTCGCGCACCATGCGGCGGTAGCTCGGGGCCGTTTGCTGCGAGCTGCGTGCTGCGTGCTGCGTGCTGCCCCATTCTCCGGCCCCCTCGGCCGTTTCGCGGCTACTCCGGCGACGACCCCAGGCCCGTCAGGTCTTCCGCCCATGCTCGCTCCGCCTCCCCGTCGCCGGTGACGACGACGAGGGAGCGGGTGGCGCGGGTGAGGGCGACGTACAGGGTGCGCAGGCCGCTCGGGGACTGGTCGGCGATGTGCTTGGGGTCGACGATGACCGCGGCGTCGAACTCCAGGCCCTTCGCGTCCAGCGCGTCCATCACCTGGACGCGGGGCGGCAGTTCGGCGAGGGCGTCCGAGATCGGCGTGGTCTCGCCGACCGGGGTGACGACGCCGACGGTCCCCTCGACCTCGTCGGCGAGCCGGGCCGCGGCGGCGCGTACGGCCGCGGGCAGGTCGGCCGCGGCGAGCAGTGTCGGTCGCTCGCCGCCGGTGCGCACCGCCCGGGACGGCGTCGCCCCCGGCACCGCGCGCCGCAGCACCCGGGCCGCCACCGCGGCGATCTCGGCGGGGTTGCGGTAGTTCGTCGTCAGCACGAACTCGTGACGGCGCCGGTCCCCGAGCGCGTCCGCCATGGCGGCGGCCGAAGCGTCCAGGTCCTCCCACGCACTCTGCGCCGGGTCCTCCACGACGGTCCAGGTCGCGTGCCGGCCACGGCGCTTGAGCATCCGCCACTGCATCGGCGCGAGGTCCTGCGCCTCGTCCACGACGATGTGCGCGTACTCGTCCGGCTCTTCGTCCTCGTCGCGGCGGCCGCGCCCGGAACGGGCCATGCGGTCGGCGTACGTGGTCACTTCGCTGATCTCGTCGGCCGGCGCCGACGAACGCACGCTCTCCCCCGTGAAGATGTCGTAGCCGTCGACGACGTAGGGGTTGTCCTCGTCGGGCGCACCGGGCGTGCGCGGGCGCTGCCGGGGCAAGGGGCCCACCAGGCCGTCGAGTTCGTCGAGAAGCGCGACGTCGAGGAAGGACACCTCGCCGGTGCGGGCGGTGCGTTCCCAGGAATGCGCCAGCAGCGTCACCTGGTCCCGGGTGAGGCGGCCACGCGCGGCCCGGTCGACACGTGCCGGGTCGGCGAGGCCGCGCAGGATGTCGACCGGCCGGACCAGCGGCCACCACGTGTTCAGGAAGACCGCGAACTCGTCGCGCGCCGCGACGTCTTCGAGGAACGCGTCCTTCTCGCCGCGGGCCGCGCCACGGGACGCGAGCCGCGACCACAGCTCCGCGAGCACGGTCTTCGCCGCCGCGACGCGCTGGCCGTTCGGCCCGCGGCGGGCCCGGTGCAGCAGATCGCGCCGGATTCGCCGCAACGCGCCCGCGTCGAGCACGACTTCGGTCCCGCGGTGCCGCACGCGCAGCTCGTGCGGGGCGCCGGGCGGCGTGGCGTCCACCGCACGCCGCAGCAGCGGCAGTATGGCCGTCGAGCCCTTGAGGCGGGCCACGGCGGCGGTGTCGTGGTACGCGGCGGTGATGCCGTCCACCATGTCGCCCAGCGAGTGCAGGACCGCGCCGCCCTCGCCGAGCGACGGCAGCACGCGTTCGATGTACGCGGTGAACCGCGGGTTGGGGCCGACCACGAGCACGCCGCGCGACCCGAAGCGCTGCCGGTGCCGGAACAGCAGGTACGCCACCCGGTGCAGCGCGACCGCGGTCTTGCCGGTTCCGGGGCCGCCGCGCACGATGACCGAGCCGTCGGCGGGGGCGCGAATGGCGTCGTCCTGCTCCTGCTGGATCGTGGCCACGATGTCGCGCATGCTGCCGTCGCGCGTCCGGCTCAGCGCCGCGAGGAACGCGCCGTCGCCGACCACGACGAGGTCGTCGGGTGCGGCGTCGGGGTCGAGCAGGTCGTCCTCGATGTCGACCACCTTGTGGCCGCGGCAGTGCAGGACGCGCCGGCGCACGACGCCGCGCGGGTCCTCGGGCGTGGCCTGGTAGAACGCCTCGGCGGCCGGGGCACGCCAGTCGACCACGAGGATCTCGCTGTGCTCGTCGCGCACCCCGATGCGGCCGATGTGCCACACCTCGGCGTCGCCGCGGTCGAGGCGGCCGAAGACGAGCCCGTCGTCGGCGGCGTCCAGCGTGCGGGCCCACAGCTCGGCGCGGAACACCATGGTGTCGCGCTCGACCAGCGAGCCGACGGTGCCGACCTGCGCCTGCTTGTAGCCCTCGCGCACGAGCGCACGGGCTTCGCCGCGCATGGCCTCCAGGCGGACGTACGCACGGTCGATGTGGCGCTGCTCCGCCTCGATCTCGCGCTGCTTGGCGTCGAGCGCCGACGCCTCCGGCGGGTCGGCGGGTTCGGCGGACGCTTCGGGACCGTCGGCGTCACGGGCGACACCGTGCGGCTGCCGCCCGGGTGCGGGCAGAGGCATCGAGCTGGCTCCTCGTACAGGATTGGGCGAACAGTAGACCCTAGTACGCCCACTTCGATCCGAACGCCAACCCTGCCCCGCGGGCTTGCCGAACGAGGCTCCTGCGGGACGGAGCGGAAGGCGCGACGAAGGGGACGAACCGCCTTACGAACGCTCCGCCCGGGGGCACGTCGGGAGATCCGCAGGCGGGGTTCGGCCGATCTGGGGCGGGCTGCGTTCGGCGGCGGATGGGCGGGGCTGCGAGCAGAAAACCGCGCGACACGACGTGCAGTCTCCTTCGCGCCGCGTAAGCGCTCCGCTGGGCGACGCAGCGCGAGGCCACGACGTGGTGCGGCCAGTACGTAGGCCGCCGGTTGGCGAGACGACGACTCGCGAGCACCGCGAATCGCCACACACGCACCCGGACTCGCGCCCACGCGCGGTGAGCGCTCCGCAGCGCACGCGCGGCGAGTCGGTGCGCGAGGAGAGAGTCGCGCAACAGGACGCAGATGCCGCCCGTGTCGCGCGGTATCGCCCCTTGTCGCATGGCGTCGCCCCGTGTCGCACGGTCTGCGCGGTGTCGCGCCGTGTGCGCGGTCTCGCGCGTCCGAGCCTGCGGATGTCGTGCGCGCGTGCGGACGACTTCGCGACACCTTCCGCGTGCCGCCTCACCGCGTGGGCTTCAGCGGCGGGCCCGCAGGCGCTTTACCGCTACTCCGGCCGCGATCAAACCCACCGCTCCCAGGAGGGCCCAGGCCCATACCGCCATTCCCGGGCCGTTGTCGGAGCCGCCGCCTGCGGTGCTGGGGGTGCGAGCGGCCTGCGCGTTCGGTGGTGTGGCGGTGGCGGTGGGGTCGCTCGGGGGTGCCGGCTGGACGGAGAGGGCCAATTGGCCCTCGGCTTCACGGGCGGGGGTGGAGGTGTCGGCGACGCGGATCGTGAAGGCGTGGTCGCCGGGCTCGGTGGCGGTGCCGGTGAGCGTTCCGGTGAGCGGGTCGAGCGTGAACCCCGGCGGCAGGGACTCCGCGGACCAGCGGTACGGCTCGGTGCCGCCCTCGGCCTGGAGCGTGGCCGTGTACGGCTGCCCGACCAGCGCCGGGGGCAGGACCGTGGTCGTCACCGCCAGCCCCTTCGCCGGGGTCACCGTCGCGCCCGGGCTCGCCTCCGAGTTGCCGACCGCGTTCACCGCCCGCACCTGGTAGATGTACGCCGTGTCCAGCGTCAGCCCCTTGTCCGTGTACACCAGCGTCGCCGGGCTCACCGTAGTGAGCAGCGCGGGCGTCGGCTGCGGGCCGCCCGCGCGGTAGACCTGATACCCCGTCACCGGACTGCCGCCGTCATCCGCCGGCGGCATCCACGACAGCACCGCCTCGCCGTCCCCCGGCGCCGCGGTCAGGGTGCCGGGCGGGCCCGGGATGGTGATCCCGACCGCGGTGAGCGTAACCGTACGGGTGCCGCCCGGCATGTTGCCGGTGATCGTCAGCGTCCCGGTCAGGGGGCCCCGCGCCGTCACGGCGACCTGCACCGCGATGCTGCACCGCCCCCCGACCGGGACACGGGTGTTGGCGGCGCAACTCGTCCCGGTGTTCTCCACCGCGAACGGCGGCGTGGCGACGATCGAGGTCAGGCTGAGCGGCGCCGCCCCGTCGCTGGTGAAGGGGATGTTGCGGATCACCGCCCCCGGCGCGTTGACGGGGCCGAAGTCGGCGCCGGGGGGCAGGTCGCCGATGTCCCCGGCCGGGATCGTGAAGACCAGGACCGCCCGCGCCGCACCTCCGTTCGCGCCGGGCTGCGTCGCCGCGTCGGGGAACACCTGCGTGTCGGGCGGATAGGTGACGCCCGTGGTGCCACTCGCCGCGGACAGCCACGGTTCGGTGGAACTGCCCCAGAAGGTGGTGGAAACCGGGTCGATGGCGACCATGACGACCTGTCCCGGGCGCAGCTTTCCGGACGGACTCACGGTGGCCTTGCCGGTGGCGACCGAGCCGGGCTTCCCGGCCAGGACGTCGGCCGTGCCGTACAGCGACACGGACACCGCGACGGCGTCGCCCGGCACCGTCACGCTGTTGTAGCCGGCCTGCGTGATCTCGACGGTCTGCTCGGTGGTCGAGGCGGTCGGCAGCAGCGCGGGCCGCGCGTCGGCGGCGGGGGCCGTGCGGGGGGCGGTGTCCGGCGGCGGCCAGGATGCCGCCGCGGCGGGTGCGGCGGCGGCCAGCAGCAGCGCGGCGGCGAGGAGCGCGGACCGCTTGCGAACCCGTTCGACCATGGTGTTGGGGACCCCCCGTGGGCTGCGTCCGGAACCGGACGGCGTCGCAGCTCACGTGTGCCCGGTCGGTCGTACGCGCGGATGGTAGCGCTGTGCGCTCACGTCCGGGAGAGCCCGCGGCGCGGAGATCACCCGATCGACGGCCGGGGTGCGTGCAGGTGGGCGATTGCGCCGGTTTCGCACGCCACGCCGACGGCCGTACGGCGGGCTGGGCGGGCGGCGCGCCCTCCGGCACGCCCTCATACGAACTCGCCTGGGCCGACGCTGTTCGGGGACCGCGCTGCTCGGGCTCGCCGCTGCGCGGATCGCGCTGCTCGGGGTGGCCACTGCTTGCGGGCGCACTGCGCGGGATTGCGCACGCGGGATTGCGCGACTTGTCATTGCGCCACAAGTCGTGCGCAACTTGGGGTCGCCCTGCTCGGCGTGCGCATCGCCCTGGTCACCGCGGGACATGCTCGACACGAAGTCGCACCGCGCGGGATCGCGTGGTGGGCGCTCTCCGCTACGCGGGGCGGACAGGGACCTGCCCGGTGACCAGCGGCCGACAGGGGTTGGAGGCCGGCCGGCAGTCACCGGGCAGGAGTTTGTCGGAGACGGATCGCACCTGTGGGTCAGGACCCGTCGTGCGGCGGACCGACGCGCAGGCCGCGCCCGTCGTCGAGATCGCCGTCGACGTCGTCGATGCCGTCCGGGCTGTCGGTGCTCCCGACGCCGTCGATGTCGTCGGCGGGGCCGGTTGCGGATCCGGTCGCGGTCCCGGCGACGGATCCAGTGTCGCGTGCGCGGGCCGTCTCGGCGGGCATTTCGGGTGGCGTGTCGCCTTCGAGCAGCCATTCGCCGCCGACCTGGCGCCAGCGCAGCGGCCCCTGGTCGCGCAGCGGCGCGTCGTCGTGCGGCGACTCCGGCTCATGCCAGGGCTGATTGGCCGTCAGGTAGGCGTCCCAAAGAGCCACCTGGCGGCGCGCCCGTTCGACCACGCCGGGACGCTTGCGCTCCGGACGCGGACCGGTGGGCCGCCAGTCGCGGCCGTCGCGCGAGTCCGAGCCGAAGAGCGGGCCGAGCACCACCGCGACCGCAAAGAAGGCTATGAGCAGACCAGTTGCCGCGTACTCCACTTTCCGTACCTCCCCACCACGTCGACCGAGGACTTCGCGGGGCCGCGGCGCTGGAGGCGGTACGCGGCGCGGGCCGCGTGCGATCCTCCGGCCGGGGTGACGGGCTGATACTCCGGATCGGCTCGCTCCCGCCCTCGGTCGCACCCAGTCTTGGCCTGCCAGAGGCAAGATCAAAGGGCCAATCGTGGTCCGGTGGCCTGGGCCAATCCGTGGACTGGTCCACCAAGGGATGAGCCGACACGTCCTCGACGGGGCCCGCGAACGGGCCGGCGAACGGGTCGGTCCACATGGCCGCCACGCGCGGCCCGGCAACAGACGTCGGGCGCCCGGCGCGACCGCGCGCACGCCCCGGCGCCGGTCCACTTCCGGGTGAACCGCCGCATGGTACAGAGGCGGCGTGCCGCGGGACGGGATGCGCCAGACCAGCACGCCATGGCCCGTGCGGAGGACCTCGTACGGCCCGAAAACACCGGTCTGCCAGCGGCAGGGGCCACCTGTCGGGCATCGTGGGTGCGTAGGATCTCCGAAGCGGGCGGACCATCGCCCGGGTGCCGAACCCCCGCTGTCGGCTGCGCCGACGAGCGGGTGAACCGGCAGGCGCGCACCTCCCCCCAGCGCGCCGCCGGCATGGGGTGGGCCCGCAGACATTCCCCCCGTCTGCGGGCCCATCTCTCTTTGTCGCGGCGGTTGTTCACCGCAGTTGACCGCGGCGGTCGTTCGCAGCGGAGCGCCGCGGCACAGGTCACGGTGGTGCCTGTCGGCGCTTCCCCCGCGGCACTCCCCGCGCCTCGATCAGCCCAACGGGAACTTCTCGCCGACCAGTTTCTCCGACAGCGTCCACAGCCGCACCGCGGACTCCGGGTCGCGCGCCCACGGCGCGTGCTTGGTGCTGATGCCGCAGTCCTCGGTGTACACGCCGCCCTGGTCCGCGAGTTCGGGCGCGGTCGCGGCCCACACCTGGGTCGCCGCGCCCGCCGGAATGGACTTCATCGCGGGCATGTCGGCGCGCGTGATCTTCGCCTGCAAGGACGCGCCCTGCTCCTTGTTCATGTAGCGGCCGAGGTTGGTGCGGATCATGCCGGGGTGCACCGCGTAGGACCGCACGCCGCGCGCGGCGAGCCTGCGGTCGAGTTCGACGGTGAAGAGCACGTTGGCCGTCTTGGACTGGCCGTACGCCTTCCACGGCTGGTACTCGGTGCTCTCGAAGTTCGGGTCGTCCCACAGGATGTCGCTCGCGAGGTGGCCCCCCGAGCTGAGGTTGACCACGCGCGCGGGCGCCCCGCGCAGCAGTGCCGGCACGAGCAGATTGGTCAGCAGGAAGTGCCCGAGATGGTTCGTCCCGAACTGGAGCTCGAAGCCATCCGCCGTGCGCCCCATGGGCGTTGCCATCACGCCCGCGTTGTTGACGAGCAGGTCGACGCGTTCGTGCCGGTCCAGCAGCCAGGCGGCGAACGCCCGTACGGACGCCAACGAGGTCAGGTCGAGTACGCCCGCCTCCACCGACCGCCCGGGCCCCGCGTCCGCGGCGACCGCCTCGGCGCCCTTGGCCTCGTCCCGCGCGGTCAGCACGACGTGCGCGCCCGCGCCCGCCAACACGCGGGCGGTCTCCAGCCCGAGCCCGGAGGTGGCGCCGGTGACGACGGCGGTACGCCCGGACAGGTCGATCCCGGCGATGACCTCGTCGGTGGTGGTCTCGGGTCCATACGTGGGCATGGCGACTCCTCAGATACTTGACTCGATCATGCACTATGCGCCACCCGCCTTCTCCTGACAAGGCATCAGTAGTCTGATCCCGCAAGTCCGCTGGTTCGCACGCCGCGACACGACAGGTCGCAGGCACAACGGGAGGACGGCCATGCTCGAAGGACGCGGTGCGGTGGTCACAGGGGCCGCTCAAGGGATCGGCCTGGAGATCGCCAGGGTCTTCTGCGCGAACGGGGCGCGCGTCGTGCTCGGCGACCGCGACGGCGAGGCGGCGCG
>NZ_JBPKBH010000004.1:161005-173474 GCF_051388915.1 Yinghuangia sp. YIM S09857 | reverse complement strand
CCCCCCCCCCCCCCCCCGCCGCCGAAGGCCTCGTCGCCCAGGGCGGCAGCGCGATCGGCGTGGCCTGCGACGTGACGGAGCCCGAGCAGGTGGACGCGCTGGTGCAGGCCTGCGTCGACACGTACGGCGCCCTCGACATTCTGGTCAACAACGCGGGTGTGACGCGCGACGCGACGCTGCGCAAGATGAGCATCGAGGACTTCGACACGGTCATCGACGTGCACCTGAAGGGCACTTGGCTCGGAACCCGCGCGGCGTCCCTGGTGATGCGCGAGCAGGGGCGCGGCGCGATCGTCAACATCTCGTCGCTGTCCGGCAAGATCGGCCTGCCCGGCCAGACCAACTACAGCGCGGCGAAGGCCGGAATCGTCGGCCTGACCAAGGCCGCCGCCAAAGAGCTCGCACACCTGGGCGTACGCGTCAACGCCGTACAGCCCGGCCTCATCCGCACCGCGATGACGGAGGCCATGCGGCCGGACATCTGGGACGCCAAGGAGCGCGAAGTCCCGTTGCAGCGCGCGGGCGAGCCGGTCGAGGTGGCCAACGCGGTGCTGTTCCTCGCGTCTGACCTGGCGAGCTACATCACCGGCACGGTGGTCGAGGTGACAGGCGGGCGCGGCATGTGAGGTGCGGGCGTACGGGGTCCCGCAGCGCGCCGCGAGCCACCTGCCGTTCCGACTCCCGGGGCCCGACTCGGCGGCGTCCCGGCTCGCGGGGCCGACTCGCAGGTCCTGACTCCCGGGGGCCCGACTCCCCGGGGCCCCGACTCGCGGCGTCCCGGCTCAAGCGGTCCAGACCCAAGAGGTCCCTGCTCAGGCGGTCAGCACGAGCGGGCCGTCCGCGGTGACGGCCACCGTGTGCTCGAAGTGCGCGGCGCGCGAGCCGTCGGCGGTGGCGAGCGACCACCCGTCCGGAAGCACGCGGTAGGCGTCGCCGCCGCCCTCCAGGAACATCGGCTCCAACGCCAGCACCAGCCCCTCGCGGAACCGGTAACCGCGGCCGGGGCGGCCGTGGTTCGGGACGTGTGGGTCCTCGTGCAGCTCGGTGCCGACACCGTGGCCGCCGTGGTTGCGGAGGATCCCGTACCCGTACGCCGCGGCCACCTCCTGCACGGCGTACCCGACGTCGCCCAGTCTGCCGCCCGGCACCATCGCGGCCACCGCCGCGTCCAGTGCGGCGCGCGTGCCCTCGCACAGGCGCTCGCCCGCCGCGTCCGCGGTGCCGACCGCGACCGTGACCGCCGCGTCGGCGTGGTAGCCGCCGACCACGGCCCCACCGTCGATGGACAGCAACTGCCCGGCGCGCAGCACCTGACGGCTCGGCACCCCGTGCACGACCACGTCGTCGACGGAGAGGCACAGCACACCCGGAAACGGCGGCATGTCGGGATGCGGGCGCTGGCCCAGGAACGAGGGCTTGGCCCCGGCCTCACGGATCACCCGCGCGGCGATCTCGTCCAGTTCTTGGAGGCTGACACCGGGCCGCGCCGCCTCCGCGACCGTGCGCAGCACGTCCGCGACCACCGCCCCCGCCTCCCGCATCAGCTCCAGCTCGGCCGCGCTCTTGAGTGACACCATGTCCGCCTCCTCTCGTCCAGGATTCTTATCCTGGCCAAATAATACACACCAAAGAATACGTCCCAAACAATGCGCGCCAAACAAAGCAGGCCATACAATCGTGGGCATGGTGCGCACCCCTCTTACCGACGAACAGCGGGACCGCGGCCGCGTGCTCGGCCAGGCACTGCGCGAGGCCCGCGGCCGGCGCAGCGCGGCGTGGGTGTCGGCGCAGTCCGGCGTCCCGCTCGACACGCTGCGCAAGATCGAGCGCGGGGCGATCTCGATGCCGGCGTTCTTCACCGTCGCGCAGCTCGCACGCGTGCTCGATCTGGACCTGTCCGAACTCGCCGCCGAACTGCTCCCGGCCGAGGGCGAGGCGGACGAGGCGGGGGCGGCCTGACCCCCGGCTGTACCTACGACGGAACCGGCGCGGCCGTCACATCGCGGCCCTCAGCGTCCTTCGGTACACGCGTCCTTCAGGGCAGAGCGTCCAGCGCGGCTTTCAGGACAGCGCGGCCTTCAGGACGTCGACCTCGCCGCCGGGCCCGAACGCGTCGAAACCGTGCTCGATCAGCCAGCGCACGCCCAGCAGGCTGCGCAGCGACCACCACGCGCGGATCACGTCGAGGTCGGCATCGGCGCCGTAGCCGTCGAGGACGTCGTCCAGGTGCTCGTCGTGCCCGAGCGTCAGCGTCGCGAGGTCGTACAGGGCGTCGCCGCGGCCCGCCTCGGTCCAGTCGATGATGCCGGTGACCTCGTCGCCGTCCACGAACACGTGAGCGAGTTGCAGATCGCCGTGCGTGAACGCCGGGGTCCACGGCCGCAGCGCGGCGTCCGCCACCTCGCGGTTGCGGGCGACCAGTTCGGGCGGCAGAACGCCGTTCGCCACGAGCCACTCGCACTCGACGTCGAGTTCCTCGGTCAACTCCTCGCGCCCGCGGCCCGCCCGGCCCTGCCGGGACGGCACCGGCGCCTCGTGCAACCGCCGGACGGCGGCGCCCGCCGCGACCCACGCCGCCGGTGACGCGGGCGACGGCTCGCCGAGGCGGCCGAGGGACGCCCCGGGCAGCGCGGCCAGCGCCAGCACGGGCGGCCTGCGCCAGAGGATCGCGGGAGTCGGCACCGGCGCCAGGGTCATCGCCTCGACCTCATTGTCGGTACGCGCCTGATCGGCGTCGATCTTCAGGAACACGTCGCCGACGCGCAGCGTCGCGCACTCGTGGTGGGCGACGACGACCTCGACCTCATCCATGGAGCCACCCCTATCGCGGACGAGCCCCGGTGTCGCCGGATTTTTCGCGCGCGCGAACCCGTGGCAGCCGTAACCCGAACGGCGTACGGCAGTTCGTTGTATCAAGGCATTGGTCGCGGCTTCGCCTCCCCGGCGGGCACCGTCCGCACCCGAAGGCACAGCCACCACGGAAGGCACGACGGAAAGGCGGGGAGCATTGCGACGCAGATTGACCCTGGGGTGCGGGCTCAGGACCAGGTCGAGGGCGGTGCTCGCCGCCGCGTGTCTGGTGGTCGCGGCATCCGGCTGCACGGGATCGGACGATGCGGCGAAGCCGGCCGCGCAGTCCTCCGCGGGTTCGCCCCCGCCGTCCGGACCGCCTGCGGCGCCGTCGGCCTCGACGAGTCCGCCCGCCGACCTCAGTCTCAGCGCCGACTGCGGTGACGCGACCGTCTTCACCTTCCCCGACCCCGCCGCGGCGCCGTACACCGGCCCGGGCCCGCACCTGGCGGTCGGCGACACGTTCGACCTGCCGCGCGAGTGGGTGGCGTACGACCCCGCGAAGACCCGCTGGGACTGGGACGTGCCGCGGGCGCAACTGCTGATCTGCCAGACAGAGGTGCGCAAGCGGGGGGAAGACGTGATCAGGGTGTGCACGGACACGAGCCCGAGTGCGGACCTGTACGCGGCGTCGTACACGTACACCGTCTACGAGCTGAAGACCGGCCGCCAGGTCGCCACTCTCGACATGGACAGCAACGCGCTCGACTATCAAGGGCGGCCGGCCGGATGCCCGGTGACCTTCACCTATTGGGTCGGGCGCCCCTATCCCGAGTTCTTCCAGGACGTCGACGAGGACACGTACACCGAGCGGCTGCGCCCGCTGATCATGGGCACGGTCTGACGGCGCGTCGGCCGACCGGTCCGGCCGCCAGGCTCGACCGCACAGCCTCGGAAATCGCTCGGCCGTTCGGTTGATTGGCGAAGAGGCTGCGGTCTTTCGGCGCGGCGGCCGTGACCTCCGGCGTGTTCGCCGCGTTGTGTGCGATAGAAGTCGCTCCCCCGGGCGGCACACCGGTTTCGGAGGTGCGGGTGGTCGCTGAACGTGCAGCCACCGGGCGCGCCGCCGGAGTTCGGTGCTCCGGCGACGCGCGGTCGGGACCGGGCGCGTCCGGTCCGGTGGTGCGGCGCGGACCGCGAGGGTCGGTCGCGGTGCCGCCGCGGTCGGCCGGTCAGGCGAACGAGACGGTTCCCGGCATGGTCCACAGCGGACCGGGGAAGGGCAGAGCGAAGTAGGCCGGGATGAACCGGTCCGGCACGCGGGGCACACGCGGGAGCTGTGCGGCCCGCGACGCCGGGACGTACAACGACGCCATCGAGCCGAAGAACACCGCGACGGCCATGACGGCCGCCCGCCGGAATCCGAACCTCATACCTGCTTCGCCTCCTCGTCCAGCGGCGCCGGTCCACCGGGGACGCCGACGCCGTAACCCGTCACCCCGCGTGACGGCGGCTTGACTCTAGGGTTTTGTCGACGTTCCCCGGCGCCGTATTGCGCCGCACGGGTGAACGCCGGTGCCTCGAAAGGCTCCAGGACACGCAAGTTCACCCCGACGAGGGAACCCCGTGCGCCCGTTCGCGCCGTAGCCCGCTCGCATTGCGCCCCCGAACGCGCCCCGCTGCGCCGCGCGCACCGCGTTCCGTGCCCCGGCAAACGCTCGGCAGCCGTCGGGGCGGACGCGCTGTGCGACGAGGCAGCAGGCGAGGCACCTGAACAAGGCGGCAACCGGGGCGACGCCTCCGGCCTGACACGACTCTGGCCGACACGTCCGAAGACGTCGGCGCAGGGGTCGCGGCGCCCACTCAACGTCGTCGATGCGCAGAACGACGGAACACCCGCACGCGCGGGTCGCGGCACCTGGAGGCGTAAGCGGTGGGAACGCCTGGCTGCAACGCCTGGCCCCAGGCAGATCACGGAGGTCGGCGCACACACACGCGCGGCCCTTCCCCGTTCCCCTCCCTCACTCCCACCTCCTGCGCTTCCCCCGGCCTCGCGCTCTCCGCTCGCCCTCGCCCTCTCGCCCTCGCGCCCGCGCCCTCGCGATCTCCCCCCGACCCCAAGCCACTCCCACCGGGCGCTCCCCCGCTCGGTCGCCCCTCCTTTTGGACGCGCTCCTTCTGGTCGACCCTCGTTCTGGTCGACCCCTCCCGCCCGCTCACCCGGCTGCGCCACGCGTGCGGGTGAACTGGCCGCGTTATCCGGGCGAAATGGGTGCCCTTGCGCGACAAAGGGGTTGGTCGGTCCGGCGGCTGGGCAAAGATTGTCGGTCATATGCCGTAAATCGGAGGTGATCCTACGAAACGGGACCGAAGCCGCCGCCAGATCGCCGCCGCCTGCGTACTCGCCGCCGCGACCGCCGCCGCGTGCGCCGCGCCCGGACCGGACAACCACGGCCCGGGGCCGCGTTTCAAACCGCAGCCGCCCGCGGCGTCGGAGGGCCCCGACATCGCCCCGAAACCGGTGCCCGCGCCGCCCGATCCCGCCGCGCAGGCCAAGGCCGCGCGGGAGGCGCAGCAGGCGGCCGCCGAGCGCGCGGAGGCGCTGCGGGCCGCGCGGGCCACCGCGGCCCGGGCATGGGGCCTGACCACGCCACCGCTGCTCGCGCCGCCGCCGCCCGCGACGAAGCCGGTGCTCGCCGCCAACGGGCAGCACGTGATCGTACGGCCCGACCTGCCGCCGGTCGTGCGGCGCGTGCCGACCGCCGACAAGGTCGTGTTCCTGACCGTCGACGACGGCATGGAGAAGGACCCGGAGTTCAACCGGATGGTGCGCGAACTGGGGATCCCGGTCAGCGCGTTCGTCACCGACTACCTCGCCCGGTCGAACTACGGCTACTTCCGCGAACTTCGCGACCAGGGCGTCGCGGTGCAGAACCACACGCTCAACCACCGCGACCTGCGCAAGCTCGACTACGAGGGCAACCGCCGCGAGGTGTGCGGCCAGCAGGAGAACCTCGAACGGGAGATCGGCGTGCGGCCGAACCTGTTCAGGCCGCCGTTCGGCGAGTACACCGAGGCCACGCTGCGCGCCGCCGCCTCGTGCGGGGTCACCGCGGTGCCGCTGTGGAACCAGGAGGCGTTCCCGGACCGGATGGAGTACCGCTATGGCGACCACAAGTTCCACCCGGGCGACATCATCCTGACCCACTTCCGCGGCCCCGAGACGTGGAAGGGCGACATGAACGCGATGCTCCGCCTCGTGGTCCGCGAGGTCACCGCCCAGGGCTTCGCCATCGCCCGCCTTGAGGACTATTTGTAGGGGCGGGAACGCGAGGACGGCCGAGGACACGGGAACACCCGTCCGCGGGACGCCCCAACGCCACGCCCAAAGCAGCTCGACCGAGGCCGTACAAGTGCGGCCGCGCCAGGCGGCACCGGCCCCCTGCTCGGCCGGCCGTTCCCCGCTGCTGGGCGGCGCGAAGCGGGGCGGCGGCCGCGGACAGCCCGGACGTCACCCGGCACCCCGATCGACCGCGGTGGAAGCCGCCTGCGATGCGCAGCCAAAAGCGCGAGGACCCATCGCCGCGAAGACCGAGCCGCCGAGCCGCCGAAGGGCGGCCGCGCCGGGTCGTGACCCGCACGCTGGTCCTCTTCCCTCCCCGCAACACCTCCACACCCCGTCTCGACCGATCGTTAGAGGGGCTAAGCATCTAGACTCGGTGGTTGTGACCACCCCCGCGGGGCAGCCCGCTCCCGAGGTTCCGCGCACCGGCGGCGGGCGCGGGTGGCTGCGGCGCATCCTGGCCGCTTGCTGGCAGCACAAGAGCAGCGTGTTGTGGGCGTTCGGAGCCTCGCTCGTCGGCATGACGGTGACCGCGTTCGTACCGCTCGTGCAACGTGCGGTGATCGACGACGCGGTCGCCGGCGACACCGGGGCCATCGGCCCGCTCGCCGTCCTGCTCGTCGGTGCGGCGCTGTTCAGCTTCGGGGCGGCGTACGTCCGGCGCTATATCGGCGGACGCCTCTCGCTCGAAGTGCAGTACGACCTCCGAACCCAGGTGTTCGGCGCCCTCTCGCGCCTCGACGGCGCCCGCCAGGACGAGTTGCAGACCGGGCAGATCGTGAGCCGCGCGGGCTCCGACATCAACATGATCTCCGGCGTGCTGGCCATGCTCCCGATGCTGACCGGCAGCGCCCTGCTGTTCGTGCTCTCGCTCGTCATCATGCTGACGCTGTCCCCGCTGCTCACCCTCGTCGCGTTGGCCATCGGGCCGGGCCTCTTCGCGGTCGCGCGCGTGTCGCGTCGGCGGCTGTTCCCGGCCACCTGGGCCGCGCAGCAGGAGGCCGCGGCGCTCGCCGGCGTGGTCGACGGCGCCGTCACCGGCGTCCGGGTGGTCAAGGGCTTCGGCCAGGAGGCACAGGAGGTCGCGCGACTTGAGGACGCCGGGCGCAGGCTCTTCGCCAACCGCATGCGCGCCGTCCGGCTCAACAGCCGCTACACGCCGACCCTGTCCGCAATCCCCGCGCTCGGCCAGGTCGGCGTGCTCGGGCTTGGCGGGTGGCTGGCGATCCGCGGCGAGATCACCCTCGGCACGTTCCTCGCGTTCTCGACCTACCTCGGCCAACTCGTCGGCCCGGTCCGGCTGCTCGCCGGGCTGCTGACCATGGGCCAGCAGGCCCGCGCGTCGGTCGAGCGGGTGTACGAGGTCGTCGACTCCCAGCCGTTGGTCACCGAGAAGCCCGACGCCACGCGGCTCACCTCCTGCGCGGCGGGCCTGGAGTTCGACGGCGCGACCTTCGGGTACGTCGCCTCCCGTCCGGTCCTGGACGGCCTGACCCTCGCGGTGGCCCCCGGCGAGACGCTGGCCCTGGTCGGCACCTCGGGGTCGGGCAAGTCGACCGTGTCGATGCTGCTGCCGCGCTTCTACGACGTGCAGGAAGGCGCGGTCCGGGTCGACGGCCACGACGTGCGCGACCTGACCCTCGACTCGCTGCGCGCCGCCATCGGTCTGGTCGCCGAGGACTCGTTCCTCTTCTCCGACACCGTGCGGGCCAACATCGCGTACGGCCGCCCGGATGCCACCGACGAGCAGGTCAGGGCCGCGCCCCGGGCCGCCGAGGCGGACGCGTTCATCGCGGAACTTCCGGACGGCTACGACTCGGTCGTCGGCGAGCAGGGTCTGACCCTGTCCGGCGGCCAGCGGCAGCGCATCGCGCTGGCCCGCGCGCTGATCACCGACCCGCGCATCCTGTTGCTGGACGACGCGACCTCGGCCGTCGACCCGAAGATCGAGGCGGAGATCCACGCGACGCTGCGCCGCGTGATGGCGGGACGCACCACCGTGCTCATCGCGCACCGCCGGTCCACGCTCCAACTGGCGAACCGCATCGCGGTGTTGGACCGTGGGCGGCTGGTGGACGTCGGGACGTACCGGGAACTGGACGCGCGCTGCCCGCTGTTCCGGCTGCTGCTGTCCGGCCCGGGCGACGACGCCGAGGGCCGCGAGACCGGCGAAGCGGACGCCGGGGACGCCACCGGTTCGGCGGCCGGCCCGGAGGCCGCGCGTGGTGGCGGTGCCGACGGGGCGCCGCTCGGCCGGATCGACGGCGTCACGCCCGAACTCTGGGACCGCAGCGGGATCCCGGACGCCGACTCCGCCGACGCGCTCGCCAGGACCGCGGCCAACGGCAGCGCCACCGCGGCCGCCGGAACCGGCGGCCCAGGCCCGGGCGGCCCGGGCGGCGGCGGACGCGGCGGATTCGGCGGCGGATTCGCCGCGATGATGCCCGCGACGCCCGAACTGCTCGCGCAGGTCGCGGCGTTGCCGCCGGCCACCGACAAGCCCGACGTCGACGACCGCGTCGCGCGGGCCGAGGACCGGAAGTTCACGCTGCGGTCGCTGCTGCGGCCGTACCGAGCACCGCTGTTGGTCGGGCTCCTGCTCGTGACGCTGGACGCCGCAGCGCAGTTGGCGCTGCCCGCGCTGATCCGCGACGGCGTGGACCGCGGGGTGAGCGACGGCGCGACGCGCACGATCCTGCTCGTGTCACTGGTCGCGCTCGCGGTGGTCGCGGCGGACTGGGTGGTCAACGTCGCGCAGGTGCGCATCGCGGGCCGGACCGGCGAACGCCTGCTCTACACACTGCGCGTGAAGACCTTCGCGCACCTCCAGCGGCTCGGCCTGGACTACTACGAACGCGAGATGTCCGGGCGCATCATGACCCGCATGACCACGGACGTCGACGCGGCCTCGACGTTCCTCCAGACCGGCCTGGTGAGCGCGGTGGTCAGCCTGCTGACCTTCTTCGGGATCATGGCGGCACTGCTGATCCTCGACTGGGAGCTCGCGCTCGTGGTCATGAGCGTGCTGCCGGTCCTGATCGCCGCGACCGTCGTGTTCCGCAAGAAGTCCGCTGCCGCGTATGACGACGCGCGCGAGAAGGTCAGCGCGGTCAACGCGGACCTCCAGGAGAACGTCGCGGGCATGCGCACCGCGCAGGCGTTCCGGCGCGAGGAGCGCAATTCGGCGCGGTTCGCGGAACGCAGCCGCGACTACTACGACTCGCGGCTGACCGCGCAGCGCTACATCGCGCTGTACTTCCCGTTCGGCCAGTTCCTCTCCAGCCTGGCGGCGGCGCTCGCGCTGGTCGTGGGCGCCCGGCGGGTGGGAGACGGCACGATGACGGCGGGCGCGCTGATCGCCTACCTGCTCTACATCGACATGTTCTTCTCGCCGATCCAGCAGTTGTCGCAGGTGTTCGACGGCTACCAGCAGGCGGCGGTCGGCCTGCGGCGCATCCGCGACCTGCTGCGCACGCCGACCTCGACGCCGCGCCCCGCGAAGCCGGTTCCGGTTCCGGCGACCGGACTCAAGGGCGAAATCGTGTTCGACGACGTGCACTTCGCGTACGCGCCCACGACGACCACCACGGCGGCCACCGCAACCACGCCGCCCGCCAAGGACGCGGCCGCGGACCCACCGACCCCGCAGCACCCACGGAGCGCAAAGGACGCGGCACCCCAGCGCCCCGCCGAAGCCGTCTCCGGCGTGACGCTCCGCATCGCCCCCGGTGAGACCGTGGCGCTCGTCGGGCAGACCGGCGCCGGCAAGTCGACGCTGGTCAAGCTGGTCGCCCGGTTCTACGACGTGGACTCCGGCGCGGTCCGGGTGGACGGCGTGGACGTGCGCGACTGGGACCTCGCGGAGTACCGGCACCGGCTGGGCGTGGTGCCGCAGGAGGCGTACCTCGCGGCCGGCACCGTGCGCGACGCCATCGCGTACGGCCGACCGGACGCCACCGACGCCGAAGTCGAGGCCGCCGCGCGGGCGGTGGGCGCGCACGACGCCATCGCCGCGCTCGCGGGCGGCTACCTGCACGAGGTCGGCGAGCGCGGCCGGACCCTGTCCGCGGGCCAGCGCCAGTTGATCGCCCTCGCGCGCGCCCAACTGGTGGACCCGGACATCCTGTTGCTCGACGAGGCGACCGCCGCGCTCGATCTGGCCACCGAGGCGGCGGTCACGCGGGCGGCGGACGAGTTGGCCCTACGGCGCACCACGCTCGTGGTCGCGCACCGGTTGACGACGGCGGCGAAGGCGGACCGCATCGCGGTGGTCGACCGCGGCCGGGTGGCCGAGACCGGCACCCACGACGAACTCCTCGCGCTGGGCGGGCATTACGCGGCGCTGTGGGCGGCGTTCACGGGCGTCGGCGAGAGCGCGGCCTGAAGTCGACGGTGGCGGTACGCCGGCCGGTGCACGGCGGTCGGCGTACCGCCACCGGCCGTGGCCATCCGAAGGGTCGTGGAACTACCCGATGGAAAACACGTCGTCGGGATGGTCTTCACCACCGCGCGGCCCTACATTGTTCCCCCTCTTGGTTCCGTTCTCGGAAGCGATCCGGGTTGGGGCGCGCGGCTGTGCGGCCGCCGCCTGCCCGGATCCCCCGCTCGGCACGGCGCTCTCGCACACTCCACGCACGCACGAGACGGTCCCCGCCAGGGCCGTTCCCAAGCTGGAGGTGGATCACGTTGCCCCGCCACGCCCTTCGCCCACTCCGCTCCAGACATCCTGCGGCCGCGCTCGCGGCGGTCGTCCTCGCCTTCTCACTCGTCGCCACGGCCTGTAGTGACTCCGACTCCGACGGGGACACGCCCGGGCCCTCGGCTGCGCCGCCCGCGACGGGTGCCGCCTCGGAGCAGCCGCCCGCGCGGCAGGGCGGCCAGTTGACCATGCTGGCCGTGCAGGACTCCGCGCAGCTCGACGTGTTTCGCACGGCGTACGTCGCGGTCACCGACGAGCCGCGCCTGTCCGCCCTCTACGACCCGCTGTTCGTGATCCAGCCCGGCACCGGTGCGGTGCTCCCGCACCTGGGCGAGTCCGTGTCGACGTCCGACGGCGGCCTGACCTGGACGGTGAAGCTGCGCCCGAACGTGCGGTTCAGCGACGGGACTCCGCTCGACGCCGCGGCGGTGAAGACCAACTGGGAGATGCACGCGGATCCGGCCACCCAGTCGCTGCACCGCGCGGCGGCCGCCGGGTTGGTGATCAGCGTGGTCGACCCGCTGACGGTGTCGGTGAAACCGCCCGCGCCCAACGCCAACTTCGACCGGACGCTCGCCCAGGAACTGACCTACATCGAGTCCCCGGCGCAGTTGGCCAAGGGGCCCGAGGTCTACGGGTCGCAGCCGATCGGCGCCGGCCCGTTCGTGCTGCGCAACTGGGTGCGCGGAAGCGAGCAGGTGTTCGAGCGGAACCCGACGTACTGGCAGAAGGACAAGGGGCTGCCGAAGCTGGACGGCTTCACCGTCAAGAACGTGCCGGACATCCTCCAGCAGCTCAACTCGGTCAAGTCCGGGCAGGCGGACATCTTCACGAGCTCCGACCCCGCCCTGCTGGACCGCGGTGCCAAGGACGCCAAGGCGTCGGTGCTGCGGGTAGACGGCGGCCAGTACTTCATGTTCAACGTCGCGCGGGCGCCGTTCGACGACCCGCGGGCGCGCCGCGCGGTGTCACTGGCACTCGACCCGGAGGCGATCCCCCGGGTGCTGGACAACGGATACATTCCGGCCAAGGGGATGTTCGCCGCCTCGTCGCAGTTCTTCTCGCCCGCGTCGGTGCAGGCGCCGTACAACCAGGCGGAGGCGCAGCGGCTGTTCGACGAGCTGGAGCGCGAGGGCAAGAAGGTCGACTTCTCGTACCTGATCCCGCAGAACCCGTCGTCGAAGAAGACCGCGGAGTACATGCAGAGCCGCCTGCACACCTACCGCAACGTGACGATGCGGATCGAGGCGCTGGAGATCGGCGCCTACATCGTGAAGTCGGCCATCCAGAAGGACTTCCAGGGCCTGCTGACGCAGCGCTGGCTGGTCGATCCCGAGCCGCAGATCTTCAACGCCTTCCACTCGCGCAGCCCGCTGAACTACGGCGGCTACAACAGCCCCGAGGCCGACCGCGCGCTGGCGGCCGGGCGGGCGAGCAGCGATCCGGCGGTGCGCAAACAGGCGTACGCGGACCTCCAGAAGGCACTGGTGCAGGACATGCCGGCGTGGGTGTACTCGGAGGCCGTCGTCGGGCCCGTCTACAACGACAAGCTCACCGGCATCGAGCTGTACAACGCCGGTGTGCTGTACATGGACCGCATCGGCCTGAAGTAGCCCTCGGGGCACGGCCGTACCGGG
>NZ_JBPKBH010000004.1:157392-160857 GCF_051388915.1 Yinghuangia sp. YIM S09857 | reverse complement strand
CCCCCCCCGGCCGTCACGGCTCCGGGTAGCGGGCAAGGCGCAGGCGCCGGGCGAAGATCGCGAGGGTCAGCCCCGAGCACAGGACCCACGTGGCGGCGGCGTGCAGTACGGCGTGCCCCAGCGCTGTGGTGGAGGCCGCGTCCACGGTGTAGTTGCCGAGTGAGCGAGCGGACCAGAACGGCATGAACTTGGCTGCCAATCCACTGGGGTCGGCGAGGAGTTGGGTCGCGCAGACGATGAGCAGGGCCAGGGCGCCTTCGAGTTCGCGGGGCAGCAGCGCCGCGACAAGGCCGCCGAAGGGTGCGGCGACCACCGCCGTCAGCAGCAACATGAGCCCGGCGCCCCAGGGGTGCGCCAGGTCGTCGCGACTGACGCCGACCAGGGCCCAGTACGCGGTGGCGAGCGCCGCTCCGATTCCCGTCATGGCCAGCAGCCGTCCGCCGATGATGTCGAGGACCGACGCGCCCGCGAGGCGGAGCCGTGGGTCCAGGCTTCGGGAGGCATTGACCACGAAGACGGTGAGCGTCGCGACGGCCCACCCGACGCCGACGGCGAGCAGGCGCGTGGACTGGCCGGGCAGATCGCGGCGTACCAGGTAGAAGCACAGGGGCAGGGCGATCACCAGAAGCAGGGCGGTGCGTCGGCGGCCGACCTCGCGGGCCGACAGCGCGGCCACGACCAGCCCCGTCATGCCCGCCTCCCGGGGCCCCGCCCGGCACCGGCCCGGGTTGTCTCCGGGTCGGGGGCGGCCGCGCTCAGATCCAGTACCTGGTCCACGTGCCTGAGGTCGTGCAGGAGGTGGGTCACCACGACCACCCCGCGGCCGGAGTCGCGCCAGGCGCGCACCTGCTGCCAGAAGTCCACGTACGTCCCTTGGTCGAAGCCCTGATAGGGCTCGTCGAGGAGGAGCAGGTCCGGAGCGTGCAGTTCGCCCAGGACGAGGTTGAGCTTCTGCCGCGTGCCGCCGGAGAGGTGCTGGGCGCAGCGTGCGCGGTCGGGGCGCCAGGCCAGACGCCTGGCCAGATGCTCGCCGGTCGATCGGGCCCGCCGCGGCGCCATGCGGGCGGCCGCACCGAAGAGGGCGAAGTGCTCGGCGGGAGTCAACCACCCGGCGGTGCCGCCCTCTTGGGGGACGTAGCCCACGCGCGCGGTCCGGCGCACCGTTCCGGTGGTGGGCTTGACCAGCCCGGCGCAGATGCGTAGCAAGGTGGACTTGCCGCAGCCGTTGGCGCCGACGACCGCCGCGACCTCGCCGGCTCGCACCGTGAGGTCGACGTCGGCGAAGACCGTGGTCCGGCGGTGGCGCTTGCCGACCCGTTCCAGGCTGAGCAAAACGCGGCCGCGGGCGAGTTCGGGGGTTGCGTGGGCTTGCGGGGCGGGGTCCTCGGGCGCGGAGAGCGCGGCGACCAGGTGGCGGGCGTACAGATGGGCAGGGCCGAAGAGTTCGGTCGGCGATGCACCGAACTCGGAGGCCTGCTGGGAGGTTTCCTCGGCCAGGTGACGGGCGCGCGCCGGTTCGAGGCCGAGTTGCACCAGCTCTCCTTCGAAACGCGGGAGCCACCGCGGGTCGGCCGTCATCGCGCCCCACCGCCCCGGCCGGACGGCCGGGTCCGGTCCTTCCGCACGGGTGCGGCGCCGCCACCGACGAGGGTGTCGATGCCGTCGCGGAACAGGGCCCAGTCGGCGGCCTGTTCGGCGAGTGCCTGACGCCCCGCGGGGGTCAGGGCGTAGTACTTCCGCCTCGGCCCGGACTCCGAAGCCGCCCAGGTGGGCTCGGCCAACCCGTGCTGCTCCAGCCGCAGCAGCGCGGGGTACAGCGTCCCGCCGGGCACCTCGGCGACCCCGGCCTCGGACAGCCGGTGGGCCAATCCGTAGCCGTAGTCGGGGCGTTCGTCCAGCATCGCCATCAGACACAGATCGAGAAAGCCGTGCAACCACGGCCGCGCCGTCAACACGCTAGGCAGCCTAGCTGCTAACCAGGCTGTCTACCTAGTAGAGCTGCGTCGTGCCGAGGTGTCGGCGGACGGGGAGTTCGGGACGCAAGGGCCAGGGCGGCCCTGCCCGGGTCAGAGGACGATCAGCACGATGCTCTCGGCCACGCACGCGGGCTTCGGCTGCCCCTCGATCTCGACGGTGTACTTGACGACGGCCTGCTTGCCCTGCGCGACTTCGCGGACGTCGAGGAGTTCGGCGCCGACCCGGACGCGCGAGTCCACGGCGACCGGGCTGGGGAAGCGGACCTTGTCGGTGCCGTAGTTGACCAGCATCTTCGGGCCTTCCAGCCGGAAGATGTCCTTGCCCAGCGCGGGGATCATCGACAGCGTCAGATAGCCGTGCGCGATGGTGGTGCCGAACGGGCCGTCCTTCGCGCGCTCCGCGTCGACGTGGATCCACTGGTGGTCCCCGGTCGCGTCGGCGAATCGGTTGATGCGTTCCTGGTCGACGACGTGCCACTCGCCGTAGCCCAGGTGCTCCCCCTTGAGGGCGGCGAACTCGTCGAACGACGTGAACACGCGCATGTGCGCCTCCGCGGCATCGTGGGCCTCCGGACGCCTTTCCCGCCTGTACGGGGGTCCGGTGCCATGCGCTGCCCATCGTATTGGCCGACGGGTGGATAGTGGACCTTGCAAACTATTTTCCCAACGGCTAGGTTTCAGCTCGCACCGGATGCGGATGCGGATGCACGTGCAGATGCATCTGAGGTACGGTGCAGCGTGGGCCCTGAGCCGTGTTGACAGGTCCACGAGGGGTGCACGATGCCTGACGGCAAGCCGGAATTGACCATCACGCACATCAGCGAGACGCCCTGGCACGAGGTCAAGGCGCAGTCCCACAGCGGCCGCCGCGTGTCGGTGTGGGAGAAGTTCCTCGAGTGGACACCCGAGCGCATGGTGATCTACGCACGGTACGACGCGGGCGTGATTGTGGAGCGCCACGGCCACATGTCCGAGCACTACGTGTTCGTCATCGCGGGCGAGGTCCTCATCGGCGACCGCCCGTGCCCGGCGGGCACGCACATCACCCTCGAACAGGGGGCCGCCTTCGGGCCGCTCATCGCCGGCCCCGAGGGCGCCACGCTGTACGAGATCATGGCCGGAGACCCGCGCGCGGTCCCCGACGACCGCGAGGGCTTCCAGCGCCTCCTGGCCGAACGGGACGTCACGCCGCTGCCAAACCCGCCGGTCCCGTGGCCGGACTGGCTCCAGGCACGCACCGACGGCGACCCCGGCACCGCCGCGCAGGACTGAGCACGGGCGCCACGGGAACGACCGGCACGATCGGAACGACAGCGACCCGTACGACCCGTACGAACCAAACTGCCGGAACAACACCGGCGAAAGCACCAGAAGGCGTACATTCGCCTTGGATCGCTCCTGGACCGGCACCGGTCCGGCCTGGGAGCGGCCGCAGACCGCACCGCACGCCGTGACGCGAGCCTCGCCCCTGTGGGCACGCGACGGCAGG
>NZ_JBPKBH010000004.1:152214-157216 GCF_051388915.1 Yinghuangia sp. YIM S09857 | reverse complement strand
CCCCCGCGGAGGTGGCTCCCGAGCAAGTGGCTCGCCACAGCCTGGTCCGGGAGCCACCTCCGGCCAAATGGCCCTGTCCCGCGGGGCCACCCGCGGCGTACCGTCGGCCGATGGACCTCGAAAGCGCCCGCATCCTCTGGGAACCCGAACCTGGCTGGCTGAACACCGCAAGCTACGGACTTCCGCCCACCCCAACCTACGAAGCGGTACTCGCCGCGCAGCGCGACTGGCGCGCGGGGCGCACGAGTTGGGAGCCGTGGGGCGAGGTCGGCGAGCGGGCCCGCGCGCTGTTCGCGGAGCTGGTCGGCGCCGACGCCTCGGACATCTCCATCGGGGCGAACGTCTCCGGCATGCTCGCCCCGGTCGGCGCGTCCCTCCCGCCGGGGACCCGAATCGTCGTCCCTGACATCGAGTTCACGTCGAACGTGTTCCCCTGGATGGTCCACGAGTCGCGCGGCGTCGAGGTCGTGTGCGTGCCCCTCGCCAAGCTGGCCGCCGCGATCGACGAGCGCACCGACGTCGTCGCCTACAGCCTCGTGCAGTCGGCCGACGGCTCGGTGGCGGACGACGCCGAGATCGTGGCCGCGGCCCGCGCCCACGGCACGATGGTCGTCGTCGACGGCACACAGGCGGTGGGCTGGCTGCCGGTCGACGCAACTCGATACGACGTGCTGACAGTTGGCGGCTACAAGTGGCTCATGAACCCGCGCGGCACCGGCTACACCTACTTCGCGCCGGGCGTACGCGACCGCTTCGTCCCCGTCGCCGCCGGCTGGTACGCGGGCGACGACGTCCACGCTTCCTACTATGGCCCCCCGCTACGCCTCGCGGCCGACGCGCGCCGCTTCGACACCTCCCCCGCGTGGTTCGCGTGGGTCGGCGCGGCCCCCGCCCTTGAGGTCGTACGCGACATCGGCATCCCACAGATCCACGCGCACAACGTGGCCCTGGCCAACCGCTTCCTCACCGCCCTGGGGCGGCCGCCCGGCGACAGCGCCATCGTCACCGTCGACGTGCCGGGCGCCGACGAGGCGCTGCGTGCCGCAGGGGTCAAGGCAGCGGTGCGCGCCGGACGCGTCCGGGCGTCCTTCCACCTCTACACGACCGAGGCGGACGTCGACCTAGCCGTCAACGCCCTTCTCCGGCAAGCCGGTTGACCCGGCCGGACGGGCTGCCGCGCACGGGTCGCCGGCGCCCCGGATGCGGGCGAGGGGGTTGGTGTCGCAGTTGACGTCGTCGGGACCGGGCGGGGTCGGGCCGCGTTCCATGAGGCTGATGTAGGCGCCGGCCACGGGGGTGCTCTCCACGACGTGGTAACTCCCGCGCAGAGCCTGGGCCGTGCTGCGCGCGACTCCGGCGAAGGGGTTGTCGGGGACGCCGCGCAGCACGATGACGACGAGCCAGATGCGTTCGGGGTCGGCGGTGCGCAGGCAGGATTCGGAATCCAAGCAGTCGTACGCCCACAGGTCGTCGCGGTCGGTTCCCGTCCGGCCCAACAGCACGTCGCGCGGCTGGAGTTCGTGGCGCAGGTAGTACTCGACGCCGACGTCCACGTGCCACAGGCGCTGGTCGACGCTCGCGTACACGATGCCGTCCCCGGGGCGCTGCCGGGCCCGCAGGAGGTCGGCGATGCCGCGGTAGTCGACCCAGGAGATCGCGGACTTCGCGGGGTAGTCGCGCTGCTCGTGGGCGCCCGGTTCGCGCAACTCCCGCTGGTCGGGCACGCCGACGGCGGCGACGACCGCGAGTGCCAAGACTGTCGCCGTCGTTGCCGTCGTTGCCGTCGTCGCTGCCGTCGTTGCCGCAGCCACGCGGTCCGCCAGAACCGCGATGCCCGCCCCCGCGAGGACGGCCCACGCGGGGAGGGCGAAGAGCAGGTAGCGCGGCAGGAAGTACGACGTGTCTCCGGCCAGCGAAACCGCGCACACGGCAACGACCGGTAGCAGCGCCGCGCCGAAGTACGCGGCCACTGCCCGCCGGTGCGGTCCCGTGCACGCCCCGAGCGCGAGCACGGCCAGCGCGAGGGCCACCGGCCCCGACGCGGCCGTGCGCGGCAACAGGACCTGGAGGGCTTCGAGTTCGGGGCGCGGTATCCATTCGATCTGGCGGACGCGCTGAGCGCCCGCGACGACGGCGAGGGGAGCGAGCGGCGCCGTTGCGGCGACGATGGAGACGGCGAAGGCGAGCAGGCGGCGTCCCCGTGGGCTTTGATCACGGCGTTCGAAGCCCGGTTCAGGGCCCGGTTTCGCCCCCGGTTCGGTGTGCGCGTCGCGGCGGATTCCCCCGTCCCCACCTGACAAGTCCCCGCCTGACAACCGGACGGCCAGCCACGCGGCGTGGCCGACCACCCCGGCGAGGGCGACCAGGTGCCAGACGCCCAGCAGCGCGACCGAGGCGGAGTACGCCGCCCAGCGCCCGATCGTCGGCCGGTCCGCGGCCCGGGCGAGGAGCAGCGTGGCCACCGCGAAGGTCAGGCACACGAACCCGTAGGCGCGCGCCTCCTGCCCGTACCGCGACACCGCCGGCAGCAGCGCGAACACCAGCCCTGCCGCGAGACCGGCGCGCGGTCCGAAGGCGCGGCGGCCGAGTTGGACCACGCACGCGGCGGTCCCGGCCATCGCGAGCATCGCCGGGAGTCGCAGGGTGGGCACCGCGTCCCCGAAGAGGCCGGTCCAGCCGTGCATGAACAGGTAGAAGCCGCCGCTGGACGCGTCGACGTTGCCGAGCATCGCGAACAACTCGGGCACCGACCGCCGCGACGCGGTCCAGGTGGCGAGTTCGTCGCGCCACAGCACCGGGCGATCGGCGCGCCAGAGGCACAGTGCCAGCGTGAGCAGGGCCGCGCCCAGCGGCGCCGCGGCGGTGTGCCCAAGGCTGCGGCGCTGCTGGGTGCGGGCGGTCCGAGGGGCGGGTGTACCGCCGGAGCGCGAGGCGTACGTCCGAACCCGCCTCCCGGGAGCCGGCCGCGCGTCCGTGCCACCGGAGGTGTCCGCTCCGTCCGCCGGCCGCGCCGGGCTGTCAGTCGTGCCGGACAGGTTCCGCTCCCCCAAGTCGCCGCCGTCGATCCCCCGGGCGAGACGCTACGGGATGCGCGGCGCGCGCGGGCACCCCGTCCGCACACCATGTCCGGACGCCGCCGCGCCCGGCGCGGTCCCGGGCAAAGGTCCCGCGACTCTCCCTCAGCCCTCCAGCAGCGCGGGTGCGAGCGTGCGCCAGTCGACCATCATGAGGTCCACCATCGACTCGCCCAGCACCTGGACGCAGACGTGGTCGGCACCGGCCGCGTGCTGGGCGTCCACCCGGGCCCGCAGCGCGGCCTCGTCGCCCCACGCCACCAGTGCGTCGACCAGGCGCTCGCTGCCGCCGTCCGCGAAGTCGTCCTCGGACAGGCCGAGTCGCAGCCAGTTGTTGCGGTAGTTCGGCAGCGCAAGGTACGGCTTCAGGTGCTCGCGCGCACGCCGCAGCGCGGTCTCGCGGTCGGCGGTGAGGACGACCGCCTGCTCCACCGCGAGGTAGCCGTCGGCACCGATGGTCTCGCGGGCGAGCGCGGTGTGCTCCGGGGGCACGAGGTACGTGTGCGCGCCTTCCGCGCGGTCGCGCGAGAGTTCGAGCATGCGCGGCCCGAGCGCGGCGAGCACGCGAGGCGGCCGCGGCAGTTCGCCCCCTGCGGCGAAGTAGAGGGACGCGTCCAGCCCGTCGAGGTAGCTCCGCATGAGCGTGAGCGGCTTGTCGTAGACGTTGCCGCCGGGGCGCAGGCCCTCGACGAGCGGCCCGTGGCTGACGCCGAGGCCGAGCAGGAAGCGACCGGGGTGTGCGTCCAGCAGGGTGCGCGCGGCGCCGTTGGTGGCGACCGCGTCGCGCGCCCAGAGGTTGGCGATGCCGGTGGCCACCGGGATGCGCGGGCTGGATTCCAGCAGGAGGAGCGCCTGGGTGAACGTCTCGCGCCCGACCGTCTCCCCCCACCACAGGGCCCCGTAGCCGAGGGCGTCGAGTTCGGCGGCGGTGTCGCGCAATTGGGCGACGGGGAGGAAGTCGAAGGCGGAGGTCCACAGGCCCACGCGCCCGAGATCGGGTACGGGGCGGTGCGCGGCCGGTGCGGTGGTGTCGGACAAGGCTCCCCCAAGGGGTGGCGGGTCTGCGTCTGTAACGCCGTAACAGAACGGCGTGCCCCGCACGATACGGGAGGACGTCCGGCGCCGAAGATGGGGTGCACTTTGTTCACCGCAGGGGCCCGGACCAGGGATCATGTCCGGGTGGAGAGTCCCCTGTTCAACAATGTCGCGCGTCAGTCGACCGATCGGTTCAGCCTCCAGAACCCGCAGATCCTGCGGGTGGGTCTCGACCGGCAGTCGGCACCGGAGGTGCTCGCCCGCAAGGGCGCGATGATCGCGTTCACCGGCGCGGTGGACTTCGACGGCTACATGCCGACCCCGGGAGAGATGCGCGCCGCGGCGTACGGCGCCGAGTTCATGTCCCTGATGCGCTGCTTCGGCACCGGCGTCGTCTACCTCGCCAACCAGGCCCAGCACATCCACGTGGTGTCGCTGTCGAACGACGCGCTGATCGTCGACAACGACTCGGTGCTGGCCCTCGACCCGGGCCTCACCTGGACGCCCGTCGCGCTGGACGCCGAGGCGCGGATCTCCGGGCCGGGCGCGAACGGCCTCCAGATCGGCGGCACCGGGGTCATCGCGCTGACCACGCCGGGGCACCCGCTGGTCATGAAGGTCGGCGCGCGCAACGAGGTCTTCGTGGACGCGGACGCCGTGGTGGCGTGGTCGGCGAACCTCACGACGCGGCTGGAGGCGCAGACCGTGTCCAGCCGCATCTGGCGGCGCCGCGGGCAGACCGGCGAGGGCTGGATGCTGAGCTTCATCGGCGAGGGCTGGGTCCTGGTCCAGTCGAACGAGGTCACCGCGGCGAACATGATCCAGCACCAGGGCGGACCGCTCGGCATGGGCCAGCAGGGCTACCGCCAGAACGCCTGGGGCGGGCCCGGGGG
>NZ_JBPKBH010000004.1:59481-152001 GCF_051388915.1 Yinghuangia sp. YIM S09857 | reverse complement strand
GCCCGCCCCGACGCTGAGGCGGGGGCGCCTGCCGTCCGGGCTGAGATCGCGGCCCGCGCACTGCGGCGCGGTCGCCCGCTGTTCGCGTGGCAAAGGCCGGTCGCCGCCGCACGGGCAGCCCGCCCCGACGCTGAGGCGGGGGCGCCTGCCGTCCGGGCTGAGATCGCGGCCCGCGCACTGCGGCGCGGTCGCCCGCTGTTCGCGTGGCAAAGCCGGTCGCCGCCGCACGGGCCACCCTGGGGCCGCAATCGCCCCTTGGTCCCGGCCGCGGTCCCCTCGGCCCCGCCGGAGCGCGCTCCGCGCCGGGGTCGCCGCCGGTGCTGTCGCCCGCGCGGGTGCCGAGCACATGGCCGCCCGTCGGCGCCCGGACCGCCTCTGCCTGCCCACCCCACCCCCCTGCGCACCGCTGTCCCCTTCCGCCGAGAGTTCGCCCGAGCCCCGCGCGTCGCCGTGGTACGCCGCGCCGGCGCACCGATCATGATCAGGAGGCGGCGCCTCGGGGCGGCGCACCGGAGGCGGTGCCCCGCGGTACGCCGGGCCGACGTACCGAACATGATCAGGAGGCGGCGCCTCGGGGCGGCGCACCGGAGGCGGTGCCCTGGTGCCGCGACCCGGTGGTGCCGCGGACTCGGCGACGGAGGGCAGTGGTTCATGGGGCGCGGGCACGGGCCGACGGCGGCCGGCGGCACCGTGAGTGCGGCATACCGGAAGCGCCTGGCGGTCACCATCACCGTCTCCGCCGTCGTGCTCGTCGTGCAGTTGGTCGGCGCCCTGTTGTCCAACAGCCTCGCGCTGCTGTCGGACAGCCTGCACATGTTCGTCGACACCAGCGGTGTCGCGCTGGCGCTGGTCGCGGTGTCGGTGGCACAGCGCGAGCCGACGCCCGGGCGCACCTGGGGGCTCTACCGGGTGGAGATCCTCGCCGCGCTCGTCAACGCGATGCTCCTCGGCGGGATCGGCGCGTTCATCGCCTACCAGGCGGTCCGGCGCATCGGCGATCCGCCGGATGTGGAGACCGGCCCGCTGCTCGCCGCCGCGCTGCTGGGCCTCGCGGCCAACCTCGTCGGCCTGTTCCTGCTGCGCGGCGGCAAGGACCACAGCCTGAACCTCAAGGGCGCCTACCTGGAGGTGCTGGGCGACACGATGGGCTCGGTCGCGGCGCTCGGCACCGGTGTGATCATCGCCACGACCGGCTGGACGCTCGCCGACCCGATCGCGTCACTGCTGATCGTCGCGATGATCCTGCCGCGCGCGTACCTGCTGCTCCGCGAGACGCTGCACGTCCTCCTGGAGGCCACACCGCGCGACCTCGACCTCCGCGAACTGCGCGGACGGCTGCTCGCCGAGCCGGACATCATCGAGGTGCACGACCTGCACGCCTGGACCGTCACCAGCGGCATGCCGGTGCTGACCGCGCATCTGACGGTGACCGACGCGGTGATCCGGGAGGGGCGCATCGGGCCGGTGCTGGACCGGGTGGGGGCGATCGTGGGCGACGACTTCGACGTACGGCACTCCACGATCCAGTTGGAGCCGGAGGGGCACCGGGCGCACGAGTACGCCGACCACGCGTGACGCGGACGACGACGGCCGCGTCCCCTCCTCCTGGTCGGAGGGGACGCGGCCCGGGAGCGTTCGCCCGTCAGCGCACCGTCTTGACGCGGACCACGGCCAGCGCCCCGACCAGGGCTATGCACGCGCAGATCGGGAACAGCGCCTCGTAGTCCCAGGTGGAGACGATCCACGAGGCGATGAACGGCGCCGCGACCTGTGGCGCGGCGTTGGCGATGTTGATCAGGCCCATGTCCTTGCCGGCGTCCTCGCCACGCGGCAGGACCCGGGTGATCAGCGCCATGTCGACGGCCATGTACATGCCGAACGCGAGGCCGTTGACGATGTTGAAGACCGCCATGCCGTTGACCGTGCCGGAGATCATCGGGATGAACAGCGACAGCGCGGCCAGTACGCCGGAGCCCAGCACGAAGGGCTTGATGCGGCCGAAGCGGTCCACCAGCCTGCCGATGAACAGCGCGGCGACGACGGTCGAGACGGCGTTGATGACCATGAGGAAGCCCATGGTCGAGTTGACGTCCTGCGGCTTGACCTTCACGTACTCCATCAGGATGTACATGTTGTAGGTGAGCACCGTGAAGTAGCCGGCCACGACGCCGAAGCGGGAGATGAAGGCCCACGCGAAGTCGGGGTGCTTCCGCGGGTCGACGCCGAAGTTGGAGACGAACTTCTTGAGGTCGAACCGCCCGACGGCCATACCCTTGCTGGACTTGTCCGGCGAGACCAGCAGGAAGACCACCACGGCCGCCACCAGGAAGGCCGCGATGAGGTAGTAGCCCTTCTCCCCCGCGAACTTGCCGTCGAAGCCGCCGACGACACCGTCGTAACCGAGCTTCGAGAGGTCGATGCCGCCGATGGTGTACGCGGCGACGATGGTGCCGAGCGGGATGCCGAGGCCGACCAGGGCCGACATGATGCCGTACTTGGCGGGCGGTACGCGGTCGGGCATCGCGGCGGTCAGCGCGGCCTGGAAGCCGTTGAGGATGAACTGCACGCAGCCCCAGGTGACGGCGAGCATGCCGATGCTCGTGGCGTTCGCCTGCCAGCACAGCGCGCCGGCGCCGAGCAGCGTGCAGGCCAGCATCCACGGGGCGCGGCGTCCCCAACGCGAGCGGGTGCGGTCGGAGATCTGTCCGAAGATCGGGTTGCCGACGGCGGCGAGCGCGGCCCCGACGGCGACGGCGTTCTTGAGCGCCTCGGGATCGGGGTGGCCCTTGATCTCGGTGACCTGGATCGGGATGAGGAAAGAGCCGACGCCCATCCACACCAGATACAGGGCGATGTTGGCCAGCGGGAGCGTGAGGTACAGCGGGCCGAGCCGGAAGCGCGGTCTGCCGTCGGCGTCGACCGGCCCCATCGGGCCCTGGGTCTTCGCAGGTGCGGCTTCGGGGGCCGCGACGTTGCTCTGCGTCATGTGAATCACCGAGTCGATTCGGAGGAGGGGTGATCACGGCCCGATCCCCGGTCACGGTCGCACGGGTGGGGCCGAGCCGATCTTCTGACGCTGCTGACTCGATTAACTGACTCGTGTTACTGACACGTGTCAGCAGCGGTGCACGGATCATGGCATGCGATGAAGAACCCGTAAACAGAACGTGACGTACGTCGCATCCACCCCTGGGAACCAAACCACGGGGCGGCATGGCAACCTCCTGTCACCAACCCTCAAACCCTCATGTGAGGACCCGGTACCCATGCCTCATGCCCCTCGCCCCGGCAAGGCGCCCACCAGCGCGGACGTCGCCCGGGCCGCAGGCGTGTCCAGAACCACGGTGTCCTTCGTGCTCAACGACGTCCCGGGCTCCGGCATCAGCGATGCCACCCGGCAGAAGGTGCTCGCCGCCGTCCGCACACTGGGCTACTCCCCCAACGCGGGCGCCCGCGCCCTGCGCGCCGGCACCAGCAACCTCGTCGTGTACGCGATGCCCCGCTGGCCCCTCGGACACGCGATCGACACCCTCATCGAACGCGCCCGCGACGCCCTGGCCGAACGCGGCCTCGTCCTGATCCTGCACGGCGACCGCAAGCTCACCGGGCTGGACGCCGCGCGGGCCTGGGCCGAGCTGCGTCCCCGCGCGGTACTCGCCGACACGTGGCGGTGCACCCCCGACTCGGTCGCCATGCTGCGGCGGCACGGCGTCCGGACGGTCGTCCTGGTCGGCGAGGAGCCGGTGCCCTACGCGCCGACCGTCGTGTTCGAGCAAAAGCGCATCGGCGTGGTCGCCACCCGCTACCTGGCCGAACGCGGCCACCGCCGCATCGCGGCGATCGTGCCGACCGGCGAACTGCGGGAACCCGGCGAACTGCGCTTCGTCGGTGTACGTGGGGCCGCCGCCGACCACGGGCTCGAACTCGCGCGGGTGGACATGGCGTTCGACCACGGCGCGGCCCTCACCCTGGCCCGCGGCTGGGCCGCCGACCCGGACCGGCCGACCGCGCTCTTCGCGTACAACGACGAGTTCGCGGCGCTCATGCTGCGGGCGCTGCGCGAGGCGGGTCTCACGGTGCCGGACGACATGGCCGTGATGGGCGTCGACGACACGCCGCTGTGCGAGCTCGTCACGCCGCGGCTGAGCACGGTGGCCCTGCACACGACGAGCTTCGCCGAGATGCACGTCCGGGTGCTGATGGACCTGATCGACCGGACGCACGAGGAGGAGCTGCCGGAGATCCCGGAGCACGAGCCGCTGGTGGTGCGGCGGGATTCGGCGTAGCGGAGGCGGAGGCGGAGGCGAGGTGGCGGTCTCGTCTGGGGTCAGGATGGGGTCGGGCTGGGGTCCGGGCTCGGTCGGGCCTTGGGCCCGGACTCGGTCGGGCCTTGGGCCCGGACTCGGTCGGGCCTTGGGTCCGGCCCTGGTTTGGCTCTGGTGTGCGGTCGGTCCGGGTCCGGTGCGGGGCCTCCGAGTGGTGTGCGTCGTCCCCGGCGGCCCCCGAGTGCGGGGGCTCCCCGATACCATCGGAAGCGTGATCACTTGGGTCGCCGGGCCGTGCCGGCGGCGCGGCCCGGTGGTCGCGGGGGCTGTCCGGACCACCGCCGAGGAGGCATGTGTGGGGTTGTTCCGTCGGGAACCCAAGCGCGATCCGCGCGAGGCGCCGCGCGATCCCGCGTTCGAGTTCCTCTCCGAGGAGGAGGGGCGCCGCCTGCGCGGCCTGACCCGCGAGGCGTTCGCCGAACGCGGCCTTGAGGTCACGGTGTTCGCCGACCACATGACGGACAGCGCGAACCGCCACTACAACCTGTACAACCTCGCCGCGGGATGCCACAACGACGAACGCGGCCAGCGCGCCTGGGCGTCCCTCATCCGCGACCACGTCGACAAACTCGTGCGGGCGATGGACGCCCCGTCGGCCGTCGAGACGCTGCCCACCGACGAGTTGTGGGCCCGGCTGTACCCGCGCGTCACGACCGACGACAACCTCCCCGACGATCCCGCCTTCGGGTACGCCCCGGTCCCCGCCCCCGGGCTCCGCGAAGTGCTGGCACTGGACCTGCCGGAGAGCGTCCAGACGCTGCCGGGCGACGCGCTCGCGCAACTCGGCGACATCGCCGAACTGCGCCTGCGGGCCATGAACAACCTGCGCGCGCTGCCGGTCGAGGACCACGACGTCGTCAAGCAGGACGACGGCGCGACGTTCCGGGTGGTCGCGGGCGACTCCTTCTTCACCGCGAGCCGCGTGCTCGTGCTCGACGAGCTCGCCGAGCAGGTCGCGGGCGAGCGCATCGGCCCGGACGGCGCGCTGGTGGCCATCCCGTTCCGGCACATGCTCGCGTTCCACCCGATCGTCGGCATGGACGTGATCCCGTCGCTGAACGCGCTCGCGGCGTTCGCCGCGTACCGGCACGAGGAGGCGCCGGGGCCGGTCAGCCCGTACGTCTACTGGTGGCGCCGGGGCAAGCTCGTGCAGTTGAGCGAGCGGGGTGAGGACGGGCAGTTGTCGATCGTCGTCGGTGCGGAGTTCCAGGCCGTGCTGGAACGGCTGTTGGACGAGGACGACGGCCGCTGACGGGGTTTCCGAAACTCTCGGAATTCGTGCGTAACCCCTGCGTCGGACGGTCGTTGTACCGGTCAAGACCCCGGAGCGTCCCCCCGTTCGTTCCGGGGTCCTATCTGTGTCCGCGCAAGGAACAGGCTTGCCCGCCAAAGGCGTTCCCGGCTCCCAGGCGTGCTCGGGGGGACGCGCGGTGAATCTTGCCGGACGCCGGCGGCTACCAGCGCCGTCGCCGCGGCCGCCCGGTGCGGCGCCGGCGGTATCCGCCGCGTCGGCCGCCGCGGGATCCGGCCCGCACGCCGATCCGCCGGCCGCCGAAGACGAACGCCAGCAGCCACACCACGACGACGATGACTGCGACCCACCACAGCGCCTCGATGAGGAATCCCGCACCGAAGAGCAGGAGGGCCAGGATGAGGACCAGGACAATGGGAAGCATATGTAACGGCTGCCCTGTTGCCGCCGGTTGATGCGGTTGTATGTTGCGCCAAGGCCGTCCCCGCCGGTTGCGTCCACTGCGGTGCGATCGTCCAGGTCCTGCCGTGGCGGCGCCGCGCCTAGCCTGACCCCGTGGAGCCCGCCCCCGACCGAGACCAGCGCCCGCCGTTCGCACCCGAGGCGGCGCGCCGCGCCCGTATCGGCCTGCACCTGACGCATGATCAAGTCGCCTACGGCCTCGCCGCGTTCCGCGTGAACACGACTGCGGACGCGGTGGCGGCGTGGGAGTCGGGGCGGAGCGTCCCCACGGAGGCGGAGCTGCTGGCGCTCGCGGAGATCCTGTGGTGCGCGCCTGTCGACCTCATGGGCTCCGCGGGGGCGCTGCGCGAACACCGGATCGGACGGCGCCTCTCGGTCGCAGAGCTGTGCGCCCGCCTGGGCCTACCCGAGTCGCGCTACCTCCCGATGGAACGCGCCAACGAGTGGCGCGGCGACGAACGCACGACAGCCGCCCTCGTCCGCGAACTAGGTCTGTCCCTGCGCGACTTGGTGGGCGTCGCCGGGGCTTCCGACGCGATCGACGACCTGCTCCACGAGACCCTTCAAGGCCGTCCGAAGTCGCAACTGACGACCATGACGCGCTTGTTGGGCCTCCGACGAAGCCGCGTCGCGAGCGCCCTCGCGGGCATGCACGAGGAATTCGCCCACCGGGCACGGGTGTCGCTCTCATGGTCGGACGGCGTCCCCGGCGCCCGTCCGCGCTCGCCCACCGGCGGAGGCGGCGGCCCGGTGGTCGACCCCGCGCGCATGGCCGACCGCTTCTGGGAACTCCTCGGCCACCCCGCCGCCGAGCCAGGCATGATCGGCATATGGTACCGCGACCGACACGACACGGAGTGACCGGCGACATAAGGTTGTTCGCGTACGTCGGCCCGCCCGTCCTGGTGGTCTCGGCCCGCAGCCAACCCCCGGGCACCTCCATCCGATCGCGTGCGGAGCTGTCCGCCTGGCTGGGTTCGCGCCCGTCGGCAGAATGGCGGGAGCCGTTCACCTACACGGTCGACGCCGAGGGCGTACTGCGGCTCGCCCCGCGACGCAGCGAGCACGTGGCGTGCGCGGGCGGGGAACCGGTGGGCGCGGCGGGCGAGATGGCGTTCGTGCCTACGGCGGACGGTTGGGAGGTGGACGAGTTCGGCAACCTCTCCACCGGCTACTGCCCGGACCTGGACTGCCAGGCGCTCGTCGTTGCCGTGCTGGGCGCCATCGGTGTGCCGCATCCCGCGGTGTTCACTCATCCGATCGTCTTCCGCCGTTGTCCTGGCTGCGGGGAGCGCAACATCGTCCGCGACGGGGACTTCACCTGTGCGCTCTGCGACGCGGCACTGCCGGAGGTCTGGAACTTCGGGTGAGGACAGGGGGCGGGGCGGGGGGTGCTACCCGGTGTTCACGTCCAGCGCCTATGTTGCGCATCGGGACGCTGCGGAATTGCCGAGAGTGGGGAGTGGTCGACATGGCCGAGATCGAGTTCGCCGAGATCGTGGCGGGCGGGTTCACGTTTCGGGCGCGGGTTGCGGGGCCGGCGGACGGACGGTTGGTGCTGCTGTTGCACGGGTTCCCGGAGACGTCGGCGGAATGGGTCGGTCAGTTGAGTGCGCTGGGCGATGCGGGGTACCGGGCCGTGGCGTTCGACCAGCGGGGGTATTCGCCGGGGGCGCGGCCGGCCGAGGAGGCGGCGTACGACCGCGATGCGCTGGTCGGGGACGTCCTGGCGGTCGCGGACGCGCTCGGTGCCACCGGACCGGCGGCGGGCGGGCCGGCGTTCGACCTGGTCGGGCACGACTGGGGCGGGGCGATGGCGTGGCAGGTCGCGGGGCTCCACCCGGACCGGGTGCGCACGGTGTCCGTCGTCTCGACGCCGCATCCGGACGCGATGTGGGCGGCGAGCCACCGGGAGGGTTCGGACCAGCGGGAGCGCTCCTCGTACATGAAGATGTTCCGCACCCGCGGCAAAGCCGAGGAACTGCTCCTCGCGGACGACGCGAAGTATCTGCGCGCGGCGTTCAAGGGCCTGTCCGAGACAGCGATCGCCGAGTATCTGGAGATCATGCGGCAGCCCGGAGCGCTGACGGGTGCGCTCAACTGGTACCGCGCCATCGAACCGAAGTCGCTGGCCGACGCCGGGACGATCGAGGTCCCGGCGCTGTACGTCTGGGGCGCGCAGGACCCTGCCATGGGACGACTGGCCGCGGAGATGACGGCGGCGCACGTGAGCGGGCCGTACCAGTTCGTCGAACTGCCGGACGCCGACCACTGGGTCCCGGAGAACGCCGCGGCGGAGCTGAACGAATCGCTGCTGGAGCACCTGGCGACCTACTGACGCGGGGGCCACTACGGTGCCACGAGGCCGAACTCATAGGCCTTGATGACGAGATGCACGCGGTCGCGGGCGTCCAGCTTGGTGAACAGCCTGGCCACGTGGGCCTTGGCGGTCGCGATGCTGATGTGCAGGTGCGCGGCGATCTCCGCATTGGAGAGCCCTCGTCCGACGAGGACCAGGACCTCGCGCTCGCGTTCGGTGACGCCGCCCGGAATCGGTGTCCCTGCGCTCGGCGCCGATCTCCTGGACCACAGACCGGACTTCGCGCCCGCCTGCGAGGCCCCCGGCACCGGGCGGGCCGCGAACTCCCCGATCAGGCGCCGCGTCACGCTCGGCGCGATCAGCGCGTCGCCCGTCGCCACCACGCGGATCGCGCCGAGGATGTCGTCGAGGGCCATGTCCTTGACGAGAAAGCCGCTCGCGCCCGCCCGCAGCGCCCCGTAGACCGAATCGTCGTCGTCGAACGTCGTCAGCACGAGCACCCGTGTGTCGACGGCCAGTTCGGTGATCCGGCGGGTTGCCTCGATGCCGTCCGTGCCCGGCATGCGGATGTCCATCACCACGACGTCCGGCCGCAGTTCGCGGACCCGGTCGACCGCCTCCGCGCCGGTCCCGGCCTCCCCGACCACCGCGAGATCGGCGGTTTCCGCAAGCAGCACGCGCAGCCCGGTCCGGACGAGCGGCTGGTCGTCGGCCAGCACGACAGTGATCGTCACGCGGCCTCCTCGGGAAGGGGCAGCCGGGCGGCCACCCGGAATCCGCCCTCCGGCCGTGGCCCGACCACCAGTTCGCCGTGCAGCAGGGCGACGCGCTCTCGCATGCCGGCCAGGCCGAAGCCCCGCCCCGGCACCGCTGGTCCGCCGCGCCCGTCGTCGGTGATCTCCAGGCGCAGTTCGCCGTCCGTGCGGTCGACCGTCACCCGGCATTCGCCGGTTCCCGCGTGCCGGATCACGTTGGTCACGGCTTCCTGGACGATCCGGTACGCGGACAGGTCGATGTCCGGCGGGAGTTGCCCCGGCGAGCCGGTGCGCGCGAAATGAACGCGTACGCCCGCCTCCGCGCTGTCGGCGGCGAGCCGGTCCAGGTCGGCGAGTCCGGGGGCGGGAGCGCGTACCGAATCCTCGGCCTCGTCCGCGGCGTCCGCCGCGCGAAGTGCCGTCACCGTACGCCGCATTCCGGCCAGCGCCTCCCGGCTCGTCGCCTCGATCGCCTTGAGGGCGCTGCGTGCCTCCTCCGGCCGGGTGTCCAGCACGCGGTGGCCGACGCCGGCCTGGATGGCGATGATGCCGATGCTGTGCGCGACCATGTCGTGCAAATCCCGGGCGATACGGAGACGTTCGGCGGTCACGGCCTGGCGGGTGCGGCGGGCGCGATGTTCCTCGTCCCGCGCCCGGCGGCGGCGCAGCGCGTCCCCGGTGAGCCAGGCGACGAGCACGGTCAGCACGAGGAGTTGGGCGACGAAGAGCACGTCGGCGTCGCCCTCGGGCGGCCACATCGCCGCGTAGGCTCCGAGCACCGCCGCGGCAGCGACCGAGGCCGCGACCGAGGTCCGCCGCGGGCGCGTCGCCGCGAGGTGGGCCACCGCGGCCCCCACGGCGAGAACCTGCGGAACCGCGACACCGCGTTCGCCGAGGACCGCCGGGATTGCCGACAGCGCGAGCAGGAGCAGACCGAGCGCCACCAGGGGACGGCGGGGCAGCAGGGCCAGGGGCGCGAGGGCGACCACCGTGACGACCAGCGCGAAGGCCGGTCCCGGTGCGCCGAAGCCCAGAACCAGGTCGCCGTCCAGCGACCGGCTCGGGGCCGTGGACACGATCACGGCGGCGCCGACCGCCGCACATGCCGCCGGGGCCGTCCACACGGTGGGCGGCGGCAGGGCTCGGACGGGACGGAACACCGGTTCGCTCGACATGACCCGAGCGTAGACGTTTGCCCTGGTCAGCGGCATTGGCCTGCGGGCGTACTCCCACAGGCCACCCCCGGACCGCGAACTGTGGCCCACGGCCCGATGCCGGTGCGCACCGGCCGGCGGGATCGTGGACGCCATGATCGAAGTCCACGAGCTGACCAAGCGGTTCGGCGGCACCACCGCTGTCGACCGGCTGACCTTCACGGTCCGCCCCGGCCACGTCACCGGATTCCTCGGCCCCAACGGCGCGGGCAAGAGCACGACCCTGCGCCTCATCCTCGGCCTGAACACGCCGACCGGCGGCACCGCCCTGGTCGACGGCCTCCCCTTCCGCGACCGCCCGCGCGGTCTGCGGCACGTCGGTGCCCTCCTCGACGCGCACGACGTGCACGGCGGCCGGACGGCGTCCACGCACCTGCGGATCCTGGCCCGCGGCAACGCGATTCCGCGGCGCCGCGTCGACGTCGTGCTGGACGAAGTCGGCCTGTCGGACGCCGCGGACCGGCGCATCGCGGGGTTCTCGCTGGGCATGCGGCAACGCCTCGGAATCGCCGCGGCGCTGCTCGGCGATCCGCCGGTCCTGCTGTTCGACGAACCGGTCAACGGCCTCGATCCGGAGGGCGTCCGATGGGTCCGCGGCCTCTTCCGCCGCCTCGCCGCCGAGGGGCGCACGGTGTTCGTGTCCAGCCACCTGATGAGCGAGATGGCGAACACCGCCGACCGGCTGATCGTGGTCGGGCGCGGGAGGCTGATCGCGGCGGAGACCACCGCGGAGTTCGCGGCCCGGGCGAGCCGGCCGAGCGTGGCGGTGCGTACCCCGCAACACGAGGCGCTGTCCGCGCTGCTGTCCGCCGCGGGCGCGACCGTACGGCCCGACGGTGCCGGACGCATGAACGTTACCGGGCTGACCGCCGGTGAGATCGGGCGAGTTGCGAGCGCCGCCCGGATCGTGCTGGAGGAACTGGCGGTCCACTCATCGTCGATCGAGGAGGCGTTCATGGAACTTACCGGTGGCAGCGTCCAGTTCGCGTCCGGTGGTGCGCGGTGACCGGGGTCGCGACGCACCCGGCCGCACCGACCGCGCGCTTCCGCGACCTGGTCGCGGCCGAGTGGATCAAGCTGTGGTCGCTGCGCTCCACCCCCTGGGTGCTCCTGGTGACCGCCGCCGCCGTGATCGGGGTCAACGCCAACGCCGCGTACGCCGACTACGCGAACTGGCCGTCGTACGACGCCGAGGCGCGCCGGTTCGTGGTCGAGGTCCTGGTCGTGCGGAACGCCTTCACGAACAACGCGGCCGTGCTGCTCGTCCTCGCGTGCGGGACCGTGGGAGCGCTCGCGGTGGTGAGCGAGTACGCCACCGGGATGGTCCGCACCGTCTACGCCGCGGTGCCCGCGCGACAGTCGGTGGTCGCCGCGAAGGCGGTCGTCATGGCCGCGCTGATGACGGTGTTCGGAGCAGCGGTGGCTGCGGCGTCGCTCGGCGTCACGCGGGCAATCCTCGCCGCGCGGGGTGCGGAGGCGCCGATCGCCGACGGCGAAGTGCTGCGCGCGCTGGGCGGGTCCGCGCTGCTGGCCCCGGTTGCGGCGCTGGTCGGCATGGGCCTGGGTGTTCTCGTCCGGCATGTGGCGGCGACCGTGGTGGCGACCGTGCTGCTGCTCATCGTGCTGCCGTCGTTCCTCGACGACCGGCGGCCGTCGACGGCGGCGCTCAAGCACGCGACGCCGCTGAGCGCCTGGAACCGGCTGGCCGAGCCGGACGCCATGGCGCGCGCGGCGGCGTACCCCATGTCGGTCCCGGAGTCCTGGATCGTCCTGGCCGCGTGGCCTGCGCTGGCCCTGCCGGCCGCGGTCTCGGTGGTCCGCAGGCGGGACCTTTAGCGGCCTTTACCCCTCGGGCGGCGCAATTCGCGTGACCCTTGGGCCGTCGCGCTCGTTGTGCTGCGCGCTGTGCGACGATCGCGACGGAAGGCGGCACATCGATGCGGATCATTCTGGGAGCCGAGGAAGGTCCGACCTCACGGGCCTACCGCCGCCGGGTGGCGGCCGTGGCCGCCGTGGGGCTACTGGCTGTGATGATGGGCATTTTGGCGCAGTTCGCGCAGGCGGGATCGGCGCCGGGCAGCGGTACGTCCCCGGCCGACACGCCGCCGGCGCCCGCCGAGAGCCACCCGCGCAGCGACGCGATGCCGATCGCGGCGTACTCGACGCCGTTCGTCCGCCCGGCCGTGCCGCAGGCGGCCGCCGCCGACCCGATGTCGCTCGGCCGCGCCGACGCCCCGGTGGTCATGATCGAGTACGCGGACTTCCTCTGCGGATACTGCACCCGGTTCGCCCGCGACACCGGTCCCGAGATCGTCAGCCGCTACGTCGACGCGGGCGTCGTGCGCATCGAGTTCCGCAACTTCCCGATCCGCGGCACGGGTTCGGACGAGTTGGCGCGGGCGTCGTGGGCCGCGGCGCGGCAGGGCCGGTTCTGGGAGTTCCACAACTCCGCGTACCAGGCGGGCGCGTACACCCCGGCGGCGGACAACACCCCGCTCGGGTACGCCCGGGCGGCGGGCGTCCCCGACCTGGACCGGTTCACGGCCGATATGGCGAGCCCCGAGGCCCGGCAGGCCGTCGACCGCAGCGTCGCCGAAGCGGTGGCCGCGGGCGCCGAGATGACCCCGACGTTCTTCGTCAACGGGAAGAAGCTCGTGGGCGCCCTGCCGAACCAGACGTTCTTCGATGAGATCGATGCTGCTGAGCGCGAGGCGCATTCCCCGTACCATGCGATGCGCAATCTCGGACAGTTGTTCTAGGACCAGCAAAGGGAGCGGATGAAGAAGCGACGCGCACTCACCGTTGTCGGCTCCACGACGGCGGGCGCCGTCGCTTCGTTCGCGCTCCTGGCGCTCGGCCACGCGGCGATCGGCGCGGTGTCGGACTCGCCGGAGAAAAAAGAGCCTGTTGTCCCGGTGTACACGTCGATGCCGCCCGGTTCGCCGGACTTTTGGACGCCCGAGCGGATGGCCGACGTCGCGCCCGATCCGTATCGCTAGTGCGGTGGCCACAAAGGTTTGACCAGGTCTCGCCGGTCAGTTGGGGTGATCGGCGGGGGCGCGCCGGAGGGCGGCGAGGCCCGTTGCCGTGAAGATGTCGCGCAGGGTGCGCGCGTCCGCGGCGGCGGCTTGGGGGTCGTGGGCGGGTTCGTGTTCGGTGATGCCGAGGCCCACGACGGCAAAACGGGCGGCGAGGGCGCGGAGTGCGGCGCAGACGTGTTCGGCTGTCGCGCCGTCCGGCTCGGGGTAGGACAGGCCGGTGAACTCGGCGGGGTCCAGGACGTCCAGGTCGACGTGCAGGTACACGCGGGACGCCCCGGTCGCGGCGACCGCACCGACGAGGACGGCGGGGTCGTGCAGGTCGCCTACCACGCGTAGGCCGGTCCTGGTCAGATACGCCTCTTCGGTTGCGTCAAGAGCGCGTGTGCCCGCGAGGACGACACGCTCCGGCGCGAGGCGAGCGTCCTCCGGCGGCAGAAGATCCGCCGGGCCCTCGCCGAGCAACGTGCGCAGGACCATGCCGTGGAAGGCGCCGGACGGGGACTCGGCCGGTGCGTTGAGGTCGCCGTGCGCGTCGAACCAGACGACGGCGAGGTCGCTCCCGTACCACGCGACCGCCGCGGAAACCGGCGCCAACTCGACGCCGCAGTCGCCGCCGAGGGTCACCACCGGGCGCTCCGGGACGACGGTGGCCAGGGCGGCGCGGACGAGGGCGGCGTTGCGGACGAGCGCCCTGGCGTTCCGGACCGGCGGGGCGTGGTCGGCGGCGTCGACCTCGGTGTCTGCGTCGGTCGTGATGTCGGTCTCGGTCGTGATGTCGGTCTCGGTCTTGGTCTCGGTCTTGGCGTCAGCCTCGGTGTCTGCGTCAGCCTCGGTGTCGGTGTCGGTGTCGGTCATGGTCTCGGCGGGAACCACCGGCTCCGTCTTGGTCTCGGCGGGAACGACCGGCTCCGCCGCGGCGATCTCGACCGGTGCGTCCGGCCGCAGCACCTCGGCGCTGAGGCGCGCCCCCGCGGCCAGCGGCAGCGGATCCGCCACCGACGAGCCCTGCCACTGCGGGACGACGAGCACCACCGGCTCGGCGTCGCGGGCCTCGATTGCCACGGGATCTCCCTCCGACACGGGACGGTCAGGTTCCGCCGACGACCGGCAGGTCGGGCGGGCAGGCGACCGGCACCACGTCGAAGCGTCCGTTCGGCCTCGCCTGCACGGGTATGTCGTACGTGAAGCAACGGTAGATCGTCGACTTCCCGAAGGTGGTCGTACGCTCCTCCTCGGCCTTCACGATCCCCTTGATGCCCTCCGCGGAGCGGTCCAACGTCACCACGGCGACCTTGACCTCCCAGAAGTCCAGACGCAGCGAATCACCCAGCGGCGACGCGCCTGCGTCCATGGACCCGGCCACGATCCCCGCCCAGTGCCGGGCGTGTTCGAGCGCGAGGCGCTCGGTGCGTTTGAGGTCGCGGCGGGCCTCGACCTTGAGCGTGACCACCACGCCGGCCACGACCAGGCCGACGACGAGCACGGTGACGATGACCATCGACAGACAACTGAACCGCGGCGTGCCCCGCCTGGCCATGAACGAACCCCGCTTATGTCGCGTGAATGCGAGCCGCATGTCGGTTCATGGCCGGAAATCGCCCGGATATGGTCACGAGACCGACCGGAACCTGCGCGGAAACCGCACCCTATCGACCGACCCCGGTCGCGGTCACGGTCGCCGCCCGTCGGCGGAGATCGCCGCGCGCAGCGCCGCGTCGTACGCGTCGGCCGCCGGGTCCGCGAGATCCGCCACGAAGACGGCCACGGCACGGATCGCTCTGCCGTCCGAGCCGCCGTTGGCGCGCCCATCCGCGCGCAACTGTTCGAGGATGTCGCGCCAGGCCGCCATGTTCGGGTGCGGGACCGCCGTGTACGCCTCCGCGGGTGCCAGCAGTTCGACCGCCCGGGCCACCTGACCGGTCGTCAGCTCGTACGACGCGGTGCCCGCCCGGTGCCCGCACGCCGTCGCGAGGACGACCGCCGAGAGCGCGGCTCCCCCGGCGTTGGCCACCGGGAACTCGGCGGTCCCGGACGCCACCGTGCCCATGCCGAACGCGGCCGGCGTCCGCCATCCGGGAATCGCGGCCTCGAAGCGCTCCCGTGCGGCGGCGAGGTCTGCGGCGGTGGTCCAGGTCTCGGCGGTGGTCATCGGCGGACTCCTGGTGGATCGGCGTACAAATCATGCATTATCCGGCATTGCATCGAATGCCGACGGAGCCCTGACGCTGCCCCGCGGCATCATGCGGTGCCGACCGTACCCGCCCCGCCAGGATGCCCGCGCCGTGGGCCGGTAGCGCAGCGGCCGACGCGCCCGGCCGCTCGTCCGGTGGACGCCGGTGTCGAGTCCGGTCGGCCCATGGCGGGCCCAACGCCCCTCCGTCGAACCCGTCCGAACCTCTCCGGCACGGCGCGGGTGGGGGAAATCCCTGTGCCCCTGGCGGCGTTGCGCCGGTACCTTGACGGCACACGGGCCTGTAGCGCAGTGGTCGTCGCACCCGTCTCAAGAACGGGAGGACGCCGGTTCGAGTCCGGCCGGGCCCACGGGTGCGGCCGGAGGGTCGTGCTCGGGTACCGCGTACGCGAAACGCACTGCCCGCACTTGGCACTTCGCACCACCACCGCAGGACGCACGTTGGAACGCACCACCGACAGAAGGCGATCGCCATGACGCACGCAGCACAGGTCGGGGCACGGCGCCCCGATCCGGCCGAGCCGTAGGTTCCGGCCGCTCCGACCACCCACGACTCCAAGGGGAGCGCCGCGTTGACCGAGACGACTCCGGCACCCCCCGTGGTGCCGTCCATCCCTGGCCAGAACGGCCGGAACAACCTGAACACCCCGGAGCCTCCGGGCACTTCGCACGCCCCGGCCGCGGACCGGGCCATCGCGCGCACGGACGCGCAAGACCTGGCCGCGCGGAATCCGCGTGCGCAAGACTCCGGGACCGTCACTCCCCCGGCCCCGACCGCCGCCGCATCGACGTCGGCCGACCTCACGCTCGAAGCGTGCCTGGCACACCTGGCTTCGTTGGAGGACCTGGACGCCGACGACCCGGTGCGCCGCCGCATCGAGTACGCGGTCGCCGCGTTCGCGAAGTCCGGCCGCAAGCAGCGCCGTGCCGAGCGCAAGCGCGCACGGGCCGCCGAGCGCGCGGAGGTGTTCGCGCGTACCGCCACCGGCGCGGACGACCGCGTCGACGACATGCCGCTGGACGACTCGGCAGCCGCCCCCGGCCCCGTGGGCCGGGTCCCCGGGCAGCGCTGCTACGTCTGCAAGCGCATCTACAGCGCGATCGACGCGTTCTACCACCAGCTCTGCCCGCCGTGCGCACACAACAACCGTGTGCGGCGGCAGGCCCGCACGGATCTGACGGGCCGTCGTGCGTTGGTCACCGGAGGCCGCGTCAAGATCGGCTTCGAGCTGGTGCTCAAGCTGCTGCGCGACGGTGCCGAGGTGATCGTGACGTCGCGGTTCCCGCACGACACGCGGACGCGCTTCGCGGCGGTATCCGACCACGGCGCCTGGTTCGACCGCCTGACGGTCGTCCCGATCGACCTGCGGGACCCCGGGCGCCTGATCGCCTGGTGCGACGAACTCGTCGCCGAGGGGCGGCCCTTGGAGATCCTGGTGAACAACGCGGCGCAGACCGTGCGGCGTCCGCCGGAGTCGTACGCCCCGCTGCTCGCGGCGGAGCGCGCGGCCCTGGGCGGCGCCGCGTTCGAGCCGGTCACCGCACTCACCCCCGCGCCGTCGGGCGTCGTCGGCGTCGCGATGCTGCCGCAACTTGTCGCCACCTCAGGCGAATTGGCGCTCCCCATCGACGCCGCCGGGCTCGTCCCCGACGCCGCGCCGGCGAACTCGTGGTCGCGCCGGGTGCACGAGATCGACCCGGTGGAGCTGCTGGAGGTGCAACTTGTCAACGTCACCGCTCCGTTCCTGCTGGTGAGCCGCCTCTTGCCGCTCCTGCTGGCTTCGCCGTACGCGCGGCGCTACATCGTCAACGTCTCCGCGGTCGAAGGGCAGTTCACCCGCCACTACAAGGCCCCGGGCCACCCGCACACGAACATGGCGAAGGCCGCGCTCAACATGCTCACGCGCACGAGCGCGGAGGATCTGGCGCGGCACGGCGTCTACATGACGAGCGTGGACACCGGGTGGATCACCGACGAGAAGCCGCTCCCGGACCGGGAGCGGGTGGCGCGTGCCGGATTCCGCACGCCACTCGACATCGTGGACGGCGCGGCGCGCGTCTACGACCCGGTGGTACGCGGCGAGCAGGAGCCGGACGAGGTGCCGCCGTTCGGCTGCTTCCTGAAGGACTATGCGGTGGCACCATGGTGACGCGCGGCCGACTTCCTCGGCGCGACGCCGAACCGCCTTGACGAGGCGGCGACTTCGCGTACCGCGGGGATGCTTGCCGAGCGGGGGCACGCGCTGGTCCATCTCGATCGGCACGGCACGGGCGTGTCGAGCCGCGGTGCCCTCGCACTGGAGGCGGGGCAGGAACGGGCTCTCACAGCAGCGCACTTCGTGCTGGGATCGGGCATCGCCCGGTCCGTCAAACGCCGTCTCGCGGGCCGGGGGCTCCCGGCCGCACCGGTGGTTCCGGACGAGGCCCGGGCGATCCGGTCGGTGTGCCGGACGGCGTGAGCGGGGTCCCCGAGGCGGCCCGTTTCGGGGCTGCCGAGTCATGCGGCGCCCAGTCATGCGGTGCAGACGTCGGGGGTGCCGGTTTCGAGGCCGCCCGCTGCGACACGGCCTCACCGGTACGCACGGCCGGAACCGGCCACGGGTGGACGCCGAGCCCCAGCCCTAGCCCGAGGCTCACGCCCACGGCGAGCGGGTCGGGGCGGGTGGTGGGGCGGGAGGACCCGCGGGTGTGGCCGGGACCGTTGGTCCGGTCCCGGCTCACCGCTGCTCCGTCGGGTGGGCGGCGGTGCCGCCTGCCGCGACCCCGGGGACGGCGCCCCGGCAGGGCGGCACGACTGGCGCGCCCACGGTTAGTCGGCCTCGGCCAGGATCAGGTACAGGCGCTTGCGGGCGTCCGCCATGACCTCCAGGGCCTTCGCCCGCTGGTCCTCGTCGCCGGTCGCCATGACCTGGCGCAGTGCGTCGCCGACCTGGAAGACGGCGCTGCGGACCTCGCGGAACGCCTCGCGGTCGAAGCCCTGGTTGACGGCGTCCCACGGGGCGGCGCCCTCGGGCTGCGCGGCGGCCTCCTCGCGGCCGGTGTCGGTCAGCGAGAACAGCTTCTTGCCGCCGGACTCCTCGCCGGAGATGACGCCCTCGTCCTCCAGCAGCTGGAGCGTGGGGTACACCGAACCGGGGCTCGGCTTCCACGCGTCCTGCGTGCGCTCGGCGATCTCGCGGATCATCTCGTAGCCGTGCATCGGCCGCTCGGCCAGCAGGGCCAGGATCGAGGCGCGGACGTCGCCGCGCCGGGCCCGTCCGCCGCGCCCGCGGCCGCGCGGGCCGTGGCCGCCGTGGCCCCGCCCGAAGCCGCCCGGCCCCCACGAGGGGTCGGGGCCCCAAGGGCCGAACGCCGGACGTCGCATCTCTCGGTCGCCCCATCCGGGGCGGTGCTTCTTGGCATGCATGATGTCTCTCCTTCATATCGCGAACCCTTCGCGATGGCTCAACGATATATCGTTACACACTCGCGATGCAACCCCGACTTTCCAGCCAACACCCGCTACCCGTTTTGCGGCATTTGCCCCTCGGAGCGCCCGCCGCACGAACTCCCTTTCCCGCCACAGGGGTTGACGGTCCCCATCCGGGTACATTTCGGGCAAGTGCCGTGAGCGAGGAAGGCATGGCTTCCGGCAGGTCCGTCCACCGCACCCCGGCCACCGTGCGGCGGACACCGCGCGATCCCCGGCCTACGGTGACCGGGGCGTGTCCGAAAACGCCCTAGGATCGTCGGGACACCGAGGGTGACCGCCCCGTCGCACCGCGACGTGCGGGTACGCCCGCCGGATTCGCGAGGGAGTGCACTGTGTGGGTCTGGCTCGGGGTCGGCGTGGCGGGATACCTGGCGCTGATGTGCGTCGTGGTCCTCGTCCTCCGCACCGCCAAATCCCGCAACGCCGCCGAACGAGCCGCCGACGCCGCCGATCCGGACGTCCCCTGGCGCCCGCCCCAGGACCCCGCAGAGGACCCCGCACGGGACCCGGGCGCCGCAACCGCCCCGGACCCCGCGCTGCGCACGGCCGCCCAACCGGACGCACCGCCGCCGCCCGCGCCCGAGGCACACTCATTGCAGCCGCTCATCGGCCCGCAAAGCACCCCCGCCGGCCCCCCGGCTCCCCCAACGCCGCCCGCGCCCGAACCGTCCCGCGAGGCGACGCGTCACCACACCCCGAACGCCGGCCCAACCGCCTGACCCGACCAGCCCCCGCTGTGGGGGTGCCTGCTACAGCAACTGCCGCAGGGCCGCCCGCGCGGCTTCAGGCGACGGCCGGCGGTGCGGATCGGGGTGCGTCAGGGCGCTGATCAGGTCCGACAGTGCGGCCGGTCCATGGGCCAGGGGGTTCGGACGCCAGCCGAGCGACCAGCCGTCGATCCCGGGTCCGGGCAGATCCGCGACCGTGGGCGCCTCGACCCACAGGTACAGAAGCGCACCCACCTGATGCAGAAGCAAGGTGTTGTCGTTCTCCCGGGCGATGTACGCCCAGACGGACCTGTCCGCGGGGGCGGTCGGGTTGGGTCCTCGCAGGATGTCCTCACCTCTGCGCCAGCACCCCAGCAACGGGGGGACGGTGTAGACGAGGTCATCGAACGCCTCATCGGGCAGGTCCGCGGCTTCCACAGGCAGCCCCAGAAGCCGGAACTCGTCGCGCCCCGGTCCCGATCCCGGCAGGAGCGTCGTGGGTGTGGCCGCGATGCCGGGCAGACCGGCGTCGTTCACCGCGGCGACGGCGTCCAGCAGGGTGAGCGCCATGCGGATGCCGCCGGGGACCGACCGCGGCGGGACGCTCGGCGGCGTGCCCCGGTGGTTGTCGTGGAAAGGGCGTCCGAGGGGCCACGGCCAACCGCTGTCGGCCATGGCCCCGTCCGGTACGTCGTGAATCGACCAGAGACAGGACAACCGCGAGTCGGTCGGTCCGTACCGGGTCATGGCCAACCCGCGCACCGGCTGAAGTGCGGGACATTCCTCGGCCAGTCGGTTCCATCTCCTCGCGGCGGTGACGGCCACGGAAGCGATCGCGTCGACGATCGCCCGGGTCGGCTGCCCCTTGCGGACGGCCGACAGCCCGCGACCGACCGCGGCGAAGGGCGTCCCGTCCGCTGCCCGCCCCATGATCCGCGAACGGTCGCCGATCGTCCGGTTGAACGCCGGGTCGCCGAGACAGCCGAGCGAACGCAGAGGGTCGCAGCACGTCCCGCGGTGGTCATCACCTGTCGGCGCCGGCTGGTTCTCCACCCATCGGAACCAGGGGACGGCCTCCGCGAGACCGGACCGCCGTACTCGGGCCGTCTCGCGGAGGGTACGCGCGGGCGGCGGAACCGGTCGTGTGCGCGCATCCGCCGGGGCGACGCCGTGCATCCCGACCGCTATCCGGGAGAGCCTGCGGCGCACCGCGTCAGCGTCGGCAGGGCGGTCCCGACGGTCCTTCGCCAACAGATCCGCGACCAGGTCCTCCCACTCCTGCGGCAGCGGTCGGCCGTGCTGCGCGAGGGTCGGCGGCGGGGTGCGGACGTGCCGCATCATCAGCTCAAGGAGGGTGCCGCGGCCGAACGGGGTGTCCCCGGTGAGCATCTGGAACACCAGGCAGCCCAGGGAGTACAGGTCCGTCCGCGCGTCGGCGGGCTCGCCGTTGATCTGCTCGGGGGCCATGTACGCGGGCGTGCCGAATCGTGAGCCGGGACCGTCCGTGTCGACGAGCGCCGCCATGCGGGTGTGAACATGGCCGACGTTGCGGGCGATGCCGAAATCGACGATCTTGACCTGGTCCTCGTGGGTGATCATCACGTTCGCGGGCTTGATGTCCCGATGGACCACACCGCGGGCGTGCGCCGCGTCCAACCCGGCGCAGATCTGGTCGGTCCAGGTCAGAACACGGCGCAGGTCGGGTGGTTGCTCCTCGGCGAGCAACCGGGCCAGCGAACGTCCGCGGACCAGTTCCATCACCACGTAGCCGTCGTACGCGTCGCGTCCGCAGTCGAAGAGGGCCGCCACAAAGGGGCTCGACACGGCACCCGCCGCGCGCGCCTCGGCCACCAGCACCCGCTGCTCCTCGGCGTCCGCGGACAGCGGTATCAGCTTCACGGCCACTTCGCGGTCGATGACCCGGTCGGCGGCCCGCCAGACCGCGCCCATCCCGCCACGGGCCACCTCCTCCAGCAGTACGTAACGCCCGTTCAGGACACGCTGCATGTCGCCTCCCCCGCAGCTCGCCGACCAGGGGAAAGCGTAGGTCGCCGCCCTCAGCCGTGCCCGCACACGACCTTCCCGGCCGCCGCAGGTGCCGCCCTACCCGCCGCGCCGAACCCGTGACAGCCGTGGCGGGCAAGATGCCGCGGGCATGACGCTTTCGCGGTCTCCGAGAAGGCGTGGGGCACATCTCGTGGCCGGGTCCTGACGGATCGTCAGATGCCTGCTAGCGTCGGCCCATGTTCCTCTCGCTTGGTCTCCCGACCCATCTGGTCGACGCCGGTGCCGATCTGATCAGCGCCGAGGCGGTCATGGAAATGGCCCGTGCCGCCGAGACGGCGGGCTTCGACGCGGTCTTCACCACCGACCACCCCTTCCCCGGGGACGCCTGGCTCGCGCACGGCGGGCACCACACGCTCGACCCGATGGTGACGCTGTCGTTCGCGGCGGCTGCCACGACGACGTTGCGGCTGCACACGAACCTGTTCGTGCCCGCGTACCGCAACCCGTTCCTGTCCGCGAAGATGATCTCGTCGCTCGACGCGCTGTCGAACGGACGGGTGATCCTCGGCGTCGGCGCCGGGTACCTCGAACCCGAGTTCGCCGCGCTGGGTGCCGAGTTCGAGGGGCGCAACGACTACCTCGACGAGGCGCTCCGCGCGATGCGGGCCGCGTGGACGGGCGAGTCGGTGGCGTTCGAGGGCACCGGGTATTCGGCGGCCGGCAACACGATGCTGCCGCGCCCGGCGCAGTCGCGGATCCCGGTGTGGGTCGGCGGCAACAGCAAGCGGGCGATCCGCCGCGTCGTCGACCTGTGCGACGGCTGGCTGCCGATGCCCGCACCGGCCAAGGCGTCCAAGAGCCTCAAGACCCCTGGCATCGAGTCGCTGGACGACCTGCGCGCACGCCTCGACTACGCGCGCGAGTACGCCGAGTCCGTCGGGCGTACCGACCCCATCGACGTCATCTTCATGCCGCGCGGCCTCAGCATGTTCTCGGGCGCCGACATCGACGCCGACGCGGTCGTCGAGGACCTCGCCGAGCAGGCCGCGGCGGGGGTGACGGGTGTGACCATCGCGCTCCCGGCCCGCACGCGCGCGGAGTTCCTGGAGCAGACGGCGCTGTTCGGGGAGCGGATCGTCCCCGGGGTGAAGAAGCTGTAGGGCGGGATTCAGCCGGGACGGGGGCCGCGGAGGCGTGTGAAGCCTCCTCGGCCCTCGTCGGCGTTCAAGGCTTCCCGTCGGCGTTCACGGCTTCACGTCGTCGACCCGGCGCCAGCGGCCGCCTCACTGGCGGTAGGAGCCGATGAACTTGCCGATGCGGGTGATCGCGTCGTCGAGGTCGTCGACATACGGCAGCGTGACGATCCGGAAGTGGTCCGGCGTCGGCCAATTGAAGCCGCTGCCCTGCACCACGAGAATGCGTTCCTGGAGCAGCAGGTCCAGGACGAACTTCTCGTCGTCCGCGATCGGGCACACCTCGGGGTCGATGCGCGGGAACGCGTACAGCGCGCCCTGAGGTTTGACGCAAGTGACGCCCGGGATGGCGGTCAGCAGCTCGTACGCCTTGTCGCGCTGCGCGCGCAGCCGCCCGCCCGGCAGGATCAGTTCGTTGATGCTCTGGTGCCCGCCGAGCGCCGTCGCGATCGCGTGCTGGGCGGGGACGTTGGCGCACAGCCGCATGTTGGCCAGGATGTTCAGGCCCTCGATGTAGCTCTCCGCGTGCGTCTTCGGGCCGGAAAGCATGAGCCAGCCGGAACGGAACCCGGCCACACGGTAGGCCTTGGACAGGCCGTTGAAGGTGAGGCACAGCAGGTCCGGCGCGAGCGAGGCCAGCGGGACGTGCACGGCGTCGTCGTACAGGATCTTGTCGTAGATCTCGTCGGCGAGCAGCAGCAGCCCGTGGCGGCGCGCCAGGTCGACGATGCCGTCGAGGAGTTCGCGCGAGTAGACGGAGCCCGTGGGGTTGTTCGGGTTGATCACGACGATCGCGCGGGTACGGTCGGTGATCTTCGCGGCGATGTCGTCCAGATCCGGGAACCAGTCGGCGCCCTCGTCGCAGAGGTAGTGCACGGGGGTGCCGCCGGAGAGCGACACGGCCGCGGTCCACAGCGGGTAGTCGGGGGCCGGTACGAGGACCTGGTCGCCGTCGTCCAGCAGGGCCTGGAGCGCCATCACGATCAGCTCGGAGACGCCGTTGCCGAGGTAGACGTCCTCGACGTCGACGCCGTGGATGCCGCGCTCCTGGTAGTGCTGCACGACCGCGCGCCGGGCGTGGAACAGGCCCTTGGAGTCGCAGTACCCCTGCGCGGACGGGAGCCCGAGGATCATGTCGTGCAGGATCTCGCCCGGCGCCTCGAAACCGAACGGCGCGGGATTGCCGATGTTGAGCTTGAGGATGCGGTGGCCTTCGTCCTCCATCCGCTTGGCCTCGTCGAGTACGGGCCCGCGGATGTCGTAACAGACGCCGGCGAGTTTGGCCGACTGCCGAATCTGACGGTACGGCAGTTCCCTGGTGCTCACCGGCCGGTCCTCCCCGAGGTCAATTGGCGTATCGGGCGAGTCTCCCATATCGGTGCGGGCGGCCTGCCGGGAACGCGCCGTTCCGCGGCCCTCAGCGGCGCCCCGTCTTCGCCAGGAAGTCGCCGAGGAACGCGTTGGGGTCGGCGTTCTTGGCCTGCGCTGTGGCCGCGTCGCGGGCGGTCGCGTACGTCACGAACACGTCCGTGCCGAGACAGTCCAGCAGCGCGGCGGCGACCTGCTCCGGCGTCGCGGCGGTGGCCGGGTCGACGGGGAAGGGCGGGTCGTTGTTCTCGCGCTCGCGGCTGAACTCGGTCGCGGTGGTGCCGGGGACCAGGAGGTGCGCGGACACGCCGGTTCCGGCGAGTTCGAGGTAGAGGGCCTCGGTCCACAGCTCGACGGCGGCCTTCGACGCGGCGTAGGCGCCCGCGCCCATGCTGAACATGTGCACGCCCATGCTGGACAGGTTGACGACGTGTCCGTGGCCGCGCTCCAGCATGGCGGGGAGCAGTGCCGCGGTGATGCGTACCGGCGCCTCGAAGTTGACCGCCATGACCTCGCGCAGGTCCTCGGGCGTGAGCTTGGCGGCGCGGCGGCGCTTGGGGATGCCGGCGTTGTTGACGAGGATGTCCACCCCGCCGAGCTGCTCGGCGGCATCGGCGGCGAACGCCTCGACGGTGTCGAGTTCGCCCAGGTCGACGGGCAGGGCGGCGGAGTCCGGGGCGTGCTCGCGGCAGTCGGCCAGCACCTCGGCGAGTCGGTCCGCGCGGCGCGCGGCCAGACCCACGGTGGCCCCTTCGCGGGCGAACGCCGCCGCCGTCGCGGCACCGATGCCCGACGACGCCCCGGTCACCAGTACGCGCTTGCCCTCGAACCGTCCCGCCATCGCCGCCGCTCCCTGCCTCACGTCGCACCGGTGCCCGCGCCCCGGTCCAGCCGATCATGTGCCGGTCCGCCCGGCGTTGCAAGACCTGACGGTACGTCAAATCCCCTGCCCGCGCGCCCTCGACCCGACTGCCGCGGGCCGCGGACCGGGCAACACGGGGGTACGCCGATTGCGCGGTGGGGCGGGCGGGTCAAGGGTCGGGTGTCGGGGTGCCGGTCGCTCGGCTGGGTATGCGGGGGCGAGCGGTCAGAGGCGGACCGCGAATTGACGGGTCAAGTTGCGCCGGTTGCGCGGGCTAGCTGGTCGGGCGGCCGAGGCACAGGGCAGAGCAAGTTGGTGGACGGCGTGCGCAGCGGCCGCGCGTAGCGGCCCGGCTCAGTCCGTGACGGTGCCCAGGCCGCCCGGGTTCAGGTGGTGGGGGAAATCGAAGACCTCGGCGCGGCCGGTTGTCCTCGCCAGGGACTGGTAGCGGCGGTGGGTGAAACGCCAGCGGTTGGTTCCCGGGGCGCGGCGGTACTGGTCGTGGTAGACGCCGAACGCGTTGGTCCAGTGGCCGGATTCGCGGTCCTGGCGGAGTTCGCAGATGTAGAGGCGGCCTTCCGCGGCGTCCGGGTCGCCGCCCACCGCCGTCGCCACGCGCGTGTTCAGCGGGACGAACTGGAAGAACTCGAAGCGCTCGATGGCCCCCGAGATGAACCCGGACACGCCGTCCGGGCCCGCCAGCCGCAGAGGTTCGCCGACCCCGGTGTCCACGATCACCAGGGCCTCGGGGTCGAAGATCTCCGCGAACTCGGCCCACGCCCGGCGGCTGACCGCGTCGGCGTACCACGCCTGGAGCCGCGTGACGCCGACGTAGTCGACGGTCTCCTGGTCGAAGCCCATGCCCGTCCTCTCCTCGGGGCCGCCGTTCCGGGGTTCCGGGTGCGCGGCCGCACCGCCCGACAGCAGACCCGATTCGGGCGGAAGGATCAAGGGCGATCGGTGCGCCGGGATGGCAGGATCGGCGCATGACCTCGCCCGCGTCCCCCGATTCCGCGGCTTCGGCTGCCTCTCCCGGTGCCGCATTCCCCACCGTCCCGGCCCCGCCCGCGCCCCCCGTCCCGGCCACGCTGGCGCTGCCGGAGGCCCCCGTACGCCTGAGCGGCCTCGGCCTGGTGCTGCGCGAATGGGTCCGGGGCGATCTGACCGCCATGCGGGAGGCCTTCGACGACGCCGAGGTCGACCGCTGGACGCCGCTCCCCTCCCCGTTCGACCACGCCGCCGCCGTCGACCGCCTGGCGCGGGCCGCCGAGGATCGCGCGGCCGGGCGGCGCCTGTGCCTGGCCGTGACCGAGGACGGCGGTCCGGCGCTCGGCGAGGTGCTGGTCTTCCCCGACGCGCACGCGCCGGGCGGGGTCGAGGTGGGCTACGGCATCAACCCGCGCCACCGCGGACGCGGCCTCGCCTCGCGCGGGGTGCGGCTGATGACGGAGTTCGCGTACGACACCCTCCGCGCGCACCGCGTGGTCCTCCGCATCGACGTCGGCAACGACGCCAGTTCGGCGGTCGCGCGCGCCACCGGCTTCGTTCCGGACGGCGCCGCGCCCACGACCGAGATGTCCAAGGGCCGCGCACACCGGCTCGTCACCTGGGTGCACCCCGGGCGCCACGCCCTCGACCGCGCCGGGCAGCATACGGACGATCGACCGGTCGGCGCCCCCCGGTCCAAGTGAGGGAGCGACGTGGGCACCTGGGGCAGCGGGAACTTCGACAGCGACACGGCGGCGGACCACCTGGCGGAGGTCATGGACCGGCTGATCACCGAGGTCGCCGAGGCGATGGCCGGTGATCCGGTCGGGATCGAGCCCGACGAGTACTGGGGCGTCGCGGTGCCGTGCAACCTCGAACTCCTCGAACTCCTCGCCGCGCAGGGGCATGTCGGCACGCAGTTGCCCGAGGCGGCGGTCGTGGCGGAGTGGAAGACGGCGTTCATGGCGGTGTGGGAGCGCACCATCGACGGCCTGGGTCCGTCCGCGGAGTACAAGGACGAGCGGCGTGCGGTGCTCGCCGGGACGTTCGACCGCCTGGCGGAGACGTGCGCCGCGCGCGAGGCCGACTCCTGAGTCGGCGCGGCGGCGCACCGACGCCTACTCCATCCCCTTCTTCCCCGGCGTCCAGAACGGCTTGACCAGGACCGCGCGGCGCGGCCAGCCGCGGTCGCGGACCAGGTGGGCACGTACCGCCTGGACGGTGCGCGCCTCGCCGGCGACGTACGCGACCCCGGGCTCGTCCGGCAACGCGAGCCCACGCACTGATTCCACGAGGCTTTCGGACGAGGCCGCCGACCGGTCGCCGCGTTCGGTCCACGCGAGTTCCGCGGCACGCGGCAGCGGCAGCCGGTCGTCCTCGACCGCGGTCTCGACGGCCCCGAACACCCGTGCGTCGTCGCCGAGCGCGGCCAGCATCGGCCCGAAGGCCACCTGCGCGGTCTCCTCGCCGACGAATACGTGGTACGCGGCCTCCCGGCGCAGCGTCATCGACCCCTCGGGCTTGCCGAGCCGTACCGCCGAGCCCGGCTCCGCCTCGCGCCCCCAGCGCGCTCCCGGGCCCGTGCCGCCGTGGTCGAACACGCACAGGTCCAGCGCGCCGGACGGGTCGTAGCCCCAGACCGAATAGGTGCGCAGCACGTCGCCGAACGCGCCCGGTCGCCACGAGGCGGCCGCGAAGAGTTCGTTGACGTGCAGGCGTACCTGCTGGCCCGGTGTCCAGGCCAGCCCGGCGACGCCCTCGCCGGCGATCCGCACGCGGCGCATGCGGGCCGCGATCTGCTCGACCTCGGCGACCGTGCCGTGCGCGAAGATGCGCTGGAGGAGGCGGCTGCCGAGGCCGCGCGTCGGGGCGGGCCCCGCGTCGTGGGTCATTGAAATACTCCCTGTATGCAATCCCGGATGGATCTGAATCTGCTGGTCGCGCTGGACGTCCTGCTGGACGAGGAGAGCGTCGGGGGTGCGGCGGCGCGGCTGCACCTGTCGGAGCCCGCGATGAGCCGTACGCTCGGCCGCATCCGCAAGGCCACCGGCGATCCGATCCTGGTCCGCGCGGGCCGCGCGATGGTCCCGACGCCGCGCGCGCTGGCCATGCGCGCGGAGGTGCGGGCGCTGGTGGAGCAGGCGCACGTGCTGCTCGGCCCGGTGGACCGGCCCGATCCGGCGACGCTGCGGCGGACGTTCTCGGTGGTCGCCAACGACGGCATCATCACGGCCATCGGCGCCCCGCTGTTCGCCCGGGTGCGGGCCGAGGCGCCGGGGGTGACGCTGCGGTTCCTGCCCGAGCAGCGGACGGACACGCCGGTCCTGCGCGAGGGGGTCGCCGACCTGATCGTCGGGTCGCCGTGGGATCTGGAGCCGGAGGCGCGCTCCGAAGTGGTGGTCCAGGACCGGTTCGTCGGGGTGGTGCGCCCCGAACACCCGCTCGCCCGGGGCACGGTGACCCCGGAGCGCTTCGCCGACGCGGACCACCTGGTGGCGTCGCGGCGGGGCAGGCAGACGGGGCCGGTGGACGACGCGCTGCGCGAACTCGGCCTGGCGCGGCGAGTGGTGGGCACGGTCCCGTCGTACGCGTCGTCGTTGTACGTGCTCCTGGAGACGGACGCGGTCGGCATGGCCGCGGAGTTGATGTCCACCGGTGTCATCCGGGCGCTCGGCCTGCGGACGTTCCCCATCCCACTCGACCTTCCGCCGCTGTCGCTGACGCAAGTGTGGCACCCGCGCCACGACGCGGACGGCGCGCACGCATGGTTGCGTTCCCTGGTGCGGGACGTCACCGCCGACGTCGCGCGGGCGCATCACGGCTCGCCCTGATCGGACGCCCGCCGGGCGGTTGCGCCGCCCGACCACAGCCACACCGGCACCGTCGCGACGAGGACGATCAGCGCGACGACCCGGAACCCCGTCGACATCGCGTCGGTGAACGCCGTGACGACCTGGTCGTGCACCCCCGCGGCGCCGATCGCCTCGCCGACCGAGTGCGCCGGGCCCGCCTCGTCCGGGAGTTCGGCCGCGAAACGGGCGGCGAGCACGGAGCCGAAGACCGCGACGCCGAGAGCGCTGCCGAACTCCCGCGCGGCACCGTTGAGTCCGGAGCCGAGACCGGCGCGCTCGGGCGGCAGTGCGGCGATCACGCCGGTCGACAGCGCGGGTCCGACCAGGCCGAACCCGGCCGAGAGGGCCGTGACGTACGCGAGGTACTGGAGGTACGGCGTATCCGCGTCCACGAGCGACATCAGGAACAGCCCGAGGGCGATGAGCAGCATGCCTCCGGCTGCGACGGTGCGGGGGGGGGCGTACCGGTCGGCCAGACGGACGCTCGCCCGGGTGCCCGCGATCATTCCGACGCCGAGCGGCAGGATCGCGAAGCCGGTCTTGAGAACGCTGAATTCCTTGGCGTACTGGAGGTATTGCGCGTTGACGTAGAAGAGCGCGAACAGCCCGATGAAGGCGACGAGGATGCCCAGCACCCCCGCGCGGAGTCCGGGGCGGAGGAACAGCCGCGGGTCGAGCAGAGGTTCGGCGGTGCGCAGCGCGTGGCCGACGAAGGCGGCCAGGAGCGCGGCTCCGAGGACGAACGCGCCGACGACGCGCGCCGACGTCCAGCCGAGGCCGGGGCCTTCGATGATGCCGTAGAGGACGCCGAGGAATCCGCCGACGAGCAGCACCGATCCGACCGGGTCGAGGGACGCGTGCGTGCGCGGGACCTTCGGCAGCGCGGCGGCCGTGAGCACGAAGAGCACCGCGCCGACCGGGGCGAGCACCGCGAACAGGCCGCGCCACGGCAGGTATTCGAGGACGGGGCCACCGACGGCGTTGCCGAGCAGGCCGCCGATGCCGGTCGCGAGCGTCCAGGTGGCGATGGCCTGTGGACGGCGGGCAAGTGCGGTGGCGTGGATGAGGATGGACAGGGTCGCGGGCATCACGAGCGCGGCGCCGGCGCCGGTGACCGCGCGGCCGGCGAGCAGGACGGGGACGCCGTTTGCGGCGGCCGACAGGGCGGCGCCCGCGGTGAAGAGCGCAAGTCCGGTGAGCAGCGCACCTTTTCGACCGAAGCGGTCGCCGAGGGCACCGGCGGGGATGAGGAGTCCGGCGAAGACGATGACGTACGCGTCGACGATCCACAGGAGTTCGGACGCGGACGGGTGGAGGCCGGACGCGGCCAGGTCGGGGATCGCCAGGTTGACGGCGGCGACCATGACCATGACGAGCAGCACGCACGCGCAGGTGACGGGCAGTACGGCCCGGTTGCGCGGCGGCGGTTCACCAGGGCTGGTGGCGAGGGCGGGCGGCGTCGCGGCGGGTGGTTTCGGTACCGATGGTTTCGCGGCAGGTGGTTTCGCGGCGGGCGGATTCTCGGCAGGTGGTTTCGCCGCGGGCGGATTCGCGGCTGGCGGTTTCGCGGCTGGCGCGGGCACGGCGGAAGGCACGGCGGAGCGCCGATTGGGTGGCACGGAAGGCAACCTCGGAGGAGTCGGATCGGTGCGGCGCGCGGGCCCCGACCTGCCCTCACGGGGGCGGCCCGGGCCGGGCGCCGCTTCGTCGTCGTCCGGACTCCGTTCACGCTAGAGCCTCGGTGGCCTGATCTCCATTGCAACTTATGCAGTTGACACTTGCACCGGACGCAATTGACAGCACATGGCACGACCGAACGGCCAAGCGCGATCGCTCCGACCTCTCCGACCTCTCCGACCGCTCCGCGGCGGGACGCGGCCAGAGCAGCGGGACGCGGCCCGAGCGGCGGGACGCAATCTCCCGACCGCGCCCGGTTCCTGCCGGGCCGTCAGCCCGTCCACCCGTCCGCTCGTCAGACGGCCAGTTCGCCGCGCAGCACCAGCACCGCGTCCCCTACCAGCGCGACGCGCTCCCCCAGTACCTCGACGTCCACCGCGCCGCCGCGCGGCGACAGTTGACGCGCGTTCAGCCGCGTCCGGCCGACCCTCGGCGCCCAGTAGGGGGCGAGCAGGCAGTGTGCCGACCCGGTCACCGGGTCCTCGGGGATCCCGACCGCGGGCGCGAACACACGGGACACGAAGTCCGCCTCGTCCTCGCCCGGCGCGGTCACCATGACGCAGCGGTACGGCAGGCGCGCGAGGGCGTCGAAGTCCGGCGAGGCGGCGCGTACCGCCTCCGCCGACGCGAGTTCGACCAGCAGGTCGCCGCCGCCCCCCGCCACCGCCGTGACCGGGACGCCGAGGATCTCCGGCAGCCCCGCGGGCTCGGGCACCTGCTGGGGCGGGATCATCGGGAAGTCGAGGGCGATGGCGCCCTCGGGCCGGCGGCGGGCGGAAAGGACGCCGCTGCGGGTCGCGAAGCGTACGTCCACCCCCGCAAGACCCTCGGTGAACAGCACGTGCGCGCTCGCCAGCGTCGCGTGGCCGCACAGGTCCACCTCGACGGCCGGGGTGAACCAGCGCAGATCCCAGTCGGCGCCCTCGCGCGTGCTCGGCACCAGGAAGGCGGTCTCCGCGTGCCGCATCTCGGCGGCGACGCTCTGCATCCACGTCGCGTCCTCGGCGTGCGCGGCGTCGGGCAGGCACACGCCCGCCGGGTTTCCGGAAAATGCGGTGTCGGTGAAGGCGTCGACCACGTAGATGCGCATGGCGCCCAACTGTAGGCGGTGCCGGCCCGGCGGGGACCGTGCGCGAGGGGCGGGCCGCGCCCCCTGGATGGCACCGCGCGCGACGGGTGGCGCCAGACCCTCCCCAAGGACGGACGACCCTGCCTGCGGGGGACGGGCGGGCCGGCGGGTTCGGGCTTCCCGAGCCGGCGCGGCGAGTTGTCTCCGCCCCCGGGCCCCCGCCCGGGCAACGGCTTCGCTCGCAGGCCCCGCCCGGGCAACGCTCACCCCACCGGACCGGCCATGGATCCCCTCATACCGACCCGAAAGATGACGACGGACTCCAGCGCGCCGTCCAAGCCGTCGCAGTGCTCCACAAAACCGCCGGGACAGGTAAACACCACCCCGACGCAGAACCCACCACGCCCCCGACCGGCCTTCTGCGACAACTCATGAGGTCGTCGGTCGGAGGACGCCGCCCAGGAGAAGGGATTCGACGCAGCCCGCGGGGGGCGGCGCGGCGACCGGGCGGCCCACCTGGGCGCAGTTGACGGTCATGGTCAGCGAGGCACCCTCGGTGACAACCACTGGCGTGACGAAGTGGTAGTCGAGGTCGCGGAAGTTCTCCAACGCCAGGCTCAGTATCGGGCGGTCCTGGTTCGCGATGACCAGGGTGCCCGCGTCGCCCTGGGGGTTCTGGACGACGAGGTCGGTGAGTTCGAGCGTTTGTCCGGCGGGGACCTCGTACGCCTGTGAGCTCGTGGACCCGCCGACGGCGTCCGAGACCTCCAGGCGCGCGCTGGTGGGCTTCGCCGACGCGGCGGGGTTCTGGGTGGCCCCCGGGCTCGTGCCGCCCGGCCCGCCCGGCGCGCCGGGCTGCGTCCCGGGGCCGCCGGGCTGCTGGCCGCCCGGTTGTTCGCCGGGGCGTCCGGTGGGCTGGTTGCCGCCCGAGCCGTTCGGGCCGGTGTTGCCGAGGCCGTCGCCGAGGCCGTTCGGCCCCGTGGTGCCGCCGCCTTCCGGGTTCAGCACCTTCTCCACCTCGCCGGGAACGGTGTCGCGCGCGGCGGAGCGCACGGTCGGACGCAGCACGCTGTACCAGAGGCCGACCAGGATGCCGGCGATGACGACCAGGGCCACCACCGCGCGCGGGAGCCAGCGCGGCATCAACGCCCGTTGCTCGAACGTCCCGTCGAGCAGGACCGGAGGCTGGGCGGGTGCGGGGCCGGTGCTTTCGGGCGTGCGCGGCGCGGGGACCGGTGCCGGGACCGGCGAGGCGAGCGGGGCGGGGGCGGGCGTCCCGGACGGGGGCGGTGCGGTGTCCGGGGGCGCGGAGGAAGCGGCCGGGGCTGCTTCCGGCGCGGAGGCGGCGGGCGAAGGGGCCGACGGGTCACCGGGTTTGGCCCCCGCGGCGGCGGCGTCGACGGCTGGCGTCGCGGTCGCCGTCCCCTGCGATGTGGCCACGGCGATCTGGAAGTTGTGCGTCTGCGGCGGCCCGAACCAGATGAGTTTGGCCGGACGTACGCTCACTTCGGTGAAGCCCGCGTGCCCCGGCGCGACGACCAGTTCGTCCTTGGCGAACCGCGGTTCCACTCGGCGGCTACCCGGCTGCGCGAGCATCTTCGTGGTCACCGGGGTGTTGCCGCGGTTGTCGACGGCGATGCGGTGCTTGCCCTTTCGGGCGGCGTGCGATGCCCTCGGGAGCAGTTCGGCGGTCACCTCGGTGAACGGCAGGACGGTCACGGTGCCCTCGGGCACCACCGCTCGATCCGGCTCGTTGGTCGGCACGACCCGGATCCCGTACGGCGCTTCGCCCGCGCGAATCCCCGACTCCCGTGGCGGGCGCAGGCGGACGGTGACGGTTTCCGCGGTTTCCGGGTACAGCGACACACGTTCCGGTTCCACCGTCATCCAGCGCGCGCACGGGCCCGTCACCTCGAAGCGGTATTCCTCGACGGTGCTGCCGGAGTTGCGGATCTGGAGGGGGACGTCGGCCGTGCCGCCGGGCTCGACCGAGACCGCCGGAGTGTCCAGGGTTGCCGTAGCACTCATGAACGGCACCGTAGGGGCGGGCCGGTGCCGCGGGCAGGAGTACCGCAGGAACACTTTCGGGCACCGACGATGCCCGTTGGGCCCTCCACCGTTGAGTGTTTGTTGACCGCCCGTGGAACACGTCTGGGCATACTGCGAGTCCGGAATCCGGTGGCGCGAGTCCGCTCTCCGGGGCGGCAGACGCTGCCCGAAAGGGCCGGGTCCGACGGGGAGTACGAGATCGACGGGAGGACGCTGTGGAGCGCATCACGGTGGGATTGCGGGCTCAGGATCCGGTGTTGGAGGCGGGTCTCGCCAGCCAGGTCCGGACCAGGCCGGAACTCGCCCTGCACAAGGAGGAGGAGCACGAGAACGAATCCGCCGTGGTGATCGTGGTGGTCGTGGACTGCGTCGACGACAACGCGCTGCGCGAACTGCGCAACGTCAAGCGCACGACATCCGCCCGCGTGGTGTTGGTGGCGTCGCACCTGGAGGACCAGCACCTCGTCAGCGCGGCGGAGTGCGGGGTCGCGGGGATCGTCCGGCGCACGGACGCGACCCCGGAGCGACTGACCAACGTGATCCGCGCGGTCGCGCGCGGCGAGGGCAGCGTCCCGGCGGACCTGCTCGGACGTCTCCTTGAGCAGGTCGGACGCCTCCAGGGGCAAGTGCTCGGGCCGCTCGGGCTCAACGTGAACGGGCTGGCCGAGCGGGAGATCGAGGTGTTGCGGCTGATCGCGGAGGGGTACGAGACGGCCGACATCGCGACGAAGCTGTCGTACTCCGAACGCACCATCAAGAACGTTCTGCACGGCGTCATTTCGCGGCTCCACCTGCGCAACCGCGCGCACGCTGTGGCGTATGCGCTGCGGCAGGGGCTGATCTAGTGCTGCGGCCGGGGAGGTTCGCCGGGCATTGGTGAACCTTTCCCGACCACGGCACCAGAGCCGCGGAGTTGCCCGTTGGGGCAGGGCGGCGTTCCCTCGGTGCTGTCCGGGGCCGCTGGGCGTCGGCCCGGTGGCGCGGCGAGGCTGTTGTGGTTGCACACCGAGCGCGGAGGGGGCACTGTGCGGCGGCTGGGTCTGGTTCGGTGGCTTCGGAGGCCCCGCCCGCAATCGCGGCTGCCCGGAATGCCGCGGCACCGGCCGTGGTCCGGCGGGCCGTTCGCGTACGCGACGTTCGCCACGCAGCGGTTCCGCAGCGAGGTGGCGGCGGTCGTCGTGATGGCGCTGGTCGCCGTCGGCGGCACCGCGGTGGGCGTCACGCTGACGCTCGGGATCGGCGCCCCGCACGGGGTTCCGGCGCCGGGGACGTCCGGGCCGACCACGCCCGGTGGCTCGCCGACCGGCGGAACACCGACCACCGGGCTGCCGACGACCGGGAGTCCGACCAGCGGCACGGGTACGCCCGGCACCAACACGCCCGGCACGCCGACGGGGACGTCCACGACCGGCGGGCCGACCACCGGGTCGCCGACGAGCGGCGTCCCCACGAGCGGTTCGCCGACGTCCGGTTCGCCCTCGCCGACCGGGACCGGCGGGCCGGTACCCCCGGACCCGCCCGCTCCGTCCGTCGTGCCCGGCGAGGTGAACCTGCCGCTGGCGCCCGGGAGTTCGACGGTCGTGGACAAGAAGGTGCGGACCCCCGTCATTCCGCCGCGTCCCGACGTCGTCCTGCTGGTCGACGGCACCGGGAGCATGGAGCCGTCGATCGAAGACGTGCGCAAGGACATCGACACGATCACCGGCAGAGTCCGGGAGGGCCAGCCGGATTCGCGGTTCGCGGTCGCGACGTACGGGGACCAGGCCGTGGACGGCGAGCGCGTGTTCCAGTTGCTCCAGCCGCTGACGTACGACCTGGACAAGGTCCGCGAAGGTGTCGGGAAACTCGACTCGGCGCTCGGCGAGTACAGCAAGGGCCCGGCGGAGGACTGGATCAACGCGGTCTGGCAGATCTCCCAGGGAGCGGGCGGCGGCACGCAGTTCCGCCCCGGGTCGAGCCCGATCATCGTGATCGTCGGGGACGCGTCCAGCCATGACCCCAGCAAGGGCCACACATTGGCCGACGCCACCCGGGCCGCCAAGGAGCGCGGCATCAGGGTCATCGCGGTCGATGTGGCCACCTCGATCGGCGACGGCCTGAACGGCAACGGCGACAACGGCAAGGGCTACCCGGCCGAGGGAGACGAGGAAGGCGAACTGCACGAGCCGAACCAGGCCACCAAGTTGGTCAACGCCACCAACGGGCGGCTGTTCCAGGGCATCGACCCCGACAAGGTGGCCGACACGATCGCGGACGGTCTGGCGAACCTGCCGACCACCGTGGGGTATCGCCTGGTCGACTGCCCGCCCTCGGTGTCCGTTTCGATGGCCCCGCCGACGCGCACCGTGACCAGCGGCGAGGACGCGCTGTTCAAGGAAACCGTCACGGTCTCCGGCGACGCTCCGCAGGGCGCCACGCTCACGTGCCGGGTGCAGTTCATCCTCGGGGCCGAGACCCCCGACCAGCGCGTGGTCGGTCCCGGCGACGACGGCGACGAACGGCTGCGGCAGACGATCACGATCCCGGTGCGGGACGTGACGGCACCTGTCGTGACCGTGGACGACCGCAACGCGCGTGCGCCGTTCGACCAGCCCGGCGCGCGAATCGACTACGTGGCCACGGCAGTCGACTCGGTCGGCGGGGCGCTTCCGGTGGTCTGCGCCCCTCCGTCCGGCACGGTGTTCCCGGTCGGCACGACGACGGTGGTGTGCACGGCGACGGACTCGTCCGGCAACACCGGCAGCGACAGCGCGACGTTCACCGTCACGCAGTTGCCCCCGCCGCCCGCGCCGCCGCCCCCGCCTTCGGCCGACGTCGCGGTCACCGTGACGGCCGCGCCGGTACCGGGCTACACCGGTACTCCGGTCACCGCGCGCTACACCGTGACCAATGCCGGGCCGGACACCGCGACCGGGATCGTGGTGTCGGGCGGCCCGCCGCCGGTGACCGCGCCGGGGCAGCGGGATGTACGCGCGCAGTCGGCGTGCACGAGCCGCAACCCGTGCTCGCTCGCGCCGGGCGGCCGGCTGGAGGTCGTCCAGGAGCTGGTCTACACGGGGCCGGTGCGGGAAGGGACGCTGCGCGCGGGGGTGGCGTCCGCGCTGCCGGACCCGCGTACCGCGAACAACACGGCGACGACGCTCATCACCGTTCTCCAGCCGGTGCTGACGGTCTCGCCCGCGGTGGCGGCGGTCGGCCAGGTCGTGCAGGTGCGCGGCGTCGACTTCCCGCCCGGCACGGTGCTGTCCTTCGGCTGGGACGTCGGCATCACGGCGAACGCGCAGCCGACGGTGGTGCCCACCGCCGGGTCCTTCGACGCGCAGGTGTTGATCCTGCCGAAGGACCGGGTGGGGCCACGGCAGTTGCTGGTGGGTCGGCCGGGCGGCGCGCCTCCGGCTCGGGTGCCGGTCCTGGTGGTTCCGCGCAACGAGCAACCGCCGGAGCTGGGCGGCTCTTTGGTGGCGGGCCCATGATCCACGAGGTCGATGACGTTCTGCGGGCACTGCTGCGCGCCGAGGCACTGGACCGCACTTCGGTGACGGTCGTGTTCGAGGCGCCGACCCGCGACTGGGCGGCGAAGGTCAACGCGCCGACGGTGAACCTGTATCTGTACGACATCCGGGAGGACCTGCGACGGCGCGAGCGCGGTCTCTACAACGAATACGACGACGCGGGTGTGGTGATCGCGCGGCGACGTCCCCCTCGCTACTTCAAGCTGTCGTACCTGCTGACCGCGTGGACGAAGCGGCCGGAGGACGAACACCGGTTGTTGTCGGAGCTGTTGGTCTGCCTGCTGCGGTACGAGGCACTTCCGTCGGAGCGGTTGGGCGGGGAGCTGGGGGAACTCGGGGTGCCCGTCCCCCTGTCGACGGCTCTGCCGCCGCCGGAGGACCGGTCGTTTGCGGACGTGTGGAGTGCGCTGGGCGGCGAACTGAAGCCGTCGCTGGACGTGGTGGTGAGCGTGCCGTTCACCGCGTCGCCGCGCTACGCGGCCGGACCGCCCACCGAGGACGGGCTGCAACTGCACCTCGACGGCTTCGAGCCGCCGCCGCGGCCGGACCCGGCACTTGCGGCTCGATCTGCCGAAAAGCCGGTCTACGGACGACCGGACCGCGAACTCGCACGGCGGGCGATGACGCGGCGTTCCGGGCCGAGGGACGGGGGCGCATGAACGACGCGGACTTCGAGCAGTTCGCCGGCTCCGAACTTCCGCCCGACGTTGATGACTTCGCTGGTGAACCCGGTATCGATTCCGATACCGGGCTCCACCATCTCCTCGCCCGCATCGTCCTGATCGAGGCGCACGTGCGGCGCGAGGTGGAGCGGCGCCAGGCCGACGACCCGGATCCGGACGACGCGTTCCGCGGCCTGTACTTGACGGACGAGGCGGTCCGGCGGCTGCTCGACGCGCGGCGGACGCCCGCGGTGCCGTACGCCGCGGACGCCGAACGCCTGGCCGCCATCGAGGAGTGCGCCTCGGACTCCCGGCTGCGGCGGCTCGTCCGCGACTTCGCGCTCACGCCGCTCGACGTCGAGATCCTGCTCATCAGCCTGCTGCCGGATCTGGACGAGCGCTTCGAGTCGTTCTACGGGTACCTCAACGACGACGTGACCCGGCGACGCCCGTCCATCGGCCTGGCGCTGACGCTGTGCGGCATCTCCGCGGCGGACGCCACCGCGCGGGCGCGTCTTAACGCCCCTGCTCCACTGCGGCATTGCCACCTCCTCACCGTCGAGGATCCGGAACGCCCCTTCCTCACCCGGGCGTTGCGGGTCCCGGACCGGGTGGCCTCGCACCTGCTGGGCGACGATGCCCCCGACCCGCGCCTGATCGGCCTGCTGGCCGACTGGGCGGGACCGGGTGAGGTCGGCGACCCGGCGCCGCTGGCACGCGGGTTCGCGTCCGGTGCGACGCTGGCGTACCTCCGCGAGGACCAGGGCAGCGCGGGTGCCGCGCTCGCCATCCAGTCGCTCACCGCGGCAGGTTTCGGTGCCCTGTGCCTCGACCTGGACGCCCTCGCCCGCGATCCGGACCACCGCGGGGCCATCCACGCGGCCGTACGGGAAGCCCGGCTCACCCACGCGGGCCTCGTCTGCGCGCCCGTCGACGCACTCACCCGCGAACACGCCACGGTACTGCGGCACTTGACGGACGCTCCGGACGTACCTGTCGCACTGATCGGCCGAGTCCCGTGGGATGCCACGTGGTCGGCCCGCCCGCCGCTGCTCCTCTCGGCACCCCGCGTACCCCCCACCGGCCGGGCCGCCCTGTGGCACAGCGCCTATCCATCTCCCGCCCCGCCGACCCTCGACATCGAACAAGCCCTGGCGCCCTTCCTCCTGACACCCGCTCAGGTCGCAGCGGGCGCCCGGGCGGCGGCGCAGCAGTCACTCGTCGACGGCGGAGTTCTCACCCTCGACCACGTACGCCAAGGCGCCCGCGCCCAAAACGCCGCCGGCCTGGACCGCCTCGCGCGGCGTATCTCCCCCGAGGTGACCTGGGACGACCTCGTCCTGCCACGCGGTACGAAGGACCAGCTCCACGAACTCTCCGCGCGCGCCCGACACCGCGACCGCGTGTTGGGGGACTGGAGCATGCGCCCCGGCGGTGGCCGGGGCAGGGGCGTCGCCGCCCTCTTCGCCGGGGACTCAGGGACGGGAAAAACCATGTCCGCCGAGGTCATCGCGGCCGATCTGGGCCTGGACCTCTACACGGTCGACCTGGCGACGGTCATCGACAAGTACGTAGGCGAGACCGAGAAGAACCTCGAACGCATCTTCTCCGAAGCCGCAGGCGTCAACGGCGTCCTGCTGTTCGACGAAGCCGACGCCATCTTCGGCAAGCGCTCAGAGGTCAAGGATGCCCACGACCGATACGCGAACGTGGAAAGCGCGTATCTCCTCCAGCGCATGGAGTCGTTCGACGGCCTGGCGATCCTCGCCACGAACCTGCGCGCCAACCTGGACGACGCCTTCACGCGCCGCCTTGACCTCGTGGTCGACTTCCCCGTCCCGGACGAGGACGGCCGCCGCGACCTGTGGGACCGCTGCCTAGGGCCCGTGCTCCCCCGAGCCACCGACCTCGACCTGGACTTCTGCGCCAAGTCGTTCGAGTTGGCCGGAGGCAACATCCGCGCCATCGCCGTCACGGCGGCCTACCTGGCTGCCGCGGCCAACACCCCGGTCACCATGCCCCACCTGATCCACGCCATCCAGAGGGAGTACCAGAAGCTGGGCCGCCTGACCCTCCCTCACGAATTCGGCCCCTACATCGACCTGTTGGCTGACTGATCCCTCAGTCCCTCCAACAGCCCCACAAACGCCCGGGCCTCAAGCTCCAGACGCCCCCGGCCAGGATCCTTGGAGTCCCGAACCCCGATCCGACCCCCTAGATCAGCGAGTTCCACGCACGCGTCGTCATTGAGTCCGCCGCTGTAGGGGCTCTTACGCCATTCAGTCACTCGTAGCTCCTCATCGTCTGCTCGATCAAGGCTTTGGAATCCATCCGGGACAGTGCCACCGCCCCGATCTCGTCGAACCGGAGGTCCAGAACACCGGATTCGTCACCGGCCTCGATCAAGCGACCGGCAACCTGGGCCACGGCGTACGCGACGTCCCGCCCACTGATCGTCAGCACCTGGAAGTGGCCGTCATGGCCTGGGTACCAGCCCGCGGACCTGGGGACGACGCGAACGCAGACACGCTCCGTTCCCGCGAGTTCGAGCAGGTAGGCGAGCTGCCCGGCCATCACCTCCCGACCGCCGACGACGTTCTCCAAGACCTCCTGGTCCAAGAGCAGCCAGAGATATGGCGGTTCCCGGCGCTTCAAAACCTCCTACCTCGTCACCCTGGCCCGCGTCGCACTCTCGACTTCCGACCTGCGCCCAGCGGCGATCACGATGGCTTGCGCATAGTCCGCTGGGTCAGTCCGCGTCGGGATCCATGACAAGCTCCAGGATCGTGGGCCATGGGGAGAGTTCCCCCATCACCGGCGGGTCCAGCTCGCGGAGGCGCTCGGCTGCGATCCGCAGGTGGGCCTCCATATCCCCGTCCCGCTCGAATCGGCGGCGTTCGAGTTCGATCTCGTACAAGAATTCTACGAATTTATAGAGATCTGAGTTGATGACCGGCGGAATTACCTGCGGCCGCGCAAGGATCGCCAGCTTCACCTCACCGCCAACAGCATCGAAACACGCGCTCCCGGCACCGAACGAACCCAACCTGACAAGGTTTTCATAGTGCTCGGGAACCTCCTTCCCGGAGCGCTCCAGAATATCCGAGAGCCACGGGAATGAAACCACCTCGGAATTGATCAAAACCGTGTTCAAAATTCCCGGAGGCAGGCCGATTTCCGTCATGACACGCCGAGCACTCTCCGAAACCACCCGAGCCGGCACCGCTGAAGGGTCGGCGATCCGGATACGCGTGGTGCCGAAGGTCTGCTTGAGATCTTCGGTGGTGACCATGGTGCACCTGCCCTTTCCGCACTTCTCTGTTGTCCATTGCGTTGTCCGCACCGCCCGGGGGCACGGACTACGTCACCTTGACCGACTTGAGCCAAGCGTTGGCGTCGTTCACCGCCTCATCGACCGCATCCGATCGGTCGCGCATCTCCTGCTTGAAGTCCTCGTCCTGCTTGTTGATGTCCACCATATCCGGATGTGTGAAATCCCCGCCGGGCTTGTCGTATTCGAACCCGCGTACCTCGATTCCCTTGTCCCGCAGGATCGTAAGACCCACCATCCCGGCCTCGCGCCTGGTGGTGACCCGCTTCCACTCACCGTCATTCGGCAGGCTGTCCGAATCGGCCTGTGTATACCCGGAGTGCCGGTCCTTCTCGCCCTTGGTCGTCACCTCCAACGCATCAACGATCTCCGACACCTTGAACGTCCTCGGGTGGCGGTCCTCGATCTCCTTGGGATAGTTGTGCTGCCCCTGGTAGACCTGCTGGGCAACCACAATGAACTCCACATCGACAGCCGATTCTTTGAGCAGGTCATAGTACTGCGCGATGTAGTCGGCACAGTTTGTGCACGGTGTTTTCGAGACGTGCACCTCAACCTTTACGGCCGTTTCCGTCTTCTTCGCATACTTCTCCCAATCCTTGCTGAAGATAGTGATTACATGTTCTTCCGCATGCGCCTCTTCAAAGGTGCCGGTGTTCTTGAGAACCGTCTTCCGTTTTTCGCCGCTGCTCATCTTCCGTGTGAATCTGTCGTCGGTTTCGGCGTCCGTAAAGTAGGTCAGGTAGCCCCGCGACCACGTGACCGGCCTGATGTACTCCTTTTTCTTCTCCTCCTTCTCCTCATCCGTGTCCGTATCCTTGGACTTGTCCTTCCAGCTCTTCAGCTCCTTCGGATCCCAGGGTTTCGGGGCCTCGACCGCCCGGTCGCCGACAACGAAATTCAGGTCCTCTTTGCTCTTGCTCTCAGGGTTGACCTTGGCCTGGACCGCAAATCCGTCGTGGCCGCCGACGATCTCCAGACTCTTGAGGCCTTTCGGCGCCCACTTGTCCTTTACCCGGCGCAGAACGGGTTCGACCTGATCCTTGGACACGCCCTGGGCAAGTTTTGCGCGAGCTTCCCGTGCCGCGCGATCGGCCACCTTCTTGAGGTCCTTGGCCTTCTTTTCGTCGTTTTTCCGGTTTTTGTCCTTCTGACGGTCCTTCCTCTGGCCCTGGTCCTCGTCCTTGTTGTTCTTGTCGCGGCCCCTCCTGTCCTTGCCCTTTTCCTTCCGGTCCTTCCTGTTCTTGTCCTTGCCCTTGAGCTTGGACTTCATCTTGTTCCAGATCTTCTTGCCGGCGGCGGCTATTTTGTCGATTACCTTGTCGATGGCGCGGTTCACCGGCTTCGACAGGGACTGGACGGCGCTTTTCACCTTGTTGGCGAGGCCGCCTACGCCCAGGAGGGCGGCCAGGACGCCGATGAGGACGGGGATGCTCTTGGCCAGGGCGTTCTCGACCAGGCCGGGGACGCCGCCGCCGGCGCCGTCGGCTATGGCTATTACGGCGTCCAGGACGGTGTTGACGAACTCGATGATCTGGGCGCCCTGGGTCACGATGAAGGTGACGATGTCGATGATCGCCTTCACGGCCTTGATGAAGGCGGAGGCCGGGTTGAAGAGGGATATGACCCAGGTGATTCCGGCGATCAGGACGGTGGGGATCAGGAAGGAGGAGATCTTCTCCAGAAGGGTGGCTTTGAGGTCGCCTACGTCGGCGGCTATTTCGTCCACCGCGCCGGCCGGGCCCTCCTTGGCCAGCGCCGCGGCCACCGGAACGGAGGTCTCCACCGCGCTCATCGCCTCGTCGGGGACGCCCTTGCGCATGATGCGGGATTTGAGGTTCTCCCAGGTGAGGCCGAGGAGGGAGGCGATGAGCTGGATGATGCCCTTCAGGTCGAACTTGGCGGGGATCTCGATGCCCGCGCTGGCGGAGACGCCGAGGAGCCAGGAGACGAGGCCCTTCTTGAGGTGGCTCCCGATGTTCTGCATGAACTGCTTGAGGCCGTCGCCGACCGCGGAGACGAGGTTCTTGAGGAAGCCGATCGGGTCCTTGATGATCTTCATGACCGCGCTCGCGGCCTTGGCGAGGACGCCGAGGAGCATGTCCTTGAGTTCGAGGATGGTCTTGATGGCGCCGACGACGGCGTCCTTGACCTTGTCCCAGAGCCCCTTGTTCTCCTCCTGGAGCTTCTTGATCTCCTCGTCGATCTTGTTCAGCGCGTCGGTGTACTTCTGGGCGAGGTCGGTGACGAGCTGCTGGGACTTCTCGTCCACCTGGGTTTCGAGGTCGTCGAACTTCCCGGCGAAGTCCTTGGCGGCCTCCTCGCCGAACTTCTTGAGGTCGGCCGGGAGTTTGTCGACCTCGGCCTTCAGCTCCTGACGCCCCTGGGCGATGCGGTCCTTGGCCTTGCCGAGTTCGACGCCGATGACGTCCGCGACGTCGGAGATGACGCCCTGCATCTTGGAGACGTAGAGCTTGCGTGACTCCGTGAAGATTTCGTTGGCCTCGGCCGGCATGCCGAGGAGTTTGTCCTTGGCCCATTTGAGCTTGCCGGTGAAGCCCGAATAGCGCTTGTCCTTGTACGCCTTCATCCGCTTCTTGTGATCGGCGGTGAACGCGTCGCGGGCCTCCTTCTCGCCCGCGGTGAACTTGTCGTCGACGAGCTTGTCGAGGCCGGAAAGGGTGGATTCGACATCCTTCTTCGCGGCGTCGAAGACCTTCTGGAGTTTCGCGGTGACCTGGGCGCGCTGCTGCTCGTCCTTCGACTTGGTCTCGCCCTTGCCGCCGTCGACCGCCTTTCCGGCCTGCTGCCGGGTCGCGGTCAGCTTCTCCATGGCCTGCGTGCCCGCCACCGCGGCGCCTTCCTTTGCGGCGTCGCGTTCCTTCTCCTCGGCGGTACGCGCCTGACCGGGCGCCTTCGAGGAGTGCTTCTCGCCCTCCTTCTTCGCCGCGACGGCGTCGTCGAACTGCGGTTCGTTGCCCTTCTTGAGCTGGTCCTCGGTGACCTCCGCGTCGGCCATCTCCTGGTCGGTGGCCTTCTTCTCCTCGGAGAAGTCGGTGACCTCCGCGGGCTGCTTGTCCGGGACGGCTCCCGCTGGGTCCGGCGCCCCGGGATTGGCCGGCGCCTGGTCCGGCGCCATCGGGGTGACCTTCTTCTCCTTGGCCTTGGACGTGTCCGGCGCGGCCTTGGTGGTGGTCTCGATGTCCTTGGCGGACTGCTCCTTGCCCTGGCCGACCTGGCCGTCGACCTCGCCCTTGACCTTGTCGGCCTTGTCGGAGTCGGAGAACTTGTCGGCCTCGTCGAGGTTCTTCGGGGCCTGCTTGGCAATCGCCTCGTTGACGGCCTTGACGAACGCCGCCTTGTCGAACTCCCCGGGCTTGGCCGCGTTCATCTTCTCGGCCTGGGCCGCCTTGCCCTGTGCCTCCTTGTCGTCCGGCGGAGCGACCGCCGCGTCCTGGGACGACTTGGACTCTGTCGCCGCCGGGCGGTGCGTCTCGACATGGCGCTTCTTGGCGGCAACTTGCTTCTGTGTCTTGGCGAAGCCGGGGGCGCGCGCGGGCGGCGGCTTGACGACCGACGCGTACCTCTGCGCGACCAGGCCCGCCACCGCCCTGTTCCCCGCGCCGCCGGACGCCAGGCGCTGTACGCTGCGCCGGTCCAGGCGCGGGGCCGCGCGGACCGGCTCGGCGGCCGTGTCGCCGGCGGGTTCGGGGCGGGAGGCGGCAGGCGGGTGTCCGTCCCGGGCGGGCGTCCCCCGGTCCTCGTGCGGTGCCTTCACGCACGTACCCGCTCATCGCCGGCGCACATGGCTCCACGCTGCAAGGCGGCGGCCCGGAGCGGCCAGACCGCATGGGCACACGTACGGGCACTCTTCGCTGCCCGCGCCTCCCACACGACCCGCGCGGCGGCCTGCCCGACTGCTCCGGTTCCCGGCGCGGCCTGCCTGTTCGGGCAGATCACGGTGTCCGGGCGGGCGGTCGCCACGACGTTCCCCGGGCGGCCGCCCGCCGGTGACAATCCAACTCGGCCATGGCCTCGGTGGGGGCAGCGGGAAGGCAGGGAGGGAAGACAGCACATGCCGTCGTATCTGTCACCGGGCGTGTACATCGAGGAGATGGAGTCCGGCTCGCGGCCTATCGAGGGCGTGGGCACCTCGGTCGCGGCGTTCATCGGCTTCGCGGAGCGCGGCCCGGTCAACGAACCGGTGCTGGTCACCAACTGGAGCCAATTCACCGCCGCCTTCGGCGACTTCGTCGAGGGGACGTACCTCGCGTCCGCGGTGTACGGGTTCTTCGCCAACGGCGGCGGCATCTGCTACGTCATCCGAATAGGCGCGCAGTCCGTCACCGACGGCAAGACCCCGGCCGGCGGCGCGGGTTCCGGGGACGCCTCCCCCGAGTCGGCCGCGCAGGCGCAACTCGGCGCGTACCGCGTGCGGGCGTTGCCCGGGGTGACCGGGGCCGTCACCGTCGAGGTGGGCGACGCCGAGGGCGAGAGCCCGCCGCAGGACGCCTTCCGGCTCGTGGTGCGCAGGGACGGCGAGGTCGTCGAAACGTATCCGGCCGTTACCGCGCGCAAGGGCAAGGACAACGTCGCCACCCAGGTCAACGCCCGGTCACAGGTGATCGCGCTGGACGACCCGCGCGGCTCCGGGGTGCAGCGGCCCGCCGCGCAGACCGTCGCCCTCGCGCCGCCGCCCGGCTCCGGCGAACTCGCGCCGCTGTCGGCCGAGGACTACATCGGGGACGCCGACCGCCGCACCGGCTTCGGCGGTCTGGAGGCGGTCGACGAGGTCACCATGGTGGCCGCCCCGGACCTGATGAGCGCGTACGAGAGCGGCGCGATCGACCTGGAGACGGTCACCGCCGTACAGCAAGGTCTCGTCACACACTGCGAGTTGATGGGCGACCGCATCGCGATCCTCGACCCGCCGCCCGCGCTGAGCCCGCAGCAACTCAAGGGCTGGCGCACGGACATCGGCGGCTTCGACTCGAAGTACGCGGCGCTGTACTACCCGTGGATCAAGGTCCTCGACCCCTCGACCGGACGCAACGTCACCGTCCCGCCCAGCGGCCACATGGCGGGCGTCTGGGCACGCAACGACACCACCCGCGGTGTGCACAAGGCGCCCGCGAACGAGGTGGTGCGTGGCGCCGTCGCCCTCGCCACCGGGCTGACCAAGGGCGAGCACGACCTGCTCAACCCGATCGGGGTCAACTGCATCCGGGCGTTCCCGGGCCGCGGCATCCGCGTGTGGGGCGCGCGCACCCTCTCCGGCGACGCCGCATGGCGCTACCTGAACGTGCGCAGGCTCTTCAACTACCTGGAGGAGTCGATCCTCAACGGCACGCAGTGGGTGGTGTTCGAGCCGAACGACGACGCGCTGTGGGCCCGCGTCCGGCGCACGATCTCCGCGTTCCTGGTCAACGAGTGGCGCAAGGGCGCGCTGTTCGGGCTCACCCCGGACGAGGCGTTCTACGTCAAGTGCGACCGCGAGACGAACCCGCCGGAGAGCATCGACGCCGGGCAGGTCGTCTGCGAGATCGGGGTCGCCCCGGTGAAGCCCGCCGAGTTCGTGGTCTTCCGGCTCGCCCAACTGTCCGGCGGCACCGGCGGAATCGACGAGTAGCCCCGGACGGGCCGGCCCGGACACGATAAGCGAAGGAGACGAGCAGGATGCCTCTTCCCGATCTCGACAGCTCTGTGGGCCACGCGTTCGGCCTGGAGTTCGACAGCGTCCTCATCCGGCAGATCACCGAGGTGAGCGGCCTGAAGATGGAGCAGGACGTCATCGAGCTCAAGCAGAACACGGTGGACGGCAAGTACGCGATCAAGAAGCTTCCCGGCCGCCCCAAGGCCGGCGAAGTCACCGTCAGCCGCGGCCTCACCGAGGACACCAGCTTCGAACGCTGGGTCCGGGACTCGCGGTTCGGCCGCATGAACGGCGCCCGCCGCAACGGCACCATCATCGTGTTCGACTACGAGGGTCTCCCGATCAAGCGCTACAAGCTGATCAACGCCTGGCCGAAGTCGCTGGAGATCAGCACGTTGAAGGCGGGCGACACCTCGGTCATCACCGAGAAGCTGGTGATCACGTACGAGAGCATGGAGGTCGAGTAGTGCGGCGCACCATCAGCGCCGCCGCTCGCCCCGACGCCGAGGCGGAGCCGGACGCGCACGCGGTGGCCGGCGCACCCCCCTCTGCCGCTCCGGGCGGCCAACCCCGGTCCCTGCGCACCGAGTTCGACTTCGAGCTGCCGCGCGGGTACGTCGACGACCGCGGCGTCGTGCACCGCACCGGCACGATGCGGCTGGCCACCGCGCGGGACGAGCTGGTGCCGCTGCGGGACGACCGGGTGCGGGAGAACCCGGCGTACCTGTCGGTGGTGCTGATCTCGCGGGTGCTGACCCGGCTCGGCACGATCGACGAGGTGCACCCGGGGATCGTCGAGGACCTGTTCGCCTCGGACCTCGCGTTCCTCCAGGACTTCTACCGGCGCGTCAACGCGGAGGGCCACACCCGGGCCGCGGTCACCTGCCCGTCCTGCCAGGAGGGCTTCGTGGTGGACCTCGCCGGTGGTCGCCTGGGGGAATCGTGACGTACGCGCCCGACCGGATCCACGAGGAGGTCGCGTACCTCGCCTACCACTTCCACTGGTCGTTGGACGACCTGCTGGACCTCGAACACGCCGACCGGCTCACGTACGTCGCCCAGGTCGCTCGGTTGAACTCGCAGTAGCGGAGCCCCTGTCGGGGTGTGGCGACGGAAGTCGAAGGTGAGCCGGACGTCGGGGAGGTGCGTATGGGACTGCTGTCGTGGTGGCGCGAACGCGGGCAGTCCGCGGCCGACGCGGGCGGGTCGGCAGCCGACGCGGGCGGATCAGCGACCGATGCGGGCGGATCGGCCGCCGCGCCCGTCGAGACCACGCCTCCGGTCCGCGAGACGCCCGCCTGGACACGCCTGCCCCCGCTGCAACGCACCCTCGAAACACCCGCCGTGACCATCGATCCAACCGGGTTCCAGGGGTCCTTGACGACGCGTCAGGACACCGCACTGGGCACACCGCTCGGACATCTGGTGGATCCCGAGGCGCCGTCGGGTCTGGGACACGGCATCATCTCGGCCGCCGATCGGGTCCCGAACCCCGATACCGCTTCGACCTCTTCGCCGTCCGACCCGTCGTCATCGGTGCAGCGCAATATCGCCTTCCCGGCACCGCCCGCGACTTCGGACGCCCCGACCGTCACGACGGTCCCCCTGCAACGCGCGACGCCGAGCACGATGATCGAGTCGACGCACCTGGACGCCGGACCGGCGCAGGAGGTGCCGTACGCGCCCGCTCCGGACGGCGGATTCGACCCGGCGCCGCGCGGTGGAGGGGACGCCCCTCCCCCGCCGCCGTCGGTGCAGACCGCACTCCCGGTCCAGGAGAACGCTTCTGAGCCGGCGGCCGACCCCGGCGGCGACGCGGCCCCGGCCGTGAGCCCGGAGGAACCGTCCACCTCCATACCCCCGGCCATGCCGGTGCAGCGGACCCGGCGCGGCGGCGCCACGGATTCGCACCCGAACGTCGACAGTGCCTCGATGACGTTCCGCCCGGGGCAGCATGTAGGCCGCATGCCGCTCGGCTTCGGCGAACCACTCTCCGAGCTCCCGCCCACCGCACAGCGCTCAGCCGCCGCCCGGAGCGGTCCCGACGCTCCCTTGCCCGTCCCCGCATCCACCCCCACGGACGCGGGGACGCCCGACGTCGCGCACGCCGGTGGCAGCGAGCCGGTGCAGCCGTCCGAACCGCTGCCGGTCGCACCGCTGCTGGGCGACAGCCCGGTTTCGGTGGCCTCTACCGGCGGAGAGTCCGCAGTGGATCCACCGAGCACGGACACGGCCGACGTTCAGCGAGCCGTATCCATGCCCGGACGCCCTGACGCGTCGGACTCCGCGTCCGGTACGCGCCCGTCCTCCGACGTGACGCGGTCGATGGCGGTGTCACTGCCGCCGCCGATGCTTCCGCCCGTATCCCCGCTCCCCGTGGCGCCGTTGGTCGCCCAGCGCAGCGTGCCGCTGTACTCGGGGCTGGAGATCCCCTCGGCATCGACGGGGGGTGGGACCAACATGACCGGCAACGGCAGTTCGGCGCGCCAGGACGCCCCTGCCGTGGTCCCGGTGCGCTGGGAGACGGCCCAGGCGAACAAGGCGCCACAGGTTCAGCGTTCGGCCTCGGGGCAGGGCAAGGCAAGTACACCTCAGGCCAGTTGGCCACCGGCGGCCGGCGCAGCCGTCGCACCCACACCGCCTGCCTTCACCACCGTGCAGCGCTCGCTCGGAACCGCCCCATCCCCCGGGGGCTTCACGCACGCCGGAGACGCCGCCATCGCCGCAGGCGTCGGGCGCCGAGCGGCCGACGGGTCGGTGGTGTTCGACCACCTGTCGGTGCAGCGCGAGGAGGAAGGCGAGGTCGGCGTCGATCCCGAACCGCCGGAGGTACCAGTGGTGTTCGATGCCGACGACCCATCCGGCTCCGGCAACACGCAGCCGCCGGCCGGGTCCCCGCCCGAAGGGCCGGGAACACCGGGCGACTCGGGCGCGGCACCGGGGAACCAGGACGACAGCCCCGACGGCACCCGCGGTTCCGAATCCGGCACCGGACCGCCCGGGGACGGCAAACCTCCGGTCGTCACGGACGAGTTGGTCCGCGCCCTCTACCCGCCGCTGAGCCGCATGCTGCGCGCCGACCTCCGCCTGGAGCGCGAACGCGCCGGATTCCTGATCGACACCAGACACTGACCGTCCCTGACCACCCGAGAGCCGGAGCCACACCAGCCGGAACCACCCAAGCCGAGCCACCGCAAGCCCCGGCCCCACAAGCCCCGGCCCCACAAGCTCAGACCCCGCAGGTCCAGCCCCCGCAAGTCCAGCCCCCGCAAACCGAAACCCGAGAAGCCCAGACCTCGCAAGCCCAGAGAGGGACGCCATGTCCGTCACCGATGATCCCGCGGTCAGCGTCTGCTTCGTCGTCACGATCGACGGAATCGAACTGGGGTCGTTCAACACCTGCGAAGGGCTCGGGTGCGAGGTCGTGCTCGAACAGCGCGAGGAGGGCGGGAACAACGGCCACGTCTGGCAGTTGCCCACCCGGCTGAAGTACTCCAAGGTCAAGCTGTCGCGTCCGCTCACCCGGGAGACCGAAAAGGTCGCGCGGTGGTTCGCCAGCATGACGACCGGGTTCAAGCGCCGGACCGCGCACATCGAGGCCCGCACCGGCGACGGCCGAACGGTCGCCCGCTGGGGGCTGTTGGAGGTCATCCCGGTCAAGTGGACCGGCCCGACCTTCAATCCGGAGTCGCCGAAGGTCGCCATCGAGACCATCGAAATCGTGCACCACGGCTACGTGATGGGGGGCTGAACCGTGACGTCGCCGATCGCCTTCAGCGCCGCGGGCACCGGCCCCGCGACCGGTTCCGGTACGGGTGGCGCGCGTCCCAAGCTGGAGCACGCGTTCCTCGAACTGCGCACTCCGCCGACCGGCGGCGGCCTCACCCCCGGACCCCCCTGCGGCCGGGTGGACTTCCAGTTCAACCCGAAGGAACTGACGCTCACCAAGGCCGCGGCGTGGAAGCGTACGCCCGCCAAAGGCGCCAAGAGCGCCGGACCGCCCGAATACCAGGGTCCGCAGCCCAGCAAGCTCAAGATGGAAGTGTTCTTCGACGCCAGCGACACGCAGGACACCAGCGTGGTCGAGGCAGTTGAGCAGTTGTTCGCCTGCTGCGTGCCGACCGGCGAGACGCGGCAGCAGAAGAAGGCGTCGCCGCCCTGGGTGGTGTTCCACTGGGGCGGCCTGACCGGGTTTCCCGCGTACGTGGCCCAAGTCCAGGCCAAGTACACGCTGTTCTCGACCTCGGGTGTGCCGATCCGCGCGATCTGCCAGGTCTCGTTGGAGGAGATCAGCGGCGAAACGCCGGGCCAGAACCCGACGTCGGGCGCTTTGGCCGCGCAGCGCGTGCACCGGCTGCGGTCCGGCGACACGCTCCAGGCGATCGCGTACGCGGAGTACGGCGACCCCGCCGCATGGCGCGCGATCGCCGAACTCAACGGCATGGACGACCCGATGCGGCTGGTCGCGGGGCGCGAGATCATGCTGCCCGACCCCGACCACCTCAAGCCGGCCGACGGCGACCGCGACCACGGCCACGACCTCGCGCGGAGGTGGTGAGCCGGTGCCCGGTGAGAGCGTCGCGAAATCCCTCGTGGTCGAGGTCGCGGGGAGTCCGCTGCCGCCCGACCTGGCGAACAGCCTGGTCGAGGGGTACGTCGACGACAGCCGTACGCTGCCCGACCTCTTCGTGCTGCGCTTCCGCGACCCGTCCCACGTGCTGCTCGACAAGGCCGGGATCCGCATCGGCACCGAGGTCAAGCTGCTGGCCCAGTCCGGCGGCCAGGGCGGACCCAAGCCGCTGCTGGTCGGCGAGGTCACCGCGCTCGAACTGGAGGTCGACGGCAGCGGGACGTTCACCGTGGTCCGTGGACTCGACAAGTCCCACCGGCTGTTCCGCGGGCGCCGCGTGGTCGGCTATCAGAACATGACGGTCGCGGACATCTGCACGCGCGTGGCCACCCGCGCGGGCCTCGCCGCGGGCACCATCGACGTGCCGGGACCGGTGCTTGAGCACGCGGCGCAGGCCAACGTCACCGACTGGGAGTTCCTGAGCACGCTGGCGAACGAGGCGGGCGCGGAGGCGTACGTCGTCGACGGCAAGCTCAACGTCACCCGTCCGACGGCGCCCGACAAGGCCCCGGACGCCGCGGTACGCGCCCGCCAGAACCCCCTGGTCCTGGAACTGGGTGACAACCTGGTGCGGTGCCGGGCCTCGGTCAGCGCGGCGGAGCAGGTGACGTCCGTCGAGGTGCGCGGCTGGGACGCCAAGGCGCAGCAGCCGCTGGTCGGCCGCGCCGAGGCGGGCAAGGCCGCGACGCTCGACCTGGGGATCGACGCGGCGGAGGTCGCCCAGCCCTTCGGCACCGCCGACTACGTCGTCACCGACACGGTGTACGTCGAGCAGGCGCAGGTCGACCAGGCGGCCAAGGCCCTCGCCGAACGCATCGCCGGGTCGTTCGCCGAACTGGAGGCCGTGGTACGCGGTAACCCGGAGATCCGCGCGGGCGGCGCGGTCACGCTGGCCGGGGTGGGCAAGCCGTGGGAGGGCCGCTACACCGTCACGTCCTCGCGGCACGTCTTCGACCCGGTGCGCGGCTACGAGACGTGGATCTCGGTGTCCGGACGCCAGGAGCGCTCCATCTTCGGCCTGGCGGGCGGCGGTTCCGCGAAGGCCGCGCCGCCGGACCGCGTACCGGGGCTGGTGGTCGGCCTGGTGACGGACACCCAGGACCCGGCGGGGCTCAGCCGGGTCAAGGTGCAGTTCCCCTGGCTGTCCGCCGACTACGCGAGCAACTGGGCCCGGACGGCGCAGTCCGCGGGCGGCGAGGCCGCGATGTTCCACCCGGAGGTCGGCGACGAGGTGCTCGTCGGGTTCGAACAGGGGCATCTGGAGCGGCCGTACGTGCTGGGCGCGCTGAAGAACGGGAAGAGCGGCGGCGGTTCGGCGCCGGGTTCGCCGAGAGCGTCCGGTTCCGTGGCCGGGGTTTCCGGGGCGCCCTCGCCGCCCGGCTCGGCCGGTGCACCGGGATCACCCGGCGCGGCCGGTGCGGTTCCCGGCGGCTCGGTCCCCGGCACGCCCTCGGGCGACGCCGCGGTGGACGGCACCAGCGGTGCGGTGAACCGGCGTTCGTTCGGCTCGCCGAGCGGGAACCGCATCGATCTGCTGGACGCCGCGAACGGCCCACAGGGCGTTTCGGTGGTCACCGGCGACGGCAAGCTCAAGATCGACCTGGACCGCAAGGGGACGACCATCACCGTGCACAGCGACGGCGCCGTGGAGATCAGGGCGGAACGGCAGGTCACCATCGGCGCGGGCGACGGCCTCAAGCTCGACGGCGGCAAGGGCGCGATCGAACTCGTGGGCTCCTCGGTGAAGCTGACCGCCGCGTCGGGGCTCGAACTGAACGGAGGCAACGGCCGCCTGGCGATGACGACTTCCGGATCGCTCGATGTGCAGGGCGGGCAACTCGCCCTCAAGGGCACCGACCGCACCGCCATCAGCGGCGGCGCGACCTGCACGATCAACGCCCGCCTCGTGAAGATCAATTGACCGAGGAGCCCCAGCCCGGCGCAGCCACCTCACGAACCGGGCAGCCCCACGAGCCCACGAACTCCCCCGCAAACCACGAAGTCCCCGGAAGCCACGAATTCCCCTGGAAGCCACGAAGTCCCCGCCTCACGAAAGGGTTGAGAAAATGCCACCCGCCGCCCGCGTCGGAGACCCCACCGGACACCCGGGCGTGATCGGCCCGTCCGGCGTGGACTCGGTCCAGATCGGCGGACGTCCCGCCGCCACCGTCGGTACCGGGCACTCGTGTTCGGCGATGCACCCGCCGTCCACGATCGTGCCGCCCGGCTGCGCCACGGTGCTCGTCGGTGGCCGCCCGGCCGCGCGGGTCGGCGACCGTGCGGGCTGCGGCGCGCCGATCGTGTCCGGGTGTCCGTCCGTGCAGATCGGCGGGTGACACGTGGGAAGCCAATTCATCGGTGCGGGCTGGGCGTTCCCCCCGCACACCGACGCCACCGGGCGCATCGCGCTGGTGCGCGGCGAGCGCGAGATCGAGGAGTCGATCCGACTGATCCTCGGCACCGCCCCCGGGGAGCGGCCGATGCGCCCGGAGTTCGGCTGCGCCGTGCACGACTACGTGTTCGCCCCGGCCGACGTCGGGACCGCCGGGCAACTCGCCTACGAGGTACGCCTGTCGCTCGAACGCTGGGAGCCGCGTATCGACGTCGCCGAGGTGTCGGTGCGGTTCGACGCGGTGGACGAGGGCGTCCTCTACATCGACATCCGCTACTCGATCCGCGGCACGAACGACCCGCGCAACCTGGTCTTCCCCTTCTACGTGATCCCGCAGCACGAGGAGGGCTTGTGAACCTGCCCACGCCGAACCTGGACGACCGCCGCTTCCAAGGGCTCGTCGACGACGCCAAGCGGCTCGTGCAGCGCCGCTGCCCGGACTGGACCGACCACAACGTGTCCGACCCCGGGGTCACCCTCATCGAGGCGTTCGCCGGCATGGTCGACGAACTCGTGTACCGGCTCAACCGTGTTCCGGACAAGAACTACCTGGCGTTCCTGGATCTGATAGGCGTACGCCTGCATCCGCCGACCGCCGCGCGCACCCCGGTGACGTTCCGGCTCTCCGCGCCGCAGCCGGAGACCGTGCGCGTGCGGGCCGGTGCCGAGGTGGCGACCGTACGCACCGAGACCGACGAGGCGGTGGTGTTCACCACCGTCGACGACCTCGCCGTGGTGCCGTGCTCGCTCGCGCACCTGGCGACGCGGACGGCGGCGGGCAACGAGGTGGACCGTACCGACGAGCTTGCGCTGGCCCGCGACGTGCCGTGTTTCGGCGCCTCGCCCGCACCCGGTGACGCGCTGTACGTCGGCCTCTCGTCGGCCGTGCCGTCGTGCGTGGTCGCGCTGCGTCTGGACTGCCGTGTCGAGGGCGTCGGCGTGGACCCGCGGCGGCCGCCGTTCGTCTGGGAGGCCTGGGACGGCGCCGCGTGGGCGGAGTGCGAGGTCGAGGCGGACGGCACCGGCGGCTTCAACCGGCCCGGCGAGGTCATCCTGCACCTGCCGTCGGCACACGCGGTCTCGTCGGTTGCGCGCACCGCCGCGGGCTGGTTGCGCTGCCGCCTGGTCGAGGCGGTGCCCGGCCAGCCCGAGTACACCGCTTCGCCGACCGTGCGCGAGTTGGTCGCGTTCACCATCGGCGGCTCCGTCGACGCGGTGCACGCCGAGGTGGTCGAGGACGAGGTCCTCGGCCTCTCCGAGGGCGTGCCCGGGCAGTTCTTCGAGGTCGCTCGTCCGCCGGTGGTCCCGGGGGACGAGCCTTTCGTGGTGGACGTGGGCGACGGGTCGGGCTGGGCGGCCTGGCAGCGGGTCGACGACTTCGCCCATTCGGGACCCGCCGACCGGCACTTCACGCTCACCCCGGGAAACGGCCGCGTCGAGTTCGGGCCCGCGGTGCGGCAGGCGGACGGGCGGATCCGGCACCACGGGGCGGTGCCGCCGAAGGGCAGTCCGATCCGGGTGCGCGGCTACCGCACCGGCGGCGGGCGACGCGGCAACGTGGCGGCCGGGGCGCTGCGGGTGATGCGTACGTCCATCCCCTTCGTGACGCGCGTGGCCAACCGGCGGCCCGCGCTGGGCGGCGTGGACGGCGAGACGATCGAGAACGCGAAGGTGCGCGGGCCGATGACGCTGCGCACCCTGCACCGCGCGGTCGTTCCGCACGACTACGAGGAACTGGCCCGCGAGGCCGCGCCGGACATCGCGCGGGTGAACTGCGTTCCGGCCGGGGACAACGCGGCCCAGGCGGGCGGCGTAAGGCTGTTGGTGATCCCGGCGGCACCGGACGACGGGGCCGGACGGCTGCGGTTCGAGGATCTCGTGCCGCCCGAGCCGACGCTGCGTCAGATCGCCGCGCACCTGGAGGAGCGGCGTCCGATCGGCGCCCGGCTGGTCGTGCAACCGCCGTTCTACCAGGGCGTGACGGTGGTGGCGACGGTGCAGTCCACGCCCGGGGCGGCCGGGGACCGGATGCGCGCGGAGGCGTTGGCCGCGCTGTACCGCTACTTCAACCCGCTGACCGGCGGACCGGCCGGCGACGGCTGGCCGTTCGGGCGGCCGGTGCAGGCGGGCGAGGTGTACGCGGTGCTCCAGAACGTGCCGGGGATCGACCTGGTGCAGGACGTACGCCTGTACGCCGCCGACCCGGTCACCGGCGAGCGCCGGGCCGAGGCCGTGACGCGCATCGAACTCAGCCCGCACGCGCTGGTGTTCTCGTTCGGCCACCAACTCAGGGTCAGGGGGTCCTGATGCGCGGCACCGTCGACGGGCTGCCCACCGCGCACCCGCTGCTGTACCGGCTCCCGGGGATGTACCTGGGCCAGGAGTTCGTCGAGGGCTTCCTGGCGGGATTGGACGAACTCCTCGCGCCGGTGCTGCTCACCCTCGACAACCTCCCGGCACACCTCGACCCGCGGACCGCCCCCGAGGACTTCCTCGCCTGGGTGGCCGGCTGGGTCGCGGTCGAGGCGGACGCGGACCGGCCCGTGGCGCAGCGCCGGGCCATGGTCGCTGACGCCGTCTCCCGCCACCAACGCCGGGGCACCGCTCGGACGTTGGCCGAAGCGATTCATCTGGAGACCGGAGCCGTACCGGAGTTGAGCGAGACGGGCGGGACCAAGTGGTCCACCGCGCCGGACGAGTCGCTGCCCGGCGAGTCCCGGCCCTGGGTCCGGATCGAACTGCGGGTCCCCGACCCGGCGTCCGTCGACCGCGGGCGCCTGGAACGGCTCATCGCCGCCGAGATCCCGGCGCACGTGGGCTTCACGTTGGAGATCGATCCGGCATGAGGACGTGTCCCGACTGCGGACGGGCGAATTCGTCGGACGCCCAGTTCTGTGTCCAGTGCGGCGAGTTCCTGGCCTGGGACGACACCCTGCCGCCGCCGACGCATCTGCCGGACACTCCTCCTCCGCCGACGCGGTCGGAGCCGAGGGAGACACCGCAACCGGAGCGTCCGGACGGGCCGGGCGCGGTCGGCCCGCCCGAACCACGCGACGCATCCACCTCGCGTTTGACGCCGGGGACTTCGGGTTCTCCACGTCCGCCGGACACCCCGAACCTGCCCGGCCCCGCCCCCGACGAGACCCCCGTCCCGGGTCCCCCGCCGACGCCACGACCGCCGACACCGCGCCCGCCCGAGCAGCCCTCACCGGAGCAGCGCCCGTCGACGCCGCGCCCGCCGACGCCACGGCCGCCGAGCAGCCCGGCGTACGACCCGTCCGTCCCCGGGCGTCCCATCGCACCGCCCGTCGTGATGCCCTCCGACGCCGACACCACATCCGCCGGTCGGGCCGGGGCCCCGCTGCGACGGCCCGGGGACCGTGAGGCGGAACGCTACGTCGCCCCGGCCGCCGAGCCGGGGCGGGCTGTGGACGCGGCGGTGCCCGGCGGATCCCGCTGCCGGTTCTGCGAGGCCGACAACGCACGCGAACGCACCCTGTGCGTGCGCTGCGGCCGTCCGCTGCGATCCGGCCCGCCCCCGCGCCCCACCGCACCCCCGCCCGTCCGACTGCCGTGGTGGAAGCGGGCGTTCCGGCGCACGCCGGAATCGCCGCGGCTGGCCGGGGAGCGCCCGGCCGTGCGGTCGCGGCGGCCGCGCAGGCTGATCGTCCCCATCCTGGTGCTCGCGCTGTTGGCCGGGGCGTGGTTCGGACGGCCCTTCTACGACGGCGTGTTCGACTTCGTCCGGGACAACACCACGGACCCCGAGGCCGCGCCGCCCGCGGACAAGCGTGCGTCGAGCGAGGCCCCGGGCATGCCCGCCGCCGCCGCGTTCGACGGGGTGAGCAACAAGGCGTGGGCACCCTCCGGTCCGGGACCGGGGGCCGAACTGGTCGCGACGTTCGACCCGCCGGTCCGCCTGCTCAAGGTCATCGTGCTGTCCGGCTACTCCACCAAGCCCGAGGAGTTCCTCGCGTACGGCAGGCCGGAGAAGCTCGTCTTCCGCGTTGTCGGCACGGACGGCGAGGAGCACACGGTCGAGATCCGCCTGCGCGACCAGCCGGGGCAGCAGACATTCGACCTGCGCGCCTCGGACGTCCGTGAGGTGCACATCGGGATCGTGAGCGTGTACGGCCCGGCCGACCGGCCCCCGGCGATCGCGGAAGTGGAGTTCTTCCGCGGCCGGTGACCCCGGGCCGCCACGCGATAGGGCGAGATCGCGCCCTGGTCGTGTCGGCCAATTCCCGCGGGCTATCCGACGGTGATGTGAAGACACTCCCTGATAGGACTTCCGCCGCGTTCGAAGCCCTTGCGACGGTGGTGCGTCGGTCCTTCCTACGCGGAACTGCGCTGCGCCGCCGGGTCGATGCCGAGCGAGGCCAGCATGTCCGCGTACCGCCGCCGGGCTCTCGCCCCGGCCGCGCTCTGTCCGGACCGGTCGTGGGCGCGGATCAGGGTGTCCCACGCCGAGTCACGGAACGGGTCGATCTCCAGGCAGCGTTCGGCCGTCTCCACGGCGTCGCCGAGCCGCCCCTGCCGGAGCCGGAGTTCGGCGAGGGTTGCGGTGGCCCACGCCGCGCCCTGGCCGAGGCGTTCGCGCTCGCCGACGACCCACTCGGACGCGCCCTCCTCCGGCAGCAGCGGCCCGGCGTACGCGTCCCGCGCACCGCACAGCGCGTCGGCTGCCTCGCGCCATCTGCCCAGCCGCCGGGCCAACCGCGCGTCCATGACCGCGCGTTCGAACTCGGCGACGTCGCAACTGCCGCCGTGCGGCAGCCGCAGCCGGTACGACATGCCCTGCCGCACCACGACGTGGCCCTCGCCCCGCCCCCGGTCCGGCTCCAGCAGGCCGCGCAGACTCGACACCGCCACCTGGAGGTTGTGCACCGCCGCCGGGGCCGCCAGCTTGGGCCAGAACATCTCCACCAGGCGGTCGCGGTGCAGCCACTGCCCGGTGCGTACGGACAGCAGCCGCAGGACCGCGCGCGCCTTGGGCCGGACCGAGGTCCAGTCCGGTTCGCGGCCGTCGACGGTCATCGTGAAGCCGCCGAAGCAGCGGATGTGCAGTACCGGCGGAGCGCCGTCCCCCGGCGGTTCCGCCTCCTGTCCGTGCACGCCCGCCAGGCGCGCGGATGTCAGGTTTTTGCTTTTGGTCATGCGTGTCCTCCCCGTGTACCCGCGATCACGGCCCCCGGGCCGTCGCACCTGGGGGGCAGGCTCGCGAGCGCCGACTGAACGGCACCGGATCACGGCGTCGGAGGGCACCTGTACGCAGCGTCGTGTTGCCCGAACTTCACCCTGCGCAATCATTCGGCGCCGGAGGGCGGACGCTTCGACGCGTCTCCGCAGCGTACGGCCACGCTCGCGCACACCGCGTAATCGCTTGCCCGACACGGGCGGTGGGAGTGCAATGTGCCCCATGATCACGTCGCCCGTGCGCCTCGGAGCCCTCGTCCCCCTGTCACCGCCCGGCTGGGTCGAGGCGGGGCGGCACCTGCTCGCCGGACTCGAACTCGGCGTGCGCGACGCCAACGACGCCGGGGGCATCGGCGGACGGCCGGTCGAACTGATCGTCCGCGACACGGCGGCCGACCCACGGCGGGCCGCGGACGCGATGGACGAACTCGCACGCCTCGGGGTGGCCGCGATCGCGGGCGAGTACCACAGCGTCGTCGCGCGTACGGCCGCTTCCCGCGCGGAAGCTCTCGGCCTGCCGTTCGTGTGCTCCTCGGCGGTCCTCGACACCCTCACCGAGCAACCTTCGCAGTGGGTCGCGAGGTTGGCCCCCGCACAGTCGCACGGCTGGCGGATCTACGGGGACTTCCTGCTCGACGCGGGCCACCGCCGCATCGCCGTGGCCACGCAGCCGAGCGTGTACTGGGCGTCGGGCACCGGCATTTTGCGCGACCACCTCGCACCGCACGGGGGCGGCGTCGTGGAGTTGGACACGGGCGGCTTCGCCGCCCCCGATGCTCTGTGCGACGCGCTCGCCGACTCCGGCGCCACCGCCCTGTTGCTCCTGGTCGGCCACCCCGAACCGGCGGTGCCCATCGTCGAGGCGGTACGCCGCGACCCGCGCCTCGGCGGCGTGCTGGTCGGCGCCCCGGCCGGGCAGCCGGAGTTCGCCTCGTGGGCGGGCCTGCCGGACGGCGGCGGTGCCGGCGTCCCGTTCCTGCGCTACCTGCCCGAACGCCTGGGCCCGCTCGGCCTCCGGGTCGAGGCGGCGCTGCGGGAGCGGTTGGCGGAGGCCCCGTCCTTCGTGGCGTTCGAAGGGTACGACGCCGTCGCCGTGCTGGCCGCCCTGGCCACGCACGTGCACGCCCGCGGCGCGGATCCGGCACGGCCGCCGGCCGATGTCGCGGAGATCTGGCCGCGGTTGGCCGTCGAAGGCACGCGCGGGACCGTCCGATTCTCCCGGGTCCCGGGCATCACCGTGTGGCAGTGGGCGTGGGCGCCGGTGCACGTCGCCGAGCGGGATCCGGCGCGACCCGATCGTGTGCGGGTCCGGCACGCCGGGTGACCGCGGGGGGCGGTCGTCCGGCGTGCCGGGCGTGCGGTGGTGCGGGGTTGTCAGGGGTTCGAGCCGACCGTCGGGGCGCCGGGGGTGTCGGTGCTGTCCGGGGAGGACGGGCCGATGTCCTGGACTCCGGGGTCCTGGACCCCGGGGTCCTCGTCGATGTCCGGGGCCGAGTCCCCGAAGTCGAAGACCTTGCCTTCGAGTTTGTCCAGCTTCTCCTGGTCCGCGAGTTGGTCCGCCGGGGGCGCCTTGACGCCGCAGGAGCCACCGCCGGTCTTGACCTTGAAGTCGGCCTTGTCGGGGGTGCCGGGGGTCTCGTACGTGATGCGGACCGGGATCTGGTTGCCCTTTTCCGGCACGTACACCGTGGTGACCTCGTCGGTGTCCTCGTCGGTCGCGCTCAGCGGGATGACGCTCTTGCCGTCGTACTCGACCGGCTCGCCCTTGACGACCTTGTCGTAGTTTTCGCCGAACAGGTCCTCGACGTCGGTGAGTTCCGCGAACGCGTTCCCGCTGTCGTCCTCCTCGTCCGCGGCGTCCGATTCATCCTCTTCCAGCGTCCAGCGATTGTCGAGGAGCTTCAGCATCTCCTCGTACAGCGTGGCGTCGAACTTCACGTCGCCGCTGTCGAGGTCGAACAGAAGCGAGAACCACTCGTCCCAGGACTCGCGCGAGGCCCGCACGTAGGTCTTGCGGTCGATCCCGAGCATCTCCAGTTCGACCTTGTCGCCGTACGAGATCGTGCTCTTCATCGTCTTGTCGGAGGCGACGCACATCTCGCCCCGGATCTCCATGGTCTCGCCGTCGCCCATGTCGGCGGTGCCCCCGCCGGTGATGCGCACGGTCTCGGCTTCCTTGACCTTCTGCTGTGTCTGCTGCGCCAGGGTCTTGGCGTCGACGGCCAGGTTGCTGGGCCCGTCCGCCTTCTCCGTGCCGCAGGCGGACATGGCGAGCATGGCCATGCCTGCCGCGGTGGCGACGGCGGCTATTCGCGCAGGGCGCACAAGTACTCCAATTCCGGGAGGGGCGGCTCCGGACGACACCCGCCGGGACGGCCGGTGCGCGCCGGAATCAACGCAAGAAGTGAACCAAGAGGAAGTTATCGCAACGGAAAAACACGCCACACGCGAATTCCCGTACGACGCCTGCCTGTAGACCGTCCCCGGCGCGCTCCGCGGAGAACTCGGGCCGCCGTGCAACCCGAACGGCCCGGATGCGGGTTTGAGGGGGTAGGGAGGTGCGGGGTGAGACCTGAGGATGCAGCGTCGTTCCACGAGTTCGTGCGGGCGCAGTGGCCGCGGCTGGTGCGCACGGCGTACCTGATGACCGGCGACCACGCGGAAGCCGAGGACGTGGCGCAGACCGCGCTGGCACGGGCGGGCGCCGCATGGCGGCGGATCCAGGCGAGCGAGCGGCCGGACGCGTACGTGCGCCGGATCCTCGTCAACTGCAACAACAACCGCTTCCGCCGCAAACGGCCGGCAATGGTGTACGGGGACCAGCCCCCGGAGGTGGCGGGGCCGGATCCGACGCACCGCGTCGACCAACGGGAGGCACTGCGTGGCGCGCTGCTCAGGCTTCCGCCGCGGCAACGCGCGGCGGTCGTCCTGCGCTATTGGGAGGACCTTCCTGAGGCCGAGGTCGCCCTGGTCATGGGCTGCTCGGTGGGGACGGTCAAGAGCCAGGCGGCACGCGGACTGGAGAAGCTGCGCGCCGACCCGGCACTGGCGGACGGCGGGCCTGCGGAGGGTGCACCTGGGGAGGGCAGGACCGCAGACGGCGCGACCGGAACAGGCGGGTTCTCGCACGGCGGACCTGTGGACGGCAGACCTCTGGATGGCGCGCCCACCCCCGCGCCGCACGCCACCGGACCTCGGACACGAAAGGAGAAGCATCATGGACGGGTCTGAGCACCGCTCCGGCGGCGGCATCGGCACCGCGGCGGAGGACTGGCTGCACGCGCGGCTCAGCGCCCACGCCGACGAGCTCGTCGTCCGGCCGCCGGACTTCGGGCGCATCGACGCCCGCCGCCGCGGCATCCGGCGCCGGCGGACCGCGCTGGTCGCGTGCGCCGTCTCGGCGGTGACGGTCTCCGCCGTGGCGGCCGCGCTCGCGCTGACCGGCGGCGACGGCGAGGCCGAAGTGGCAACACCGCCCACGCTGTTCGTCTCGACGCCGTCGATCGTCGGCACCCCGCCCACGGCGTCCGCGAGCCCGCCGCCCAGCACCGCCCCCGCGCCGCCCGCGCCCACCGACGGCGGCGGTACGGGTACGACCGCCGCTCCCCCGTCCGGCACCCCACACCCGGGCGGCGGCACGGCTCCCGGCGGCGGCCCCGCGACGACCGGAGCCCCGGCGCCGCCCGGTGGAGCGTCCGGCAGTCCGGGTTCGACCGGTACCGGCGGCACCGCGGCGTGCACCGACAAGAACGTCCGGATCACGATGTCCACCACCCCGGACTCCTCGAACCACGTGCTCCTGACCGCCACCAACACCGGTTCGACGACCTGCACCCTCTACCACCACCCGCAGGTCGTGCTCGGCGACCGGCACCCGACCCCGCCCATGGAGTCGCCCGCCGAGGCGCTCGCGACCATCGCCCCGGGCAAGAAGGCGTACGCCGGGGTGCGGCTGTGGAACGACGGGGACACCCCGCCCGAGCACCCGGTGAAATCGTTCGCGGTGAACCTCCAGGGGCGCGTCGCGAACACTCCGGCGGGCAATCCGGTCGACGTCCGGGTCCCGCCCGAGATCATCGCGCTGGACGTCGGTACGAATCCGCTGAGCACGCTGTGGAACACCGACCTGGAGGCGGTGAACCGGTACCTCTACGCCCGCTGACCGGCGGGCGCGAACTCCGGGGCGGGGCCGTCGGGTTCGGCCCGCCCCGGGGCCCGCTAGCGGTGCTGGGCCCCGGCGGCCCGCACGGGGTGCCGGAGCAGGTAGAGAGCCGCGGCCAGCACCAGGGCGGCCATGCAGGCGATGAACACCAGCCCCGCGCCCTCCAGGCCGATCGGCTCCACCAGCAGGCCGACCCCGATGACCGGCACCGAGATGCCGAAGTACGCGACCACGAACAGCGTGGAGATCACCGCCGCGCGCCGCTCCGGGTCGGCCGCGTCGGCCACCGCGGACATCGCCGCGCGGAACGACAGCCCCTGCCCGGCCCCGCCGACGACCGCGCTCAGCACGACGAGGGTGAACAGGTTCCATTCCAACGCACCTGCGAGCAGGGCCAGTCCGGCCAGCAGCGCGGCGCAGCCGAGCGGCAGCGACCGGGTCACGCCGACCGGTCCGACGGCCAGTTGTCCGGCGGTCGAGGCGAAGAACGCGAGGGCGACGACGAGCCCGGTGACCGCGTGGTTCCGCACGTCCAGCGACTCGGCCAGGAAGGCGGGGCTGACCGCGGTGAACACGCCGAAGAGGGCGAACCCGACGAAGGAGGCGAGCGCCGCCGGGCCGAAGACCGTGCGCACGGACGCGGGCACCCCTGGCCGCCGCGGGCGCACGGTGCGCAGCGGCCGCCGGTCGCGCACGGTCTCGGGGAGCCACCGAAGGACGAGCGCGGAGCAGACCGCCACCAGGCCGAGGTGCACGATGTACGGCAGGTAGAGCGGCCGGTCGGCGTACTCGGCGAGCACTCCGGCGAGCAGCGGGCCGCAGCCCAGGCCGCCCATGTTGGCGGCGGTGGCCACGAAGGTGGCCCGTGAGCCGCCGTCCCGCGGGGCCAGCTCGATCACGTACGCGGTGGCCGCGCCGGTGAAGAGCCCGGCGGAGAGACCGGACAGGAGGCGTCCCGCGTACAGCAGGCCCAGCGCGGTCGCGGCCAGGAAGCAGGCGGCGCTCAGGGCGGCGAAGACCAGGCCGGCCAGGAGGACGGGACGGCGGCCGACCGCGTCCGAGGCGTTGCCGGCGAGGAGGAGCGTGCCGATGACCCCGGCGGCGTAGACCGCGTAGACGACCGTGACGGTGAGCTCGGAGAACCCGAACTTGTCCTGGTAGAGCGGGTAGAGCGGGGTCGGCAGCGTCGTACCGGCCATGCACACGGCGAACACCAGGCCCGCGGCCAGACACGCGGGCCAACCTCGGAGATGACGGCGCATGGGTCCGACGCTATATGCGTAAATCACCGCAAATAGTCCGCCGCGCCGTCGCCCGCGGTCGGCATGTTCGCGCGGCCGCGCGACGGGGAATCCGCTCCCGCGAAGAAATTCCGACAAAGTGTCACATCCGGCAACGGCTGCCCCGTCCTTGTTGCGGACCGGCGGCCACGCCGGAGATCAGGAGGACCAGGCATGAAGATCGTCGTCATCGGCGGAACCGGGCTCATCGGTTCCAAACTCGTCGCGAAGCTCGGCGAGCACGGCCACGAGGCCGTGGCGGCAGCCCCGAAAACCGGCGTGAACACGCTCACCGGCGAGGGGCTGGCCGAGGTCCTGGAGAACGCGGACGTCGTCGTGGACGTCTCGAACTCCCCGTCCTTCGAGGACGCGGCGGTGCTGGACTTCTTCACGACGTCCACGCGCAACCTGCTCGCGGCCGAGAAGGCGGCGGGGGTCGGCCACCACGTCGTGCTGTCGGTGGTCGGCAGCGACCGGCGTCCCGACATCGGCTACTTCCGGGCCAAGACCGCCCAGGAGGCGCTGGTCAAGGAATCGTCCGTGCCGTACTCGCTCGTCCACGCGACGCAGTTCTTCGAGTTCGGCCCGAGCATCGCGGACGGGGCCACGTCCGACGGCAAGGTGCACATGCCGCCGGTCGCCTACCAGCCCGTCGCGGGCGACGAGGTCGCGCGGACCGTCGGCCGCACCGCGGTCGCCGCACCGCTCAACGGGCTCGTCGAGATCGCGGGCCCGACCCGCTACCGGATGGACGAGTTCTTCCGCGACGCCCTGAAGGCGTGGGGCGACCCGCGCGAGGTGGTCACCGACCCGAAGGCGCAGTACTTCGGCGCGGTGCCGGACGAGACGACGCTCGTCCCCGGCGACGGGGCCGTCCTGGGCGAGACGACGTACGAGGACTGGCTGCGACGGTCCGGGGGCTGACACCCGGGCGGGCGCGCCTCCTCCCGCGGCCGGGGCGCGGGAGGAGGCGGTGATCCGTCAGGCGAGAGCGCCCAGCCACGCGGTGAGCAGGGCGTTGACCTCGTCGGGGCGCTCCTGCTGGACCCAGTGGCCGCAGCCGTCCAGGAGATGCGCGGCGGCGAGACCCGGCAGGGTGGACGGGAAGGCGTCGATCGCGTCGGACATCCAGGTCGTCGAGGCGTCCAGCGAGCCGCCGATGAACAAGGACGGCTGCTTGACGGGCGCGCCGTTGTGCGCGGCCAGGTCCGCCCAGTCGCGGTCCATGTTGCGGTAGCGGTTCAGTGCTCCGGTGACGCCGGTGCGCTCGAACTCCCCGGTGTAGAAGTCGAGATCGTCCTCGCTCAGCCAGGCGGGCAGGCGGCCGGTCGGGAAGCGGTCGCGCAGGCGCCCGCCGCCGCGGGCCACGAAGTGCGGGTCGGGGTCGTCCGGCCCCGGCATGGTGTCGGCGGACAAGGCCGCGAAGAAGCCCGCGAGCCAGCCGCGCACGTCCGGTTCCACCTCGGCCTCGGCGCGGCCGGGCTCCTGGAAGTACGAGACGTAGAACTCCTGGTCGCCGCCCATCGCGTCGAACACGGAGGTGGGCCGCGGGCCGCCGGGCGGGGCGTACGGGACGCTCAGCAGCCCGACCGCGCGGAAGACCTCGGCGTGCAGCAGCGCCGACGCGGCCGCGATGTTCGCGCCCCAGTCGTGCCCGACGACCACCGCGGTGTCCGCGCCCAGCGCGCGCACGAGGGCGACGTTGTCCTCGACCAGCGCGAGCATCCGGTAGTCCTCGGTCGCGGTCGGCTTGGAGGAACGCCCGTATCCGCGGACGTCGAGCGCGACCGCGCGGTATCCCGCCGCGGCGAGGACCGGCAGTTGGTGGCGCCACGAGTACCAGGACTCGGGGAAGCCGTGCACGAGCAGGACCAGCGGCCCGGTGCCCTGTTCGACCAGGTGCAGTCGGCCCGCGGGCGCCTCGATGACGCGGTGGCGCGGGGCGGCGGCCGGGTCGGTCACCCGGCGGGTGGCCGGTGCGGGCTGGTCCATGGCTTCTCCTCCGGATTTCCGGTACTCCGACGCCGCTTCCTCGGCGACCCGTCGATCATGCGCCGCACCGGACGCACGACGCGACGTACCGTTGCCAGTTTGGCAAACTTGCAGGACAGAGTCGTGGACATGGAGCTGTTGATGGGAAGGGCGGGACACGGATGGCGGAGGACGGCATCGCCGACGCGCTCGCGGGGCTGGGTCCGCGGCTGCGGAGCGCGCGCGAGGACCGCGGCGCGTCGCTCACCGACGCGAGCCGCGAGATCGGCGTCGCGCCGAGCGCGCTGTCGCGCTTCGAGAACGGTCGGCGCACGCCGGGCCTGGAGGTGTTGCTGCGCCTTGCGCGGGCGTACGGCGTCTCGCTCGACGAACTGGCCGGCGCGGGAGCCGGGACACCCCCGGAGGCGGCTCCACCGCGGGCGCCGCGCGGCGGCACCCGAGACCGCGGCCACACCGGCGAGAAGACCAGGGTGCCGCTGACCCCGTACGTCGGCGGCCTCCACGCCCACAAACACGTCCTGCCCGCATCGGACGACCCGCCCACCAGACCGCGGCAGGTGTCCCACGAAGGCTACGAGTGGCTGTGTGTGCTGTACGGGCGGCTCTGGCTCGCGCTCGGCGCCGACGACCTGGTCCTCGCCCCCGGCGAGGTCGCCGAGTTCGACACCCGGACCCCGCACGGCCTGGCGAACGCCGCGGCCGACGGCCCGGTGGAGTACCTGATCATGTTCGGCCCCCAGGGCGAACGGCTCCGCCCGCGCACACGGCCGGGCGACCGGCGTTAGGACGTGTCCGAGGGGTGTCGGCGCGGTCCGCCGACGCGGGGACCCGGGCGGCCGAACTCCCCGCGCCCCTGCCACCGATGGGCGGCGGCTCCCAAGGCCGGCGGTCCCTTGGGCGACCCCTCGGGCTCGGCCTGAGGTAACGGCCTGACAGGCGGCCTGACGAACGACCAGACGGACGACCTGCCAGACGGACGACCTGCCAGACGGACGACCTGCCAGACGGACGACCTGTCAGACGGCCAGATCTCACGGGCGACCAACCGGTGTTGGTCAAGTGGTCGCCGGGCGGCACTACACACGTCTCCCATGACCCATGAGGACAAAACGTTCGACCGTAGGACCTTGTTGCGTACCGGCACCGCCGTCGGGACGGGGCCGGCCATCACGCCCATCGTCGGTGCCGCCTCCACCGGTGCGACCGCCTCCGCCCCGGCACCCGGCTTCGTGGTGTCCGGGCGGCCCCTGCTCAGTCACGGCGTGCAGAGCGGCGACGCGACCGCCGACTCCGCCGTCGTATGGGCCGCGCCGACCGGCCGGGCCGCCTGGTCGTGGAGTACTCGACGCGGCCCGACCCGCGCAAGGCCGCCCGCGTGCGCGGCCGAGTCGGGGCGTCGGGGCCGGGAGCCGACGCGCGGCAGGTGCGGAAGGTACGAAGGCGCGGGACCGTCGGCGGGTCCCGCGCCTTCGTTCGTACCGACACGGTCGCTCCGGCTCGGGTGCGGCGTTCCTTCCCGGCCAAATGAGCGGCGCGTACGGGGGGCCGCCGACGGAGAGTTCGCACGGCGGACGGCTCCTCGGGGCGTCCCGCCGCGCTGGCCGGTTTCCGACGGCCCATCGGGTACGGACGGCAACAACCTTGTGATGTTTGGGAGTTGCTCGCGTGGCGGGAGGACGGCAGAGGTGCGTAAGCTACCCGAGGGTTCTGGCAGACCGTCACTGCCAGTGACTCAGCGTTGATATCGATCTTCCGAATCTGACCGAAAAGGTACGCGGGTTTCCGCAAAAGTTGATCACGGCACCAAGATCAACAACGCTAGTGTCGCCTTCGTCCTCAGCCACGCGGCTACCCAAGGTGATCCACACATGTCGCAAAGACTGACCGTTCCTCCGATCTACTCGCCGTTTGAGCCCGCCATCCACCCGAGCCACGCCGACATCGACAAGCGGACCAGCGACTGGGCCGCGAGGTTCGACATCGGCTCAGAGGATCTCCGCACCAGGCTCGTCACGCACGAGATCGGCACGTTCGCGGCCCGCATCCTTCCGGATGGGCGCGAGGAAGTCGTCGGCATCCTGTCCGACTTCGTCATGTGGCTGTTCGGCGTCGACGACGGCTGCTGCGAGGAAGGCATCGCCGGTGCCGACCCGCACGAACTCGTCGCGGTCCTGTCGCGGCTGATCCGCGTCGCGCAGAACCCCGAGACCCCCATGCTCCCCGACGACCCGCTGGCCGAGGGCATGCGGGACCTGCGCGCCCGCATCGCGGTGCACGCCACCGCGGCCCAGGCGACCCGGTGGGTCGACGGCCTGCGCGAGTACTTCCTGTCGCTGGTGTGGGAGGCGGCGCACCGCAGCCGCGGCACCATCCCCTCGCTCGCCGACTACACGATGATGCGGCTGTACGATGGCGCCGCGTCGATCATCTCGCCGGTGCTGGAGTTCGCGTACGGCTACGAGTTGGCGCAGAACGACCGCGACGCGCACGCCGTCCGGGCGCTGGCGGAGATGGCGTACTTCGTCATCTCGTGGGACAACGACATCTTCTCGTTCCACAAGGAGAGCCGGGCCGACCGGTACGTCCTCAACGTCATCAAGGTCCTGGAGCACGAGTACGGCCTGACGACGCAGCAGGCGATGTCCACCGCGATATCGCAACGCGACCGCGTGCTCTGGCTGTTCCTGCGGCTGCGCGAGCGCCTGCTGCCGTCGGCGAGCCCGGAGCTGCGGACGTACCTGCTCAGCCTGGGCACGTTCATCCGGGCCACCCAGGACTGGAGCATCTCGTCGCGGCGCTACACCACGCCCGACGATCCCGCGGACCTGCCCACCGACTTCGCCGACACCCCGACCGACAGCAGCGGCGAACCGCTGCCGATCTCGCCGATCGCGTGGTGGTGGGGGCTCGTCCCGAACTGACCGGCCGGGCCGGACCGGTGCACCCCCCGGGGCACGCGCGGACCAGCCGTGCCGCCGGTCCGGCGCCGCCCGATCCGGGGCGCGTTCCCCCGCCACCACCGTGCAGACCACCTCGTGACAAAGGAGTTCCGCGATGACGACCGAGCTTCGGTCGGTTCCGCGCGCACCGGGGCGTCTTCCTCTCCTCGGCCACATCATCCCGCTGGCCCGCCGCCCGTTCGGCTTCCTGGGCGGCCTCCGGGACGTCGGCGAGATCGTGCGCGTCGACCTGGGCACGTCCCCCACCTACTTCTTGACCACGTCCGACGTGATCCACGAGCTCATCGTGCTCAAGCCCCGATCCTTCGAGAAGGGCCGACTGATCGACCGGGCACGGGAGTTCACCGGCAACGGGCTGCTCAACTCGGACAACGCCACCAACATGCGGCGCCGACGGCTCGTCCAGCCGATGCTGCACCGGGCCCGCGTCCGGGAGTACTCGGCCGCGATGGTCCGGCACGCCGAGGAGCTCGCCGACTCGTTCGAGGCGGGCGGCGAGGTGGACATGCACCTGGCGATGTACGAGTACACCATCAACACCGTCACCACCTCGCTGTTCTCCAGCCACGCCGACACCGCGTCGATCGACGTGATCCGCCACCAAGTGCCGTTCCTGCTCAAGGGGGTCATGGCCCGCGCGGCGCTGCCGGCGCTGCTCGGACGCATACCCGTGCGCTTCAACCGCGAGTTCGACCGGGCCGTCACCGACCTGCGCGAGGTCATCGACCACCTCGTCGCCGGGGCACGCAAGGACCCGGACGACAGCCCGGACATCCTGTCGACGCTCATCGCCGCGCGCGACGCCGAGACCGGCGAGGCGCTGAGCGACGAGGAGGTGCGCGACGAACTGGTCACGATCCTCATCGGCGGTACGGACACGACGGCGTCGACGCTCGCCTGGACGTTCCACGAACTCGCCCACTCCCCCGAGACGGAGGCGCGCGTCCTGGCCGAGGTGGACGCGGTGCTCGGGGACGGGCCGATCGGCTTCGAGAACATCCCGCATCTGACGTACATCAACAACGTGGTGACCGAGGTGGCGCGCCTGCACGCGATCCCCGTGCTGATGCGGCGTTCCGTCGAGGATGTCGAGCTGGGCGGCGTGCGGATCCCGGCCGGCACCGAACTGGCCTTCAGCCCGTACTCCATCCACCGCGACCCGCGGCTCTACGCCGAGCCGGACCGCTTCCTTCCGGAGCGCTGGGAGTCGGGCGGCAGCCGGGCCCACACCGGGACCGAGTTCATCGCGTTCAGCACGGGCCTGCGCAAGTGCCCCGGCGAGGCCTATGCCCGCATGGAGATGCCGATCGCCATCGCGACGATCCTGTCCCGGTGGCGCCTCCGGCCCGCGTCGGACCGGCCGGTCGGCGAGGTTCTGGCCGCGGTCCCGCGGCCGAGCGGCCTGGTGATGACACCGGTGCGGCGGGAACGGGCCGGGGTCGGCAGGGACGGCGGGGCCAAGGCCGAGTCGGAGACCCGGGTCGAGACGGAGACCGGCGACCTGCTGCCCGAGGCCGGACGGCGTTCGGGTTAGGCGGCCGTCAAGCTGTGCCTACGGCAAGTGCCCGGCCCCCGACTACGCGTCGGGGCCGGGCACTCGTTGTCCGTCGCCGGGTCAGCGGGACGATCGGCCGCGGCCGAACAGGCGCCGCCACAGGGACGGGCGCCGCTGTGGCGGTGCGGGTGCCTGGACGGGGGCCGCGGTCCCCGGGTACTCGGCGGGGGCCGCAGGCGGCGGTCCAGCCAAGGTGCCGACGGGCGGGGCGGCGTGGTTGGCCGACGGATTGACCGGGTATGCGGTCCGGCCGTCGGGGACCGCGGACGGTGCGGGCTCCGCGCTCCTGGCCGACGGCGGCTGCGGGGTGAACTCCACCGGCAGGGCGGTGAGATGCCGCGACAGCCAGGTGGACACCGACACCAGTTCGTCCTCCGGCACCGCAACCTGGATGTCCGGCAGCCGGGTCAGCAGGACGTCCACGGCGGCCTCCGTGATGGCCCGGCCGATGTCCTGTCCCGGGCATTCGTGCGGTCCGCCGCTGAACGCCAGGTGCGACCGGTTGCCGAGCATCGGCGCGCTCAGGTCGGGCCGGATCTCCGGGTCGACGTTGCCGGCCGCGAGGCCGAGCAGGAGCATGTCACCGGCGCGGATGTTCGCGTCCCCGAGCTGGGTGTCCCCGACGGCCCAGCGTGCCGGGCAGACCATGGTGGACGGCTCGTCCCACAGCACCTGCTCCACCGCGTCCGGGAGCGTCATGCGCGCCCCGGCCAGCGACGCGCGGAACCGCGGGTCGCTCAGGACCAGGCGCAGGGTGTTGCTGATGCACACCGTGGTGTTCTCGTTCGCCGCGGCCAGCAGCACGCGCAGGTGCTGCACGACCTCTTCGTCGCTCAGCTCGGCCGGGTGCTCCATCAGCCACGAGCCGATGTCGAAGCCCGGCTCCCGGCGCTTGCGCGGGACGAGCTGCCGGAGCGTCTCGACGACGAACTCGTTGCTCTCGAACGCCGTGTCCGTGCCGCGGACGAGATCCAGCACGGCCGCGGTCAGCCGCGGCCCGTACTCGTCCGGCATGCCGAACAACTGCGTCATCACGAGCATCGGCAGTTGCTCGGCGAACTGCCCGACGAGGTCCGCCTCGCCCTTGGCGCAGAACTCGTCGATGAGCTGGTTGGCGAACCGCGTCACGTGGCGCCGGACACCGCGCCGGTCCAGCTGGTTGAGGCTGTCCGTGACCGCCTTGCGCAGCCGCTGGTGCTCCTCGCCGTCCAGGAAGACCACCAGCGGCTGCCAGCCGAGCATCGGCAACAGCGGTGAGTCCTCCGGGACTTCGCCGCGCTGGACGGAACCCCAGTTGCGCGAGTCGCGGGAGAACCGGTTGGGGGTGCGCGCCACTTCGAGGTTCTCGCGGTAGCCGAGCACCAGCCACGCGGGCAGGTCGCCCTCGACCAGCACCGGGGCCACCGGGCCGTAACGGGTCCGCAGGCGCTCGTACACGCCCATCGGATCCGACTGGTGCTCCAGGCTGTTGAGCCGGACGACGTCCCCGGGCCCGACGAACGCGACGCTCGCGGCGGGCCCGGAGGCCGCGGCCGCGGGCGACCCCGCAGACGCGTCGGCCCCCGCGTGCGCCGGGCAGCCCGGCGGCGGCACCAGCGCGTCGGTCACCGCGCCATCGAACCCGGGCCCGTGCCCGGCTTCGTCCGTACGACTGCTGCTCATGGTGTCTCCGTGTGTGCGAGCGTCATCGCGTGCAAGTAGCGCGTCAGTTCGAGCAGGACGTCGCGGCTGGACGCCCGCTTGCGCGCATCGCAGTCGACCATCGGAACCCAGTCCGGGAGGTCCAACGCCTCGCGTAGTTCCGCCAGTTCGTACTGCGGGGCGTCCGGGAAGGCGTTGACCGCGACGACGAACGGCATGCGGCGGTCCTCAAGGCGGCTGATGATGTCGAAGCTGACTTCCAAGCGCCGGGTGTCGACCAGGACGACCGCGCCGAGCGCCCCGTCGAAGAGTCCGTTCCACAGGAACCAGAACCGCTCCTGGCCCGGCGTGCCGAACAGGTAGAGGACCAGGCGCTCGTTGAGGCTGATACGCCCGAAGTCCATCGCGACCGTGGTCTCGGTCTTGTCCTCGATGCCGGTGACGTGGTCGACGCCCTCGCCGGCCCGCGTCATCGTCTCCTCGGTGGTCAGCGGCCGGATCTCGCTGACCGCGCGCACCATGGTGGTCTTGCCGACCCCGAAGCCGCCGACGATCACGATCTTCACGGCCGTGGTGACCGTCTCCGGCAGCGCGTCCTGGGGACGCGGGCCGACGGGCTCGCCGACGGATGCGTCCGGGACGAGGTCAGAGGTTCTGTAGTCCATGCATCACCGCCTCAAGGAGTTCGGCGTCGGGCAGCGACGCGGCCGGGATCGGCGGCCGGGCCTCCACCCGGCCGTCGGCGAGCAGGTCGGCGAGCAGCACCATGACCACGCTCGCGGGTAAGGACAGGTACGCGGAGATCTCCGCGACGGACAGCGGATACCCGCACATCCGCACGATGGCGGTCTGTTCGGGCTGGAGGCCCGGATCGGGCGCCGACCGCGACACGATCAGCGTGACGAGGTCCAGTTGGTCGCGCGCGGCGGAACCGCTGCGGCCGCCGGTCAGGACGTACAGCCGCTCGGGCGACCCCTCTTCCCAGTCGAGTCGGCGCGGTCCGCTCATGTGCCCCGCCCGGCGGCGGTGGCCCGCGGCGGGGCGCTGAGGTGCTCGCCGATCCGTGCCACCAGGTCGCGCATGCGCTGGCCCATCAGGCCCGCGTCCACGCCTTCGTCGGCGAGCACCGCGAGGTACGCGCCGGTTCCGGCGGCCATCAGGTAGAAGAAGCCGCCGTTCATCTCGATGACGACGAGCCGCATCTGCCCGTCGCCGTTGGGAAGTTCCAGCGCGATGGCGGCGGACAGGCTCTGGAGCCCGGCGCAGGCGGCCGCGACGCGGTCGGCGGTGTCGACGTCGCAGCCGTGCTGGGCGATGCACAAGCCGTCCGCGGACAGCACGACCACGTGCCGGGTCTGCGGGACACCGTCGGCCAGGTCCTTGAGGATCCAGTCCAGATCGGCTCTCTTCTGCATCACCGCTCACCTTCACTCTTGGGCGTGCCGTCGAGCGCGTCCGCGGACCCGGTGCCGCCTTCGGCGGTCGGGGCGGCGGAGTCGCCGGTGACGGCACCATGGAACGCAGCGAGCCACAGCCCGGGTTCGGGAGCCGAGTCGATCGACGGGGACGCGGAGTCGGCCTGGGCCGACGCCGGCGGGCGCGCTCCGGCGCCCGGGGCGGGACGGCCGGCGCCGCCTCCCGGGGCCGCGTCGGACGCACCCGGCGTCCGCACCGGCGGAACCAGGCGCGGCGGACTCGCCGGAGACCGGCGCTGGCGCTGTGGCAGGCCGTTGGCGGTACGCCCGCGCGGCGCGCTCTCCACCACGGGCGGGGCCGTGCTGCGGGCCGGGCCGCTGGAGACCGTGCGGGCGGCGGGCAGCGCCTCCAGCCCCGGGGCGGCACCGGCGACCATCGACACCGGTGCGGTGGTGAGGAGTTCCTTGGGGATGACGAGGATCGCCCGGACCCCGCCGTACGCCGAAGGCCGCAGCGCGACGCGGAAGTTGTGCTCCTGCGCGAGCCGTCCGACCACCGCGAGACCGAGGCGCGGCGACTCGCCGAGGTCGGCGAGGTCGAGTCCGGCGGACGCCTCCTCAAGGAGGCGTTCGACGCGGCGCCGGGCCTCTTCCGAGAGGCCGATGCCGCCGTCCTCGATCTCGACCGCGACGCCGGACTGCACCTCGCTGGCGCTCACGCGCACGAAGGTCTTGGGCGGCGAGTAGCGCGTGGCGTTGTCGAGGAGTTCGGCCAGCGCGTGGATCAGCGGCTCCACGGAGGAGCCGACGACCGCGACTTCGGTGACCGCGGTCAGTTCGACGCGCGGGTAGTCGGTGATGCGGGAGACCGCGCCACGCAGCACGCTGTACAGCGGCACGTTGTTCTGCCACTGACGCCCCGGACGCGCACCGCCCAGCACCGCGATGCTGTCCGCCAGACGCCCGATCAGCGCCGTCCCGTGGTCAAGACGCAACAGATCACCGAACACATCCGGCTGCGCACCGTGCCGCTCCTCCATCTCCCGCAGATCAGTGGCCTGTTGGTGGACGATCGCCTGCACACGCCGCGCAATGTTCACGAACGCCCGCTGCGCCGAGTCGCGCAAGTCCTCCTCGGCCTCGACGGCTTCCGCCACGAGCCGCAGGACGGTGCGCTGCGAGGCCGCGAATTCGGCGGTGACGCCTGGGAAGTGATCGTCGGTTCTGGCCAGTTCGTGGATGATCTCGCGCGCCGACTCGCCCTGCTTGAGGCGCAGGATCGTCTTGGGCAGCATCTCGTCGGTGAGGCGCTGCTGTGCGGCGCCCTGGGCGACCAGGTATCCCCGCAGGGTCTCCGACTCGCCCTGGTGGCGGTGGTGTTGGGCGGCAGCCTCGGTGTCGAGCTGCCGGGTGAGCTGCCTTATTCGTGCGCCGCGGCGTCCCGCCACCGCGGTGGCCGCGGCGATCGCGCCGGTGGCCACGGCCAGGCACACGCCCAGGACCAGACGCGCGTCGGCGTCGGCGAGGGCGACAACTGCCGCGGAGGCCGCGGCTGATAACACGGTCGGCAGCAGCCAGGCGGTGCCGACGGGAACGGGACGTGACGGTTCGGGTGGCGACCCGACTCGGACCATGGACATCCTCGGATTCGTGCGGAGGGGCACGGAGACACGGAGAGTCGCGCAGGCACCGGCCGGACGGGCGGACACCCGGCGACGCTTGTGGCCTCGCCGACTGAACCGGCCCCGCGTACCCTCAAGGGGCTCCGGCCAGTTGGGCCGCGCGGACCTGCCTGGACCGCTTTCGCCAGGCCGTCCGCGAGGGACCGTGCGCGTCTCGCCGCCGCCGACACCACCGGCCGGCGCGCGGAAGCCCACCCTCGTCGCGTACGCCCGGCCACAGCGTGGCAGCCTGCAACAACCCCGTCATTGCGGTCGTTTGGACCCGGCCGGCACACGACCAATGGCGGTAGTCGCTGCACGTCTCGGGGCCTCCCGGAGCATAGCCCTTCCGGGTGGGCAGCGACGACTCCGCGCCAACGGTCTCGTACGCCGCCGCGAGCACATCGGCGGCGGTCGGAGGTCAGGCGGTACGCACCGGGGAAAGCCGCAGGACCTGCGGTGTATGCAGCAGATCCGCGTCCGAGAGGCCGATCTCGGACGCCCCGTGGACGGCGTCGACCTCCGGATCGACGACGGATTCCGGATGTGCGATGCACCACACGAAAACGTCCTCGCCTTCGCGAACCGGCAGGCGGGGGTACGTATTCGGGGCATGCTCGGTGCGCAGCACGGCGAGCGGCGCGGCCCCACGCGCGGTCAGCGCGGGGCGCACGCGGGTCTCGAACACCCCCGGGAAGGCGGCCGGATCGCGCGGATGGCACACGACGACCGTGACCAGCGCGGCGTGTTCGGGGACGCGTACCTCCGGACCGCGCAGCAGGAGCACGTCGTCGGAGTCGAGCATCGTGGCGTTGGCCGCTTCCCGATGCCGGGCCCAGACCGGGCCGTCGTAGAAGGCGGCCAGTTGGCGCGCCCGCGCATCCATGTCCGGGAACGACCGCAGCCACACGAACCGGTCCGGCGCGCCGAGGTCGCGGAAGCGGCCGCCGAGCCGCATGCCGACGGCTTCCTGGCCGGTCACGAACTCGCGCTCGAACAACGTGATGAGCGTCTCACGCGCACCCGGGCGCAGCGTGTACTGCCGGAGTTCCACGATGGGGTCGGCGGGCGGGTGTTCGTGGCGGGAGTCTCCCGGGTCCCCCAGCGGCGCGGGACCGCCACATTGTCCGCGCGGGCCGTCGAGTTCGTGCATGCGACGACGCTAAGGCGGGTCCACTGACACCTCATGTCAGTGGAGTGCCGCACAATATCCGGAATGCGCGCCGCCCGCCTCGTCTCGCTGCTCCTGCTCCTCCAGGACCGGGGGCGCCTGACCGCGAGTCAGATCGCGTCGGAGTTGGGCGTGTCGGTGCATACCGTCTACCGGGATGCCGAGCACCTGGCTGCGGCCGGCATCCCGCTGTACGGCGCGGCCGGGCACGCGGGCGGCTTCCGGCTGGTGGACGGCTACCGCACGCGCCTCACCGGCCTCACCGCCGACGAGGCGCGGGCGGTGTTCCTCGCCGGGCTGCCCGGCCCCGCCGCCGAACTCGGCCTCGGCGAGGTGCTGGCCGCCGCCCAGCTCAAGCTGCGGGCGGCGCTTCCACCCCAAATGCGGCCGTACGCCTCTCTCATGCAGCGGCGCTTCCTCCTCGACGCGCCGGGCGCGCCCGCGTGCCGATCGAGTCGATCGATCACGCGCACGGCGAGTTCCTGCGGCTCGGCGCCAACGTCGAGGTGCTGGCGCCCGCCGAGCTCCGCGACCGCGTCGCCGCCACCGTCCGAACGCTCGCACGGCGGTACGCGGCGACCGCGAAATCGCGTGGCGGCGGCGCGGGGTCGGCACAATGACCGCATGGTCGAGAGCAATCCCGAGTTGGTCACCGCGTCGTGGTCGCGCATCGACGCGTGGCTGAGCGCCCACGCACCGGCGAGCCTGGCCCGGCTGGGCCCGCCGGCGGATCCCGCGGCCGTGGCCGCCGCCGAAGAAGTGCTGGGCAGTGCGCTGCCCGCCGAGTTGGCCGCCTCGCTGGCGTGCCACGACGGCATCGAGCCGGAGCGCCACATCTTTCCGGAGATGGACCTCCTGTCGGTCGCCGGGGTGGTCGACCAGTGGGAACTGCGGCTCCAGGTCGAGGCGGAGCTGTTCGGCGACGACGATGACGACGACCTTCCGCCGGAGGACGGCGACCCGTTCTGGCACCGCCTGTGGATCCCGGTCGGCCACTTCCAGGGCGACCTGGAGGTGATCGACATGCGTCCGGGCCCGGGGCGCGGTCGCCTGGGCTGGGTCTCGCACGACGGCTCCAGTTCCTTCGACGGGGCCGAGACCCTGGGCGCGTTCTTGCGGGCACTCGCCGACACGCTGATGACCGGCCGCCAGCCGGACCCCGGCCGCTGGGACGATCCGCTGGTCAGCCCCGACGGTGAACTGCACTGGTGGGGCATGCCGCGCGACGCCGAAGGCTGGTCGCCCGCACCGGCCGGGATCCCCGGGACGTAGCCGGACCGCGCCCGGTCAGGCCGGACGCACCTTCATCCGCGCGCGGTGCTCGGCGAGGCGGCGCAGGAGGGGGCGTTCGGCGGCGGTCCAGGCGGAGCCGGTCAGGACGTACATGCCGGCCGCGAGCGGGGCCAGCGCCACGGTGGCGACGGTCGCGAACGGCAGGTACCGCAGGAGGCCCGCGGCGGGCGGCGCAGGCTGCCCGGCGGTCGCGGCGCGGCGGACGGCGGCCCCGGCCTGGCGGAAGTGCGCGTACGCGACGCCGACGGCCAGCACCAGCATGACCGCCGGGACGATGCCGTGCGGTCCGCCGAGTGCGGCGACGGGGTGCGCGGAGAGCGGGATCCCGGCGAAGGCGTGGCCGAGCAGTTCGTCGCCGGTGATCAGGTGGTACAGCAGGAACAGCACGGGAACCTGGGCGATTGCGGGCAGGCACCCGGCGAACGGGGAGACGCCCTCGGCGCGGTGCAGGGCGAGGATGTCGCGCTGCAGGGCCGCGGGGTCCTGGCGACGGCGGCGCTCGTGACGCCGCCGCAGCTCGCGCACCTGCGGCGCGAGGCGGGCCCGGCCGGCCTGGGCGCGGGCCTGGGCGTACGAGAACGGTACGAGGGTGATGCGCACGCATACCGTCACCATGACCACGGCGGCGGCCACGGCACCGGTGCCGAACATCGGCGCGAGGAAGTCGACGAAAACGGAGAAGATCGATCCGGCAAGATCGAGCGGGCCGTCGAGCATGCCGGATGCGAAACGGTAATCGGTGGAGCCAGTGGACATAGCGGGGCCTTCCGGGCGTCAAGGGTTATAGGACGCAGCGGACGACCGCAGGATTCCGAAAGCGGCAAGGCGCGGCTGGGCGTGCACCGGCGCGCGGTACATGGATAACGCGGGTGCGCCGCGGGGACAGGCTTCCGGCTCTACGCGGACGTCAGGGCCGCACGGCCCGGAGCCCGCGGACGTCGGCGCCCCTTGGCGTCGGGGTCCCGCAGAGGCAGGAACGCCAGGCGGACCGCGAGCGCGCGGAAGACACCCGCGCGCACTCGTGCGAGTCCGCGACGGGCGTCGGTGGCGCCCCCGCGTCCGGCCACAACCGTCGAAAGCGCGGCGAAAACCGCCGTGAACGCGATGATGATCGCCATGAGCCCAGGCACCTGCGCCTCGGCCCCCGGAGCACCCCCGGCAACCAGATCCTGCGCAAGCCCGGGAAGCAACACGACCCGAACAACCTCAGCCACCAGCGCGGCCCACCACTCCTGCACTGGGCCTCCCTCCGGCACGGTCGCAGGTCTCCACGGACCGCATCAGCATCGCATACGCAGCTGTCCGCCACGTGTCGCCGCACGAACGGGGAAGGACCCCGCCCGGCTCTGCGCCACAGGGGGTGTCCGGCGGTCCCCCGGCACCCGACGCGACCCGACCGCGCGGAAGTGACGTGGCGGAACGGCGACGGAACGACGAGGCGCAACGGCAGACCGCTGCACCGAAGGTCCCACTCACTCGCCACCCGCCCCACCAACCACACCGAGCTCTCCCCGACCCGGGCGATCGCTTCGCCGAGGTCACGCATGGAGGACGCCACCCCGTGCAGTTCGGCACCACACCCGTCACGGCCGAACCGGCCCGCCCGGTCGAATCCGCTCCACCGCGCCGTCACGCTGACGTCGCGGCAGGGCGGTACGAGGTGGCAGCGCCGCGACACGACACCGCCCCCAACCCGGCCGTCGGGCGCCCGGCTCGCCCGGCTCGCCCGGCGGGACGTCCCCGGCCACCGCGCCGTGACGGCGATGGCACCGTCGCGTCCACGACCGCCACCGCCACGCGCGCCCCACCTGCCCGCCCGCTCGGCGTTCGCGCCGAAGCCGCCTGCCTGGCACGCGCACGTGCGCCGACTCCCGCACTGGGCGGAGCGCGGTGGGCTATCGGTGGTGGGTGCCGTTCGTTATCGTTTGGGGGATTGCGGGCGCTTGGGGGCGTGTGGGGGGTGGGCGGCGGGTCAGGCCTTCGAGGATGTTGAGCGACATCGAGTCTCGGATGCGGTCTACGCACGTCTGCCACTGGCGGGTGAAGCCGGGGCGTTCCTCCAGGTCCTCCCATACCGCCAGGAGCTCCGCGCGGATGTCGGTGCCGGGCGACCACAGGTGGATCAGGTGGTGGACGGCAGGCCGGATGCGGTGGAGGGAGGCGGTGTCCGCCTGGCCGCCCGCGCGGTCCGCGGCTTCGGCGAGGACGCTCAGCAGCCAGTCGTGCAGCGCCAAGTCCTCGCACAGGGCCGCGATTTCCGCCGCGTCGGGGAACCCGTCCGCGGGGAGCCGGAGTTCGAGGGTGCGCTCGGTGGTGCCGAAGAGGGTGAAGGTTCCGCCCGGCCGACTGCCGGGCACGGCGACGGCGGACCACCGCAGTTGGGTGCGTCGGGCGCGAAACGTCGGCTGGTGGTCCAGGGCCGCGGACCGCTGCACCTGGGCCAGCAGGCGGTCGGAGACGGCACCGGGGGCGAGTTCGGCGTCCGGAGGGCGGGTTCCCGGGAAGCCCTTGGCGAGGTCGTCGGTGCGGGCGCGCCCGATCACCTCGACGGTGCCGAGCCGTTCGAGGTAGTGCGCCCACGGGAGGCGCCGCGTGCCGCCCGGCACCAGCGTGCCGCGGGTGGAGGCCTGGAGCACGCGTCCGCCCGTCACCTTGGCCCGCGCCAGGAGCGTGCCGACGCCGCGCGACTTCGCGGCGGAGCCGGTGCGCACCGGGCTGTCGACCGCCTCCACCACGTCCGCCGACACCGCGCGCGGCACCGGACGTTCGGCCGTGCGCACGTGAGCCCCGTGCGCGAGTCGCGCCAGCATCGCCTCGACCCCGGTTCGGCCCAGCGGCCGGGAGTTCATGAGCAGCGCGGTGCGCACCTCGCCGACGACGAGCAGCGGCGGGGTCACGTGCGGCCCCCGCGGAAGGCGCTGTCCCCGTCGGCAGGGTCGCCGCCGACGAAGGTGTACGCGATCCTGCCGGTGGGGTCCCTCGGGAGGAACACCCCCTCGGCGGCCGCCCGTCCGACGGCCTGGTCGCCGACGACGGGGTCGACGGCGGTGTGCCCGAGGATGAGCCGCACCGCGTGCTCGATCGGCAGGAAGCGCGTGCCCAGCACCGAGAACGTCCGGTACGCGGCGAACGGCGCGGCGGCCGGGTCGAGCCGGACCACCGCCGGGAGGTCGTCCCAGTCGCGCGGGAACTCCGGTGCGGTCCAGGGCACCGGCGGCAGGACCGGGGCGCCGCGGTCGCGGAGCAGTCCCAGGCGCAGCAGTTGCCACACTGCCGCGAGGAACGGGCAGGACCATAGGCGCAGTTCCCCGTCACCGCCGGGTCCGGGCTTTTTGCCTCCCCAGAGTTCGACATCCAGGAACACCGAGTGGTTGCGGGCGCCGATCTCGCGGGGCGGGCGCCAGCCCTCGCGCGGCGCCATGGCCTCGGTGTCGCTCCCGGACGGCGTCCGTAGGCCGTTGCACAGCCATCCGGTCTCGTGCGCGGGCGGACGCCTGCCGTTGGTCCCCTCCAACGGCGCCGGTACCAGCCGGGCTTCGAGGAGGGACGCGGGTCCGGGGTCGGAGCCGGAGTCCGCGCATCCCGATTCGCGGGCGAGGTAGTCGATGCGCAGCCCCGACTCCTCCGCGGCGCGCAGGAGTTCGGGGATCACCTCGGCGGGCGTGGAGAAGCGGGTGAAGTAGTCGTCGATCAGGAAGCACGTGCTCACACGCGGCCGGGTGCCCGGCGGCGCGGCCGTCGCGCGTGCGGCGGCGACCCACGGCGCGACGGCCGCGAAGTGCGCGCGCAGGCGCTCGGCTCCGCGGGCGAAGTCCTCCATGTAGAGGTGTCCGAGCTCGATCGACAGGTGGGCGTACGGGATCGACTCGGTCGGTGCCTCGGCCGACCACTCACGGAACACCGTCTCTTCCGGTGCCTTGTCAGGGAGTTCGGCGCCGCGGACGCCGCCGCGCCGGGTGCCGCTCACAGGACCTCCCAGGATTCCGCGTCGGACAGGGCCAGCGCGAGGTCGCGCAAGGCGTCCACCGTCTCGCGGTTGGCGACCCGGCTGACCATCGCGTCGGCATCGGTGAGGAGTTGCTCGCGCCACTGGAGCACCGGGTCGAGCGGGATCGAGCCGAGCAGGTTCGTGCGGCCGAGCCGGTGGCCGGCCGCGAGGTCGTGCAGTTCGCGGTCGCAGGCCACGAGCCATTCCGCCTGGGCTGGGCGGACGGCCGCGCCGAGTGCCGGGCCGGACTTCGGAACCGCGGCGCGGACGTACCGGATGCGGTCGGCCAGCGCGGCGTGCTCGTGGCCCATGGCGGCCCCGGCGGCGAGGATGCCGCGTTCGCCGTGCACCAGGTCCGCGGTGGCGACGATGTGCTGCCGCGTCCAGCGGTGGAAGACCAGCCACCGCACGTGCGTGTCCCGGAACTCCGGCCGCGCGATGGTGCGCAGGGCGAGGTCGATCGCGTACGACCGGCCCGCGCTCAGGTCCACGAACGTGACGTCGAACTCCTCCTCCAGGCGCAGGAACAGCTCGGCGCATGGGCCCACCGAGGCGTCCTCGGCGGCGAATTCGCCCCCGCCGACGTCGCCGGGAAACAGTTCCAGGCGGCCGCACGACGGCGGTCGCATGCGCAGCTCCTGCCGCCGGGTGTGCGCCCACACGTCGATCTGGCGCGGCTCGCCGCCGCGTCCGCGCAGGTACGTGTGCAGGCCCGAGCCGCCCGCGCGGTCCGAGACGTCCAACTCGAAGACGGCTTTCGCGGTCGGGGACCCGAAGTCGAAGTCGACGTAAGCGACGTCGTCGCCGAGCAGCGCCCGGCGGTAGGCGATGTTGGCGCACGTGACCGTGCGGCCGGTGCCGCCCTTGTCCGAAGTGGCGAAGACCAGCATGCCGTTCAGCCCCTCCCCGCCTGCTCGCGTGCGGCGCTCAGTTCGTCCAGTCGGCGCAGCGCGTCGGCGGCCAGCGAGACGGCCACACCGGGGCGGCGTGCGGCCTGGTCTCGGGATCGGGCCAACACGGCGGCTACCAGGTGGAGTTCTGCATCGGTGGAAGTGGTGGGTGTGGCACGGGTCAGCATCTCGCGCGCGAACAGGTGGTCTGCCTCGCGGATCATGTCGGCCGCGAGTTCGGCGAGGCGCCGACTCGGTGCGAGGTCGGCGGCGATGCCCGCGGCCGCGACGACAAGCACCTCGACGACACGTTCGGTCATGCGCCAGGAGAGTTCGGCCGGCCGGGCGGCGGCCGCGGGGTAGATGCGGCCGGGGTCGTCCCACAGGCCCGCGGCGGGGCCCGCGTCCAGGCGGCGTCCCCATACGTGGTCGCCGAGCGTGTCGGCGAGGGCGAGCATGGTGTCGCGGTGCTCGACGTTGCGGGTCAGCGCGGCGACTTGCAGGGTGCGCTTGAGCAGCGCGGGGGCGAAGTCGGTGAAGGTCCAGCCCAGGGGCGGGCCGAGGCGGTCGGTTCCGGGAAGGGGGGTGACCAGGCCGGGGCTGTGCAGGGCGATCGCAGGGTCGCCGGGAAGGGCACGACGTGTGAGTCGGGCCCTCCCCGCGAGCTCACCCAACACGAGGACGAGGGGCGCGAGTTCGTGCGAGGGCGGGGGTTCCTCCGGGTCGCCCTGGCGCATCAGGTTGTGGATGACGATGGACGCGACGTGCAGGGTGCGGTAGTCGGAGTCGTCGCCACCGCGCCACGGGATGTCCTGGAGCGGCCACGCGGAACCGCCGAAGCGGGCCAGGGCGCTCCAGTAGCGCTGCGCCAACTCCCAGCGGAGCATGAGCTGTTGGGCGAGGGCGAGCTGTTCCCGATTGAGCAGTCCGGGCAGGAGTGTCTGCCGCGAGGAGAACAGGTCGACGATGCCGTCCATGGCGGCGACGGTGAAGTGCAGGGACGGCTCCGGCTCGGCGTGGCTGCCGGGGCGCCCGGCGGTGCGGACGCGGCCCCAGGCCCAGCCGCAGGAGAACAGCGTGGTCTCGTCGTCCAGCGCGGGCGGGCCGTCGCCGGTGGCGCCCAGGCCGCCGAGCCCGGTGCGGACGGGGCGCAGTTGCGCAAGCAGCTCGCGAACGCGGCGCGAGTCCGGCGGGCCGTCGCGGAGCACGGCGCCGAGCAGTGTGCGGCCCTTCGCCGAGTCGGGGCGGAAGGCGTCCGCGACAAAGGACTCGCACAGCGCGTTCATGGCATGGGTGAGCCGGGTCGACGCCGCGCCGCGAAGTGCCGCCAGGCGTTCGAGGGTCGGCGCCGCCCGTACGCGTGACTCCCGTTCGCGCACGAAGGCCAGCACCGAGAGCGACAGCGTGACCGCGATCGAGAACGACTCGACGGTCTCCAGCGCCTGCTGGTCCGGGGTCGGGGTCTCCGCCGGGTCGAGGGCGCGCAGCGGCCCGCCGGCGAAGAGCGGTCGGCCGTCCTTGTCCGTGTAGGCCGCGAAGTACTCGGTGCACACCTCGGTCACGGTGTGCGGAATCCCCTTGTGGTCGCCGAGCGTTGCCAGGGCCGCGAGGACGTCGGGACCGGTGGTGTCCGGGTCCGCGAAGCCGAGGCCGGGCATGCGCATCGCCGGGTAGAGCAGGCACACCAACTGCTCGGCGTCGCGCAGGGAGTCACCGGAGGGCCAGGCGTCCGCGTCGGGGTCGAAGCGCGCGGCTATACGGGCGGCGAGGACCTTCCACAGGTCGAGCAGCCGCCGCCGGGGCAGATTGGTCACGTACGCAAATCCTCGTTCCGAGTTACTTCCACGGCACTTCCCGCATCATGTCCCGACGCGCGCAGCGCGGGCCTCACACAAGCCACTTCACGCGGACCAGTGCGGGACGTGGCCAATTCGCGCGGCCGGGGGCCCGCGAGCCGGTCGGTACCGGCGTCGCGGGAGTCGGTCACTTCACGGGGTGCCCGTCACACGGCGTGCCCGTCGCACTGCACGGCTCGCCGGTCACTTCACGCGGCCGAGTGCCAGCAGCATGCCGGTGTAGCCGTCGCGCAGCGGGGCGTCGCCTGACTCGATGCGGGCCACGTCCAACTCCGTGGTCAAGTGGCCGAGGGCAGCGGAGACTTCGGCGGCGTCCACGGCAACAGCCGGGTAGTTGCGGCCACCGACGGCGTAGCCCCGCGAGTTCTCCATGAACGCGACGGCGAACGGCGCGCCGGGCCGCAGCAGTTCGCAGAACCGGCGGAGCGCGAGCCGGAATTCGGCGACGGACGTGGAGAACGACTCCGCGACGAAGAACATCGTGCCGATGTCGTACGGCGCCCCGGTGTCCGCTCCGGCCAGCAGGTCCGCCTGCCGCACCGCTGCCCGCTCCGCCAGTGCGGCGCGCGGGTCCGCGAGGCGGCGGTACTGGGCGTGGACCGCGAGGACGTCCCAATAGGCGTCCCAGATCGGCGAGTACCCAGCGGTCTGTCGCTTGAGCCAGTCCAGATTCGAGGAAGAGTGTTCGAGGAAGGTGATCTGCTCGCAGAACGGCAGCATGCCCAGCGCCGGATAGAGGTTCGCGCCGGCGCCTACGTCGACGCCGCGCATTCCGGGGCGGGGCTCGGTGCGGCGGAAGAACTCGCCCATTTGTTCCAGGATTTGCCGGTCGGCCGGGGAGAGCCGGGCGTAGTTGCGGGCGACGTAGTCGTCGGAGTCGAACACGTCCCAGTCATAGGCGGCGTTGTCGGACATGTGTCTCTCCAGGGGCGTTCGGGCGCGGCATCGGACCGCGCGGCGGGTGGTGGGCGTGTGGCTTGGTCGGGTGGCCCGGGAAGCGGGTTTGTGAACCGTCATTCGCAAACCGTCGTTCATGAACCAACATTCATGAACCGTCATTCGCGAAACGTCATTCATGAACTCTCATTCATGAACTGTCATTCATGAACCCGCAATCCTGAACCGGCAAGCATGAACCCGAGTTTGCGAACGGGCGTTCGCGAACCAGGGTTTGCGCAATCGAGGTTTGTGAACCCGAATTCGGAAACCCGGATTTGCAAACGGCTGTTCGTAAACCGGAGGCCGAAGCCCCGGACCGACACGGCAGGCGCAATCGGACGGCGATCAGCCTCCAGGCGGCGGCGACCCACCCCCTGGGCGGGGCGCGTACCGGGCGATCGAGTCGCGAATCCGGCCCGCGTACGGGCCCTCCCACCACGGGATCGTCCGCAGCAGAACGGGTTCCCCGCCGCTGAGTTGCGCCCACGCGCGGCCTCGCGGCATGGCGCCGAGCACGGCTTCGTCGAGCACTTCCTCGCTCCGCGAGGCACGGGTGACCGACCGCGTGAACAGGTCGAAGCCCGACCACGACACCCGGTGCGTCGGGGCCTCGAAGCGCGGTGAGATCTTCGAAAGGTCGCCGAGGAAGCCCATGTCGGCCGAGCCGCCCCCGTACACCCGTACGTTGGCCGCGCCCCACATCGCCGCCATGCCCGTCTGCCCCCACACCCCGACGCCCTGCGCCCACGACTGGAGGATCGTCATCATCACGATCCCCCGGGACCCGTAGTGCGTGTAGAGCGAGGGGAGTTCGGGCCACGGGCAGACGTTGGCGGCCTCGTCGAGCACGAACACCGCCGGAACGGCCAGCCGTCCACCACGCGACTCGATCGCCCGTCCCTCGAACGCGTAGGCGAGCGCCGAGGTGAGGGTCAGGACGAGCGGCGCCGCGAGCCGGTTCGTCTCCTCGGACAACAGGTAGATCGTGCCGTTGTCGTGCTCGCTGAACTCGGTGTGCCGGAACTGCGGGCGTGCCGGACCCTCACCTGGCGTCACCCACCGCGCGATCTCGGGTGCGGCGAGCGGCGAGGCGATCTGCGCGGCGACCCCGTACACGCCCGCGCGCTGCTCGGCGGGCGTGTGCAGCACCGCCTGGACGGAATCGGCGACCAGGTCGTGCCCGGCGTCCCGCAAGATGCGGGCCGGGGTGTCGTCGCCGGGGCGCCGCAGCCACGTCAGGACGTCGGTGATCGGGAGCTCCGCCGCGGACGCGGCGAGCAGCAGGGCGGCGAACAGATCCTGGCCCGCGGGCTCGAAGTACCCGTCACTGCGCAGGTGTGCGGGGCGCGTCGCGCTCGCGAAGAGAGACGCGGTGATCATCGCGCGCGGCACCGAATTGTCCACGAAGGTCAGCGGGTCCCACCACCAGCGCGGCGGTTCACCCGCCTGGTTCTGCGGGTCGAACACCCAGACGGGACCGTTGCGTTCGCGCACCCCGCGCGTGGCGTCGACGACGTCGCGCTTGTTGGACGTCACGACGACCGCGCCGGGCGCCGCCACCACCGAAGGAATCGCCCGGGTCGCGGTCTTGCCGGTACGCGGCCCCCAGATGTCCATGTGCATGTCCTCCCACGATCCCCACACATCGCGGCCGCCGCGCACCGAGCGCCCGATCTTGACCCCCGGCGTCGCAGACTCCACACCGAGGCGGGCGGCGGACGCACGGACCCCGCGCGTCGTGGACACGGGCAGGTCCCGGGGCTGGGCGAGGAAGCGCGCGGTGCGGTCGATCGCGGGGCGGTTCCGGGAACGGCGTACGAACAGCGCCGCCACCACCACGACCGGTGCGGCGATCGCGGCGACCACGCCCAGCGCGGCCCACACGCCGATCCGGACGGTGAGCGCGGCGATCATGCCGCCGAGCGCGGCCAGGATCAGGACAAGAGCCAGAACCGTGGGCAGCCCGTTCTCCGACGGCCCCCGCCGCCTCAACGTGGCCGGCACGTCAGACCTCGCCTTGGGCGCCCCCACCCCGGCTGCCGCCTCGGACCCAGCCGCCGTAGGCGAGACCGCCATAGGCGAGAGCACCCCGGCCGCCGCAGTGCGGGCGAGCGGCCTCCGTTCCGGTGCCGGGGCCGAGGTCGACCGTGGTCGTGCGCATGCGCGTCCCTTCATCTGTCGCGGGACGCGTGATCGCGCACGCCATGACGCACACCGCCTCCGCGTCCCGCGACGGACGAAGGAAGGCGCGTGCGCCCGTGGAGTGTTCGGGAGGCTGCGCCCGGACCACGGCGGATGCGCCGGGCGTCACGCGGCGCATTCGCCGAAGCAGGTGCGCACCGGCCGAATCCCGCCGCCCATGCTCGATTCGCGCCACCGCACGAATTGGCCGTACACGCACCGCCTCTGTTCATTTCGCGCACGGAACGCGGGAAGTCCGCGGCGAAAGGACACAGTTGGCGCTCACTGGCCTTCCCGCGGCACGGTGTCGCGCCGGTCCCTACCATCACCGGTCGTCAACGCCCGTCCTCTGCACGACAGAAGGGCCGAAACGGTGATCCGTCCCCTGATCCCGGTCACCGCCGCGTCGCCGCGGCCCCTCACCGGCCGGACCGCGCACGGTGTCAGGCGCCACACCATCGGCAGGACCCTCTACAGACCCGTGCTGCGCCCGGGGCCGCACCGGCTCGGGGCCGCGGTGACGGACTTCGACGTCTGGCGTACGTCGCTCCGCGAGAGCATGGTCGCCGTCGACGCCACCCCGGTCGGCGACACCGGCCGGACCGAGTACTCCGGCTGGGTCTACACGCTCAACCTCGGCGCGGTCCGGATCGCGGACGCCGCCTCCTCCCCGGTGCGGGTGTCGCGGACGCCGCGCCTCATCGCCGCGGACGCGGCCGACACCTACCAGTTGTCGATCGCGCGGCGGCCGAGCGAGGCCGAGCAGGCCGGTCACCGGGTCCGCCTGCGGACCGGGGACGCGGTGTTCCTCGACGCCACGCAGCCGTCGACCGTGGTCACCGACGCCGTCTTCGGCCACCAGGTGATCGTGAACCTCCCGCGCGCCGAACTGCGGCGGTCCGTGGCAGTGGACACCGGCATGCTCGGCCGGGCGATCCGCGGCGACCACCCGGGCCTGCGGGTGCTGAGCGCGTTGATCCACCGCCTGGGCCACGAATCGCCGCGGATGACACCGGAGTTCATGGCCGAGATGGGGCACACGGCGACCGAACTGGTGGCCTCGCTGCTGCGGGCGACGGCGGAAGGGCGCGCGGGTCTCGCCGACTCGCACCTGTCCCGCGCCGCGCAACTGCTGCGCATGCGGGACTTCGTCGAACGCAACCTCGCGGACCCGGAGCTGTCCCCGCACACCCTGGCCGACGCCTTCGGCGTCTCACTCCGCTACGTCGAGACGGTCTTCCACGAAACCGGTGACTCCCCCGCCCGCTTCATCCGCGAGACCCGCCTCGACGCCGCCCGCCGCATGCTGGCCGACCCACGGCAACGCCACCGCTCGATCGCCGCGGTGGGAAGATCGGTAGGCCTGGTCAACGCCAGCGCCTTCTCCCGCACGTTCAAGGGCCGGTACGACATCTCCCCAAGGGGCTACCGAAACCTGAGCACCCCGCCGACGGCGTAGCGGGACCGGCCACAAGCGCGGTCGCCGGGCGGTCGGACGCGATACCCCGGGTCGCCCGCGAGGGCTGGGCCGGGGAAAAAATGCTCCTCTCAAAGGGAACCTGTGCGGGACTCGCGCGTCTGGACCTCCGTACCGCGTGTCCCGCGCGGTACGGAATCTGTGAGGAGCCCGGACTTGTCCCTTCCCCTTCGCCGTCGCCCCGGCCGCCGTTCGCGCGTGCGTGTCGGTGCGGTGACCGTTCTCCTGTCGGCGTGCACGCTGCTCACCGCGGGCGCGGGTGCCGCGTACGCGACCGGCACGCCCAGCCCGGTCCCCAGCCCGTCCGTCCCCCCGAAGGCGCCGCCGACCGATCTCTCCGCCTCTCCCAGCGCGCCTCCCACCTCGGCGCCGAAGCCCGCCACGCCGCCGGCGTCCCCGAGCGTCTCGGCCCCCGTCCCGGCTCCGGCGACCCCGCAGCCCTCGGCTCCGGCTGTCGCAACCCCGACCCCGAGCCCGACGCTGCCCACCGAGCTGCCGCGCACCGGCTCCGGCACGTCGCCGGTGGTGTACGGCGGAGCGGGTGCCGCGTTCCTCGCCGTCGGCGCCGGGGGCGTCTTCCTGGCCACCCGCCGCCAGTCGGCCGGCGCCTGACACCCGGTCACGGCACCGCGGGATGCGCGCCGACGCGTGCGCGTCCCGCGGTGCAACCGTGGGCACGGCCCCGCACGTACGACATATACGGCAGGCCCGGGAACGGGCCTTTCGGGACGCCGCCATCGGCGTCCCCGCCCCCTTCCGGTCCATCGAGGAGCGCATGAGCACGGAGAACACGCTGTCGCGGGCATTCGGGACGCCGAGCCGGGCGTTCCTCCGACGGCCTCCCCGTACGCCCGCCCATGACATGGCCGGCGTTCTGCTGCGCATCGGCCGCGAACTCGCCGAGCACCACGAGGGCCTTCGTCCCCCCGTCGCCGAACTGCCGACCGCCGACGTCCTCTCAGCCGTCGCCGTCGCACCGCCCGGCGGGCTCACCATCGCCGACCTCTACCACGCTCACCGCGTCGAACTCGTACGCCTGGCCGCGCTGCTCGTGGACGACGTCGACGCCGCGCAGGACATCGTCCAGGACACGTTCGCGGCGACATACCGGCGCTACGGCGTGCGGCTGACCGGTATCGACGACCCGCTGCGGTACCTCCGCCGCGGCGTGGTGAACGGCAGCCGCTCCCTGCTGCGCCGACGCCGGACCGCCCGGGCCTGGGTGCCGCCCCACCTGCCTCCCGCACCCTCTCCCGAGGAGGACGCGATGCGCGCCGAGTCGGACCGCGAACTCCGCGACGCCCTCGACCGGTTGCGGCCCCGGCAGCGCGAAGTGCTGGTGCTGCGCTACTTCGCGGGGCTGAGCGAGGCGGACATCGCGCGTACGCTCCGCGTCCCGCAGGGCACCGTCAAGTCCACCGCGAACCGCGCCCTCAAAGCGCTGCACCGGATGTTGGAGCCGACCCGATGACGTCGAACCGTGAACTGGGCACGCTGGAAGACCGGGTGCGCACGCACCTGCGGCACCGGGCCGCGGGCATCACCGCGGACACCCTGCGTCCGGCGCAACCGCCGGTACCGCCGCCGGGTGCGGCGCCGAGGTTCCGGGGTTGGCGAAGGCCCGTGCTGCGCTGGGCGGTTCCGCTGGCCGCCGGGATGTCGACGGCGCTGGCGGCGTTCGCGTGGGCGGTGCTTGCGCCCGCCCCGGGCACCGCGACCGACCCAATTCCCTTGCCCCCGGCGCAAATCGGTCCGGGACCGACGGGAAGCCCGCTACCGTCGCCCGCACCTTCGTCTTCGCCGTCGTCCTCGCCCTCGCCCTCGCCGATGACCCCGTCCACGCCGGCACTACCGGCCAAGCCCTCGGCCCCGCAGTCGACGGCGCCCACGCCGGAAGGCGCGGGCATCCTGTCGCCCTCCCCCTCATCGCCCGGCTCCGCGGCCACCGTCGCGCCCGGCAACGTACCCCGCGACGTGCCCACCAACGCGCCCGCCACCGCCCCCGGCACGGCACCCGCCGTCCCGCCGCCGAACCCGGCGTACCCCGACACTCGCCCGTCGGCCACGCCCAGCCCGTCGGCGCCCCCGTCCGACCAGAACCGATCTTGAACCCGTCGGCCGTCCCCGCCAACATGCTGACGAACCATCAGATCAGTTCGCCGCGGAGGCCGACCCATGCTCATCGACCCGACCATCACCTGGCGCCTGGCCGAGGAGCGGATGGCCGCCGAGACCGATCCACGGCGCCGCGCCGTGCTGGCCACGATGATCGCCCACATGCGCGCCGAGGCCGCCGCGGACGTCGACGCCATCATGGCCACCGTCTCGCCGCACGCCTGCTACCACAACCTCGGCGCCAGCCCCGTCGACCGCGCACCTAAGGACCCCGCCGAGATCCGGGCGTTCTACCAGCGCCTGGCCGACGGCGACTGCTTCCGCCAGGCCCTGGACGTGGAGACGATCACGCTCGACTGCGACACGGCCTTCATCCAGGGCCGGATGCGCATGGCCTACCCGGGACGCATCGTGGCCGCGATGGGCCGCGACGTCGACGACCCGGCGGCGTACTACCTGTACGAATCGCGCATGGCCATCTTCTGGGCCTTCGACACCGACGGCTTGGTCAGCGCCGAGGACACCTACCCCACGGGCGACGGCTTCGCGGGGCTGCGCAAGCTCGCCGCCGAGGAGGTCCCGCCCGCGCCGTCCGCCGCCTATCTGGACGCGCCGCCGCGCTGACCCGCGCAGTCCGAACCAACCGCCCGATGCCGGACCGGACGGACGGCGAGAGCGACCGGTTCGTCCGAACCGAGCGCGCCGGACCGACCGCGCCCGGCACACGGACAGGCAAGGGGAGCCGGGTCCGACCGGACGGGACCC
>NZ_JBPKBH010000004.1:38778-59362 GCF_051388915.1 Yinghuangia sp. YIM S09857 | reverse complement strand
GGACCCGCCCCGCACCCGGCCCCACCCGGTCGGACCCGGTCGGACCCGGTCGCACCCGGCTCACCCCGCGTTTTACGTTTCAGGCCCGGCTCAGATCCGACTCAGGCCCAGCTCAGGCCCAGTTCAGACCCGGCTCAGACCCGACCCCGTCCCAGCTCAGACCCGAGCCCGTCCCATCCCGGACCCGGCCGCGGCCCTGGCCCCGACCCGGCGCACACCCGATCGCCCCCGACTCACACCCGCCCGTTCCCGGAGCCCTGCGCCTGCTTGGCGGCGTCCGCAAGGGACTCCGCGCCGGCGGTCGACAGCGCGCCGCCGGACTGTTCGAGGTGCGCGCGTACGAACCACTGGAACTGCTCAAGCTGCCGGAGCTGGCCGATCAGCATGTCCTGGGACGCCGGGTCGGACTCGGTCACCCCGTTGACGGCGGCGCGGTGGTCCGCGCACACGCCGTCGTACACCAGGTCCAGCGCGCCGAGGTGCGCCATGGTGTCGGCCCGGCCGAGTTCGTAGTCGGTCCAGGACCGCTCGGCGACCAGGCGCCCCGGCGTGCCGACCGGCGAGCAGCCCAGCGTCGCGATGCGTTCCGCGGTCTCGTCGACCATGGCCCGCACGGCCGCGACCTGCGGGTCGAGCATCTCGTGCACCGCGATGAAGTGCGGACCCACGACGTTCCAGTGCACGTGCTTCAGCGTCAGGTGCAGGTCGTTGAGCGCGTGCAGCCGCTGCTGAAGGGCCTTGGCCACCTGTGCGGCGTCGTCGGCCTTGAGGCCGGGCACGGTGTACGCGGGCGAACTGGTGGACGACGTGGTCATCACTGCCTCCGGATTGCTTCCTCGGTGTCACCACTACGCGGGCGATCGCTCGTCGCGGCCCGCTTTCGCGCGGCTGCCCGACGCCCGTCACCCCGAAACACCACAAAGGGGGTACGAGATCCCGAAGCGGGTACCGGCGCGGTGACCATTCCGCCGCGAATCGACCGGCTACGGAGTAGACATGGACGCGTACTCGCAGCTCATCGAGGACAACGACCGACTGCGCGCGCTGATCGCACGCTGGCGGTCCACCCCGCAATCCGTGGCGGAGCTCCTGCCCGCGACCGCCGTCGAGCTGCGGGCCACCGCCACCGCGAAGGAGCGGGAGCTGTACCCGGTGGTCGTCCGCCGCGACCCGGGCCGCACCAAGCTCGTGGACGAAGCGGTACGCACCAATCGCCAGGTCGAGGCCTTCCTGTCGGCCGCGGAACACCTCGGTCCGGAAGGCAGCGGGTTCCTCGACCAGGCGTACGAGGCGGCCGCGGCGGCCGACGGCCAATTGCTGCACGAGCGCCGCGACATCCTGCCCGCGCTCACCCCCGACCACATCCCCGACACCGAACTCGCACGGGTCGTGGAACGCCTGCACACCGCGCACCACGAGGACGTACATCGCGCCCGGGTCGCGGGTGCGGGCACGCACCCGGCGGCCGCGCGCATCGACGACGGCAGCCACTGACCGCCTTCCACGGAGTCACCGCCGTCAGGGAGCGGTCCACCGCAACGGCGGGATGTAGCGCGGGAACCCGCGGATCACCAGGCGCGCCTGCAACGCCTCCAGCGCCTCGTCGTATTGCGCGTCGGTGACGCCCAGCGCGAATGCCCGCTGCAATACCGCGAACGGGTCCGCGGCGGGCACCGGCCATCCGCCGCAGGTGCGGATGGCCGCGTCCACGGCCAACTCCATCAGCACCGCCCGCCGTCCGCCCGGGGCGACCCGCGGCGGGCTCGGGGCCGGTCGCGGCACCGGGGCGGGGGCCGTCACACCCTCGACCCGGCACGCGCGGCAGCGGGGACCATGGACGCAGCTCTCGTTCATCCGCTCTCCGAACAACCTCGCGGGCCACCGGCCGCCGACGGCCTCTGGCCGCTACTGCCCGCCGACAACGTCTCCACACCGCACGGCACGCTCGTACGCCGTGGGACCCCCGCCGCACCGCGGCGGGGAAACGACCCGTCCCACAACGACCGAACACGTACCGAGGTCACGGCCTCCGTTCGGATACCACCCGCCGAGCAGCCGCGAAACCCGCAAAACGCCGCGCCGCGGCCCGGGACCGACCAGACCGCGGCCGACACGCGACCCGACACCGCAGCCGAAGACCGCAGGCGAAGACCGCAGGCGAAGACCGCTCCCGAAGCGACCACCGGACCCACGCGCCGCCGCCCCGGCCCGCTTCCCCCGCGATCGCACGCACCCGCGGCATCGGGCCCGCGCCCCCTACTGCCGTCACGCATACGGGTGAACGAAGCGGGTAGCCGCCGGCCATGCGCGCCTTGATCATCAACTGCACCCTCAAACCGTCCCCGCAGGAGTCCAATACCCACGCCCTCGCGGCCGTCGTCGCCGACGCGCTGCGCGAGCGCGGCGTGGACGTGGAGGAAGTCCGCGCGGTGGACCTCGACATCAAGCCCGGCGTGGCGAACGACATGGGCCCGGGCGACGCGTGGCCCCAAGTCCGCGACAAAGTCCTCGCGTCCCGCATCCTCGTGTTCGCCTCGCCGACGTGGCTGGGGCGTCCGTCCTCGGTCGCCCAGCGCGTGCTGGAGCGCCTGGACGCGATGATCTCGGAGACCGACGGCGACGGCGTCCCGCGCGCGTACAACCGCGTCGCCGGGGTGGTCGTGACCGGCAACGAGGACGGCGCCCACCACGTCGTCAGCGAAATCTCCGGCGCCCTCGGCGACATCGGGTACACGATCCCGGGCCAGGCATGGACGTACTGGCACTTGGGGCCGGGTCCGGGGCCCGACTACCTGGAGGAACAGCGCGGCCACGAGTGGTCGCACAAGACCGGGCGCGCGATGGCGGCGAACCTCGCGGATGTCGCCCGTGCGCTGGAGGCGGTGCCGTTGGGCGCGCCGCCGGAGTAGCGGAACGGCCGGAACCCCCAATCCCCCAGGAGTCATGATGAAGGCCGTGACATGGCAAGGGCGTCGGGACGTACGCGTGGACACCGTCCCCGACCCCTCGATCAAGGACCCGTCCGACGTGATCGTCCGCGTCACGTCGACCGGCATATGCGGATCGGACCTCCACCTGTACGAGGTGCTGGGCGCGTTCCTCACGCCGGGCGACATCCTCGGCCACGAAGCCATGGGCGTCGTCGAGGAGGCGGGCCCCGGGGTCGACACCCTCAAGGCGGGAGACCGCGTCGTCGTGCCGTTCAACCTCTCGTGCGGCACGTGCTTCATGTGCGGGCAGGGCCTGCACTCGCAGTGCGAAACCACCCAGAACCGCGACCAGGGCACCGGCGGCTCGCTGTTCGGCTACACCCGGCTCTACGGCCAGGTCCCGGGCGGGCAGGCCGAGTTCCTCCGCGTCCCCTTCGCCGACCACTTGCCGGTCAAGGTCCCGGACGGGCCGCCGGACGACCGGTTCGTGTTCCTCTCCGACGTGCTGCCCACCGCGTGGCAGGCGGTCGCGTACGCGGACGTGCCCGCGGGCGGGACGCTCGCCGTCCTCGGCCTCGGGCCCATCGGCGAGATGGCCGCGCGCATCGCGGTGCACCACGGCGACGTGCGCGTGTTGGGCGTCGACCTGGTCCCCGAACGCCTGCGCCGCGCCGAGGCGCACGGTGTGGAGGCCCTGGACCTGCGCGAGTACGACAACGTCGCGGACGCGGTGCGCGACCGGACCGACGGCCGCGGGCCGGACGCGGTCATCGACGCGGTCGGTATGGAGGCACACGGCGCGCCGATCGCCAAGGCCGCCCAGCAACTGACGGGTCTGCTGCCGGACAAGGTGGCGGAGAAGCTGATGCGCAAGGCGGGCATCGACCGCCTGACCGCGCTGCACACCGCGATCGACATGGTCCGGCGAGGCGGCACGATCTCCGTCGTCGGCGTCTACGGCGGCATGACCGATCCGCTGCCCATGCTCACGCTGTTCGACAAGCAGATCCAATTCCGCATGGGACAGGCGAACGTGCGGCGCTGGACAGACGACATCCTGCCCCTTCTCGGCGACGACGACCCGCTGGGCACCGAGCAGTTCGCCACGCACCACATGCCGCTGGCGCAGGCCGCGGAGGCGTACGAGATGTTCCGCGCCAAGGACGACGGCGCCATCAAGGTTTTGCTGCGGCCTTGATCGACGTCCCGTCCCGCCCCCCGACCTCGTACGCCGCCACCGCCCCCGCGCCGCCCTCGGTCGCCGGTACGCCGTGCGGCTCGGCAGGCGCCGAAGCGGTCGTCGTGGGCGCCGGGGCGGGCGTACCGTCGCCGGACTCGACGAGGTCCACCCGAGCGGCGGCGGTCTTGTAGATCGGCTGCTTGGAGACCGGGTCCCAGTCGGTCACGGTCACCTCGTTCGCGGCCCTGCCGCCCTGGTCCCCCTCGGGGCCCCGGCCCGCCGGCGTGTCCCAGTAGCCGTAGTGGAACGGGACGAAGACCATGCCGTCGCGCATCTCCGTGACGCGCAGCCGACCGCGCAACGCCCCGCGCCGGCTCGCCACTTCGACCAGGTCCCCCTCGCGTGCCCCAAGGGCGCGCGCGGTCGCGGCCGACAGTTCCACCCACACCTCCGGCGCGGCGTCGCGCAGTTGCCGGACGCGGCCCGTCTTGGTCCGCGTGTGGAAGTGATAGAGCGTGCGCCCGGTGTTGAGTTGCAGCGGGTACTCGGCGCTCGTCTCCTCATCCGGCGGCAGGTACTCGGCGGCCTTGACGACCGCCTTGCCGTCCGGGTTGCGGGCGCGGTACTCCGCCTCGGTGACCGGGTCCCCGGTCGCCAGGTCCTTGCCGTAGGTCTCGCACTCGTCCGCCCCGGCCCAAGAGATGCCGTCGGTGTAGAGCCGCGGGGTGCCTTCCGGGTGCTCGTCGTTGCACGGCCACTGGATGCCGCTGCCGCCGCGCAGTCCGTCGTACGAGATGCCGGTGTAGTCGCACGGCCGGCCCGCGCTGCACCGCTTCCACGCCTCGAACGCCGACTCCGGGTCGTGCCACCCCACCAGCGGGCGGCCGTCCCGGTCGCGGAAGTCCATGCGCCGCGCGAAGTCGAGGAAGATGTCGAGGTCGGAGCGCGCCTCGCCGGGCGGTTCGACGGCCTTGTCGGACAGGTGGACGGTGCGGTCGGCGTTGGTGAACGTGCCCGTCTTCTCGCCCCACGTCGCCGCCGGGAGGACAACGTCGGCGTACTGGGCGGTCTCGGTCAGGAAGAGGTCCTGGACGACGGTGAACAGCCGCTCCTGCCCCAGGATCGCGCGGATGCGCGCGAGTTCGGGCAGGGACACGGCCGGGTTGGTGCCGCTGATCCACAGCAGGCGGATCTCGCCCTGCTCGGCCTTGCGGAAGATGTCCATGGCGGGCGTCGGCGGGGCGTCGTGCGGGACGGCCTCCGGCGCGACGTTCCACACCCGGGCGAGATCGGCGACGTGTTCGTCGTTCTGCCAGTTGCGGAAGCCCGGCAGGTCTCCGTCGGCGCCGCATTCGCGCGTGTTCTGCGCGGTCGGCTGCCCGTTCATCTGGAGGACGCCGCAGCCCGGCCTGCCGAGCATGCCCCGGACCAGGTGGAGGTTGTTGACCTGGACGGCGGCCGCGGTGGCCTGGTGCGACTGGTAGACGCCTTGCAGCACGGTGGACACCAGCCGCTGGGCCGAGCCGATGATCGCCGCGGCCTCCCGGATCGCCTCCTCGGGGACGTCGCAGATCGGCGCCGCCCAGCTCGGCGGGCATTCGGCCACCCGGGACCGCAGTTCGTCGAAGCCCACCGTGTGCGCGGCCAGGTAGGCGTGGTCGACGCGACCGGTCCGGATGAGCTCGTGGAGAAGGGCGTTCAGCAGCGCGACGTTCGTGCCGGAGCGCGGCGCGAGGTGCACGGCGGCGGCCTTGGCGACCGGGGTCGGACGCGGGTCCACGCACACCAGGCGCGGCGGCCGCGGCCCGGCCAGCCGGTCGAGGACGCGCATCCACAGCACCGGCTGCGTCTCGGCCATGTTGTGCCCGAACAGCGCGATGGTGTCGGCGTGGTCGATGTCCTCGTACGAGCCCGGCTGACCGTCGCAGCCGAACGACTCCTTCAACGATTCGGCGGCCGTCGCGGTGCACAGCCGGGTGTTGCCGTCGACGTGGTTCGTGCCGATTCCGGCGTGCGCGACCACGGAGAGCGTGTAGTACTCCTCCAGGAACAACTGCCCGCTCGTGTAGAACCCGATCGCGCCGGGTCCACGTGCGTCAAGTTGTGCCCGGGTCTCCGCGGCGATGCGGTCCATGGCGGTGTCCCAGTCGCACTCGGTCAACCGGCCGCCCTCGCGCACCAGCGGCCGGGTCAGCCGGTCGCGGGAGGCGTTCGCCTGCCAGCCGAAGAGGTCCTTGGGCCCGAGTCGGCCCCGGTTGACCCGGTCGACCGGACGGCCGCGGACGCCGACCATGCGGCCGTCGCGCACCGCGATGTCCATCGCGTCGCCGTCCGAGTGCAGGATGGACGCGGTCTGCACCCAACGCTCGACGTCGGCGGAGGCCACTCCCGGCTGAAGGAACTCGTCGGTGCGCGTCGGCCACGTACTGCCGGGAGCGTACGGCGTCCGGACACCCCACGGATCCGCGATCCGGTCGCTCGACGAGCGCGAAGGCGCTGTGGTTTGTGCTTGCGCCTGCGACTTTGCCTGGGACGACATGGCAACACCCCTTGTACGCCGGTCGGATGGACGCCGGCTGCGCTACCGCGCGTACCGCTTCGCGGCCTCGGCCCTGTTCTCTGCGGTTCGGACGCAACTCCGGAACGCGTGCCGCAGCGTGCGCGGACGGTCCCGCGGAAACGCGGCTACCCGGCGATTCGGGGTTGACCCGTACCGTTCTCGCGGCCCGGGGGCGGGTGCCATGGCGAGACCGCCTCAGCGCCGGGGCGGCGGCGGTCCCGGATTGCCGTGTGCGGCCAGCGTGTCGAGGACTTCGCGCAGATCGAGGCTTTGGTCCTGGCAGCCGGGCCCGGCGGCCGCGCCGTGCCGGAAGCCGCCCTGGGGGTCGAAGTGCGCCCACAGCGTGCGGTCGGGGAGGGACATGCGTACGGATCCGTCGGCGTGTACGGCGACTTGCCATCCGTACAGGCGTGCGGTCCAGGTCATGTGGTGTGCGTCGGGGCCGAGCGGAGGGCCCGCATCCGTCATGCCGGTGTCCGTCATGAGGTCGATGCTCCTCCCCCGCGGGCGCGCAGCCCCGGACACCCACTTTGGTGGGCGTGCCGGGGCTGCGGCGGTCGTCACGCGGCCCCGAGGCCGGGCTCTCTCGGCGCGGCGGTGATCAACTCGACCACGAACGTGGCGTACCGCGCGAACATCTCGCCGTCGGCGTCCAGGGTCTCCATGCGGCGCACGAGCTTTGCCGCGAGGGCGTACGTGTCGTCCTCGCTCAGTGCCCCGGCGTGCCAGTCGCCCGAGCACTCTCGCGCGTACTCTCCGGGCTTCCGCAGCGCGGCGGGGGTCCGCTGTGGCCATGTCGTTCACCTCCGTACGCTCGCGCGGCTACCCGCCCCCGGCGGAAACACGCCCGCGGTCGACGCACCGCGCCGGTTCGCACCGCCCTGCCGCATCGGTTCGCCGACGCCGGGCGTCAGTTCGCGGGCAACCGCGGCGTACGCGGCGGCTCGGTGCGCCGCTCGCCGGTCGCCTCGAAGGCCGCGGCGAGGGTGAGCAGGGCGTTGTCGTCGTACGCGCGGCCGGCGAACGTCAGGCCGACCGGCATACCGGTGTCGGCCATGGTGCCCATCGGCACGGTCACGGTCGGGATGCCGAGGTGCCGGGGCACGAGGTTCCCGTTCGCGACCCAGACGCCGTTGCGCCAACCGAGGTCGGCGGACGCCTCGTCGACGTCCATGTCCGCCGGACCCACGTCCGCGACCGCCGGGAACACCACGGCGTCCAGGGCGAGTTCGTCCATCCAGACTTCGAGGTCGAGGCGTCGCGTCTCCTCCAGCCCGCGCAGGCCCTCCGCCAGGTGCGGGATGTCGGTGACCGCGGCGTACGGGCGTTCCCTCACGAAGCGCGGGTATTCGCCGATCGTGTCCTCGAACCCGGCGTAGCGGTCCGGGAGTTCGCCGGGGTGCTTGGGCCAGATCCGCGTCCCGTCGACATCGGCAAGGGAGGCGAACCCGGGGTCGCCGTTGGCGCGCAGGAAGTCGTCCCACGCCCACGCCGACAAGTCCTCGATCTCGGCGGTGAGGAACTCCCGCCCGACCAGGCCGCGGGTGAACAGCGACGGCGCGCCGGGGCGGTCCGACTCGTAGTTCGAGACGACCGGGAAATCCACCTCCACGACCTCGGCTCCGGCCGCCTCCAGGTCGCGGCGGGCCGCCTCCCACAGGGCGATCACCGAGGGCCGCGCGACGATGCGCTGGCCGGTCTGGCCGCCGATGCCGCCGCCGGGGTTCGTCCCGGCCTCGGGGTCGGCGTTGATGTACATCTTCGGTACGCCGACTCGCTTGCCCGCCAAGGCAGTCCGTGCGGCGCTCGGGTCCGCGGGGGCGAGTGCCGGGTATGAGGCGGGGCGTACCTGGGACGCCTTGGGCAGCGGCACCCACGGCTGGGTCCGCCACAGGTCGCCGCGCGTCTCGGGGTCGTCGGCCACGACGACGTCGAGCAGTTCGAGCAGGTCGGCCATCGTACGGGTGTGCGGGACGACGACGTCCATGGTCGGCACGAGCGGCCAGTTGCCGCGCACCGAGATCACGCCGCGGCTGGGGGTGTACGCGCACAGCGCGTTGTTGGACGCGGGCGCCCGGCCCGACGACCAGGTCTCCTCGCCGAGGCCGAACGCGCCGAAGGACGCCGCCGTCGCGGTTCCCGAGCCGTTGGACGAGCCGGAGCCGTACGCGCTGGTCAGCCACGCGGCGTTGTACGGGCTCTCGGCGCGGCCGTACACGCCGCGCTGCATGCCGCCGTTCGCCATCGGCGGCATGTTGGTGAGGCCGATGAGCACCGCCCCGGCGGCGCGCAGCCGCTCGACGGCGAAGGCGTCGTGCCGAGCGACCAGGTGTTCGAAGGCGGGCGAGCCGGCGGCCGCGGTCAGCCCCCTGGCGAGGTAGCTGTCCTTGGCGGTGTACGGGATCCCGTCGAGCGGGCCCAGGGTCTCGCCGCGGGCGCGCCGGGCGTCGGAGGCCGCGGCGTCGGCGCGGGCGTCCGGATTGAGCACGACCACGGAGTTGAGCGCGGTGGCGGTGCCGGGCCGGTCGTAGGCGGCGATCCGGGCGAGGTAGGCGTCGAGCAGCCCGACCGCGGTGGCCGCGCCGCTTTCCAGGGCCGCGCGCAGGTCGGCGATGCCGGTCTCCACCACGTCGAATCCGCGCGTCATGCGGGTGCCTCCTGACGGCTCGGTCGAACGGACGTGCGATACGCCGCGCTCGTTGCCGGATCGATCCGGCGGCATCCGAATGTAGACAGTGCCGGATCGATCCGGCAAGTATCCGGCGGGCCGTCTAGACTCACCGCCTGTGAGCGCCCGCATAGTGACCCTGCTCGACGTCGCCCGTGCCGCCGGAGTCTCCCGGAGCACCGCGTCGGACGCCCTTCAGGGCTCCGGACGCGTCGCCGAGGCCACCCGCGCCCGGGTCCGCGCGACCGCGGACGCGCTCGGCTACCGCCCCAACAGCGCGGCGCGCCGCCTGCGCCGGGCGGGGACGGGGGCGATCGGGCTGTACCTGCCGAGGACGGCGTCCCGGCTCGACTACTACATGAACCTCGCGTTCGGCGCCGTGGCCCGCGCCCAGCACGACGACTTCGACGTGGTCCTGCTCGCCGGGACCGCCGCCCGCGGCCCGATCGCGTCGCGGGTCGACGGACTCCTGATCGTCGACCCCGACACCGCCGACCCGGCCGTCCCGGAGATGCTGGCCGCCGGGGTCCCCGTCGTGACCGGAGAGCGCTACCCGGGTCCGTCCGCGGCCCCGACCGGTGCCGTGGTCTGCGACAACGCGGCCTCGCTGACCGCGCTCCTGGACCACCTCGCCGACCGCGGCGCGCGCCGCCCCGGGCTGCTGGCCCCGCGCGGCGATTCCGCGTGGGCGCAGGCGCTGCGGATGACGGCCGCCGCATGGGGCGAGGCCCACGCGGTCCCGGTCGCCGTGCGCCCGGTCCCCTTCGCGGCCACGCCCGCAGAGGCCGCCGACGCGGCAAGCGGCCTCCTGCGCGCCGATCCGGGCGTCGACGCCGTCGTCTGCGGCCCGGACGGCGCCGCCCCGGGGGTGCTGTACGCGGCGGACGCCCTCGGCCGTACGCCCGGCCGGGACCTCCTGGTCGCCTCGTGCGTGGACGGCACCGCCACGCGCACGAGCAGCCCGCCGATCACCTCCGTCGACCTGCGGCCCGCCGAGTACGGCCGCGCGTGCGCGGAACTGCTGGCCGACATCCTGGCCGGACGCACGCCGCCCGACACGGTCCGCCCGCACGCATGGGAGCTTCGCGTACGGGCGTCCAGTGGCCCGGAAGACGGGACGGACGGCAGCCCCGACGGCGGGGCGGACCGGTCCCGTCCCGCCGCCGCACGGCCGCACTGATCCCGAGTACGGGACAGCGCCCGGGAACCGGTGATCGAAAAGTTTCGGATCGTTCCCCGATTATTCACCGCGACTATTCGCAGCACCGATTTCCCGCCCCGGGGCAACATCTGCGGACACCATTCGGGAACAACTCCCCGGAACGCCGACCCGGGAAACGCCTCCGAATTGCGCAGCCGTGCCGAACCTCCAAAAGGGAGTCGGTACACGCACTCGGAGGCGTCCCGAACTGATCCGACAAGCGCACTCGGGCCTTACGCCAGGCCCGCTCTCCGGCCGCAGACCGGCCACGCTCCCGGCCCCTGATTGGCCAGAACTCTCTCGGCGACACGAATCTGCTCGGCCTTCGACGCACGGTGCGGCATGCCCTTACCGCCGTGTTCCCGCCACGTGCTCAACTTGAACTGCAATCCGCCGTAGTAGCCGTTCCCCGTGTTGATCGACCAATTGCCGCCGCTCTCGCACTTGGCGACCTTGTCCCAGGTCCGCACGCTGACGGCGTGCGCCGGGTTCGCGGTGGCCACGGCGGCAACTGCCAACACCGGCAAGGCGATCAGGACGGCCAGCGCGCCGCGGCGGCGCCGGGGTCGGGGGTACGCCGCGGGGGTCTGGGCACGGGTGACACGACGGAGAGACATCCAGAGTCCTTCCGGAATTCCCGTGGGGCGATACGGCGGCAAATGCTCATTCGGCACTGCCGCGTCTGCGCCGGAACACCGCATGCCATGCGACGTCTCGGCATTCGCCGGGTCCGCGTCCTGGGAAGGCGCGGATCCCGGCCCTTCTGTTCGGGCCGGGAACCCACGGGGTGCGCTTTGCACATGCCTGAGAGAAAAGCAAATCCGGTTGCCAAATATCAACCACGTCGGAAGTTCCGGCAGGTCAGCCCGCGTTTCTTCGGGCGTGTCCCCGAGAGAATTCGCTCTACGCCCCGAAACTTGGAAATGAGTTTCGCTTCCGCGAACGGGATCGGAATCGGGCCGACCGACCCGTCCTACTCCGCCTACGACATCCGCTGAACGCCGTCCTCACCGAACTTCTCCGACCTCCGTGGCACGCCACCGTAGGGGTCGCCGCCGGGTCCGGCTCGCCGCCGGGCGGCAGGACGACAACGCGGCCGGCCTTCGACGGTCGACGTCGGTTCCGCCGCACAAAACAAAACTGACGGTGCGTCATGACCGTTGCGCGATACGTCAGTCCGCGTCACCCAGACCGTGGCCGAACTCCGCGGAGACCCGGGCGGCGGCCTCGGTGACGCGCGCCGCGCGCTCCGCGACCGCCTGGCGGAACCGGAACTGCGGCCCGGCCAGGCTGATCACGCCGATGACGCAGCCGTCGTGGTCGAGCACGGGCGCCGCCACCGCGGCCGTACCCTCCTGGCGCTCCCCGACCGAAGTGGCGTAGCCGCGCTTGCGGATGAGGCCGATCTCCTTGCGCAGCGCGGCCGCGTTGGTGACGGTGCGCTCGGTCAGCGCCGCCAGCCGCGACTGCGCGAGGTAAGCGTCGATTTCATCGTCGGGCAGGAAGGCGAGAATCGCCTTGGACGAGGCGCCGGCGTGCAGCGGGTACGGCGTGCCGAGCGACACCTCGATGCGCAACTCGCTGGCGGGCAGCACCTGGTCGACGTACAGCCGGGTGTCGCCGCGGCGGACCGAGAGGGTGGCCGTCTCGTCGCATTCGGAGGCCAGCGCGCGCAGTTCGGGCGCGGCGAGCATGCGCAGGTCGGTGCGTGCGAGATACGCCCGGCCGAGTGCGACGGCGGCGGGCCCCAGCGCATAGCGGCGGGTCGTCGGATCGGCCGTCACCAGGCGGCGGCTGCGCAGGGCGGTGAGGATGCGGTGCACGGCGCCCTTGGTGATGCCGAGTTCCTGGGCGATCTCGGTGACACCCATGTCGGGGCGCCCGCTGCGGCCCAGCAACAGCAGGACGTCCATGGCGCGTTCGACCGCCGCGATGGACTTGCTGGTGGATTCCTCGGCTTCGGCGACGACCCCTGGCACGGAACGCTCCTCGATTGGCGGAACGCCATGATAGCCGTCGCGGCGCCTCGGTTTCTCCTGGCGAAACGAGGTCAGGGCGTACCGTGCGCGTGGTCGTAGCCGTCGCGGTTGGTCTGGACTTCGGCCATGTGGCTTTCCGCCCACACCTTCACGCCGTACATGAGCTCCTGGAGCGAGCGGCCGAGGTCGGTCAGCTCGTAGGTGACGGTGACCGGCACCGTCGGCGTCACGGTCCGGGTGACCAGCCCGTCGCGCTCCAGCGAACGCAGGGTCTGCGTCAGCATCTTCTGGCTGACGCCCGAGATCCGGCGGGCCAGGTCGGAGTAGCGCATCGGCCGCGGTTCGCCGGTGCACACGGCCCCCGGGTGCGGGCCGTCCCCGCTGAGGGCGGCGAGGACGAGCGCGACCCACTTGTCGGAGATCCGCTCCAGGAGTTGACGGCTCGGACACCCCGCCAGGAACGCGTCGTACTCCGCCTTGGCCCCGGCCCGCCGCTGGGACGCGGTCGTGGTCGCCATGACCCACTCCTTCTCCGCTCGGAGAGTTACGCACTCTCAGGTGCCTACTTCCCTGGGGGAAGTGAACACGTCCATGGTTGTCGTGTCGGTCAGCGATGGCAAGACCCCCCACCGGCCCCTCGCAGGCCGCTTGCAGGTCTCCCACCAACCGCTCGAAGGAGCAGACGCCATGAACACGACGACCTCCCGCCAGGCCGTGGTCCGTACTCCGTCCGGCCCGCAGTCGGTCGAGATCATCGCCGTCCCGCCCGCCAAGCCGGGCCCCGGCGAGGTCCGGGTCAAGATCGCCGCAGCCGCGGTCAACCCGGTCGACCTGGGCGTGGCCGCCGGCGTCTTCCACCGGTTCGGTCTGGTCCACCAGCCGGAACACACCGGTCTCGGCTGGGACTTCGCCGGCACCGTCGACGCCGTCGGCTCCGGCGTGGAGTTGCCGCGCGGCACCCCGGTCGCCGGGTTCATCGACGGCTTCGACCGTGACCACGGCTCCCACGCGGACCACCTCGTCGTCCCGGCCGCGAACGCCGTCCCGGTGCCGGACGGCCTGGACCTGATCGCGGCGGCGACGGTGCCGCTCAACGCGACCGCCGCGGCCCAGCTCGTCGCGATGCTCGGCGATGCGGCAGGCGAGGCCCGGCGGCTGCTGGTCACGGGCGCGGCCGGGGCGGTCGGGGCGTACGCCGCCGTGCTCGCCCAGGAGCGCGGCTGGCGGGTGACCGGCGTTGCCCGGGCGGCCGACGAAGAGTTCGTCAGGGGCCTCGGCGTCGACTTCGCCACCGGTCTCGGGCAGGGGTGGGACGCGGTGGCCGATGCCGGAGCCATGCAGGAGCAGGCCCTGGCGGCGGTACGCGACGGCGGCCGTTTCATCGGTGTGCAGCCGGCGGCGCGGCTGCCCGAGGAACGCGGCGTCGCCGTCGACGTCGTGACCGCGTCCCCGGACGCGGCACTCCTCGCCGGGCTGCTCGGCCGCGCGGTGGCCGGAGACCTGCCGGTCCGCGTCCACGCGGTCGCCCGGCTCGCGGACGTCGCCTCGGCGTACGAGACGATGGCCAAGGGCGGCGTACGGGGACGGATCGTCCTCGTCCCGTGACCGGCAGGCGCCGGCCGCCCTCGCCCGCGGCGCCCCGCACGTCCCACTTTGCGGAACAGCATGTTGCGACCCGCAGATCCCGAGGCCGCGCCCCACGGATCCGAGCCCGACACCACGCCGAACCCGGCCGCGCATGACGCCTTCGAGTGATCAAACGGCATCGGGAGTGGCCCCGAGGGCGTCCCCTCGTTGGCTCTGATTGCGGCGCCGCTCGGGTGCCGCCCCAGGAACGGAGAATTCCATGACGGTCAAGAAGGCGCTCGTCGTCGCCGCGGGTGCGGCCGCGCTCGTGGCGGGCGGCAGCGGTGCGGCGTTCGCCGGCTCGGACGCGGACGGCGCGGCGGTCGGCTCCCCGGGCGTGCTGTCCGGCAACCTGATCCAGGTTCCGGTCCACGTGCCGGTCAACGTGTGCGGCAACACCGTGAGCGTCATCGGCGTGCTGAACCCGGCGTTCGGCAACTTCTGCGCGAACGTCGACGGCACCCACCACGACAAGCCGCTCACCCCGCCGATGGCCCCGGGCCACCACGGCGGCAAGTGGTAATACCCCTGTGTCCGGTCGCGGCCGCGTTCCCCCGCGCGGCCGCGGCCGACACGCCATGGCCCGCAGGCAAGCCGTCGGAACTCGCCTGCGGGCCATGCCAGTTGGATCGGACGGCCGCAGGCTGCCCGACCCCCGTCAGGAGCGTGCGGTCACGGCCCGGTGCTGTGGATCGGACGACCGCGGACCGCCCGGCCCCGTCAGGAGCGTGCGGTCACGGCCCGATGCTGTGGCTGTCCTCCGGCCGTCACCCGGCTATCCCCCGCAAATGTGCGTCGGCTGCGCGGTGGCACAGGAATTCGCCGCATAGCGGTTGCCGGTGCCCCGCGGGTCGCGTTCGGCGATGTCGGCGGGAGCGTTGCGCAGCAGGGTGTTCGCGGTGATCTCCTGGAACGACGTGCCCTCGCCGGTGAAGCTGGGCACCATCGCGATGCCGCCCGACATCGGCGAGTCGCCCTGGTTGTCGGTGATGATGTTGGCGCGCACCCGCACGCCCTGCGCGCCCGTGAGGACGATCCCCGACCCCTGGATGTGCGCGATCCGGTCGTTGCCGGGGCAGTAACGGTTGTTCGCGGCAAGGGTGTTGCCCGCGATGTCGAGGTCCCCGGCGACCGGCCGGGTCTCGTCGCCGACCACGAACACGCCCGCGCAGTTGGCGGTCAGGCGGTTCGCCGTCACGGCGATGTGCGTGGTACGCCGCAGGTGCACGCCGATCCGGTTGCCGGACGCCCGGTTCCCCGCGACCGCAGAGCCCGGCCCGGAGGTCTCGTCGCCGACGAACAGCCCGGACTGCACGTTGTCCTCGGCCACGTTGCCGCTGAAGACGCCGTGTGCGGAGAACTCCTGGCCGATGCCGTGGGCGCCGTTGTGCCGGGCCGTCACCGCGGCGACGGTGAGCCCGTCGGCGTGCTTGCCCATGACCCCGCTGCCGGGGAACCCGGAGACGGTCACGGACTCGACGCGCACCCCGGAGACCGGGTGTTCCGGCGTCCCGAACACGCAAATCCCGTGACCCGCCTGGACGCAGGCCTCGGCAGCCCCGTCGCGCGCACCGACCGCCGCGGCGGTCTTCGCGTCCGACGACGCCGGCCTGGCTCCCGACGACGCGGCCTTGGCGCCCGGCACCGGGACGATCTCCGCGCCACCGCCCCGCGGCCCGCGCAGCGTGACGCGGTCGGTCGCGATGAACACGCTGCCCTCGTACGTTCCCGCCGCGAGCTCGACGACATCCCCGGGCGCCGCCGCGTCGACGGCGGCCTGCACCGACCCGCCGGGCGCCACCGAGTGCACCCGGCCCTCGGCACGCGCGACGGGGGCGGCGAGAGCGACCGTCGTCGCACAGGCCGTCAGCGCGGCCATGGCGCTTACTGCGGTGCCGTGGCGTAGCGATCGAAATCGGGCAGGTCCGGGTCGCGCAGGGGTTCGCCCGGCTTCGCAATGCCCTGGAGAGGACGGTGGCCGGGCTCCGACGGCCGGGCGGGCGTCGGAGCGGGTGGTGCTGCGGGGTCCGGACATGCTGATCGTTCCGCCTTCGTGTCGTGCGTCGGGTCGTGCTCGATTGACTGCTTGGGGTCCTGCTTCTGGTCCTGCTTCGCCGCCCGCCTCGGGTCCTGACCGTTGCCCCGCGCGGTCGCGCCAGCCTCTTCGGCCCCCTCAGCCGACATCGACTCCGCAAGCGCGGTCGTATGCGTCGCGGCCGCGAACTCGGGCCGGGCCAGGACGCGCCGGAGGAAGGGCATCGTCGTGCGCATGCCGGGGCCCTCGACGCGGAACTCCGCGAGCGCCCGGTCGGCGCGGGCGATCGCCTCGTCCCGGTCCGGTGCCCACACCACGGCCTTGGCCAACAGCGAGTCGTAGTGCGGCCCGACGGTCCATCCGGCGAACGCGTGGGTGTCCACCCTGACGAACGGACCGCCGGGCGGCACGAATTCGGTGAGGCATCCGGGCGTGGGCACGAATCCGCGGTCCGGGTCCTCCGCATTGACCCGGCACTCGATCGCGGTTCCGCGTACCACCACGTCCTCCTGACGCAGCGTCAGCGCCGCGCCGCCGGCGATGCGGAGCTGCTGGCGGACCAGGTCGACACCGGTCACCATCTCGGTCACCGGATGTTCCACCTGGAGACGGCAGTTGACCTCCATGAGGTGGAACTCCTGGGACGGCGACACCACGAACTCGAAGGTGCCCGCGCCCACATACCCCACCGACCGGGCGCCGCGCAGGGCCGCCTCGCACATCGCGTCGCGCACGTGCGGGTCCAGCCCGGGCGCCGGCGCCTCCTCGACGAGCTTCTGGTGCCGCCGCTGCACCGAGCAGTCGCGTTCGCCGAGGTGGACGGCGCCGCCGTGCTGGTCGCAGAGGACCTGGACCTCGACGTGCCTGGCGTCCTCGACGTACTTCTCCAGGTAGACGCGGTCGTCGCCGAAGACGGCGCGCGCGTGCGCGCGGGTCTCCGCGTACGCCCACGAGAGCCTCCCCGGGTCGCGGACGACCTGCATGCCGCGTCCGCCGCCGCCCGCGACCGCCTTGAGGATGACGGGGTAGCCGACCGCCGCCGCGATCTCGGCGGCCTCCCCCGGCGAGGCAAGCGGTCCGCAACTGCCGGGCAGCACCGGGAGTCCGGCGTCGGCCATGGCTGTTCGCGCCTCGGCCTTGTCGCCGAGCCGCTGCATGACCTCCGGCGGCGGGCCGATGAACGTGATGTCGTGGGCGGCGCAGATCTCCGCGAAGTCGGGGTCCTCGGACAGGAATCCGTAGCCCGGGTGGATCGCGTCGGCGTGCGTGGCGCGGGCCGCCTCGATGATCGCGGGGATGTTCAGGTAGCTGGAGCGCGCGGGCGGCGGGCCGATGTGCACTGCGGCGTCGGCACAGCGGACCGCGGCGGAGTCGCGGTCGGCGGTCGAGTAGACGGCCACGCTGCGCAGGCCCGCCTCCCGGCAGGCGCGGACCACGCGCAGGGCGATCTCGCCGCGGTTGGCGACCAGGACGGTTGACAGCAACGCCATCACCCGCTGCCCAGGGGTTCGAGGGCGATCAACGGCTGGTCGTACTCGACGGGTTCGGCGTCGGAGACGACCATCTCGACCACGCGGCCGGCGACGTCGGCCGTGATGGGGTTCATCATCTTCATCACTTCGAGGATTCCGATGGTCTGGCCCGGCTGGACGACGTCCCCGATGCCCACGAACGGCCGTGCCCCCGCGTCCGGCGCGTGGTAGAAGGTGCCGACCATCGGCGCCCGGACGAACAGCGCGGCGGCATCGGGTGATTCGCCCGACGCCGCCGGACTTCCCGGCGAAACGGCCACGGGTGCCGCCGAGTCGGCCTTCCCCGCGGCGCCGGCGATCGGGGCGGTCTCGACCCGCAGCGCCGGACCGGCGTCGGCGACCCAGTCGATCTGGATCACCGTGCCCGCCGTCTCCAGGCGCAGGCGGCGCGGGGACGGCTGCGCCTCCTCGGCCAACCCGTGCGGTGTCTCGTTGTGAACGGTCATCAGGACACTCCTTGCTGCGCGCGCTTGGGGGCATGCGTGGTGGCCCCGAACGCGCGGAATCGGGCGCGGCGTTCGCGCACGAGCAGGTCTGCGGGGACGCCGCGCAACTCGGCGAGCAGCGGGCGCACCGCCTCGCGCAGCAGGACGGCGGCCTCGCCGACGTCGGTGTGCGCGCCGCCGGGAGGCTCGGGCACGATCGCGTCCACCACCCCCATGCCGAGCAGGTCGGCGGCCCCGATGCGCAGCGCCGCGGCGGCGACCGGCGCGGCGGCCGGGTCCTTCCACAGGATCGCCGCGCACCCTTCCGGGCTGATCACCGAGTAGACGCCGCGCTCGCTGATGAGCACCCGGTCGGCGACCGCCAGCGCGAGCGCTCCCCCGCTGCCGCCCTCGCCGGTGACCACGGTGACGACCGGCACCGGGAGGCGCGACATGAGGCGCAGGTTCTCGGCGATGGCCGCGGCCTGGCCGCCGCGTTCGGCGTCGAGGCCGGGGTTCGCCCCGGGGGTGTCGACGAGGGTGATCACCGGCAGGCGCAGTTTCGCGGCCATGCGCATCAGGCGGGCGGCCTTGCGGAAGCCCGCGGGCGTGGCCATGCCGAAGTGCCGCCGCTGCCGCTCGCCGAGGTCGGCGCCGCCCTTGTGGTGGCCGACGAACATGACGGGCCGGGCGTCCAGGAGTCCGATGCCGCCGACGACGGCCGGGCAGTCGTCGCCGAGGCGGTCGCCGTGCAGTTCGTGGAAGTCCTCCAGCACGTGCGCGGCGTAGTCGAGAGCGGAGGGGCGCTCGGGGTGGCGCGCGAGGCGTACCGCGTCCCAACTGTCGGTGTCCCCGTCCGCCGGTGCGCACATCGGGGCTGTGGCGAGGAGGCGCTTGGCGGCGGTGACCTGACGGCGTTCGGCGACTCCGTTGGGGTGCCCGGTGGTTCCCGACGCGTGGGCGGCGTCGTACTCGTTCGGCGTGGTCTGGTCGCCCACCGCGAGAAAGTAGCCAAGTGTGCGCCGGAGTTGGGCACGCGGCACGATGGCGTCGACCATGCCGTGCGCCAGGAGGAACTCGGCGGTCTGGAAACCGTCCGGGAGGCGTTCGCCGATGGTCTGCTCGATCACGCGCGGCCCGGCGAAGCCCATGCGGGCGCCGGGCTCGATGAGGATGATGTCGGCGAGCGTGGCGTACGACGCCGCGACGCCGCCGTACGTGGGGTCGGTGACCAGCGACACGACCAGGACCCCGGCCTCGTCGAGTTCGCCGAGCGCCTGCGCGGTCTTGGCCATCTGCATCAGCGACAGCGCGCCCTCCTGCATGCGCGCGCCACCGGAGGCGGTGACCAGCAGCAGGGGCGTGTGGGTGCGCAGGCTCTCCTCGGCGGCCAGCGTGATGAGCTCGCCGACCGCGCAGCCGAGGCTGCCGCCCAGGAACCGGAAGTCCATGGCCACGACCACGACCGGGCGGCCCTCGATGCGCGCGTGTGCGGCGATCGCGGCGTCGGCCATGCCGGTCGCGGCGCGGGCCTCGCCGAGACGTTCCCGGTACGGGCGTGAGTCGACGAACTCCAGCGGGTCGTGCGGAGCGACGCCGGCGTCGATGGGCACTTCGGTGCCGGGGTCGAGCAACTGGTCCAGGCGTTCGCGTGCGGTCAGGCGGGCGTGCGCGCCGCAGTCGGGGCACACGGACAGGACGCGACGGAAGCGCTTGCCGTACACGAGCTCGGCGCACTGGCGGCAGCGCACCCACTCGGCCTCCACCGCGGCCGCAACAGCCCGCGGCACCGCTGCTGCATGGCCGCGGACGGGCGTCCGAGCGGCGGACTCCGCGGCGGCGGGGCGGTTCTCGATGTCGACCATCTGTCTCCTCCGCGTGTCGGGGCGGTTGCGGCTGCTGCGCTCACGAGGCTCGTAAGGCTCACCGGGTTCGTGAGACTCACCGAGTTCGTGAGACCCACCGGGTTCGTGAGACCCACCGGGTTCACGAGCCGGTCGGCCGCTCCCAGCGGTAGAACTCGTGCGCCATCGCGTCCTTGGGCCCGCGCCAGGTCTCCGGGTCGTACGCCGTGATGTGCCGCGACAGCCGGTCGCTGACCGCGCGGAACTCCGGGTGGCCGGTCACCTCGGAGACGGCGGCGGCCGGCGGCCGGTCGGCCTCGATCAGGTGCAGGTACAGGTCGTCGCCGAAGCGGAACAGGCTGCGCCCGGTCACCCCGACGAGTCCGGGCAGGTCGCCCCGGTCCGAGGCGGCGAAGATGGCGGCGACGTCGTCGGCGGCGCCGGGCCGCATGCGGGCGACGATCAGGCTTCGGTACACGGGAACGCTCACGTCTGCTTCTCCGGTTCACAGTGCTGCGGGACGGGGCTTGCCGCGCTCCCCGGCCCGGTCGGGCGGCGAGGGCGGCCGGCGGTACGGGCGGAGCGGGTGCGCCGGGACGCGGTG
>NZ_JBPKBH010000004.1:20992-38599 GCF_051388915.1 Yinghuangia sp. YIM S09857 | reverse complement strand
CCGGGCCGTGCGGGCCCGGACACCGGGCCGGATCAGACCCGGGCGGCGGGCCCGAAGCTCGGGCCCGGACACCGCAACCGATCGGCGGAACGGCTCATCCGATCGGCGCCGAGGCCGAGGTGAGCCCCAGTTCATCGGCGCGCTGCTGGATCTTGTCGCGGATGATCTCCATCTGGACCCGCGAGTTGCGGTTGATGTTGTCGGTCATCCACGCGTCGTCCACCGGCGCGGTGTCCTTCATCGCGAAGTCCTGCACCCAGCGCATGCGCACGCCGTCCGGCTCCTCGTGGTACTCCCAGCGGATGTGCATGTAGGAGAACGGCCCGGTCTCGACGCGCTGCGCCCACACCGTGCGGCGCTCGCGGTCCGGCTCGCGCTCGGACACCCAGCTCCACACGTTGCCGTCCTTGTCGGGGTGCATGGTGAGGCGGAAGGTGATCTTGTCGTTCTCCCGGCCCAGCACCTCGACCGCGGCGTACTCGGTGAAGAGGTCGGTCCAGTGCTCGATGTCGTTGGTCATGTCCCAGACCAGATCGAGCGGCGCGTTGACGATGATGCTGTTGTCGGTGTGTCCGGCCATCGTGGTCACACTCCGGAGGTGGTCTGGGAGTTCACCATGTCGACGAACTCGCGCGGGTTCTTGCAGCGTTCGGCGTCGGCGCCGAGCGGGGCGCCGTGGCTGTGCTCGATCTCGGCGACCACGGCCATCAGGCCCAGGGAGTCCAGGCCGACGTCCGCGAACGGCAGGTCGGGGGCGGCCGCCAGGTCCGCCGGGTCGATCGCGATCCCGGCGCTGGACTTCATGAGCGCCGACAGGTCCTCATAGGTGAAGGGCCCGGTCATGGGGTGTCCTCTCGTGGGTGACGGTGGGTCGGGCGGCACGGGTCGCGAGCCACGGCCCGTGCGGCGCGGGGTGCGGTCAGTTCCGGTCGTCGCCCGCGCGGAGCACGAGGGCCGCGTTGCAGCCCATGAGGCCGCGGCTGAGGATCAGCGCGGTGCGCAGTTCCGCGGGTCGGGCGTGGCCGGTGACCAGGTCGATGTCGTACTCGGTGGCGAATACCCCCGGGGTGGGCGGCACGACGCCGTGTTCCATCGCCAGGACGGCGGCAGCGCAGTCCAGGAGGGGGGCGCCGGCGTAGGCGCGTCCGGTCCCGGCCTTCGGCGCGGTGACGGGGACGTCGGCCGCGTGCGGGCCGAGGGCGTCGGCGAGCGCCAGGACCTCGGCGTGGTCCGCGGCGGGCACCGCGAGGGCGTCCGCGAAGACCACGTCGATGTCGGACGGGTGGGCGTCGGCCTCGGCGAGCGCCTGGGTGACGGCGCGGGCGAGTCCGTGCCGGGAGGCGTCCCAGCCGTCGGTGCCGGTGAAGGTGGCGCCGTGCCCGGCGACCACCGCGCGGACCCGGGCGCCGCGGCGGGCGGCCGCCTCGGCCTCCTCCAGCACCAGCACCGCGCCCCCCTCGGCGGGTGCGAAGCCGCAGGCGTCGGCGTCGAACGGCAGGTACGCGCGGGCCGGTTCGGTGGCGAGGGACAGTTCGCGGTAGCCGAGCTGGCACACCATCGAGTACGGCGCGATGGGCGCCTCGGCGGCGCCGACCACCATGGCGTCCGCGCCGCGCCGGATCGAACGGGCGGCGTGCGCGATCGCGTCCAGCCCGCCCGCCTCGTCGTCGGCGAGCACCGCGCACGGTCCCTTGAACCCGCCGCGGATCGAGATCTGGCCGGTGCTGGCGGCGTAGAACCACGCGATGGACTGGTACGGGCCGACCATCTGCGGCCCGGTCCCCCACAGGTTCTGCAACTCGCGCTGGCCGAACGCGCCGCCGCCGGAACTGCTCGCGGTGGCCACCCCGACCGCGTACGGCGGCAGCTCCGGCAGGTCCGCGTCGCGCAGCGCCTGGTCGGCGGCGTGCAGCGCGAAGTGCGTGAAGCGGTCGGTCTGCACGAGGTACTTGTCCTCGACGGTGCCGGCCGGGTCGAACTCGTCGACGAGCCCGGCGACCGCGAGCGGCATGTCCGCGCAGCCTTCGCGGGTGATGCGGGCCAGGTGCGGGGTGCCCTCACGGGTGGCCTTCCAGAACATGTCGGTTCCGATGCCGTTGGGGGCGACGACGCCGACGCCGGTGACGACGCCGCGGCGGGGTGCGGGGCTCATCGCGCGGTCCTCCCCGGTCTGGTGTCCCGGTCGAGCGACCGGCGGTCGAGCACCACGGCGGACTGGAACCCGCCGAAGCCGCTGCCCACCGACAGGACGGTGTCCAGGCGGGCTTCGCGGGCGGTGCGCGGTACGTAGTCGAGGTCGCATTCGGGGTCGGGCGTCTCGTAGTTGGCGGTGGGCGGCACGACGCCGTTCGCCATGGCCAGCGCGCACGCGGCGACCTCGATCGCGCCGATGGCGCCGAGCGAGTGCCCGACCATCGACTTGATGGAGCTCATCGGCACGCGGCGGGCGTGCTCGCCGAGGGCGCGCTTGACGGCGGCGGTCTCGTGGCGGTCGTTCTGCTGGGTCCCGGAGCCGTGCGCGTTGACGTAGTCCACGTCCCGCGGATCCAGGCGGGCGTCGTCGAGGGCCCGGCCGATCGCCACCGCCATCTCCAGCCCCTCCCGGGTGAGCCCGGTCATGTGGTACGCGTTGCCGCGCGTGGCGAACCCGGCGATCTCGGCGTAGATGCGGGCGCCGCGGCCCCGGGCTCGGCCGAACTCCTCCAGCAGCAGTACCGCGCAGCCCTCGCCGAGCACGAACCCGTCGCGGTGCGCGTCGAACGGCCGGGAGGCGTGCGCCGGGTCGTCGTTGCGCGTCGAGGTGGCCTTGATGGCGTCGAAGCAGGCGACGGTGACCGGCGATATCGGGGAGTCGGACGCGCCGGCGAGGAAGACGTCGGCGCGTCCGTCCTCGATGGCGTGCGCGGCGTAACCGATCGCGTCCAGGCCGGACGTACAGCCGGTGGACACGGTCTGGACCGGGCCCCGTGCGCCGAACTCCTCGGCGACCTCGGAGGACAGCGCGGCCGGGGTGAAGGCGCGGTGCAGGAACGGCTCGGCGGCGCGGTGGTCGACGTCCCAGCGGGCACCCTCTCCGCTGACCCGGGTGTAGTCGTGCTCCAGCCGGGTGGTGCCGCCGACGGCGGTGCCCAGCGACACACCGACGCGCCACGGGTCCTCGGCGGCCAGGTCGACGCCGCTGTCGCACACCGCCTCGCCGGCCGCGGCGAGGGCGAACTGCACGTAGCGGTCCGCGCGTTGCGCGCGCTCGCCGGTGATCCCGTGCGCCGCGGGGTCGAAGTCGCACTCGGCGGCGATCCGGGAGCGGAACGGCGCCGGGTCGAAGAAGGTGATGCCGCGGGTGGCGGTGCGGCCGGCGGTCAGCAGGTCCCAGAACGCGGGGACACCGACGCCGCCCGGCGCCACCACGCCGACGCCGGTGACCGCGACACGGAACGTCACGACCGACCGCCGATGCCGGGATGCGGCTCGTGCGGGTCGGCGAGCACCTCGGTGTCGACGTGCCCCAGTTCGGGCTTGGGGGCGAGCGGCGCGAGCTGGAAGACCATGCGGGCCTCGACCCGGCCGGTGTTGCGGAACCGATGGCGCATGTTGCGCGGCACCATCAGGCTCTGCTCGGCGTGCAGTTCGTGGGTGACGCCGTCCAGGTCCACTTCCAGCGAACCGCACACCAGGTGCACGAACTCCTCGGAGTACGGGTGGTAGTGCTCCGAGATGGTCTCGCCGGGGGCGAGCAGGGCGACGCCCATGAAGCCGCTGGTCGAGCCGACGGTCGTCGGGCTGAGCGTGACCCGGAGGTCGCCGCCGCGGCGCCGGTTGGGCGCCACCTCGTGCAGGCCGACGATGCGGACCTGCTCCGCCGCGCAGCACGCGTCGGTGGCGGTCGGCGCCGGTTCGGCGCGCTGTGCTTCGGGCGTGGTGGGGGTGGGTGTCGCGTTCATGCAGTCACCTCCGGGGTGAGGGCGGCACGGCGGTCGGTGACCGACGCCATGGCGCTCGCTTCGTGCAGGCGGCGGAGGCCCGACGTGTCGGCCAAGTCGTCGTGGCCGTCGAGCAGTTCGGCCATGCGGGCGGCCGTGCGGGGGTCGACGCCGAGTCGGGCGGCGAGGTCGTCGTCGTGACCGGGGCGCAGGTCGACCACGCGGACCAGGAGGTCCTGGCGCACGTAGACGGACGTGGCGGCGAGCGGGCCGTCCGGGTCGGCCAGCACGGCTTCGTCGTGCTCGGCGAGCAGTCGTGCGGCGGCCTCGGCGCTGCCGTGGCGCACCGGGTAGAGGTAGGCGTGGCGGGTGGCGCGCTCGTCGTCGGGACGGGGGCGCACCGAGGTCCGCTGGAAGGCCTCGGCCAGTGCGGCGCGCATGAAGAACTCCCGGGCCGCCTGCGGGTCGTCGAGGTTGCGCGGCTCCACGAGGTGCGGGTTGAGGGCTTCCTCGACGCGGCGAACCTGCGGCTGCCGGGCCACGTGCGCCATCGCGGCGCCCATGTCGCCGGTGATCTCGATCGCCCGGACCACCACGGGGCCGCGCATGAAGACCGACGTGCGGCGCAGCGAGGTGGTGTCGTCCACGCGCGGGTCCGGCGGGTCGTAGGCGCTCAGGATGTGCGCGACCTCGTCCTCGCTGCCGGGCATGACCGGGAAGCTCAGCGCGCAGCGGATGACGCCGTCGGCGGCGGGGCGCGGGGCGGCGGGACGGGCCTCGGGGGCGGCGGCACGTCGGCCGGCGGTCCGGGTGGGGTGGGCGTCCGGGTGGTTCTTGTCTGTCTCGCGGGCGACCGCGTACCGCAGCGAGCGGGTGCCGCGCACGCAGCCGTGCAGCGGGCGGACCATCATCTGGTGCTCGGGACTGTCGACCCACGCGAGGAACTCGTCAGCGCCCGCCCACTCGCTGGTGATGAGCCACTGCGTGGGGTCCTCGATCGACTGGCAGAGCTGGTCGCGCAGGTGCCCCGGCACGCGGGCGACCTGGTCGCGGATGCTCTCGTACGCGTCGAGGAACCGGTCCTGCGACCCTTCGTGGATCTCCAGCATCAGCAGCACGCGGAGCTTCGCCCCGTCGGCGCCGGCTCGGGCGACGTCGTCGCGGTCGACCTGGCTTCGGACAGTCGTGTCCATGTCCATCCTTCAGTCGTGGGCCCCGTGTTCGAGCGTGAGGGCGTCTGTGACGTCGGGCACCTTTTAGAGGGCATCCGGGTGATATGGCCATCGGCCGTGAGGGGACCGGGCCGCGGCCGGGAACTCGCCCGTGGGAAGAGCACGCTGGTGCCGCACGGAGGTGGAGCCAAGGTGGAGCCGATGAGTCCGCACGACGATCGACACGACGACGAACGCGTTCCGGTGCTGGTGGTCGGCGGCTCCCTGGTGGGGCTGTCGGCGTCGGTGTTCCTGGGGCGCCTGGGCGTCCGGCACCTCGTCGTGGAGCGCCACACCGGCACGTCGCGCCACCCGCGGGGGCGCGGCAACAACGTGCGCACGATGGAGCTGTTCCGCACGGCCGGCGTGGAGGCGGGCATCCGGGAGGCGTCCGCGGTGCTGGCCGGGAACCACGGCATTTTGCAGGCCCGCACCATCGCCGGGGACGAGCAGGAGTGGCTGTTCAAGGAGATCGACCCGGGCGGCGGACTGGCCAAGTTCTCGCCGAGTTCGTGGTGCCTGTGCAGCCAGAACGATCTGGAGCCGGTTCTCGTACGCCATGCGGGCGAACTGAACGAGCCGGTGCGGTTCGGCACCGAGTTGGTGGAGTTCGAGCAGGACGCGGACGGCGTGACGGCGGTGCTGGAGGCCCGGGAGAGCGGCGAGCGGCGTACCGTCCGCGCGGACTACCTCATCGCGGCGGACGGGCCGCGCAGCCCGGTGCGGAACCGGCTCGGCATCGGCGTGTCGGGGCCGGGCGACCTGTTCCACAACGTCAGCATCACGTTCACCAGCAAGCGGCTCGCCGAGTTCGTGGGCGAGCGGCGCTTCATCGTCTGCTACCTGACCGACCCGGACGGCGAGGGGGCCCTGCTGCCGGTGGACAACACCGAGCGCTGGGTCTTCCACGCCCCCTGGCATCCGGAACGCGGGGAGCCGCTGGACGCCTTCACGGACGAACGCTGCATCGCGCACATCCGCGCCGCCGCCGGGGTGCCGGATTTGGACGTGCAGATCACCGGAAAGGCCCCCTGGCACGCGGCCGAACGTGTGGCCGACCGCTACCGCGAGGGCCGCGTCTTCCTGGCCGGGGACTCGGCGCACGAGATGTCGCCGACGGGCGCGTTCGGGTCGAACACCGGTATCCAGGATGCGCACAACCTGGCGTGGAAGCTGGCGGCGGTGCTGCGCGGGGAGGCCGACGCGGCGCTGCTGGACACGTACGAGGCGGAGCGTCGGCCGGTGGCTCTGGCGACCGCGGCGCGGGCGTCGAGTCGTTCGGTGGAGCACAGCCATCCGGGGTATGCGCCGCGGGGAGATGTGGCGGGCGCGGGTGGTGCGCCTGGGGGTGGGCCGGGCGCGAGTGGGCCGGGCGCGAGTGGGTCGGGCGCGAGTGGGTCGGGCGCGAGTGGACCGCCGGTGGGTGGTCGGCCGGGTGGTGCCCCTGTTGGCGGGCCGCCGAGCGGCGGTGCTTCTGCCGGTGGTCCCCCTCGTGGTGGTCCGCCGGCGGGCGGTCCCCCGAACGGTGCTCCGGGCGGCCGTCCGCCCGGGGGCGGGCCTCCGGCGGGGCGGCAGCCCGGGGTGCTCGGGGTGGTTCTCGGATACCGCTATCCGCGCGGTGCGGTCGTCGGTGCGGATCCGGAACTCCCGGTCGTACCGGAGGCGTTCCGTCCGCCCGACGGGTCGCCCGGCAGCCGTGCACCGCACGCGTGGGTGCGGCGGGGCGGGGAGCGCGTCTCCCTGCTCGACCTGTACGAGTCGCGCTGCGTGCTGCTCACGCGCGAAGGCCCGGCGGGGGAACCGTGGCGGCGTGCCGCGGCGGAGCTGGACGGGCCGCTCGCCGTCTACGCGGTGGCGGACGGCGGCGAGTCGTCCTCCGACGTGCTCGTCACCGAGGACGGCGTCGACTGGGCGGCGCTGTACGGCGTCGGCGCCGGGGGCGCGGTGCTGGTCCGGCCGGACGGATTCGTGGCGTGGCGTTCGGAGGCGGACGCGGGGGCCGGTGACGCCGTCGCGGTGCTGCGCGAGGTCGTCGGGGCGATGTCGCTGCGCTGCGGGGCGGGGTCGTCGCCGGTGTGAGGTGTGAGTGCGCCGAGGCCGCCGGATCACGGGTGTGGTCCGGCGGCCTCGGCGCGACTCGCTTGCCGGTGTTCAGGATCCCGGCACGAGGTGGGCGAAGACGACGACGTTCTCCAGGTAGTCCTTGCGCTGCTTGTCGTACGTGCCACCGCACGTGATCAGGCGGAGTTGCGCGTCCGGGGTCTGCCCGTACACACGCTTGTCCGGGAACGCGTCCTTGCGGAACGACTCGACCACGTCGACCTCGAACGCCGCCGTCTTGCCGTCCGCCCGGTCGACGGTGATCTTGTCGCCCTGCTTCAGGCTGCCGAGGGACCAGAACACCGCGGGGCCGGTCTTGGAGTCGACGTGGCCGAGCATGACCGAGGCGCCGCGGGCGCCGGGCGCGGGGCCGTCCTCGTACCAGCCCGTGAGATTGCGGTTGTTGGCGGGCGGGACCTCCAGGACGCCTTTCGCGTCGAGGCCCACCCCGATGACGGGGGCGTCGACCTTGACGGCGGGGATCCGGATGCGCAGAGGAGGCGAGTGCTTCATGGGCTCGGCGGGCGGGGGTGCGGCGGGGGCCGCCGGGGGCGCGGGCTGCGGCGCGGCGGGGTTGCCCGGGGCGTCGGGTGCGGCCTTGGGTGCGGTCTCGGGAGCGGAGTCGGCCGCCGAGTCGGGTGCGGACCCGGGCGCGGCGGCCGGGGCCGGGGCCGCGGACTGCGCGGCGGCGGGCTGCGGGGGCCCGTCCTCGTTCTTGAGGTCGTTGCCGATCACGCACACGCCGAGAATCACCGCGCCCGCGGCCACCGCCGTCAGCTTCGCGCGTCCCATGTCACTGGCCGCCTTCCTCGTTTGAACGGGGCTTCGTGGTCCGCCGGATGCGCCCGGCACGCCGGAGCGGGCAGCGGACCCGTGCCGGGACCCGCCGCACGGGGGCGGGACCCGACACGGGTCCGCGGATGGCGTGCTCAGGCCTGCGCGGCGCCCGTGGTGGTGCGACGGCGCAGCGCGTGCACGCCGAGGCCGAGACCACCGGCGATCAGCGCACCGCCGGTCGCCAGGCCCGCGCCGTCGTCGAGGATGCCGATGCCCGCGTGGGGGCCGCCCTGCGGCGCCTTGTACTCGCCGGACCGCTTCTTCTCCTCCCACTTGCCGCCGTCGCCGCCCGACCAGGACTTCTCGGTCGAGGAGCTCTCGGGCGTGTGGGAGTCGGCGTGGGCGGACGGGACGGCGATGGTCAGCGCCGCGAAACCGAGGGCGGCTCCGGCGACGAGGGTGCGTGCACGACGCATGGGGCTTGTCCTTCCGGCGCCCGCAAGACTGTTGACGGGACGTCAACACGGGGATCGGCGGTGCGCCTCTACCACCATGAGCCGGGCCCGGCAAGGCTGCGACCGCTGCTAGTGCGTTCGCGCACGGCCCTTGGCCCCTTGGGGGGACATCCGGGCCGAGTTCACCCAGCGGCATCATGCGCAGGTTTGCCGGCGGCGTTGCGGCGGGAACTGTCGTGGTCCGGTTTCCGGCCGTCGAACATGTGCAGTGCGGCGCTGATGGCGCTCACCTCGCGCACGTCGAGTCCGGCACGGCCCATGGCGGACAGGATGCTGGCCTCGGTGTGCTTGGCACCGCCGACGTTGAGCAGGAGCAGCAGGTCCATGGCGGTGGTGAACTTCCGGGACGCGCCCTCGTCGAGGAGGTTCTCGATCACCACGACGCGGGCGCCGGGTTCGGCGGCTGCGACGATGTTCGCCAGGGCGTGGCGGGTGCTCTCGTCGTCCCATTCGAGGACGTTCTTGATGATGTAGACGTCGGCGCGTACCGGGATCTCGTCGCGGCAGTCGCCCGCCACCAGTTCCGCGCGGTCGGCGAGCGGACCGCCGGGACGCAGCCGCGCGTCCGCGTCGGCGATGACGGCGGGGAGGTCGAGGAGCGCGCCGCGCAGGTGCGGGTGGCGTTCGAGGAGCGTGGCGAGCAGGACGCCCTGGCCGCCGCCGACGTCGACGACGACGCGGGCGTCCGCGAGATCGAGCACCGCCGCGACGTCCTCGGCGGACTGACGGCTGGACTGGGTCATCGCGCGGTTGAAGGTCTCGGCCGACTCCGGGGCGTCCTCGTGCAGGTAGTCGAAGAAGCCCTTGCCGTGCAGCGCGGGGAAGACGCTGCCGCCGTGCCGTACGGCGTCCTCAAGGCGGGGCCAGGCCTGCCAGGTCCACGGCTCGGTGGCCCAGAGGGTGACGTCGCGCATGCTGCGGGGCACTCCGGCGCGCAGGAGGAGCGAGGCGTCGTTGTGCGCGAAGCGGCCGTCTCCGTCCTCGGCGAAGATGCCGTGCGAGACCAGGGCCCGCATCAGACGCCGCAGCGCGGTCGGGTCGACGTCGATGCGGGACGCCAACTCCTCGGCGGTGGCCGCTTGTTCGTCGAGCGCGTCGGCGACACTGAGGCGCAGCGCGGCGCGTACGGCGGCGGCGGTCACGGCACCGAACGCCAGTTCGCGCAGGCGGAGACCGGGGTCGGGCGGGGGCGTCGTGGCGGGGGCGGCCGTGGCTCGGGCGGTCTTCGCCGTGGTGGCCGGGGTTGTGGTTGCGGTGGTCGCCGGCGCGTCGGTCATGCTCGGCTCCTTCCTTGGGGGTGGCAGGGGTCCGGCGGGGTCAGCCGAGCGATCCGTACCGGTAGGAGTAGCCGCCGAGCACTTCGAGCACGTCGGCCGTTCCGGATGCGGACGCGTAGTCGCCGGTGCCGCCGACGACCATCAGGCGCATTGGGTCGGCGGTGCCGGGCATGACGGTCTGGTCCTTGTAGTGGTGCACGCCCCTGAGCAGCAGCGTGCCGCGGCCGTCGACGCGCAGCGCGTGCGTGCATTCGGCGATGACGCGCTTGTCTCGGGCCTTCTCGACGGCGCACTCGATGGAGGCGTCCCCGACGCGGTGGTCGGAGGCGTCGCGGAGCATCGCGTACGTCCCCCACGTCTGGCCCTCGATGACGCCGCGGGGCTTGCCGCCGCCGACGACGTAGGAGCGCATCTCCGTGACGTCCTGGCCCGCGAACGCCGCCGGGGCCGACACGGTCACCGCCACCGCAACGACCGCGACCAGGCCCTTCATCCGCACCATCGGCACTCCCCTTCAGGCTCCGACCCGCCATACGCGGGATTCCCCTGCATCCTGAACGCGACGCCGGACGGTGCCCGCATGCCACGCGCGAGAGTCCCCCATTCAGCTGCACGGCTGCGTCGTGCAACGCGGCCTGTTGGTCCCGCACCCAGCGCTGCGCGGCCCGTCCGGCGAGGAGCTTGCCGTCATCGGTGAACACGAAGGTGTGCGACGCGCGTTCGGCGGGGGCGACGGGCGGGACGCCTTTGGTGACGAGGAGTTGGCCGCGTTCCGCCAACTGGCGGCGGAAGAGGGCGTACGTGGTGACGAACAGGACCGCCCGGTCGGCGGGAAGAGTCCGCCGTGGATGAGGGTGAGGCGGGTTCGGAGGGCGAGGCGGGTTCGGAAGCTGAGGCGTTGTGGGAACAGGCGTACACGATGCGCTGTGCGCTCGTTCGGGCGGTGGTCGCGGCGGTTTCCGATATCGCCTTCCAGGACTTCGTCCGGCAGAACCCGACCGTCGGCCCGCCGCGACGCGCCCGTGTCGCCCCCCAACCGCCCGGGCCCGACACGGTTCGACGCTGCTGCGCAGTCCGGCGATTGCGGCGCCGCCAAGGCCGCCTCGTCGTGGCGATGGCGGCGGCGGATCGCCGGTTGCGCAGCGTCGGGGTGGAGAGCGTCAGAAGCCTATGGGTTGGCGGAGGAGGAGGACTGTGGTGCGGCCGGGGTGGGGGTCGGCGTTGAGGACGAGGAGGCGGTTGATGGCGCTCGGGCTGCCGTAGACCCGGCGGGCGCGGGCGTCTTCCAGAGGGAGGGCGTGCTGTTCGATGCGGCGCAGGGCGGTGGCGAGGTCGGGGACGAGCTTTTGGCCGCCGACGACGAAGATGGCGTGCGCGGCCCCGCCGGAGTAGGCGGGGAGTTGGCTGCCGCTGCCGGAGGCGGCGACGAGGGTGCCGGTCTCGGTGACCGCGGCGACGCTGCCGAGGACGACGTCGGGACTGGCGAGGAGGCGGCGGATGTCGTCCGCCTGGGTGAGCCGGTCCATGGCCAGGACCTGGGGCTTGAGGGCCCGGTAGCGGTCGCCGGTGTTGATGTCGTCCTCGATGCCGGACAGGCGCAGGGTCTCGCTGGCCGAGGTGAACACGCTCGCACCGTCGGGAACCAGGTCGGGGATACGGGTGCGCGCGGCGGCGACGTCGTCGAGGATCTCGACGCCGAACCCGTTCGCCACCAGTGCGGTGGCGGCCCGCATGAGGCGGTCGTCGGTCGCCGGGTCGGTGAACGAGGTGGTCGAGGGGTGGGTGGTCATGGTCGGTACGGTCCTTCCGTGGAGCGGGGGACGGGTCGGTGGGAATGGCGTCGCGGGCGCCGCGGGTACGGGCCCTTGGGTTGTCCCCGTTGTCCGACCGGACAGGGCCGCGGAGTGTGAGGTGCGCGGCGGCCTCACATTCCGGCGGGCTGTCTCGTCCAAGGTGGTGGGGGCAACCGCGACCGAGGAGCCGTAGAACGATGACCACTCCCGACGAGCCGAGCGAGGACCGCGGCCACCAGGACCCGCACGACCCGGGCCTGAGCGCGGTCACGAGCGAGCGCCGGCATCTGCTGAACCTCGCGTACCGGATGCTGGGTTCGCTGGCGGACGCCGAGGACGTGGTCCAGGAGACCTACACGCGCTGGTACGCCATGACCCGGCAGGAGCAGGAGGCCATCAACACGCCCGGGGCCTGGCTGACGACCGTGGCCAGCCGCGTCTGCCTCGATCTGCTGGGCTCGGCGCGTGTGCGGCGGGAGCGCTACGTCGGCCAGTGGCTCCCCGAGCCGGTCCCCGAGGGCACCGAGTGGCTGGGCGGACGCCGCTCCCCCGCGCCGGTGGACCCGGCCGACCGGGTCACTCTCGACGAGTCGATCAACATGGCGTTCCTCGTCGTGCTCGAATCGATGACGCCGGCGGAACGGGTCGTGTTCATCCTTCACGACGTCTTCCGCTACACCTTCGTGGAGATCGCCGAGATCGTCGGCCGCACCCCCGCCGCGTGCCGCAAGCTCGCCTCCTCCGCACGCCGCCGCGTCCGCGACTCGCGGCCGGTCGCCACGCCGTCGGCGCAGATGGCCGAGCTCGTCCGGGAGTTCAAGGCGGCTTGGGAGGCCAAGGACATCCAGGCCCTGGTCGGCCTGCTCGATCCGTCCGCGGTGGCCACCGCGGACGGCGGCGGGCTGACGCAGGCGCAACTGGAGCCCATCGAAGGCGGCGAGCAGATCGCCCGCTACCTGGTCGACCTGGCCGGACGCGCCACCGACAACCTGGCCTTCGTACCGCGCACGGTCAACGGACAGCCGGGCCTGGTCGCCGAGATGGACGGGGTGACGATGGCGGTGTACGCGTTCGACATCACGGCAGACCGCATCTCGCACATTTGGGTGGTGCTCAACCCCGAGAAGCTCCGCACATGGTCGGTCGAGGCGAGCGAGGCCTGAGAGGGCCGAGGGCACCCGAGCGGGGCGTCGGAGCTCCCTTCGGCGCGCCGCCCGCCCGGGTCACCGCGCGCGCTCGTACGCAATTGCGGTGCACGACCGCGCGTAGCGCGCCGGTGCGAATATGGGTGCCAGTGCGGATGGACGCGCCGCCCAACGCTTCGCGAGACTGAGGCGGTCCGTAACCCCCACGCGGGCAGCGCGCGGCCTGCCGATCGGCGGGTCGCGCCGCCCCGGGCCGAGAACCGGCCGGGTGGTCGGCGGCAGAGGCAGCAAAGGAGCAAAGTGGGAACGTCGTGTCGCGATGCCGACCGATCTTCGTTCCCGGGGCCTCCGTGCCGGAACTCCCCGCGATCCGGGCCGTTAAGGAAAGTGCAGTCGACCGTGTCGCGGTCGCGGCCGGCAGTATCCCGGCCGAGCGCGGCGCGGCTTTTGCTGCATTTATCGCCTGTATTCGCATTGCCTGTATTCACCGTATTGCCGTCCTGCTGCTCGTCCCGGTGTCTGCGCTCGCGGCAGCCCGGTCGGTGACGGGGTTGTCGATGCCGACCGGAAGTCGCGTACGCCATGCCTGCTGACCACCCCCGTACTGGCCCCGTCCCCGGTAAGCCGCCCCCGGCCGCGACGGCGGCGGCGCCCGCGGCGGCGGCAGCGTCCGGCCGCCGGATGAGCTGGGACGTCGTCCGAGTGGCCGCGGTGCTGCTGGTGATGTTCTTCCACGGCTCGTCGCTGGCGGTGGCGTGGCACCCGGAGCTGGGCGAACGCCCGCTCACCTGGGGCTGGCCGGTCGGCGCCAGCACGCTGCTGGTGATCTCCGGCTACTTCGCCGCCGCCGTGGTGTCGCGGCAGGACGCGTGGCGCTGGTGGCTCGGCCGCCTCTTCCGCCTGCTGCCCGCCTTCTGGGCGGCGGTGCTGATCACCGGCTACCTCCAACGCAAGCTGGCCCTGGAGGGCTGGTGGGCCCCAACCTGGTCCGACATCGGGGCGAACCTGCTGATGCTGTGGCAGTGGAAGCCGCAGACGTACCCGTTCGTGGACCTGTCCTACTGGACGCTGCCCGTCCAACTCGCCGCGTTCACCGCCATGTTGGTGGTGGTACGCGTGCGCTCGTGGCGGCGCGGGCCGCGCGCCGCGGTGTGGCTGTGGGGCGTACTCGCGGTCGAACTCGCCCTGTGGCCGATCCGTGCCAACACCGCGTGGGAGCCGTTCCGCATGCTGCACGACGGACTCGGGTGGCACCGCGCCCACTTGTTCGTGCTGGGCGTCGCGGTCTACCTGGTGGCGACGCGGCGCATCGGCCGCGTGCACGGCCTCGCGCTCACCCTGGCGGGCCTGTTCGAGCAGTGGCTGCAACTGCGCGGCCTGGCCCTGCTGGTGCTCATCTCGATCGCCGTCGTCATCGTGCATCTGGCGGCCTGGGGCCCCGATTGGGACCGCGCACTGCCGAAGTCCACACATCGGGCGGTGCGTTGGCTGGCGGGCATCAGCTACGGCGCGTACCTGGCGCACTTCTCACTCGGCATCATCACGATGCGGTACCTCCACCGGGCCGGCGCCGGACCCGTGGTGCAGATGCTCGGCTTCGTCGCCACCGGCATCGTGGGCGGGTGGGTGCTGACGGTCGCGGTGGAACGCCCGGCGTACCGAGCGCTGTGCCGCCGCCGCGACCGGCGCAAGGACGCGGTCGCGGTGCGGGACAGGCGTACGGTCGCCACGCCCGCGTCGACCGGCGCGGTCATCGCCGTGGCGTTCTTCGGCGGCGCGCTGGTCGTGGCGGTCATGGACGTGTCGGGGGCGGTCCGGCACACGGCGTGGGCGTTCCTGACGCTGTGCGTGTTCGCCGCGGTGGTGACGTACCGCGCCCCGGCTCGCGGTCGTGCGGCGGTGGGCGTGGCGGGGGTGTGCTGGGTGCTGTACAGCGGGTTCGTGGTCCCCGAGATCGGCCATATCGGCTGGGACGGGGCCGCCGACGTCCGGCGCCTCGGCCTGCTGCTCGGCGCCGCGCTGCTCGGCATCGGCGCGCATGCGGTCGCCCGGCGCGCGAACGGCCCGCTCACGCGCGGGGCGGACTGAACGGGCCGACGTCAGGCGGGCTGACCCCGGGTGTATCGACGGCGGGTGGATCGACGCTGGATGGTTCGACGGCGCGTGGATCGACGGCGCGTGGATCAACGCCGGATGGATCGACGGCGGGTGAACCGACCGCGGGTGAACCGACGGCCGGGGTGTTGCGGGCCGCGCCTGTCAGGGCAGGTCGTCCAGACCCACGCGGTACCAGTCCTGCCCGCACACCACGTGCAGGTCCGGCCCTTGAGCGAACACCTGCCACCGCTCCGGTAGCGGCGAGCCGTCGGGCAGGGCGAGCCGGAAGCCGGCGGTCGCGTCGAAGCGGCCGTCGGCGAGGGTCCCGGTGAGGTAATCGGGACCGTCGTCGCCGTGCGGCCTGCCGAGGGCGGCCACCCGGTCGGCGCCCACCGCCAGGACGTGGATCCGGGCGAGGGCGTCCTGCGTCCAGCACGTCGTCCGCCCGTCCGCGATCCGCACGATGTCGTTGGCCTGCTCGTACGACACCCACGCCGTCTCGCCGTCGACGTTGAGCGCGGGGGTGCCCCACATGCCGGGCAGCCCGGCGCCGCGCTCGGAGTACGACCAGTTCCGCGCCAAGTCCGGGCCGAACCGGACCAGGCCCGATTCGCCCACGGGCGGCGGCGCCCCGTCGTACCCCCACCCGAAGTTGCCGAAGATCCCCTCGTCGAAGTAGCGGACCCAGCAGTTCCCACTCGGCGTGGTGGCGATCCCGGCCACGCCGTCGCCGAACACCCCCTCCGCCAGGACGTGCCCGTCCGCGTCGTGCAGGACCGCGTTGCGCTCCGGCCCCTCCGGCTCCGGACGCCAGGCCGCCCGCGCGCCGACGAGCAACACCCGGTCCTCCGGGAGGAGTTGGGCGTACGGGTGGGACACCGACAGTCGCGGGATCCGAGCGGCCTCCACCGCGTCCGGTGCGTGCACGGTGACGCGGGCGGACACGTCGGCCGACATCCGGCTCTCGGGGAACGTCACCCCGGATGCCGCGGTGATGCGCGCACGTGTCGCCTCGGCGCGCGCCCGGGACGTCCAGAGCACGACGATCCGGCCGCCCGGGGCGAGCGCCAAGGACACCGCCTCGTCGGTCGGATCACCGCCGGGTCCCGGCGTCAGCACCGCGTGGTGCCGCAACCGGACCACGGTCTCGTCCACGTCGACTTCCTTCCGCTTCCTGCGCGTCGCCGCGCCCGCATGGCGCTCCGCCCGCGCGCCCACTGCGCGCCCGGATCCGAAGAGGTGCCCACGGTACCCGCGTGCTTCGCCCGTGGCAGACGCACGAAGGCGCTCCGCGTGCGTTCGCGCTCGTCGTCCGGACGACAACCCTGCTCTTGTCGAATGGCCTTACTGTCAACCTCTGGGCGCTGGGGCGATGTTCAGCACGGTCGCACCAGGGACAGGGCCGTCGGCGCACGCGGAAGCGGCGATGTGCTCCACATGCCCGTGGATCGTTTGAGCCAGGAGCGCGGTGTCCAGGCCGACGGCGATGAAGTCGAGGGAATCGGGCAGAGGCGAGTCCGTATACGCGGTGCCGGACGCGAAGAACTGGCCCACAGGAACGCCGGCGGCGTTGCAGCGGGACATGACCTCGGAAACCGCGGCGAGGACCGGGGGCGCGGACGGCACGCCGACGTGCCCCAGGCTCGCCGACAGATCGTACGGTCCGATCAGCACCCCGCCGAGGCCTTCGACCGCGAGGATGTCGTCCAGGGCCGCGAGCCCTGCCGCCGATTCGATCTGGACCACAATGGACGTGGTCTCGTTGGCCCTATCGAGGTAAGGGGCGAAGGACAGGCCGTACCCGTGCGCGCGGCCGACGCCCACCGACCGGGTGCCGAAAGGCGGATACTTTGCCCAGGTCACCAACTCGCGCACCGCCGCCGCGTTCTCCGCCATCGGGCAGACGATGCCGACCGCTCCGGCATCCAACGCCTGCTTGACGTGGACCTCTTCCGCGGCGGGCACACGGACAAGGACCGGGAAACCGGCGGGCGCGCCCACCAGGACTCGCCCCACGTCGGCGGTGGTCACCGCGCCGTGCTCGCAGTCCACCATCACCCATGAGCAGCCCGCCAGCGCGGCGATCTCGACCAAACGGGGCTCCGGCAAAGTCACGATCGTCCCGACTGCCGGACGCTCACCCACGGCACGGATACCCGGAAACACGGAAGAACCGACCACGTGCACCTTTCCCTTCCTGCGCGGAAATTCGGCCCGTCCAGCCTACTTCGCAGCCCAAGGCCTCGTAGCGCACGCAACCGCGATCGGCGTCCAATCCGCGAACGCGCATGCTTCCTTGCGGCAAGTGGTCACTGACGCGACCGGAGGCGACATCGTTTCCCACCGCAGCGCCCGGGAGTTGGCAGTCGACGCCGGCCCGGACACGAGGTCACCCGCCGCTGTCACACCAGTTCGTCGCGTTCCGCCTCGTAGCGCCGCAGCAGTTCCCGGTAGCGGGCGTGTCGGCGTGCGACGAGGGAACGCAGGGCCCAGGCCACGATCAACGACAGCGCGATGACCGCCCCTGGCACCAGGAATCCGTAACCCGCGTTCTGCCCCACCGCGGCCAACGCGCCGCCCAGCACCAGCAGTACGGTGGCGCACCACGCCAGGAGCAGGACGGTCAGCAGCCGGCGGTCCTTCGACTGGGCCACGACCAACTCGAAGCGTGCCCGAGCGGCCTCGCGCGACGTGACGCCGCCCGGTCCGCCGGGCACTCCCGTGGGGATCGCGCCGCCCGTGAACAACACGGCACCGGCGGCGCGGGCCCGC
>NZ_JBPKBH010000004.1:15362-20890 GCF_051388915.1 Yinghuangia sp. YIM S09857 | reverse complement strand
CCCACCCCCCCCGGGCCCGCGCACGTGCGGGCGGCCGGTCGTCGCGGCGGAACTCCAGGTGGATCGAGAACCGTGTGACAAGCGCGTCCGTCAACCGGTAGCCCAGCTCGTACCCCAATTCGCAGGCGCGGTGGGCGTGTCGCGGCCAGGCGTTCCACAGCGAGGTGGCGACGTACGTACGGCCGTCGAACTGCCGTAGCAGAGCCGCCTCGTGGCGCGGCCAGTTCCGCATCACAGTGCCGGGTACGGTCCTTGGCGCCAGTCGCCGGAGACCGCGCGGCGCACGATGCGCCACTCGCCGCCGGTCAGCGCCACCTCGTCCGTGTAGCGCACGCCGACGACCAGGTTCTCCGGGTGCTCGGCACCCGCCGGCTCGCCTTTGAAGTGGTAGGCGACGGCGTACGTTTCCACTCTCCCGGTGCGCGCCCCGTCGTCGACGTCGGCGATCTGGTTGCCCATGAAGTGCATCGTGACCGGGAAGAACTCGACGCCGGGCCGCAGCCGTTCGAGATACTCGTCGATCGCGAGCGCGTCGCGCGAGCCGTCGACGAAGGCGTCGTCGGCGAAGCAGGACCGGACCAGGGCCCAGTCGCGGCGGTCGATTCCGCGCGCGTACAGCTTCGGCAGGCGCAGCGCGCACCGTTCGGCCCACAGGAGTTCGGCGAGGTCGCTCATCCGTGCGTGGCCTCCAGCCAGTCGAGGGTGCGGCGCAGGGCTTCGTCCAGGCGCACCGGGGTGTGGCCCAGGCGCGTCCGGGTCAGGGTGTCGGTGTAGTACGGCTCGGGGAAGGACCGGTTGGCCAGCGCGACCAGGCTCGGTCCCGACTGGCGCTGCAACTCCTGGTCTCCGGCGAGGAGTTCGGCGGTGATGTCGCGTACGCGGTGGGCGGATCCGGCCAGTTCGCACGCCCGGTTGAGGAACTGGGCCATGCTGCACACGTCGTCCGGGTGCGCGAAGGCGAGGTACTTCTCTCCCGCCCGGCCGTGTTCCAGGGCGGCGACGGTGACCGCCGCGACGTCGTCGGCATACGACCACGGGATCGGGAAGTGCACCGTCGACTCGATCTCGCCCTTGAGGGCCAAGAGGATGCGCAGGTTGTAGCTCGGGGCCTCCAGCGCGCGGCCGGGGACCGGCGAAGGCCCGAAGGTGCCGCCGGGGATGACCGCGCACGCGTCCAGGCCGTCCGCGGCACGGCGCATGACCTCGACGAACGCGGCGCGCTTCGACACCGAGTAGGGGTCGCCCGGAGGCGTCTCCAGCAGCGGCGAGTCCTCGCTGAGCGGGCGGTCGGTGTAGTCGAAGTAGGTCGTCGTGCCCAAGGCGACAGTACGCCGCGCCCCGACCGCCGCCGCGGCGTCCAGGACGTGGGTGAGACCGCCCGTGTTGACACGTGTGTGCTCGTCCAGGTTCTGCGAGGCGCCGCCCAGCACCGCCGCCGAGTGCACCACGAATTCGGCGCCCTCGGCCGCGGCCCGCACGTCCGCGCCGTCGGTGATGTCGCCTTCGACGAGGACGACGCCGAGTTCGCGCAGCGGGGTGCTCTCGCTGCCCGGGCGCACCAGGGCCCGGACGTCGTCGCCGCGCTCGCGCAGTCGACGGCAGATGTTGGCGCCGATGAGGCCGGTCGCACCGGTGACGAAGACGGTGGGCAAGTCGCTTCCCCTTCGAGCCGCCGCAGACGGCCCGACTCCCGGGCCGCGTTCCTCCGTCTTGATCTGTATCCCGATCGCCCGGCGTCTTCAAGGGCCGCCGCGTTTCGGCGGCCCGCCCGCATGGTGCCGAGCGCACGGACGCGCCCCGCCCCGTCAGCCCCCGGCCTGCCGGCCCGGCGAGTTCGGACGCGCGCACAGATAAGGCCGAGACAGATAGAGGGCGACCGTCGTCAGCAGCATGCCGAAGTAGACCGGCGCGAGGTGCCAGAAGTCGGTGTACGTGATGTGCGCGTGCACCACGACCGGCGGGACGAACCCGCAGGCGGCGGACGCCGCGAGCGACCACCACACCCATCCCGCCCCGCGCCGCCAACCCCACGCGCTCACCAGGACGATGGCGACCGCGGCGGCCATCAGGGCCCCGCCGAATCCCGCGCGGTCGTGGGCGATGAACGCGAGGAGGCGCGGGTTCGCGTTCTCCAGTTCGTCCGATGTGGTGCCGAGGAAGGCCAGGTCGCTGGGGACGAAGACCTCGGTGAGCCCGACCACCGACACCACCGCGCCGCCGATGAACAGGCCCGCGCCGGTCAGGATCATCAGGAGTTGGCCGGTGAGCGCCCGGCGCCGCTCGTGCTCCGGCCCGTCCGGGAGGATCCGCCAGCGCGGCTGCCCAGGCGCACGCCACACCGCCGCCACGAACATCGGGAACAGGACGGCGGCGACCGCGGTGTGCAGCGGCTCCACGAACCCGGTCGCAAGGAAGTACAGGAGCGTCGGGAAGCCGATCAGCCCGGACGCGAGCAGCGCGTTGCGCGCCCAGGGCCAGCCCTGCCGGATCCCGCCGGCGGCGAGCCCGGCGTACAGGATGCCGATCGCGACCATCGTGGCGGCCATGGTGATCCGGTCGTGCTGGAGGAACGACACGAGGTGGTGGTTGACGCCGTGCAGGTGGTCGCGGTCCAGGCCGAGGAAGTCCCGGTCGTACCAGAGCAGTACGGGTCCGAGCGTGATCGCCGCCGCGCCCAGCCCCGCGCCGACCATGCCGAGGCCCACGCACAGGCCCCACCACCAGGCGGGCCAACGGCGGGGGTCCCGCCCGACGTCGGCCCGGGGGTTGGGCGGCGGGGACGTGGGGGTCACGGCCTCGGCGACGCGCTGGAACCAGCCGGGTCCGGCGGCCAGGAGCACGGACGGCCGGGCCACGACCGCCTTGACGGGGTCGGCCGCCAGCGCGGCGACGGCGTCGGCCACGAGCGGGGAGGACAGGCGTACCAGATCGTCGTCGTCGGCCAGGACGGCGTCGACGTGCGGCGCGAGGGCGGCGGACACCGCCGGGTCGCCGGTGAGTACGAGCACGGGGACGCGCCGCCCGGCGGCCGCCTCGCGCACCGCGTCGACCTCGGACGGCCCCACCGGCGTCACGACGACGAGTCCGGCGCCCTGGGTCGGCAGGGCGCGTACGGCGTCGCGTGCCACTTCGGGCGGCACCTCGGCGCCCAGGCGGTTCGCCAGGTCGAGCCCGGCCGCGGCCCCGGCGAGTTCGGCGGGTGGGGGGCGGTGGCCGAACGCCCCGGCCACGAGGCGGCGTCCGAGCGGCCGCGCGGACAGCCGCCCGAGCATCCTCAGGGCGGCCCGCTGCGAGCGTCGGGCGCCGAGCAGGGTGGCTGCCGCGCCGCGCAGCGGGTGGTACGTCCAGTCGGGCATCAGGGCCGCCAGCCGAGGATGGGGGCCATCGAGCGGAGGGTGAGCGCGGCCGGGGTCAGCCGGGCGGCGAGGTCGCGGGCGGTGGCGGCGGGCGGCCAGGCGAGTTGGCCGATCGAGCCGAAGCGGGCGGAGCGTCGGGCGATCGACTGCGTGCGCGGCCTGCGCTCGCGGTCGTAGCGGGCGAGCCCGGCATCGATGGCGGCGGGATGGTCGGCTGGGTGGTCGGCTGGGCGGTCGCCCGGGTGGCCGCCGGGGTAGTCACCGCGGCGGTCGACGGCTGGGGCGGCGCCGGGGTCCAGGCAGGCCGCCAGCACCACGGCGTCCTCCAGCGCCTGGCAGGCGCCCTGGCCGAGATTGGGGGTCATGGCGTGCGCAGCGTCGCCGAGGAGCACCACGCGACCGCGGACGTATCCGGACAACGGGGGCAGGTCGTGGATGTCGTGCCGGAGCACGCGGTCCGGCGGCACCGCGGCGAGGAGGTCCGGGATCGGGGCGGGCCAGTGGCCGAAGCGCCGCAGGAGCTCCGCGTACTCGCCGCCGGGGCTGCTGCCGCCGGGCGGCACCGTCGCGGTGGCGAAGCAGTAGTAGCGCCCGCCGGGCAACGTCGTGTGGCCGAACCGCTCGCCCCGGCCCCAGGTCGCGGCGCCGTCCTCGACGGGTGCCGCGAGCGGGTCGGTGATCATGCGCCAGGCGGTGTAGCCCGCGTAGCGGGGTGCCGCGGCCTCGGGCCAGAACAGGCGGCGTACCGTGCTGTGGAGGCCGTCCGCGCCGACCACCAGGTCGACGTGGCGGGTGTCTTGGCGGGTGTCTTGACGGGTGTCTTGGCGGGTGGCACCGCCGGTGCCGCCCTCGATGCCGCTCCCGGTACCGTCGCCGGTTTCGACGTCGACCACGACACCATCGGGCCGCGGCCGGATACCGGTCACCGTGGTCGACGGGCACAGCGTCCGCTCCGGCAGCGCCTCCACCAGGGCGCGGACCAGATCGGCGCGGTGCAGGACGACCAGGGGCATGCCGAACCGGCGGCGCAGTGCGTCGTTGTCGGTACGACTCAGCCACCGGCCCCCGCGATCGCGGACGCCGCCCCACGCCTCGACCGCGCCCAGCTCCCGCACCCGCGCGTCCAGTCCGTCCAGCGCCGCGAGCGCGTGCAGGGCGTTCGGCCACAGCGACAGACCCGCGCCGATCTCGGTGAACGCGGGGGCGCGCTCGCAGACCTCGACCTGCCAGCCCCGGCGCGTCAGCGCCACGGCCGCCGCGAGCCCGCCGATCCCGCCGCCGACCACCAGCGCGCTTCTCCCTGTCACCGCGTCAGCGTACTGAGCGGCCGCCCAGCGGACGCGGTCGGCACCGCCACACCGATGCCGACCGCCGGGACGCGCACCCGCCCCCCCCGGAGCCGTCCCGCCCGCCGAACCCGCCGGGCCCGCCAACCCTCCGGGCCGGTCACCCCGTCTTCGGCAGCGTGTACGAGCGGGCTCCCGGAACCTCGTGCGCCGGTTCGACCGTCACCAGACCGCCCGGCTCGGCCCGGTCCACCTTGAGGATGAACGTCTGGTACGACGGCGGCGCGGTGTTCGACGAGAAGTCCAGCTTCAGCCCGAGCCCCACGTCCATCCCGGTCTGCTTGCGGTGCGCCGCGACCAGGCCTTCGCGCGTCAGGTCGCCCGCCGCGCAGGCCGCCCGCAGGTCCTCGGCGAAGATCCCCGCGGCGGCGTAGCCCGAGATGATGCCCTGGTCGACCGGCATGCCGGGGAACTTCGCCTGGTAGTCGGCGGTCAGCTTGGTGAGCGCCGGCAGGTCCGGCGAACCGATCGCGGGCACCGGGCTGGCAATGGCCAGACGCGCCTCCATCGGCCCGGCGGCCACCGCGAGGAGCTGCGGATGGAAGCCGACCGCGTGCGACAGCACCGGCACCTTCAGGCCGGCCGACTCCGTGCCCACCATGACCGGGGCGACCTGCCGCGGCCCGGTGCTGATCACGATCGCCTTCACCCCGGCCGACTTGAACGCGGTCACCGCGGCCGTCATGTCCTGGTCCGTCGGCTTGACCTTCTGCTCGACGACCGACACCCCCGCGGTCTGCGACGCGTGCTTGACGCCGAGCGCGCTGTTCACGCCGAACTCGTCGTCGCTGTAGATGTGCCCGATCCTGTCGCCGCTCGCGAGCGG
>NZ_JBPKBH010000004.1:0-15242 GCF_051388915.1 Yinghuangia sp. YIM S09857 | reverse complement strand
CCCCCCCCGCGGTCCGGGCCAGATACTCGAACCCGTTGATGATCTCGATGTCGTACGTGGTCGCGGTGACCTGGACGACCCGCTTGCCGAGCAGCGTCGAGGCCCACGCCTGCGGCAGCGTCAACAGCCCGTCGCGCTCGATGTCGTCCTGGAGCTGGGTGACGATGGCCGAGCCGACCAACTGCGATATGCCGATCACCTTGCCGGAGATCTCGGTGTAGGCGGTACGCGCCTTCTGCGCGTCGTACGCGTGGTCCTTCGCGTCCAGCACGATCCTGCGCCCGCAGATCCCGCCGGCCGCGTTGATCTGGTCGAAGTACAACTGCTGCGCGTTGGTGACGCTCTTGCCGAGGGGCGCCTGCGGCCCGCTCAGGTCGGAGAGTTCGCCGATGCGGATCTCCGTGTCGGTGACCCCGGGCCCCGTCCTCACCTGCGCGGCACCTCCCCCGCCGGGGTCCTTCGCGTCGTCCTCGTCCTTGGCACTGCACGCGGTCACGGTCAACGCCAGCGCGGCGACGACCGCGCAGACGGCTCTGGTACCCGGGCCTGGCTTCACGAGTCTGCTCCTTGGGGCTACGTGGTGCGCGGCAGGCGGAGTCGCCGAGTTCACGGCCGATACGTTGGAACAAATCCTGTAGCTGCGTACCACGCAGAGAAGCGCACCCACCCCCCAACCGCAACCCCCTCCCGCAACTTTCCGCCCTCCCCCACCCCAACCAACAACTCCGTCCCACAGCCAGCAAGTTGGTCAACCGAGAGACCGCCGCAAGCCCGGAAAGAGCCGATCAAGGGGCTCCGCATCGAGAACACCCAGGTCGGGAAGTGGCTTAGGAAGTCTGATAGTTCGGCGATCCCGGGGACACACACCGCGAACGGCACGGTCGGTTGCGGGCGTTGCGAAACAGACCCAGGGGATGACGGGTGCTGTTCGGGGGGAAGTGGCCAAGTCCTGGGCGGCGGGATGGCCCCGGGGGTCCGACGTGGGTTTCCCGGGGGCGTGCTCTTTTGTGCGCGGTCGTGTGCGGCGCAGGCGTGTTCCCGTGTCCGGGCTCGCGCGCCGGATGGCCGGGGGTGTGGCGGGCGGACGTCGCAGGCACTACCGCGCACAGGAAGTTGGTACTAACATCCTATCGCCGTGACGACATACTAGCGAAGGGCGCTCCATGTCCCTGGAACAGTCCGCGGAACGATCCGCCCCTTCCGTGCCCGAGACCCTCGACGAACTCCTGTCCCCGACCTGGCTCACCGCGGCGCTGGCCCCGCGCTTCCCGGGCATCCGGGTCACCGGTGTGCGGCCCGGGCCGGTGGTCAGCCGGGTGGCGACGAACGCCTCGTTCCACATCGAGTGCGAGGGGGGCGTGCCCGAGGGCCTGTCACCGACCCTGTGGGGCAAGGGCTACTTCTCCGAGGTCGGACGCCAGTTCCGGCACACCGGGCGCTTCGAGGTGTCGTTCTACCGCCACCTCGCCGCGCGCAGCGGGGTGCGCACGCTGACCAGCGTGTACGCGGACGTCGACCACGAGACCGGGCACAGCGCCGTGATCACCGAGGACGTCCTGCACCAGGGCGCGGTGTTCCTGGACGCCGCCAGCGAGTACACCCCCGACCTCGCCGCCGAGAGCCTGGCGCAACTCGCCGCACTCCACGCGAGCGGCTGGGGCGACCCGACCGTCGGCACCGCCGAGTGGCTGGCCCCGCGCCTCGTCTCCTACACCGGGCACCGCGGCGTGCGGGAGATCCGGCAGAACTTCGAGAGCACCGTGGGCGCCGGCGTCCCGGTGGAAGTCCGAAACGCCGACCGGCTGTTCGCGGCGTACGAGGACGTCATCACCGGCACCGCCGACGCCGAGCCCTGGACCGTCGTGCACGGCGACACCCACGTCGGCAACCTGTACCTCGACGGCGCGGGGCAGCCGGCGTTCGTGGACTGGCAGCTCGTCCAGCGCGGCCCGTGGTACCTCGACGTCGGCTACCACATCGCGTCCGTGCTGACCGTCGAGGACCGCCGCCGCACCGAGAAGGACCTGCTGCGGCACTACCTGGACCGCCTCGCCGCCGCCGGGGTGGACGCGCCGAAGTGGGACGAGGCATGGGACGGCCTCCGGCACGGCATCGTCCACGGCTTCTACCTGTGGGGCATCACGCTCAAGGTCGACCCGGCCATCACCGCCACCCTGCTGGAACGCCTCGGGACGGCCGCCGCCGACCACGAGGTGTTCGCCGCTACGCCACGGTAGGCGCGGTCGGTTCGGCGTAACCGGGCCGCACCGACGCCGGGGCGTCCTTCGCGTCCCCTCCCCGCCTCGGCACCCGAGCCGTCGGCACCACCCTCGCGGCGCGCGAGGAACGCGCCGTGCTGACCGGGCACGCGGGCGCGGTGCGGTCGTGCGCGCTCTCGTCCGACGGCGCGGTGCTCGCGACCGCCGGCGAAGACGGCACGGTTCGGCTCACGGACGTGCCCACAGGCGCGCTCCTGCGCGAACTGCGCGGCCACACCGCACCGGTGGCGTCCTGCGCCTTCTCCCCGGACGGCGCCCTCATGGCCTCTGCGGGGCACGACCTCACCACGCGCATCTGGGACCGGGCCACCGGCGAGGCCCGGGCCGTGCTCGCCAACGCCCAGGCGGCCACGTCGTGCGAGTTCTCGCCCGACGGCAGCGCGCTGGGGGTCGCCGACCACGACTGGGACGTGGTGGTCTGGCAGGCCGAGGTCATCTCGCGCCCCACCTCGCACCGCCTCCAGTGGGAGTACGCCCGCGCGTTCGCCCCCGACGGCGCCGCCCTTGCGACGGCGGGATACGACCGCGTCGTCCGCCTCTGGGAGTTGGGCACGGGCGAGCTGCGGCACACATTCCAAGGCCACACCGACACCGTCTCCGGCGTCGGCTACTCGCCGGACAGGCGCCTGCCGGCCACCGCGAGCCACGACGGGACCGTCCGGATCTGGGACGCCGCCACGGCCGCCACCCGCGCCGTCCTGACCGGGCACACCGACGCGGTCGCCGACCTCGCGTTCGCCCCGGACCGCCTCCGGCTCGTCTCCGCGGGGCACGACGACACCCTGCGGATCTGGGACGCGGAGACCGGCGCTCTCGTGCACACCCTGCGCGGGCACACCGGCGCGGTGGCGGCCTGCGCGTACTCCCCGGACGGCACGCTCATCGCGTCCGCGAGCCACGACCACACCGTGCGGGTCTGGGACGCCGCGACCGGCGCCGAACTGCGCACCCTCACCGGCCACACCGACCTCGTCAGCGGATGCGCCTTCTCCGCGGACGGGACGCTCATCGCCTCCGCGAGCCACGACCGCACGTGCCGCGTCTGGGAGACCGCGTCGGGCACCCCGCACGCGACACTGCCCCGGCACACCAACGGCATCGCCGACTGCGCCTTCGGGCCGGACGGCACCGTGGCCACTACCGACCTGCACGACTGCTGCGTCCGGCTGTGGCGCATCGGTGGCGGCGAACCGCTGTGCGGACTAAGGGTTTTGAAGCCGTTTTCTGCGGCTCGCCTGGCATCCGGAACGGCCGGTCCTGGCGGCGGTCGGCGAGTCCGGGGGGTACCTGTTCGGCTTCCAGCGGGAGGAGGGGGCGTGCGATGTTTGACCCCGGGCCGCACGTGAGCTGCTATGTCGCCCTGGACGGCGAGGAGTTCACCGGCGTGCGCTGCGTCCTGTTCGCCAACTTCGTCCACCATCCGGAGGCGCCGGGCGTGGCCTTCGTCTGGTACGCCGAAGGGGACGGACCGGCAGGCCCCTACCGGCAGTTCGGCGAGGCATTCCAACGTGGCGGCCCGGAGGGGGAGTTGGTGGCACACGCCGCACCGATCACCGGAAACGGCGAACAGGCGGGGATTTTTTGCGCACTTGCGGGTCCATGCCGAGCCCGGGCCCACGGTGCCGGGCGAGTTGTCGCTGACCGGCGACGCGTGCGAGCGCTGGGTGCTCATCCCCGGCGGGGCCGTCCCGCACTACCGGCCGCTGCCGCGCCACATCGAGCGCACCGGTCCGGCGATGAACGAGTACGCGGTGCGCAGCGACCACGGCACCCCTGGCTTCGGTGTCCGCGCCACGCTGAGCAGCGGCAGTTGGCTCGGCGCGGGGCGCTGGCTGGATCGCACGTACCTTCACCTGGGCACCTATTTGCGGGACGAGAGCGGCCTGATCCGGTACGGCGCGGCAGACATCCTCGGCGCCAACTACTACTGCGGCAACGTCCCTTGGGGCGACTTCGCGGTACGCGCGGATCCGCCCGGCCGCCGGTTCACGGGGGCGTGGTCGGAGCGCTGGTACCCGCGGCACGCGGCCGAGGGGTGGCGGCCGGAGGCAGCGGTGGCGGATCTCGTGGACTTCCCCGAGGAGGCGGCGGGGTAATCGGCAGCGTCGGGTCACCCTGGACGCTGTTGCCGCGCCACCGCGAACGGGTCGGCGAAGACCCGGGCGACGACCTCGCCGGCCGCGCCCAGCACGGCGCCGTCCTCGACCTGCGACGTACGCAGCACGGGACTTCGGCCTCGGAGCCGGCCGCCGCCCGCGTCCAGGGCCTCGGCGATGTGCGGGGACAGCCACGGGGCCAGGCGCGCGTGCAAGCCGCCGAGGACGATGGACTCCGGGTCGAACAGGTTCGCGGCGGCGACAAGGGCGGTGCCGAGGCCCCGGCCGGCCTCGCGGGCCGCGTCGAGGGCGCGCCGGTCCCCGGCTTCCAGGCGGCGGACGAGTTCGGCCGCCCCGGCGCCGAGTTGCCGGTCGAGCGCCACGGCGTCCGAGTCCGGCCGGACCGCCGCGCGGATCCCGGCGGCGGCGAGCAGCGCGTCCAGCCCGGCGACCTGTTCCAGGCAGCCGCGCCCGCCGCAGCGGCACGGCGGCCCGTCGGGGGCGACGATGACGTGGCCCAGTTCCCCGGCCGCGCCGTGGGCGCCGCGGAAGAGCGTGCCGGAGACGACGATTCCGGCGCCGATGCCGGTGTCGCTGGAGACGTGGATGTAGTCCCCGAGTTCGGGGCCCGCACCGAACCACAGTTCGGCGAGCGCGGCGAGATTGGCCTCGTTGTCGACGGCGATCGGGAGGGGGCGGACCGGCAGCGCGGCGGCGAGGAGTTCGGCGGCCGGGAGCGCGTCCCAGCCGAGGTTCGGGGCGTTGACCCGGACGCCGTCGATGACCCCCGGGACCGCGACGGTCGTCCCGGCGAGGACGAACCCGGCGCGTCGGGCCTGCCGGGTGACCGAGCGGGCCAGGGAGGCGAGGGCCGCGACGGTGTCCCCGGGTGAGCCGTCGGCGCCGGTGCGGGCGACGGTCCGCCGGATGCGTACCCGGCGGCTCAGGTCGACGACACACGCGGACAGGTAGCCGACGTTGATCTCCAGGCCCAGCCCGGCAATGGGGCCGGACGCCACGGAGACCGGCGCGCCGGGCCGCCCCCGGCCCTCCGGCACCGGTTCCGCGGCACTGACGATGCCGAGGTCGGTCAGCGCCGCGACCTGGGCGGACACCGTGGTCTTCGTCAGGCCGGTGAGCTCCGCGAGCCTCGCCCGGGTCACCGGCTGGCTGCGGGCGATCGCCGCCAGGACCAGGGCCAGGTTGCGTTCGCGCATCCCCGCGACATCCGCGGGGCCGTTCGGCGTGCTCATGCGCGGATCCTCTCACCCCCACCCCGCCCCGCACGCGGGGGCGCGGAGCAGGGGGCGGGCGCGGCCGGGCACGGGGCGGGGGACGGGCGCGGGGCAGGCCGGGCCCGGGCAGGGGGCACCGGCGAGCGCAGGGCAGGGTGCGGGCACGGGCGGGCGCGGTGGGGGGCACGCGCGGGGCGGGGGCAGGCGCAGGGCAGGCCGGCAGCGGCCGGGCGCGGGGCGGGGCGGGCACGGGCGGGCCCAGGGTGGGGCGCACGCGCGGCCGGGCACGGGGCGGGGCAGGCGCGGGGCAAGGCATGGCGGGCACGGGGGGGCACGGGTGGGGGGCACGCGCGGGGCGGGGGCAGGCGCAGGGCAGGCCGGCAGCGGCCGGGCGCGGGGCGGGGCGGGCACGGGCGGGCCCAGGGTGGGGCGCACGCGCGGCCGGGCACGGGGCGGGGCAGGCGCGGGGCAAGGCATGGCGGGCACGGGGGGGCACGGGTGGGAGGCACGCGCGGGCGGGCGCGAGGCGGGGGACGGGCGCGGGGCAGGCCGGGCCCGGGCAGGGGGCACCGGCGAGCGCAGGGCAGGGCGCGGGCCCTGGGCAGGGCACGGGCGGGGGCAAGCGCGGGGCAAGGCGGGCGCGGCTGGGCGCCGGGGGGCGGGCACGGGCGGGCCCGGGTGGGAGGCACGCGCGGCCGGGCGCGGGGCGGGGGCAGGCGCGGGGCAGGCCGGCCGCGGCCGGGCGCGGGGCGGGGCGGGCACGGGCGGGCCCAGGGTGGGGCGCACGCGCGGCCGGGCACGGGGCGGGGCAGGCCGGGCCCGGGGCAGGGCGGGGGCACGGGGCGGGGGCAAGCGCGGGGCAAGGCGGGCGCGGCCGGGCGCAGGGCGGGGCGGGCCCGGGACAGGCGGGGGGGGCAGGGGGCGGTGCGGGGGCACGCGCGGGCGGGCTCGCGGCAGGGGGCACGGGCGGGCGCCGGGGCGGTGCGGGGGCGAGGCCACCCTGAGGGCGACGCGCGGCGGGGGCCACCGATCTGCCGACGCGGTGGCGCGCCCGGGTCTTCCGCGGCCGCCGAGGGAATTCCGTCGGCGAGGGATATCCGTCGTTCTCGCGCCGATTCCGATTTCGGCGGAACGCCGCCGAGTTTCCCCACGTCCATTTCCGCAACGCCCAAATCGGGGAATCCACCGGGCCGTTGGGCCCAGGGAGGGGCTGGAATGCGGGGAATTCTCAGACTGGGCGGCATCGCCGCCGCAATTGGATTGATGGTGTCCACCGCCGCGTGCAGCGGCGACGGTTCGTTGCCCGACCCCACGCCCACGACCGCGGCCTCGGGGCCGACGAAACCGGCGGACGCCCTGCCCGAGGCGTGGTCCGCGCCCACGCCCGACAGAATCGCGTCAGTCGGGACCATCACGTCCGATCCCGGCGTGGTGCTCGCAGCGCTGACGGACCAGACCGTGGTCGCGTACACGGCCGATTCGGGCAAAGAGGCATGGCGCCTGCAACTCCCGGTCGGCGCGAAGCGCTGCGGCTTCCCGGACGCCGACGCCGCCACGGCGGCGGGCCTCGCGGTCGTGGTCTTCTCGCCGGTAGAGGGCACCGCCTGTACGTCGGCCGGAGTTGTCGACACACGCACCGGAGCACTGCTGTGGCACCAGGACTTCCGCGACCAGATGGCATACGCGCGCAACGTCCGGGCCAGTCTCGGCCCCACCGTGCTCACCGTCGAACTGCCCTGCGGCGACCTGCGGCGCTTCGACGCCACATCCCAGAAGGTGTTGCCGACGTTCCTCACCCCCGACCGGGCGTGCGCGCACTCGGTCGCCCACAACGGGCGCTATGTGGCCGTGATCAACTCGCCCGACGACGGGTCGCCCGAGATCGCCCCCGGGTGGATCGCACCCGGCGGCAAGCGGATGGCGGAGTTCGCGCTGTACGACGCGGAGACCGGCGGCAAGCTCTGGGGCCGGCCGGTGGAGGACCGCGACGGGCTGGAGGTGTTCGACGTGGTCTCCTCGGAGCCACTGGCACTGGACATGGAGATCGAACTGAAGCGCACAATCCGGATGTTCGACGCCCAGGGCAACGAGGTCCGGCTCCCGGGCGACGAGCATCGCCTGTCCCGGGACACGGCGAGCGTCGGGCAGAACGCCGGCGGCGTGTGGTTGGAGAACTTCGCTCCGCGGGCGCCGCTCAATTACAACGTCAGGGCGGTGGATCTGAAGACCGGTGACGAGGTGTACGAGTGGCAGCTCGACCCGTCCAAGGGCCCCGACCACATCGTCGGCGTGTCCGACGGCCGCATCGTGACATCCCAGATCAAGCCCTTCAAGATGACGTACGACAAGCCCTCCTACGCCGAGGCGCGCATCGTCGCGTACGACACGCGCACCGGCACCCGGACGGAGCTGGGCCAGGTCGACCTGACCCGCCGCCCGGAGAAGCCCGGCGAGTCCTACCTCAACCACCAGATCCTGGCCGTCGACGACAACTACGTCTATCTGACGCGCTACACGGACACCAGCACCGAGTTCGTGGCCTTGAGACTCCCCGGGTGACGGTGTCCCCGTGCCTCTTGCCGGGGACCCGCGCACCGCAGCATCCCCCGCATCGGGGAGGTGCCGGTTCGCTCACGGGCGTGACGACGCCGACACGCGAACTGCCTAGCGTTCTGGGCGGGACGCGGAAGTACCGCGTCGGCCACTCGGCAACTCGGGGAATCCATGCCGCACATGAAGCAGGGCGCGCGTCAGCGCGCCGTCAAGTACCTTGCCCTCGCGGTGGTTTCGCTGACGGTGACACTGTCCGCGTGCTCCGGAACGGACGACAAGACCGCGGACTCTCCCCCGGGCACGACGCCCGGCTCGCCGTCGGTGCCGCCCACGGCCCCGTCAACGGGGGCGGTGCCGTCCGCGGCGCCCTCCCTGCCGGAACCCGTGCCCTCCTCCGAACAGGCCGCCGCCGTCGCGCGGTTCCTTGCGGAGAACTGGCCGGACGGGGCCGGGGGAACCGTCGCCACCGCCCGGAACGGCGCGCTCGTGAGCTGCCAGGGCCTGGGCCGGGCCGACGCGTCCGCCGGGCGGGCCGCGGACTGCGACACCGTCTACGACATCGGATCGATCACGAAGTCCTTTACCGCAGCCGCCATTTTGCGACTGGAGATGACCGGCGCACTGCGGGTCACCGACCCCATCGGCAGCCACCTGGACGCGGTTCCCGCCGACAAGCGGGCCGTCACCATCCACCACCTCCTCACTCATACCTCCGGGCTGCCCGAAAGCATCGGCGACGACTACGAGCCCTTGAGCAGGGACGCGATGCTGGCCCGTGCCCTGGCCGCGCCGCTCGACGCGGCTCCGGGGCGGGAGTACGCGTACTCGAACACCGGCTACTCGGTGCTCGCCGCCGTCGTCGAGAAGGCGTCCGGCATGCCGTACGGCGACTACCTGGCCCGCAACCTCTTCGGTCCGGCCGGGATGACGCGCACGGGGTACGTGCTGCCGGACCCCGTGCGCGGCGACGTCGCGGTCGAGTACGACGAGCACGGAGCGCCGCAGGGAAGGCCGTTCGACCACCCTCGGGCGCCGGACGGGCCGTACTGGAACCTGCGCGGCAACGGCGGCCTGCTGTCGACCGCCCGCGACATGTTCCGCTGGTACCGCGCGCTGGAGGGCGACATCGTCCTCGACGCTGCGGCGAAGGCCAAGATGTTCACCCCGCATGTGCCCGAGGGCGACGGCTCGCCCAGCTCCTACGGCTACGGTCTGACCGTCTTCCCCACCGACAACGGGCCGCTGATCACGCACGACGGCGGCAACGACTGGTCGTTCGCCCGCTTCGCCGCACGCCCGTCCGACCGCACAATGGTCTTCTGGGCCACCAACACCGCGGCGCGCGACGGGAAATGGAGCCTCGAAGACCTGGACGCCGAGCTGTCGACGGGACTTCTCGACCTGGCCTCGGCGGAGTCCTGACGGGATGCCGCATGACAGGACGCCGCATGGCTGCGGACGGCACGCCGCCAACTGGCCAATGTGCGAGGCTAGTCCGCGGTCCGCCGGCCGGTTCCGGCCACGAGGGGGGCCGACGGGTCGGCCTTGGGGGTGCCGCCGATCATCCGGACGTCCTCGACGGCGAACCCGGCGTCCCGGAGCGTCCGCACGGTGTCCCGGGTGAGGTGGCAGCCGGCGAACACCCGGCTCCACAGCGGGTCCAGGCGCTCCTGGCGCCTGCGCCGCCGGGGCTCCGAGGCCGCGACGTGCTCCAGGAAGACGAGTCGGCCGCCGGGCCGCAGGACGCGCCGCATCTCGGCGGCGGCCCGCTCCGGATCGGCGACGGAGCACAGCACGAGTGTCACGACGACGGCATCGAACGACCCGTCGGAGAAGGGCAGTTCCTCGGCCGGTGCGGAAACCACCTCCACGGGCACGGGGCATCGGCGCAGCCGCGGGGCCAGGTAGCGGCGCATGGCGGCGTCGGGCTCGGTGAGGACCACCCGGCTCGCCCGGTGGTAGTGCGGCAGGTTCGCCCCGGTGCCCGCACCGATCTCCAACACCTCGCCGTCCACGTCGGCGAGCAGTTCGGCGCGGACCGCGGCGAGCCAGCGCTTCTCGACGAAGTCGTTGCAGCGGCGGTAGAAGGCCGCGAACCAGCGGTGGCTGCGGGCGGCGGGGGCGGGCGCGGGCGCCGGGGGCATGGGCGGGCCTCCTGGAGTGGGCGGCGAACGGCTGCTACGGGACGGTAGTAGCCGCGGCCTCTCCTGTCTACGACGGGCGCGTAGTAGATTGCCGGGCATGTCCCCCCGCGACCCCGCTCCCCCGCTGTTCGGCCTCGGCCCGCTCGAACAGGACGTCATGGCCGTCCTGTGGAGCGCGGACGGCCCGCTCCCGGTCCGCGACGTCCTCGACGCCCTGAACGACCGGCGCGACGCGCCGCTGGCGTACACGACGGTGATGACGGTGCTGGTGCGGCTCGCGGACAAGGGTGCGGCCACCCGCGGCCGGGTGGGCCGGGGCTACGCGTACGCCGCCTCCGTACCCGACCAGGCGGCGCTGGCGGTGCGCGCTGTGCTGCGCGACTTCGGGGACGCCGCCATCGCGCACTTCGTCGACCACGCGGCGCGCGACCCCGAGATCCTGGCCCGGCTCGAACGCCTCGTCGGCGCGCGGACCGCCGATCCGCCGAGGCCGCCGAGGGGTGCCGACCGCGCGCAGTAGGGCCGCACTCGCCGTGATCACCTCGGCCCCGGCACACTTCGTGGCCGCTGCGGCATCCGACCGCGGTCGGCTGATCGTGCTGCTCGCGCTGTCGGCCGCGGTCCCGAGCCTCCTCGCGCGTGCGTCTCCCGTACGAGGAGTGCCGCCCTGCTCCGCACCACCCGCCGCGTGCACTGCCCCGGCTCGACTCAGACGTCGCGCGACTTGATGAGCACGCCCGCACCGACCAGTGCCGCTGCGGCGTAGCAGGCCATCACGATCATGCCGGGCCATGGACCGACGCCGCCGTTCATGCCGCCCTCCACGTCGCCGTAGGGTGCCACCATTTTGGTCAGCAGCGCCGTGGGCGAGTAGCCGACCACCCAGTCGCCGACCTTGCCGGGGATGAACCGCCCGAAAATCGTCGGTACGAGAACACCGGCAAGGACTGTGGTGACGGCCCCGGCCGAGTGCCGCAGCATGGTGCCGATGCCCAGGCTGAGGAGGCCGAGCAGGGCCAGGTAGGTCGCCGTGCCGAGGACGCCCTTGACGATCTCCCGGTTCGTGGACTCGGCGGCCACGTCGCGCGAGAACATCCCGTCGGCAACGAGAAAGGCCAGGTAACACGCCACCAGGCCGACGCCGAACATGAGGATGCCGAAGACCACGGCCTTGGCGGCGAGCACGGAGATGCGGCGCGGGTACGCGGTCATGGTCGAGCGGATCATGCCGGTCGTGTACTCGGCCGAGATGGTGAGCACGCCGAGGGTGGCCGCCGCGATCTGCGCGACCACGGCGCCCGCCAGTGCGAGCGACACGGTCGGATCCTTGCCCTCGTCGTCCGGGGTGTCGATGGTCGCGCCGAGCAGCGCGGCCATGCCGACGATGAGCACCACCATCACGATCAGCGACCACATGGTGGAGCGGACCGTGCGGATCTTCGTCCACTCGGACCGCAACATGCGCGTGAAGTGCAGTCCGGTGACGGGCTCTTGCCCGTACAGACCCGGCACGACGAGGCTTTGCTGTTGGTCGGCGCCGTGCGAACCCCGGGCGTTCGACCGCCTGTTCGCGGACGAGGTGTGCGTGTGGCCGTCGGCTTCGGCACCTGGGGCCGCATCCGCGGGCGGCGCCGGCTTGGAAGTGGGGATGGCCATGGCTCAGGCCTCGCTTCCGCGGGTAGGGGCGTGCGGGGCCGGAGTCTGCCGGGCCGGGGTCTGCCGGCCTGGGGCCTGCTGAGCCGGGGCCTGGTGGCCCGAGGCCTGCTGCGTCATCGCGTCCTCGTCGGGCATCGGCGGGTCAAGGGACGAAGAGCCGCGACGCCGGACATGTGTCCGGCGTCGTCGCCCTCAACTCTGGAGAACGCCCGGGATCGGCGCCTCTGCCTGGAGAGCTGGTCCGCCGACCTTCCCAGGACCGAGACGGGCCCGCCGCGTCGTCCTTGCGATGTAAGGGACCACCCCGACCCACCGCGCACTTGCTCCTCGCCGGGCGCGAGCGGGCCGGCGCGGCAGTGACCTCGCCGCGCGGGTCGGCGGGATCGGTGGACTGCTGCGGCATAGCCTGCTCTGCGGCAGTACCCCGTTGATCTCCGAGCACGGAAGGCCGACCCGATCATGAGCCGTCCCATCGCCACCAATACGTCCGTCGACCTGGCGGCGCTGCTGGACTTCGTCCGCCCCCGCCACCGCGCGCTGCTGATCACCCGTCGGGCCGACGGATCGCCGCAGGCGTCGCCGCTCACGTGTGGCGTGGACGACTCGGGGCGCGTGGTGATGTCGACGTATCCGGAGCGCGCCAAGACCCGGAACGCGCGCCGGGATTCCGCGGTCGGCGTGGTCGTGCTGTCCGACGAGTGGAACGGGCCGTGGGTGCAGATCGACGGCGAGGCGGAGGTCATCGACGCGCCGGAGTCGGTGGAACCACTCGTGGAGTACTTCCGCAACATCTCCGGTGAACACCCCGACTGGGACGAGTACCGGGCCGCGATGGTGGCCCAGGGCAAGTCCATCATCCGGGTCACGCCCACGCGGTGGGGACCGATCGCCACCGGCGGGTTCCCGGCGCGACTGGCCGACTGAACACGTCCGTCGCGCGACATCGGAGCAGGCGAACGGCGGCCGCCCGGTGGCAGGTTCCGAGCGGCCGCCCGGTGGCAGGTTCCGAGCGGCCGCCGCGTTCAGGTGCGCGCCGGTCGGACGCCTGTCAGGCCGTGTTCCACCACCGGCGGACCATCGGGCTCGGCGTCAGGTCGTACCCGAGCCCGTCGAACGCGCCCGCCTCGTACATCAGTTCCACATCATGCTTGTACGCCTCCGCCGGTACCGGAGCAGCCGCGTCCGCCTGCGCGCGGGCGGCCGCCGCGCCGTGCCCCATCGGCGGGTCGCACGGCGGCGACGGGTCCGCGACCGGGACCGACAGGTCGAAGCCGGGGTCGGGGGCCGCGGTGGTGACCAGGCTCGTGCCCAGGTTCGCGGCGTACCGGTTCCGCCGGGACAACGCCCACGGCGCCGCGCCCCGCCCGGGACCGTGCGCCGGCGCACCGAGGAACCGCCATTGCAGGAAACGCAGTACGGACGTGTGGTCGTAGACGGTGTGGTCGACCGCGCCGGGCCGGGCGTACGGCGACGCCACAATCGTGGGCACCCGGAACCCCGCCTGCGCGAAGTTGTCCGCGTCGACGCGCGAGGTCCGGTCGTCCGGGAGGCGCGCCGGGGGCACGTGGTCGAAGAAGCCGCCCCATTCGTCGTACGTCAGCACGAACAGTCCGTTCGCCCAGTGCGTGGAGCGCGCGAAGGCCCCGAACACGTCGCGGGCGAACCGCTCGCCCGCGCGGATGTCGCCGCCGGGATGGTTGTCGGTGCGGCTGTCGGACAGGAACCCCGGGTCGACGAAGGACACTTGGGGCAGGGATCCGGTGCGGCAGTCCTCGAAGAACGCCTCGATCTTGCGGGCCTTGGGCACGAGCCGGGAGCCGAACAAGAAGGTCATGGGTACGTCGGTGTAGTAATAGCGCGCGCTGACCCCCACGGTTTCGAGCTGGTCCCAGATCGTCACCGCCTCATAGCCCTCGGGCGGCGGCGTGTCGTTGGCCTTGTGCCCGCCCGATCCGCCCGCGTGCAGGTAGGAGCGGTTGACCAGGGTCGGGCCCATCAGCGACGCGAACGACCGGTCGCAGACCGTGAAGCGGCGGGCGAGCCGGGAGGTGAAGGGCAGGTCGTCGGGGCCGAAGCAGCCCAGCGCGTACCCGTCGTTGCCGCTGCCCTCCGCGACGAACCCCCGGTCGCGCTGGACGCGCCCCTCGTCCCAGCCCTGCCCCGGCACGACGTGCCCGCAGCCGCGGTACGGGTTGCTCTCGGCCGGCGTCCCCACCAGCGGGTACGTGTGCCACCACCGGCCGTCCGGGCCGCGGTACGCCTGCCGCTGGTCGCCGTCGACGCGGAAGCGCCCGCCGTACCGCCGCCGCCCGGCGCGCAGGTACGCCTCGTCGCGGGCAAGCCAGCCGAGCCAGTGGTCGAAGGACCGGTTCTCCAGCATGAGCACCACGACGTGGGTGATCGGCGAGCGTGAGGCCGGGAGGTCGAGCACGGGCTGTGCCGCGGGGTGGCGTCCGACGTGGTCACCCTCGTGATCACCGCCGACGCCGCCTCGTGCGGCCGCGGGGGCCGCGCCGAGCGAGCTGCCGAGCGCGGCGCCCGATGCCGCACCCGCTCCCAGGATGAACTTCCTTCTCTCGATCATGAGTTGCCGCCCTGTGCCGGGGCCGCGCCGGGCGCGGCCGTCGTCGCCCGGCGCGCACCGGCCACCACGGGCCGCACACCGGAACGCTGCCTGGAACGGCGGGGGACGCGTACCCGACAGACCCCGCGAGGAGCAGAGGCACCGAGGACGGCGGCACCCCACGAGCACGAGGGACCACACGGCCCGGACGGGGGGACGGGGACCTCGCGCCGCAAAGCCTCGCAGCGGCCGTCAGCGGCCGGCAACCGGGTCGGCCAGACCGGGAAGGCATGGCGGAGGAGGTTTGGCAGGACGCCGACGCGGCACAGCGGCGCGGCCCGCCCGGAGGGTGAGCCGCGCCACCGCGTGAGCGCCGGTGTCGGGGGAACCCCTGGAACCCCTAGATCGCGTGGACCTGCTGGGCCTGCGGGCCGCGCTGGCCCTGGCCGATCTCGAACTCGACCCGCTGCCCCTCGTCCAGGCTGCGGTAGCCGTTGCCCTGGATCTCCGAGTAGTGCACGAACACGTCGGGGCCGCCGCCGTCCTGTTCGATGAACCCGAAGCCCTTCTCCGCGTTGAACCACTTCACACTGCCCTGAGCCATCTCGCCATCCCTGGTGCCGCGGCCGCGACCGGAGCGTCGCGGACCGCCACGATCGTCCCAGGATTTCCCGATCGATCCCCGCGCCCACCGCGTCACGACACGCCCAGTCGCC
>NZ_JBPKBH010000003.1:520290-603205 GCF_051388915.1 Yinghuangia sp. YIM S09857 | reverse complement strand
ACGGCGGACGCCCTCTCCTCAACGCAGCCTGATCACCCGGCAACCCGGTCAACGTTTCCGGTCACAGCACTAGGCACGGTCGTGGTCGCGTTGTGACCACGTGAACGGAGGCGGCATGAGAATCGGGGACGCGGCGGCAGCCGTCGGGGCAACCCCCAGAGCCCTGCGCTTCTACGAACAGCGCGGCCTGCTCCCACCGCCTGTCCGCACCGCCTCGGGCCAGCGCGAGTACGGACCGGACGACCTCGCCCGCATCCGCGTCATCCGCGAACTACTCGCGCTCGGCCTGACCATCGAGGACATACGCACCTTCGCATCACGCCTGCCCCTCCTGACCGACGACTCCCAACCGCGATGCCCCGCCTTCGACCCGCAACCCGCCGACTCCCCCACCCCCGACAATCCCCCCTCCCCCGCAGCCGCCGCCGTAGCCCACCGCCTGGCCGCCCTGGACGCCGAAATAGCCCGCCTCACCCACCTCCGAAACACCCTCGCCAAAGCATCAACCCCACCACCCCGCGCCCCGGTCACCCCTCACACGTAGTCCCGTCGCTCCCCCAAACACCGCCACCAAGCACCGCTGCTCTGCGCCGACGAACAGCAAAGCCCGGAGAGCTCAACTCCCAGGAACGGACCTCCCCAACAGCCCCCGGCGCCCAACTCCTGAGCACAGCCCCCAAGTTGGCTTCCACGGCAAAGCAAGAGGCCCACTCAACCAATCGAGTGAGCCCCTGAACTGCCGTGCGCTCGGCAGGATTCGAACCTGCAACTATTCGATCCGTAGCTCGCGCCAGACAGGGCAACTTCGGACGCTGAGATCTACGCCGACGGCCCCAAGCCCACCGCAGGTCGGACTTGGTCGCTGTCGTTGCTGTGCTTCACCGCTGTACCGTTCCGTTCGCGCATGTCTCCGTAGCGCATCGCTCGTCGGCAGTAGCGCGCCCAAATTGAAACCCTGCAACGTTCGTTCAAACGTGATCACTTCGTACCGAGTCCGAGCCCTTCAACCGCTAGCCTCCGACACATGCGGCCTGGGGGCGGTGGGGGCGTGTCATTGGTTCGACGCGGTCTGCTCACAGGCACGACGCTGCTCGGCATGGGGTCCCTGATCTCGTGCACGGTGCCATCCGGAGCGGTTACCGGCATCACGATTGCTGCCGATGGAACTCCTCAGGTTGTGGTGACCGTCTGCAAAGGCCGCATTGACGGCGCCGTGTTGCAGGAGGACACCGAGAACAGCACCGAGCGCCCCAAGACCAGCTGGAGTCACCAGGGAGCGATCAAGGACTTCGCCTCATGGCCGCTGGCCGGCAACGCCGAATGGCCTCTCAACAAGCCTCTCCCCCTGCTACCGGGCCGGACCTACCGCCTCTACGCGAGCACTCACGACAACAAATGGTCGGGGCTAAGCGTAAGGTTCACACTCGACGACCTGGCCGCCTTGCCCGTCGACCAGGTCAGGTACGTCCTCTGGGCGACCGGCACCACCGTCACCACATCCATCGCCGAGTTCCGCGCCCATGCCTGCGACAAGTCATAGGACAGGCCGTAAGGCACTCGGCTCCCACGAATGCAGCTCCCGATGAGCCTTCGGAGGCCAACTCCTGGGCTTGGCTCCCAGGTTGGCTCCCGTGGCAAAGCAAGAGGCCCATCCGGTGAACCGGATGGGCCTCTGAGCTGCTGTGCGCTCGGCAGGATTCGAACCTGCAACCTTTTGATCCGTAGCTCGCGCCGAGTCGGACATCACCGGTCATCGTGGTCGACGTCAGTGCGGTTCTTAGCACGCACGGCTGGTGCTGGCCAATGCGGTTGCTGTACTTCGCTGCTGTACTGCACAGCCAGCGGATCCCTACCCGTAGACCCTTGCTGCCATGAGCGCGCGGGCCATGACAGCCCAGTCGCCTTGCGCGGGGAGTTCCTGATCGTTGTCGGCGTACCACCTCGGCGCGGCGTCCAACCACGCTGCAAGAGCGTCTAGGAAGGAGTCAAGCGTCGCGTTCTCCCACTCGGACCCGCGTCGTAGGAAGTCGTCCCGCAGTTCGTTGATCACAGCGATGAGCGCGGCCCGATCGGGTATGGGAGCGTCCGCAGACGGAGGGCTAGGCATGGCCTGGATGGTACGTGTGCTCAGGAGCCAACCGTGGAGACATCGCACATGGCTCCGGAGACACCGGCATGTCCGACCCCTCACCTATCCCTGACCTGCGGCGGAACTGCGCCAAGCTCGCTCGGCGGGGCACCGTTTCGCACCCGTTTCGCGATCTCGCTACGGCTGTGGGATCTCGTGAGGTTCCGGGGCTCGGACGAACTGCGCGCACCGCTCGTCGCACGCGCCCATCGCAGCGAAGTTGCGGCGTGCCTCGGTGAGGCTGAGACTGCCGTTGGGCCCACCGCGAACCACATCGGCGTCGTGGTCGTCCTGGCCGTCGTCCTCCCAGAAGCAGACCGAGCAGATCTCGAACTCGCCGCGCGAGTCCAAGGTGAGGTTGGCGCAGCAGGGGCAGGCGTGCGGCCCACTCCCGGAGACGCGGCGAACAGACTCGTTCTCCAGCTTGTCGACGTACGCGTGGAACCAGCGCGTACGCGCCTCAACTACTTCCGGTGGGACCTCGTTGTCTGGCATGCCCGCGAATATGGCACGTGGGCAACCGGATGCCCATGTGGTTTCCGTGGCCTGACGTCTGAGAACACCGGATCGGTGAGCCCCGAGCCGTTCCCGTGCCGCACTCGTTCTCCCAACTGAGGAACCGACGCTGGGATCCCGGCAATCCGGGGCCGGCACGAGCTTCAGAAGGTGCGCCACTCGGTATCGGGGACGTTCTCCCAGACACCCATGGCCCACTCGTGAATCATGAAGAGCGGTCGAGTGACCACGATGTCGCCGGCGCGCTGCACGCGCATGATGAGTCCCAGATCCCGAGCCGACGCGTTCCCTTCGTGGGTCCAGGACAGCTCAATCCCGTGCGCTTCGGTGTAATCGCAGATCCAGTCCTCCAGCTCCGACGGCACCCGTGAGACCAACGGCACGCCGTCGAGCGTCACTTGCGGGCCCTGACGAGCATCGACGGCGACACACGCCAGGCGTCCAGAGCTCGAGTAGAACGCCGAGACCCCGACACCAAAGAAGTCCTCGGCGCTGTTCAGCAAGCCACCAGACACTTGCTGCTCGGTACGAGCTGCATGGCGCTCGTCCAACGCGTCTGCCACCTCGTCAGCATCCATCTCGAACAGCAGCGGCCCCACTCCGACGAGAGGCCGAAACACCCACTGCTGACGTTCGTCATCCTGCTTGACGTCCCACATCCCCATGGGCGCCACCCAACCACGTCGCCCTGTACGGCAGAGGCTCACCCCAGGACACGTGCACGGCTCCGGAGTGCGGTCGCGTACCACGGGTTTGTGCAGGTCAGCGACATGTGCGGTATCAACAGCAGACGCTCATACCGCGTCTATACCTGATCATGCCCTGGCCGGTCAGAGACCTCGGATTGCCTCACTAAGGTCATCGCCGTAGTTGCTCCACCACTGGATGGTGCGGGACTCCATATCCATGCTGCCCATCAGCCAATCACCGGTCTCCGAGTCCTGGACAACACAGAGGTCCCCGAACCCCAAGACGTACGACGGCCGGATCGGCTCCTGTGTCGGGTCCACGGCATCCGTGACCACGAAGTCGAGCGGCAACGCACACGCGGTCCGATCGCCCGACCACTCTCGCAGACGCTCGTTCGTCCACCCGGCCGGCATCGGAACCCCCGCGCTCTCCGTCATGCCCGCAGTATGGCCGGTCTGCGCTCTGAGCTTGGGAAGCACCAATACGATCAACGTGATTGATCAGTCGGGCACGGAGCACAGTCTGTGCCCAGACATGGCCTCGAAATCTCCGTGAATGGGCCGCGGTTTGCGTGATGCTGAGTATCCTCAGTCTATGGAGAACTATCAGCCGCCCTTACAACATACTTTCCGCACTGTCGAGCCGGACACGGATCCCGAACGCCCTCAGCCTCTACCGTGGGACGAATATTCAGATTTGGTGCTAGCTGAGTGGTACAAGCTCCTCAGTCATCATCCAGAGGAGGATGCGGTTCAAACATTTCTCGAACTGCATCCTGCAATGATTCCCGGTGGCAGCGGGGATATTGGACCGGGCGGACATCACGGATCTGAGATGGGTGCGGTCTTCCGGCGGCCTAACCTGATTGGCGGCGGCCGCACATTTGAGCCAGATTTCATGTGGGTCACACGCTCCTCCGGACTAGTCACGCCGATTCTCATTGAAATCGAGAAGCCATCGAAGCGCTGGTTCAAGAAGGATGGGCGTCCGACGAGTGACTTTACTGAAGCCCGGGATCAACTGAATGACTGGCGTTCCTGGTTTGCGCGCGATGGGAACCACTCACTATTCCGCGACAAATTCCTTCTGCTTGGCGACAGATATTATGACAGGCCGCTAGAGCCTCAATACGTTCTGATCTATGGGCGCGATTCGGAATTTCAGCGTGGTGGTGGCCATGCCAACCCTGGTGAGCTTCGTTTCAAACGTGATGCACAACGCGGGGACAGTGAGTCCTTTATGTCGTTTGACGCGCTCCGACCACGCTACGATCACCGCATCTCATTGACGTTAACCATGACCGCGAGTGGTCCTCGGATCCACGCCTTCTCTCCGATGTACGGAACGGGGGCCCACATTGGAGACGGGGCTCTTTTGCTCGGCGACCCACAGCCAGCCCTCTCCCGCACGGTGATGATGACTGACGAACGGCGGAACTATCTGGCCGAACGATGGAAGTACTGGCAGGAAGATGCGTTGCGAACTAATGCGGCAGTTAATGAAAGCGTGATTCGACAAATGGGCATTGAATAGGGCGACTGGTGCCGCGTGCATGATCTAGCAATGGGCTGCTATTCGCCGTCCGCATCGGTAGCCTCACCGCCCTTTTCATGCCCCTTCTTGTCCAAGTGCTCGTGGACAAGTTCGAAAAAGGATTCGATTGGAACGGCGCGAATCTCGGCTTGCCACCAGACCATTGGGCTGTGATTCATTCCTGTTGAACTTTGAACTCTGATCTTGCGCGAATATAGGAAGTAGCCGCTATTTACGCACTCCTCTAAGATTTCATCCATGCGCCGCCTCGCATCCCTTTGTTCCTTTAGGCTTTCAAGAGAGCTGGCGATGTCCATCCAGTCTTTGAGCTCATCCAGCATTGAAATCAATTGTTCAATTTCGGCGTCCGTTCTGTTCTCTTCGGAGTAGCTCGGGAGGAACGACCATGCGCTAGCGATTAGAGACCAGAGGTCGGCTCCGGATTGAATCATGTGGAACAGAGGTTCCTTCGATTCGGCGGCTGAGGCATCGAATGCGAGAGTCCTAGTCACCCAAGCTTCATGCTCGGATTTCACTCTGCGCATTCTCTCTACCGGCCAGCCGTTTTCCTGGTCGTCGACGAGCTTGTGGTGATTTCCACAAAGCAAGATCAAGTTTGAATGGTGATCCCGGTTTCCGTCGAATGGAGCACTCGCTCGCGGCCCCCCTGGGGACTGCGGATGAATATGTGCCATTTCTCCAATGATGGAGTCATCGTCCTTTTCGACTTCTGGTGGAATCACGAGTTTCGTGCGGCAAATTGCACAGCATCCACCGCTGAGGGCCCACAGGATCTTCATGGATTTTTCGGAGATTGCCACAGTGGGATGTTAATGGCAGATTAGCTTTTCCGCTGGCGTTCGTATGGAAGTCACCCCTGGGTTGGGCGATGCGCCGTAGCTGGGTGAAGTCCAGCCCCAGCGACGCGACCTAGGGCCGGCGCGCGGCCGATCGCGGCTTTCAGGTCTCGGCACTTCCACGCGCCTTGAAGCGACACTCCGATGTAGGACAACCGGAACGGGATTGTCCCGTGGAAGGTCTGGGTGCCGCAGCGCAGGTCGGGCCGCGCCGGGACCGGCGTCTGCGCCGCACGCCCGGCGCGGACCGCGCCGGAGCGGCGGCGGCGTGCCCGGCAGGGCGCGCCCTTGATCCAGTAGAGATTAATTCGGCAGTTGATCTGTCCGGGACTGCGTCACGCGTCGGCGAGTGGCACTCAGGCCGCAGCCGGGGGCACCCAGGTCGGGAACGCCTGATGACCGGAGGTCGATCGGCGCGGTACGCGTCCACGGACCGGCGGCGGCGTTCTTCGGACTGCGTGAGGGGAACCGCGGCCGGTAGCGTCCTCCGTATGGCGGACAGCGGGGAGTCGCAGGCGGCGTTCACGGCGGAGTATGCGGCGGGGGTGTTGGAAGCCGCTTGTGCGGACGCGGGGTTGGATGCGGCGGGTGCGTCGTTGTTGAGGCTGGGGGAGAACGCGGTCTTTCGGTTGGCGGGGCCGGTGGTGGTGCGGATCGGCCGGTCTGCGGAACGGCTTGATGAGCACGTGCGAACGGTCGGGGTGGCTCGGTGGCTGGCGGAGGTCGAGTATCCGGCGGTGCGGGTCGTGCCTGGGGTGCGTCAGCCGGCGGTGGTCGACGGACGCGTGGTGACGTTTTGGGAGCTGGTCGCGGCCGAGGAACGGTACGCGGATGTCGTGCAGTTCGCGGAGTTGGTGCGGCGGCTGCATTGGCTGGAGGAGCCGGCGTCGCTGGGGCTGCCGTACATGGATCCGCTTGGGCCGACTATGCGGCGGCTCGGGGAGCTGACGACTCTCTCGGAGGACGACCGGACTTTCCTGGCGGAGCGTGCGGAGGCGGCGCAGAAGCGTTATGACGCGCTGGAGTTCGTGTTGCCGTTCGGCATGATCCATGGAGACGCGAACGTCGGCAACGCGCTCGTCGGCGACGACGGGCGTGCGGTGTTGATCGACCTGGACGGCTTCGAGCTGGGGCCGCGGGAGTGGGACCTGACGCAGACCGCGATGTACTTCGAGCGGTTCGGCTGGCATACGCGGACCGAGTATGAGGCGTTTGTGCGGGCGTACGGGTTCGATGTCATGAACTGGTATGGCTACCCGGTCCTTGCGGATATCCGGGAGCTGTCGATGGTGGTGTGGCTGGCGCAGAATGCCGGGCACGACGACCAGGCGGCGGCGGAGGTCCGGCGGCGCGTCTCGGATCTGCGGACCGGCGGCGATCGGCGTGGATGGAAGCCGTTCTAGCTGCGGGCTAGGTGGTCTGCCACAGGCGGTGTGTGCGGGCGTTCTCGATGAAGTCGGCGACGGTGGCGTTGCCCGCGAAACGGTCGAGGCGTGTGCGGAACTCGCCCAGGTAGGCGGCGCACCGGGCGGACTTCAGTTGGCGGCCGAGGGTTAGGGCCTGCATCGCGGCGCGGCACGCCAGTTCGGGTTCGCCGTGGTCGAGGAGGGCGTCGGCCAGGACCATCGTGGCGAAGAAGTCGGAGCGGACGTAGGAGCCGTCGGTGCCGCCCAGGCATTCTTCGGCGTAGGTGGTGGCCTGCCCCGGTAGCTCCAGGTCGCGGAAGCAGTGTCCGAACTCGGCGGACAGCTCGGCCTGGTCGAAGTAGCTGATGAACTCGGGGTCCTCGCGGGGGTTGTGCCGCTCGAAGATGGACGTCGCTTCGGCAAGGGCCCGGGAACAGCCGGCCTGATCGTTGAGCCGGGCGAGGGCACGGGCCTCCATCGCGTGGAACTGCGCGGTCATGGTCGCGGTGCCATGGCGCTGGGTGCCAAGAACGGCGGCGCGGGCGAGGTTGGCGGCTTCCGCGTACCGGCCGAGGAAGGTCGCCTGGTGGCTCATCGCGGACAGGACGCTCCCGGCCAAGCGGCGGTCGTCGGCGGTCTGGGCGAGCCGGAGGGCCTGGACGAAGTAGCGCTGCGCAAGTCCGTGATGGCCCGAGTCGTAGCTCATCCAGGCGGCAAGCAGCGTTCCTTCGGCGACGGTGGAGAACAGCGCTCGGCCGACTTGTTCGGTGGAGCGTGCGGCCAACAGGTCGCGTACGTCGGAGTCCAGGTACTGGATGAGCGAGCGGCGCCCGTGTCCTCCTCCGAAGCGGTTGTCCATGTCGACGAACATGTCGACCGTGGCACGTACGGCCTCGACGTCGGCCATGCCCACTTGGCTGCGTACTCGGGCTCCTGGGAGTGGGGTGCCGTCGGCGGAGACCAGCCATGCGAGCGGTGCCGAGTGCCACGCGCTCAGATCGGGTTCTGCGGCCAACAGCCCTTGTGCGCTGGCGAGGTCGGCTCGCCACAGGCTGGCGATGGCGTCGATGCTCTCGTCTGCGGTGCCGGGGTAGTCGACGGGCGGTGCTGCCTCCGGTGTCGCGGGGTCGGCAAGTCCCAAGGCGTCGGCGGGGGTGTCGTACGCCTGGACCAGTAAGGAGACGTACTCGGCCGGGTAGGCGTGGCCGTTCTCCCACCTGGCGACGTAGCGCTTCATGGTGGCGTCGGGCGGCAGGACTCGGCCTTCGAGCGCGGCGACCTGCCGCAACGCGTAGATGAGTTTGGGTTGTGTCCAGCCGCGCCGGGTTCTTTCGGCGCGTAGGAGTTCCGGCCGGTAGGTCGGTGAGCCAGTCACCGTTGATCGCCTCCCCCGAAGCGGCACGTGCGGCTGCGGCCCACGTGTGCGGACATCTTCCCGGTGCAGTGGGAAACCAGTCAAAGGGGTTGGGGTGACACGGCCGTGTCATCTGCTGTCACCCCTTGTCATCTGTGGGGGCGGGTGGTGCCGCGTCGATGGTGGAGGTGCCCGGACGGATCGTCCGTCGGGCATCGGGCTCGGGAGACTCCACATGACGCAGCGCCAAACGGAAAGGGCGGCCCAGGCCGTACGCGGTGCCCCGAAGTGGCTGACCTCCGCGGCCGACGATGCTGCCGAGTGCCGTACGCATTGGCTCGCGCAACCGTCGGTGCCGCGACTGCTCGCGACCGGCAAGACGTTCGATGCGGTGGTGGTGGCCGATGAGTTGGGCATCCGGGCGCTGGACGGGTACCGGCGGATCACGGCCCCGGCGCTCCCGACGGTGATCGACCACAAGACGCGCAAGGTGGCGTTCCTGATCGCGTCGTGCGGTGCGCAGTTCTTCGCGGACACGATCGCTTCGATGCACCGGGGCTTCGCGTACCGGTACCTCGCGCTGGGGGACTACGTCCTGATTCCGGGACCGCTGGCTGAGGTCGGGGCGCGCCAACAGTGGCTGTGCCCGCCCCGGCCGGCGCCGGACTTGAGCGCGGGAGCCATCGTCATGCTCGTCGGCCACCTGACGACGGCGGCTCATCGGCTCGCCGCGGAGTCGAAGGAGGGCGACGGTGACCAGTGACGAGAACCTGCCGGACGCGGCGTCGTGGTCGCCCATCGACACGTCGGCCTGGTACGAGGCACGCGACGCGACGGCGCTGCTGCGGGATGTGCTGATCGCGGCTGACCTGGCCGAGCACCTGCCGTACTTGCGGGCCGACGTCAACGCCTTCGGCCACGGCTTCGTAGAGCTGGGGCGCACCACTCCGGCGGCGGTCAAGCGGATCGCGTCCCTGATCGCGTTGGGGCTCGCCGACGGCGAGCGTTCCTCGTCCACGCATCACGAATCAAGCTGAAGGGCAGTCGAGTTCATGCGCATCGCAGCCGACAACGAACGCACCTGCGCGCCGCGTGCCGAGATCCTGCACGAAGGGATCCCGTACGTCCGCGGGTGGAACGCGGCGGACGACGCCACACGCGAACTCGCGGGCGTACTCATGGCGGCCGGACTCGCGGTCGGCTTCGGCGCGCTCAAGGCGGACGTCAACGTGCACGGTGACGGGCTGGTGAACCTCGGCTCTGTCCCCGCGGACGTCGTCGCGCAGCTGGCCGAACTGCTCACGCGCGGGCTGTGCGCCGAGATGGCGCAACGCGCGGCTTAGCTCCACAGNCTGGTGAACCTCGGCTCTGTCCCCGCGGACGTCGTCGCGCAGCTGGCCGAACTGCTCACGCGCGGGCTGTGCGCCGAGATGGCGCAACGCGCGGCTTAGCTCCACAGACTCCGACTCGTCGCATGCTCCCCCGGCGTGCCGTGCCGAGTCGGAACAGCGAACCCCCTCCCGTCGGCAGAACGGGAGGGGGTTCGCGCTGCACTGAGATTCAGGTGGCTTGGAACGCGTCTTTGATGTCGGGGCGGTTGAGCACTTCGACGTACATGACGGTGTCGTGCACGAGATCTAGGTTGATGTGTCCCGGGCCCCACAGCGCGAGCATGCGGTGTCCCTGGCCGTACGCCCCCTCCGGCTTCGGCGCCGTGTGGAACCCCTGGCAGAAGTCGTCTCCGCACTCGCACCACCCAAGGAACGGTAGGTGCGGGAAGACCGCGGCCACTTCGTGTTCGCTTTCCTCGCGGAGGAGCTGGCAGATCTGCGCGCACAGGTCGGGGAGTACGTCTGCCAACCGAGGTGGCTGAGTCACGCCGAACCAAAGCGGTAGGTCATCTCCAGGTCATCGCCCGGGATCTTGAACTCTTCCAAGGCGAGCGGGCGTTCGTGCTGGTTGAGGGTGACCCGGAGAACCTGGAATAGCGGAACGCCCTCGGCTAGGCGGAGTGTTGTCGCCTCGTCGGGCATAGGCATGCGGGTGCGCAGGTGCTCGACCCAGTGGAGTTCGTGGCCAGCCGCCTCAAGCTCGGTGAACAGTGCGGGGGCGGGGGGTGGTGCGGTGTCCTCGTACTTGGTGCCGACCAGGGTCGAGAACGGAACGTAGGTCCGGTGAGTCTGGCGTAGGCGGCCGTGCTCGGCGGTGTGGATCTCGTCGTACGTGAACAGCGGTTCGCCGGGGGACACGCGCAACAGGTCGGCGAGAGCCAGTGGCGCATCCGTGCGTGTGGCGATTGGGTCGCCTTGCACGGTCCAGCGGATCGCGTCGGCCTCGATGTAGCGGCCGTCCTGCTCGCGTCGCAGGCCGCGGGGGCGTGTGATGGTCGGGCGGGCGTGGGGGGAGCGGACGAAGGTGCCGCGTCCCATCGATGCCGCGACCAATCCGGCTGCTCGAAGCTCGCTGATGCCCTGGCGCACGGTCGGGCGCGTGACGCCGAACTCCTTCGCCAGTACCTCCTCGCCGGGGAGTGCCTGGCCGGCCACGTAGGTGCCGTCCAAGATCCGCTCGCGGAGCGCGTCGGCGATCTCGCGGTACCGGGGCTTCTTGCCCACTTCGGCCATGGCGGCTCTCCGTCTGCTTGCGGCTCTCGGGTCCTGGTCAGCTTCCCGCACTTCTAACAGCTTGACAACCTGTACTACAGGTGGCCATCCTGAATATCACCCGTACTACAGGTGGGCATCTAGTAAGTACTCGGTGCCTTTTGAGCTGGAGGGAGACCAGCGGAGATGGCGATCAAGGGTGCGATTCCGGTGGCGTTCGGCGACGTGTTCCCGGTGGGGGCGTTCGCGACGAAGGTCGAGCCGGTGAACGACTTCGAGGCGTCGAAGGGTGGCGTGCAGGTTCAGGCGCGGGACAAGGCGTCGGGGCTGCCGATGTGGGCGGTGACGGTGTCCGACCCGGATCCGGAGGCGCGGGAGGGGTCGATCAAGGTGAAGATCCCGGCGTCCGTGGCTCCGGTGCTGCCGGAGGAGTTGCCGGGGCTGCCGTTCCGGCCGGTGGAGTTCGAGGGGCTGACGGTCACGCCGTGGGTCAACGGCGCCGGTCGGCTGGCGTACTCGTTCCGCGCGGTCGGCCTGCGGGCCCCGATGGCGGCCAAGGCCGCGAGCAAGGCGGGCTGAGTTCCCGCGACTTCGTACGCGATCCCGGTGCCGAGTGACTTGGCGGTTCCCTGGCACCGGGATCGCTCCCGATCAACAGACCTGACGATCTCTGAAGGGGTATCCCAATCATGCACACGTCCAAGGGCGTGGACTGGCGCAAACCCGCGTACGTCGCGGGTGCGTTGTTCGTGTTGTACCTGGCGGTGGATCTGCGGTTCGGACCGCGCGGCTCGTTCCTCGTCGCCGCGGTCTTCATCGGCGCTGCGGTCGCGCTCACCTGGTGGTGGTTCTTCTCGTTCGCGGGGCGGGTGCGGCGCGGCTGGCCGCTGCTGGCCAAGGCGATCGGGGTGTGGCAGCAGGATCCGATCAAGCGCATCAACGAAGAGTTCTCGTACGCATGGCCGACGATCCGGCGGATCAAGCGTCTGCCGGGCGGATTCCTGGTCCGCGTACAGCTGTTGCCGGGGCAGATTCCGGGCGACGTATCGGATCACACGGAAGGAATCGCGCACACCTGGCGGGTGTTCCGGGTGGATGCGACGTCGCCGAGCCGGGGTGTCGTGGACCTGCGAGCGTGGATCTCGGATCCGCTCGATGAACCGTTCGGGCCGGTCGAGCTGCGGATGCCGAGCCTGCCGGGGATCCGGGATCGGGAGCCGAGCAAGACGCCAACCGCGCGCTATGACTCGGTCGAGCTGGGCCGCTGTGATGACGGGTCGCCGTGGGTGCTGCGGCTGCACGGCACGCACGTCCTGGTCGCGGGAGTCACCGGGGCCGGCAAGGGCTCAGTCCTGTGGGGCGTCACGCGCGGTCTGCTCCCTGCGGCGCGGGCCGGTCTGGTGGAGCTGTGGGCGTTGGACCCGAAGCGGATGGAGCTGTCGTTCGGGCGGGCGCTGTTTCAGCGGTACTCCTCGGATCCGACCGAGATGGTCGTGATGTTGGAAGACGCGGTGCGTGAGATGTCCGCGCGCGCCGACCGATTCGCCGGTGTGGTCCGTAAGCACGAGCCTTCGCCGGACTGCCCGTTCGTTGTCGTCATCGTGGATGAGTTGGCGTTCTTGACGGCGTACCAGCCGGATCGGGAGCTGCGGAAGCGCGCGGACGCGGCAATAGCCACGCTGACCAGTCAGGGCCGCTCGGTCGGGTTCTGCGTCCTGGGCGCGCTCCAAGATCCCCGTAAGGAGGTCATGAACCTCCGCAACCTGTTCCCCGACAGGATCGCGCTGCGCCTGGATGAGCCGACGCAGGTTGACATGGTGTTGGGGACCGGAGCACGCGACCGCGGGGCGACAGCGGACCTGATCTCGCCGCTGCCTGAGGTCGGTGCCGGTGTCGGCTATGTGAAGCGGGAGACACAACCGGAGCCGGTTCGGGTACGGGCGGCTTACGTCTCGGATGCCGACATCGCGGCGATGGTGCGTGACTTCCCGGCTGGCGGTGCGTCATGAGCGGGCGTCCTTCGGCGGTGAACATGGCGCGGGTCGCGGTGGTGCTGCGGTGCTTCGCGGACTTCGTCGCGGCGCGTCCGGGCCTGCCGGTGCTGGTCGGCCTGCACGTCGACTGGTCGCACGTGACCGAGCGGTGGTCGATCAAGGGCCAGTTGCCGGGCGCAGATACCGGTGAACTTGAGCGGTGGGCGTTGGCGCTGGATGACCCGTCGGTGACCTCGTACGAGTCGGAGGGCTACTACGTCGGGCCGCACAAGCACCGCGAAGTGCACGGCACCGTACACGGGCATCGCGTCTCGGTGTGGGCGCACCTCCCGCCTGGGGGCCCGCGATGAATGCGCATCTGTCGCGGGTGGAGCGGGCCCGCATGCCCTTCGCCAAGGAGGTCGTGCGGGCCGCCGCCCTCGAACACGGAGTGTGTATCCGGCCCGTGGCGCTGCGCCGCACCGACATCACGACCGGCCAAGTGGAGATCGTGGACGTGCCCTGCGGGGCGACACTGGCCAGTGCCTGCCCGTCGTGCGCGGAACGCAAGCGGCGACTTCGGATGGCGCAGTGCCGCGAGGGCTGGCACCTGACCGAGGAACCAGACCTCACCGCGGACGAACCGACCCAGACACAGACGTGGTTGGCGGAGATCCGCGCGGATCTGACGAAGGAACACGATGCGGCCGGCGGGGACGTACGCGAGCAGCTCGCCGCGGACCTGGTCGCGGTCGATGAGGAGATCGAGCGGGCGGGAGTGCGCGGCAAGGTCGATCCGGACAAGGCTTCGCGGCGGGTGCGGTCGACGCGGCGTCGCCAGGACGCGGCCGATCTGCCTCGACGTCCGGTCGACGCTCGGACGGTCGGCAAGGCGTACACGGCGCCGGACGGGAAGACGTTCCGGCCCTCCCTGTTCGTCACGCTCACGCTCCCTTCGTACGGGCGAGTGCGGTCCGACGGCACACCGGTCGACGCAGCGAAGTACCGCTACCGGCAAGCGGCTCGGGACGCGCTGCACTTCTCGAAGCTGGTCGATCGGTTCGTGCAGAACCTGCGCCGTTTCGTCGGCTTCGACGTCCAGTACTTCGCCGCGGTCGAACCGCAACGGCGGCTTGCCCCGCACGTGCACCTGGCGATCCGCGGCACGGTGTCGCGGGCAGAGCTGCGGCAGGTCGCGGCGGCCACGTACCACCAGGTGTGGTGGCCACCCTGCGACGAACCCGTCTACGACGGCGACGTGGTGCCCGTTTGGGATCACGAGCACGAGACGTACCGCGACCCGGAGTCGGGTGCGGCACTCGCGACGTGGGACGAAGCGCTCGACGACCTGGACGCGGACGAGGCGGCGGAACCAGTCCACGTGGCGCGGTTCGGGGTCCAGATCGACGCGAAGGGCGTGCTCGTCGGGTCGGCAGACGCGCGGCGGTGCATCGGCTACCTAACCAAGTACCTCAACAAGTCCGCGCACGAGTGCCACGAGCCGGCGAGCGATGCCGAACGGGCGCACGTGGACCGGCTGATGGACGTGCTGCGGTACGAGCCGTGCTCGTCCGCGTGCGCGAACTGGCTCCGGTACGGCGTCCAACCCAAGAACGCCCGGGACGGTCTGCGGCCGGGGCACTGCAAGGCCAAGGCACATCGGCGAACGCACCTCGGCTACGGCGGTCGGCGGGTCCTGGTCTCGCGGAAGTGGTCCGGGAAGACGCTCGCGGACCACAAGCACGAGCGGCGCGCGTGGGTTCTTGACCTGGTCGGCGAGGCGGCGGACAGCACCGACAACGCGGACCGCTACGTCTGGGAACACGCACGGCCTTCTGACCCGGACGTGCCCTCGATCTCGCATCGCCTCTTACGAGCGGTCGCCGAACGCGTCCGCTGGCGCGCCGCACTCGACGCGGCCAAAGCAGCGGCAGACGGACAGCTCGACAATTCGGCAACCACGGGGGTGGCGGCGTGATGGTGATCGAACGCAGGTGGCACACCGTCGCGGAGGTCGCGGTGATGCTCGGCTACGGCGTGTCCAAGACCAAAATGCTCGTCGCCCAGGGACGCATTCGGTCGGTCAAGGACGGCGGTTCGCGGCGGATCCTGCCGCGCTGGGTTGACGAGTACGTGGAGCAGTTGGCGCGTGAGGTCGAGCCGGGGAGGGTCGCATGACCAAGAAGCGCGACAACGGCGAAGGGTCGATCTTCCCGTACCGGAACAGCTTTGCCGCGTACGTCTGGGTGACCAAGCCGGACGGGACCCGCGACCGGAAGTGGGTCTACGGCAAGACGCGCGACATCGTGCACGAAAAGTGGGTCGCACTCCATGCGCAGGCGTCGAAGGGTGTCGTACCCACATCGACCCCCACGGTTGAGGCGTACCTCTCCTACTGGCTCGCCGAGATCGTCAAACCGGATCGGGCGCCTCTGACGTACATCGCGTACGACTGCTCGTCGCGCCTCTACATCACTCCGCACATCGGCAAGAAAAAGATCAACAGGCTTACGGTGCGGGACGTTCGGACGTGGCTGAACACGCTGCGCGCTACGTGCCAGTGCTGTGCCCAAGGAAAGGATGCGAAGCGTCCCGAAGAGCACCGCAACCCGCAACGTCGTCGGCGGTGTTGTGCGATCGGGCAGTGCTGCCAGCAGTACCCGTCTCAACGGACGATCCAGGCGGCACGGGATGCGTTGCGGGCGGCGCTGACCCACGCCATCGCAGAGGAGTTGATCTCGAAGAACGTCGCGGGGCTCGTCCCCGTGTCCAAGCCTCGCAAGCGGAAGTTCCGTCCGTGGACGGTCGATGACGCCAAGGGGTTCCTGGAACACGCGCGCAACGGGCGGGACTCGCTCTATGCCGCGTGGATCCTCGTACTCGTCCTTGGCCTGCGCCGCGGGGAAGTCCTCGGGCTCACCTGGGACCTGGTCGACCTGGACGCCGGCGAACTCACGCCGGAACGTCAGCTCCAGCGCGCTGGCGGGGAGTTGCTGCACCGGGAGACCAAGACCGAGAGTTCGGAGGCCACACTCCCCCTGCCTGACATCTGCGTGACGGCGCTCAAGCTCCGGCGCGAGGAGCAACAGCGGGCCAAGGAGCGCGCGGGCGAGTTGTGGCAGGACGCGCGCGGGCTGGTGTTCACGACGCGGTACGGGACGCCGATCGAGCCGAGCAACCTGACGCGGATGTTCCCGGCTCGGTGCGTGAAGGCTGGCGTACGGCCGATCAAACTGCACGACACGCGCCACACGTGTGGCTCACTGCTGGTCGCGCTCGGCGTACATCCGCGCGTGATCATGGAGATCCTTCGGCACTCGCAGATCTCGGTGACGATGGAGGTGTACAGCCACGTCCCGAGCGAGGACACGCGCGCGGCGCTCAAGAAGCTGGGCGATCAACTCACGTAGGCGTTGCTGTACTTCGCTGCTGTACGCGGGGACATAACAACGCAAGAGGCCCTCTCCCACAACCGGGGAGAGGGCCTCTGAGCTGCTGTGCGCTCGGCAGGATTCGAACCTGCAACCTTTTGATCCGTAGTCAAATGCTCTATCCGTTGAGCTACGAGCGCCGGTCGGTGAACCGAGAAGAACAATACAGGATCTGGAGCCGGGGCTGAAATCGATTGTGTGACTGGGGACGGGAGGGGGAGTTTGGGGTGTTTTGGGGGTCGGTGAGGGCGAGTCGGATGGTTGAGGAGAGCGGCTGAAGGAGGGGGTTCGAGGAGGGGCTGGGGCCTGGCGGGGAGGGGCGAAGGTTGCGGGTTGGGTGGTCGGGGGCGCGGGGTGGGTTGGTGCTGGGGGATGCAGAAGGGTCGCGGGGGTGTTCGCTTAGAGCGAAACGGGGGGTTTGGTGGGGGTGGGGGGAAGTGGGGGTTGTGCGGCATAGATCACATGGAGTGGGGCGGGGATGAGGGGGGACGGGGTGAATGGGGCGATGGGGGATGAACGGCGTGAAAGGGGTGGGGTGGGTGCCGGGGGTGGCCGGGTGGTTGCCGAGGGGGGCGGGATGAGGACGCAGAACGGCCCGTCCGGTTGGACCGGACGGGCCGTGAAGTGCGGAGGCTCCGGGATTTGAACCCGGGATGGGGTTGGTTACCCAAACCGCATTAGCAGTGCGGCGCCATAGACCAGACTAGGCGAAGCCTCCATCGGTGTATCCCGACGGCGGATAGATTACCCGCCCGGTCAACGCTGGGGCAAAAAGAATGCGATAGTCGGTCGTGACATGCCTCCGGGGGGACGGGCAGGATGAGCCGTCGGCACAGTCCAGGGGACGTTGAGGAGGTACGCGCTTCGTGAGCAGCAGGCCATCCCGAGGCGCTGCTCGCCTCGCCGCCATACTCGACGCCCTGCCTGACGCGCTCCTGCTGGTGAACCGCAACGGCACGGTGGTCAACGCGAATGCGATGGCGCTGGAGGCGTTGGAGGCCCCGGGCACGCCGATCGTGGGGCGGGGACTGCTGGACCTGCTGCCGACGTTCGACCGCAGCCGCATTCCGGGGTCCGTGCGCGCCATGGACGCGTCGGACACGCGGACCAAGCCCACCCGGATGACGGCGCGCCGCACCGACGGCTCGCTGATGCCCGTCGAGGTCACGAGCGCGAACCTGCCGGGGGCGTACGACGACGAATTGCTCATGATCGTGGTGCGCGATCTGAGCGGTTCGGTGGACGTCGAGTCGGAGTTGCAGCGGCAGCAGCGGCAGACCGAGATGATCCTGAGGGCGGCGTCCGAGGGCATCGTCGGGATCGACGCCGAGGGTTCGATCGTGCTGGTCAACCCGGCCGCGGCGCGCATACTGCGGCATCGGGCGAGCGACCTGGGCGGCAAGTCGCTGCACGAGTTGTTGCAGCCGAAGAAGGCCGACGGCACGCCGATGCCGCCGGACGACTGTCCGGCGCTGGTGACGCTCAAGACCGGTCGCAAGCAGCGCCTCCGCGACCAGGTCCTGTGGCGCGGCGACGGCGAGCCCCTACCGGTCGAGATGACGACGGCGCCGATCCTGCTGGGCGAGGCCGTGGTCGGCGCGGTGATGACGTTCACCGACACGTCGCGCGAGCGCACGCTGGCCGAGCACCGCGAGCAGTTGGCGGAGTTGCTGGACGCCGAGCTCCTCGCGCGCATCGAGGCCTCCCGCGCCCGCCTGAAGACCCTGGCCGACGGCAGTATCGGCGAGCTGGGGCCGAGCGCGCGCCGCGTCGTACGGCAAGTCGCCGGCGAGTTGGAGGAGATGGCCGGCCTCACCGGCGAGGTGCTCGAACACCAGCGCGGCGAGAAGAAGGACGGTGTCGAACGCACCGCCGCGACCGTCGACGACCTCCTCGACCGCGCTCTGGAGACGGTGACTTATCCGGCGCGCGCCGCCGGGGTGGAGTTCACCGTGACCGCCGCCGCGGTCGGCGTCCAGGTCGATGTCGACGCGATGACGCGGGCCTTGGGCCACCTCATCGCGGACACCGTGGGCGCCGGTCCCAAGGGCTCGACGGTCGTGGTCGCGGCCGCGCAGCGCGGCGGCAAGGCGCGCATCGAGGTACGCGGCCCCGCGAGCCGCGGCAGTTCCGTCCACGTGCCGCTGGCCCGTTCGGTGATCGAGGCGCACGGCGGCACGGTCGAGTCGCACGCGGTCGAGGGACGCGGCAGCACGTACGTCGTCGAGCTGCCCGCCGACGACGAGGCGGCGGCAAAGGCGCGTCCGCAGGACGCGGCCGAGGAGGGCAAGGACGTACGCGCCCGCGCTCGCAAGCGCGCCCGGACCTCGCCAGCCGTACGCCCCGGCACCGCGGCGGCGAAGCCCGCGGACAAGCCGGACGAGAAGTCGGGCGAGAAGTCGGGCGAGAAGTCGGACGAGCACGCCGGGCGGAAGTCGGGAGCCGGAGCCGACGGGGGTACAGGCGGCAGCGACACCGCCGGCAGGAACGCGCCCGCGAACGACGGCGGTTCGACGCCCCGACTGCCCGCCGCCCGCGGGGAGAACGGAAACGCGAACGCCGGGAAGGACGGCAGCGGGAGCACAGGGACGGGCAACGGCACGGGACTTGAGCCCGCCGATCCCGCAGGCCCGCCCGCCGCGACGCCCCCGTCCCTGCCCGCCGCCGCGAAGCCGATCGCGCTTCCGGCCGGTGAGTCGACGGCCCCTCCCGGCACCGCTCCGAGCGTCCCGCTGGTCCCCGCTTCCGGCGGACGCCGTGCGGCGCGCCGCGCGCTGCCGTCCACCGAAGGCCCCGAGAACGCCGGTAACTCCGGGAACGCCGCAAACTCCCAGGGCGCGATGGCCCTGCCCGCGGGCCCGAGCGGTGGGGTCGATCCGGGACAGGCGGGCCCACGACACGGCGGCGCGGCCGAACAGGGCCAGGCGGCGCACGGCCGCACGGAGCACGGTCTACCCGAGAACGGCGCGGCCGACGCCGAAGTCGGCCAGCCGGACGAGGCGGAGCCGGGCGTACCGGCGAAGGTCAACGGACGCCACACGCCGCACATGGCGCGCGCCCGGCACCAGATGTCGACGCCCCCCGCGGCGATACCGTCGCAGTCGCGCCCGGGCAACCCCGGTGCCGGAAGCCGCTCCACGAGCGTGCAGGACCGGCCCGACCGGACCGGGCAGCCCGACCTCGCCCCGACCGAACTGCTGGACATGCCCGGCCTGCCGCAGGCCCCCGGACCGGACGCGGACGCGCCGACGGCCCTGATGCCGCACATACCGTTCGCCCCCGGCGAGCCGTCCGCGACGCCGAACCCCGCGGCGACTCCGACCGCTCCCCCGCCGATCCCGCCCATGCCGACGGCCCCGCCGCCCGCACCGGGCGCCGCGGAATCCGGTACGAGCAACCCCGCACCCGACGCACCGCGCACGCCCTTCACCGGGCGCCGCCGCCGCGCCCTGGCCCCGGCCCAACAGCCGGAGAGCCAGCCGGGTCAGCCCGGCCACGAACAGCCGCCCGCCGCCGAGTCCGAGGCGCGTGGCGACGAGCGGGCAAGTGGGCCGTACGCGCTCCCGCCCGCGTACGGCGACGCCGTCGTACAGCCGCAGCCCCAGCCGCAGCCGCCGCAAGGCAACTCCGGGGCCATGCGCGCCTTCGCGCCGCCGCCCGGCAACGCACACGGTCGTGGTCCAACCCACATTCAGGGCGGCCAGGACCAAGGCGTCACGATGCCGTTCCCCGGGACCGGGTACGGCCCGGGCGCACCCGCGGACGGCGAACTCGGCTCCGGCCAGGGCCTCGGCCCCGGCATGTCCGCGCTTGACCTCCCGCAACGCACACCCGGCGCCGCGCCCCACCCGGGTACGGTTCGCGAGCCCGCGCAGCCGGACCCGCACAGCCACCCGGGACACCAGCACCACCCCGCCGAACCCGCGGGCCAGCAAGGACAGCAAGGACAGCAAGGACAGGCGAGCCAGCAAGGCCAGTCGGCGCAGGCCGCGCACCAGGCCCTGCAAGCCGCGGCCGCCCAACTCGCGCCCGCTCAGGCGGTGCCTGCCCAAGCACCCGCGCCGGAGGCCGCGCCCGCTGCCGTTCCGCACGCCCCGCCGCACGCCCTTCCACACGCCCTGCCGCCCCAGCCGAACCCGGGCCCGACCCAACCAGCCCAGCAACCAGGCCAGTTCCCCCCGCACCTCCCGGCCGGTTACGACGTCGACACGCCTCCGCCCGGCGAACTCGCCGCCGTGGACCCGAACTACCCGCCGATGGTCGCCCCGACCGCCGACGGCCGTCCGCGCCGACTGCTGGTCTGGCCGTCCCCCGACGGCCCCACGTCCAGTGCGCTGACGGCCCGCGGCTGGGACCCCGTCCTGGTGCGCTCCCGCGAAGAGGTCGACGCCAGCACCTCGGCACACCCGGCCGCGCTGTTCGTGGACCCGCTGACCGGGCCCATCACGCGTACGGCACTGCAATCGCTGCGTACCGCCGCGACGGCCGCGCACATCCCGGTGCTCGTGACCGCGGGTCTGATGCAGGCCACGCGCGACGCCGCGTTCGGCGCCGACCCAGCCGTCCTGCTGCGCTCGCTCGCGCCGGCCGACAGCGCGGCGCACGCCTCACGCGTCCTGCTGGTCGAGGCCAACCAGGACATCGCCACCGCGTTCACCGGTTCGCTGGTACGCCGCGGCATGGACGTCGTCCACGTCACCTCGGAGAGCGAGGCGGTCTCGAAGGCGTCCAGCGTCGAGCCGAACCTCGTGGTGCTCGACCTGATGCTGGTACGCCGGCGCCGCCTCGGCATCGTCGACTGGCTGCGCAACAACCAGCGCCTGCACTCGACTCCGATAGTCGTCTACACGACGGTCGACATCGCCCCCGAGGCCCTGCCGCGCCTCCAGACCGGCGAAACGGTGCTCTTCCTGGCCGAACGCTCGACGCGCGACGACGTCCAGCAGCGTGTCGTCGACCTGCTCGGGAAGATCGCCTCGCTCGTGTGATGTCCGACGTCCGATCTCGACTCCGCAGCGACGGAGTCGGAATCGGACGACGAGGACACCGGACGGACGTTCAGCTCAGCGCAGCGACGAAGGTGACGCCGCTGGACGGGTGGTCGTCGGACGGATCGTCGCCGGACGTGTGGTCGGCGGACGCGGGCAGACCAGCTCCCCCCGGGCCACCTCCCATCCGCCTTCTGCGGTGCTGACCACCGTCGTCACGACCACGCACAAGTCGGTGTCGTCGAAGAACGCGGTCAAGTCCTGCCCCCTCGCGACATGCAGCGGATCGCCCTCGACGCGCCCGTCGGGCGTCTGCACGGTAACCAGGTATCCGCTGACGGCTTCAGCGCTTCTCGGCGGGCTCCACGCGACCATGAGTTCCCCGTCGAACACCGTGGCGGCCACGTCCCGGGGAGCCAGGGCCGACAGAAGGTCCGTCGGGACCGGCCGCATGTTCGCCGGTTCGGACGGCATCGCCTGGACGGGAAGCGTGGTCGACTCCGTCGGCCGCTTGCTCGTCTCGCTCCCCTTGCCCCCGCCGCGGCCCACGACGATCGCCACGATCACCCCCACGAGCACGAGCAGCGAGACGCCGAGGGCGATGAACGCCCAGGGACGGCGGCGCGTGTCGTCCTCGAACCAGTGCTGGCCGGGGAGGGTCGGCCCGTCGTCGGGGAAGGGCGCGGCGCCGCCGGGGACCAGGCCGGCAGCGCCTACGCCGCCGGGGTACGTGTACTCCGGCCCGTCCCCGCCGGACGCGGCGTCGGGGTCCGGGATGCCGAGACCGACGAACGTCCAGGGCCGGTCGTCCTCGTCGTCCTCGTCGTCCTCGTCGTCCGCATCCGCGGGATCGTCGGACTCATCGGGCTCGGCGGAACCCTCGGACGAATCCGGCGCGACCGTCCTGACCTTCCTGACCGCGTCGACCGCATCCTCCGGCTCGACCGGCTCGACCGGATCAGATGAATCGGTCGGATCGACCGCCGGAACCGGGTCCACGGGAACCACAGGCACAACCGGACCCCCGGGAGGCCGCAGTGCGGCCTCCCGGCTTCCCTCCTGCTCCCCCGGCTCAGGCGCCGAGGGAGCAGGACCGAACGTGGCGTACTTCGTCAGAATCGCCGATGCGGCCGCGGTCCCCGAATCACTCTCGGGCTCCGATTCCGCTCCCGTCGCGGATTCCGACGCCGGTTCCGACACCAGTTCCGACGCCGGTTCCGACGCCGGTTCAGAGGCCGGTTCAGAGGCCGGTTCAGAGGCCGGTTCCGAATCCGACTCCCCCGCCGACTCACCCCCGGCCTCATCCCCGGCCGCCCTCGCGGCCGCCCCCGCGGCGGCCAATCCCGCCCGGACCGCCTCCTCCGCCTCCGGCAGCCACTCGGGCGGCGTGGGGAACTCCCAGTCCGCGTACGGATCCTCGGCGGACCAATCGCGTTCTTCGTTCGTCGTCACCTTGTTCCCCGCGTCGTCGGCGCGCACGAGAAACCGCGCCGGTGATCCCCCAGATCACCTCCGGGACGGCCATGCGTCTATCCGCTTCAGGAAACGCTCACGTTGGACGGACCATCGGGCACCAGGTCCCGAGGGACCCGCGGCACCGGAGGCCCCGCCGATCCGGACTCCCGCGCAAGCGCCCTGTCGTGCACCAACAACGCGAGCCACAGGTCATGGCGCGTTCCCGGCAGTTCCAGCAGCGAGCGCTCCAGATCACGGCTCAGCCGCATCAGCCTCTTGCGCACCGCGGTTGCCGAGACCCCCAGTTGCAGTGCTGTCCCCGCGACGCTCGCATCGTTCGCGAGCCACGTCCGCACCGTCTCCAGCGCCATGTCCGACTCCTGCCAGAACAGCGGCTTCAGTTGACGCCGTGCCCAGTTGACCGCCTCCGGCATGTCCAGCAGCTCTTCGAGGCCGACCACCGGAGCCGTCAACGCACCGTCGTCCGGCCAGAGTTCGTAGATCCGAAGCGCCAGCGCCAGAACCGCCTGGTCCGCCACACGGTTCAGGTCAGCGCCCACCAACTCGCCGATCTGACGCAGCCGTTCGCGCGCCGTGTTGCGATGGATGTCGAGGTCCCGCGAGGCGTACTGCGCCAGGCGCAGCCAGACCCGCGCCGTACGCACGAGTTCGTCGGCGTCCGGCGCCCCCCGGCGCGGTGGTTCGTACGTCAGCAGCGGGCGCAGGAGGTTGTACGCCCACCCCCGAGCCGCCGGGCCGAGCACATGCGTGAGCTTGGTCCGCGACTCGAACCGCTCCGGCCCGCCGCCCGAGCCCACCGGGGTGGCGTACAGCGCGTGCAGCGCCTGCTCGTAGCCGGAGCCGGTCTCGCGCAGCGCGACCACATCGCTGATCCCGACCCGGCACCCGCCGGCGGCCGATATCCGGGCCACCAGCGCCTCCAGGTCCTCGCGGTCCTCCTCCGCCGCGAGCAGCATGATCGCCGCGTGTTGCGCGGTCGCCCGGAAGGCCCAGATGGACTTCCCCAGTACCTCCGGGTTGCGGTGGAACCGTTCGCGCGACTGACGCGGCAGTCCTTCGAGCACGGCCAGCCGGACCGGGTCCGGCAGGGTTCTGCCCATCGCCGCCGCGACCTGGTGGGCCGCGCCGGTGTTCCCGGCGCAGAGCAAGTGCCGTACGGCGTCGGTGAGTCGGCTGCCCACGTCGCCGAGGCGCTGTTCGGCGTGCTCCGCGCGCTGGGCCCGCGCGTACACCCCGATGAGTCCGGCGGCGCGCGCTATGGTCGGCCAGATCTCACGGAACGGCCGCACGGTGTCGGCGACGACGAGCATCGTTTCGGGCTTTCCGTCGCCGACGGGAACCATGTGGAGCACCCGTCCGTTCGACGTGACAGTGGCAACCGGCGAACCGCCGGCGCGCCTTCGCGCGGCGACCGCCGCATCGGGCAACGGAACGTGTGCGTCCCCCAGTTCGCCGACAACCGTGCGTGGTTGCGAGCCGGACAGGTCGATCAACGCCGCGCGGCCGCAGAGGTCTTCGGCGACTCTGCGGACGAGCCAGCGCAGTGCCTGGCTGTGGTCCCTGAACGTGGTCAGGGCGCCGATGTACTCGGTGTCGTGGTCGGACGGGACCACGACCGAGCCGTCGTCCGCGCGGTCGACGTCGGAGACGTCCGCGCAGACGAGGGCGGATCCGGGCACAACGCAGTTCCCCCGCGAAACCGCGTTGCACGTACCGGAGGCAGGTGGAGCTTCTCCAAATTTCGGCATCATGCACCTCCCCAGATTTCGCTGTGTGCCTGTCGCGCGTGAACGCGGCGGGCCCAGAAGGGCTTCGCGAGAACTCCCTTCAACCGAGTGACGCACCAGGTCGACGTTCGGCCGATTGAAGACGCAAAGTGGATAGACGCAATCTGTATGTCCACCGCCACATGAACGCCCCTACTGTCGATCCCAGGTGGATTTCCGCCGCAGCCGACCCGCCGTGGCTCGACCGGACCGCTCGGCTGGACGAGGAGGGGCATGCCTGGTCAGGACCCTGCTGCACGCGCCCGGGGGCGTCTGGCACCCACGCGCGCCGGGCTCGGCCTACTGGCGGTTTCCGGCGGGCTGTTCACGACGGGATGGGCGGTCGGCTATCCCGAACCCGTCTCGCTCGGCGTGGCCGGATTCCTTACGCTCGCCGTTGCCGCGTTGTGGACACTGCCCGCACCCGGCGTCACCGCGCACCGGCGGGTGGACCCGCCGCGCGCCGAACGCGGACGCGGCACGACCGCCACCGTCACGCTCACGCCCACCGGTCGGCGCGTCCGCCGTGGCCTCCGGCTCGCGGACTCCTGCGGGGGCACCGGCATCGACGTCCCCCTCCCGGCCGACACCCGCCCCGAACGCACGGTTCGCTACCGCGTGCCCACTCCGCACCGCGGCCGCATCACCGCCGGGCCGCTGCACATCGTGGCGGTGGACCCGTTCGGGCTGTGCCGCCGGGTCCACCGGTTCGGGGCGGAGGAGACGGTCGTCGTACGCCCGCGCACCGTCCCGCTGCCGGTGCCCGCGTCGGGCCGCGATCCACACCTCGACGGGACCGCGTCGAACGCTGTGGACAGCGCGCCATCGGCCTTCCACGCGTTGCGCGCGTACGTCCCCGGGGACGACAGGCGGCTCGTGCACTGGCGATCCACCGCCCGGACCGGGACGCTGATCGTGCGTCAAATGGCGGACGTCAGCCGTCCGCACACCACGGTCCTTCTCGATACCGAACAGACTCATTACGCCTGGCCATCGGGTCCCGAAGCGCACAGCCGCCCGGACACCGCCTTCGAACTCGCCGTCGACATCTGCGCGTCCGTGGCGTGCGAGGCGGCCCGTCGCGGCTTCCCGGTACGCGTCCAGGCCGGGACGAGCCGGCTGCCGATCGGCGCGATGCCGGACGCCGACGCCGTCCTCGACGCGCTGGCCGTCGTACGTCCGGAGTCCGCCGACGCTGCGCGCACGGGCAGCGCGGCCAAGGGCAACGCGTTCCAGGGCAGCGCGGCCAAGGGGCGAACCGGGGGTGCCATCGCGGACGCCCTCGCCGCGCTCGCGCGTACACGGGCCGGGGGCTCGTTGGTGATCGTCACCGGCACGCGGACCGACACGTCACCGGCCGAGTTGGTCGCTCCGGTGCGGCAGGCGTTCGACCAAGTCGTCGTCGTGCGCGCCGATACCCCGGGCGGCGAGCCGAACACGCCTTTGAAAGCGGGTAGTTCCGCGATCATGACAGTCGTCGACATCGACGACCTCCCGGGCGTGTGGGGCCGGACGGGCGCCAAGTGAGTGCCCAAACGACGGATGTAGTCACGTCCTTGCCGGGAGGTCCCCCAAACGAAGCCGACCCCAGTGACTCCGGATCCGACACCCTTCACGACCACACCCCGAAAGAAGCGGTTTCCCCTGAAGGCGAATTCCCCGCCTGGCACCTCATCCCCATCGCGCTGCTCGCCTGGTGTGCCGGAATGGCCTACCTCCCTGCCTTCGGGATGCGGGCTCTGCTGCCCGTCGTCACCGCCGCCGCGGTCGCGCCCGTCGTGCTCTCGCTCCTGGTGTCCCGCCTGCTGCGTTACCCCCTGTGGACGGCGACGGCCCTCGGTCTGATGGCCGGGCTGGTGGCCGCCTCCCTGGTCGTCTACCGCGACAGCGCGGCAGCGGGAGCACTGCCGACCCCTGAACTCGTGCGCGACATGGGGGCGTCCATCGTCGACGCCCCGCAGAAACTGCTCGGCACGATCCTTCCGGCGCGACCCGAACCCGGTCTGCTCATCCTGGTGTTCGCCAACGTCTGGGCCGTTGCCTTCGGCGGGGCCGAGTTGGCATTGCGCGGTCGGGGGCGCATCACGGCCGTTCTCCCTGCTGCTCTGACGATCGCCGCGGTACCCCTCGTAGTCGTCGGCGGGGCAGCCACGGAGACGCCCGTGACCGTCCTCGCCGTCGTCGCCGCCTGCGTGTTCGCACTCCTCCGGGCGCCGTCCGAGGCGGGTCGGATCACGCCACGCGTCGCCGGGGCCGTCGCGCCCGGTGTGGTGCTCGCCCTGGTCGCGGTGGCCGTTTCGACGGCCCTGCCCGGGACCTCACGGCATGCGGTCGACCTGCGCGGCCAGGTGAGTGCCGGGGAGCGTACGGAAGTCGTCGGGGTCAACCCGCTGGACCGCATCTCGGCATGGCTGGCCGACCCGCATCGCCCGATGTTCCGTGTCTCGACTCCCGATGCAACGCCTGAACAGCTCTGGCGGCTCACGGTCTTCGACCGGTACGACGGCGTCTCGTGGCACCCGGTGACCCGACTTGAGGCAACCGGCGGCCGAATCCCCGAGGCCGGAGAAGCCGCACCCAAGTCCATTCATGTGGCGCAAGAGATCACGTTGGACAAGCTCCCGGGCCCCTGGCTGCCCACCGCCGAACGCCCAACACAGGTCCAACCGGAAGACGGCAGCGTGCAGTTGGCTGTGGACGCCGACGCGGGAGTGGTCGCGAGCACCGCGAAGTTCAGCCCTGGTACCCACTACTCCGTCGAGTCGGCCGTACCCGTCCACGAACCGCAGGACATCCAGTACGCCCCGGTCGCCGACGATCCCGAGAACACCGACATCCCGCTCGTCGACGCCGCCGGCACCGTGATCGACGCAGTCGCTTCGCTGCGCGAACAGGCTCAAACAGCCACCGCAGGCAGCGCTTTCCCCTACCAGCAGGCGCTGCGCCTGGCCGAATGGCTGCGCACGAAATACACCTACGCCCCGGCCGCCGTCCCCGGTCATGGCTACCGCAACCTCCAGTTTTTCCTGGAGTCCACAAAGCAGGGTACGTCCGAGCAGTTCGCCGCGGCGTTCGCGGTCATGGCCCGCACGCTGAACCTGCCCACCCGCGTCGTCGTCGGCTTCCGCTCGTCCCCAGCCGTCGACGGGACTGTCCAGGTACATGCGGGCGACGTACTGGCCTGGGCCGAGGTCCATTTCGAGGGCATCGGATGGGTGCCCTTCTTCCCGACCCCGGAGCAGTCGCAGACCGCCCGCACCGCTCCCGCGCCGCCCGAGAACCCGGCACAGGCTCCCCCGCCCCCGGCCACGCCGCGGGAGCAAGCCGCCCCCGCGGACCGTGCAGAGGCGGATGCGCGCATCCGCGAGGCGGAACGCGACGGCGCAGCCGCTCCGGCCGAGGACGCCGAGCCCGGCACGCCGTGGTGGCTGTGGGCCGCGGCGGTCGCGGCGGCGTGTTCGACGGCGACGACCCTGGTGGTGGCTGTGCCCGCGACGGGCAGCGCCTGGCGTCGACGGCGGCGGACGAGAGGCAGCCCCGAGCAGCGCGTCCGTGGTGCCTGGGCGCAGGCGGAGGATCAATTGCGCCGGGTGGGCATGCCGCGTACCGACACCCTGACCACCGGCGAGGTCGTCGCGTTCGGACGACGCAGGCTCGGTGCAGAGGCCGGGGAGGCGCTGTCTCTGCTCGCGCGGTTCTACGGCGAACTGGTCTATGGAGAGAGCGACTTGGTCGTCGAGCAGGATGCTTTCCGCAAGGGTGCCGGAGACGACGCCGACCCACGCCGCTCAGCGGACCTCGCCTGGCGCTGCTGCGCCGAAGTGGAGGCGGCGGTAAGGGCCGCGGCCTCCCGGCACGCGGCACTGCGGTCCCGCGCTCAGTCCTCGTCGGCCCGTACCGCGAACAGGTCGGTCAGCGCATCGTCGAAGAAGTCCAATGCCTGAGAAATCCACGGAAGTTCGAGCGGGTCTGCGGCTTCGAGCGCGGCCGTGCGCTGCTCGTCGTCGGTGCCGTAGAGCCGCGACGTGGCGATCCTCAACCGCAGGTCCTCGGCGCTGTCGCCGAACACCTCACCGGGCAGTACACCGATCCCGTGCCGCATCAGCAGCAGGTCGGCGAGGTCGGCACCCGTGCGGACGTCCCAGTTCCGCGCGAGACGCCGGGCCTGCTCGACCAGGCGCGGGTAGATGTAGAACCCCGCCTCGGGCAGGTAGTCGAGGCTTCCCCAGGACAGCCAACGTGCGGCCACGGCACCGGCCATCCGGCCGTGCAACCGCGCGCTGCGGCGCACTCGTTCGACCAGCTCGTCCGGCTCGTCGAACGCGGTCGCGGCGGCCACCTGGATCGGATGCGAGGGAGCCGACCACACCTCGTCCGCGAAGGTTCTGACGCGCTTCCACAGCCGGTGCCCGAGGTGTGAGTCCGGGAACCGCGCGGCGCCGAGGCGCCATCCTCCAAGCCCCAGGCTCTTACTGGGCCCGGTGGTCACCACCGTGCGGTCGGGTGCGATCTCCGCCGGGCCGACCAGCTCGGCGCCGTCCTCGTGCACCAGGTCGCGGTAGATCTCGTCGGAGACGATGACGAGGTCCCATTCCTCGGCGACGCGGCACAGTTCGCGTACGGTCTCGGGCTTGGGCAGCGAACCGGTCGGATTGTCGGGGATGGTGACGACGATTTGGCGGATGTGCCGTCCTTCGGCCCGGGCGCGGACCACCGCCTCCCGGGCCAACTCCGGGTCAGGTACGCCGCCTTCGCCAGGCGGAGTCGGGACGGTCCAGTTGCGGCCGCCCAGCATTGCGGTCTGCGGCGCGTACCCGAACCAGTTGGGACGGGGGAGGATCACGTCGCCGCGCAGTGCGACACGAAGTGCGTACAACAGGGGCTTGCTGCCAGGTCCTATGACGACGAGATCGGGGTCGGCCACGATGCCGCGGCGCGACCAGTAGCCGGACACTGCCGCTTGCAGGCGTGCGTCGCCGGTGACCGGGCCGTAGGTGTTGTGTCCCGCGGCGGCGGCCAACTCCGCGCGCAGCAGCGGATGTACGGGAAGCCCCGCCTCCCCGAAAGCCAGACCGTACGCACGTTCACCGCGCCGTCGCCGCTCCTCCAGGAGCTCGTGGGCGGCCAGGGTCGCGGGCGATTCCATGGTCTCTCCGGTTGGCGTGTCGGTCGCTCGGCCGCCTAACTCCCCCGCCGTTACTGCGGCTTGGGTACCGCGATGCGGCCGAGTACTCCCTTCACCAGCTCGACGTCCGTCACTCCCGCCGCCTCGGTCTCCGGGTCCAGCAGCAGGCGGTGGGCCAGCACCGGCACGGCGAGTTCCTTCACGTCGTCCGGCGTCAGGTACGACCGGCCCTGCCATGCGGCCCGCACCCGGGCGGCACGCACGAGCGCGACGCTGCCGCGCGGGCCGGCGCCGAGGCGTACGCCCGGGAGTTCGCGCGTCGCGATCCCGATGCGGAGGGCGTACGCGACGACCGCCTCGGGCAGGCGCACGCGTTCCCGTACCACCTGGGCGAACTCCGCGACGTGCGTGGACGTCGCGATCACCGGAAGCTCGCCGACGCCATCGCTCCCCCCGCCCGACGCGACCGCCAACTCCGCGGCGAAGTCCGGGTATCCGACTGTCAGCCGCATCATGAACCGGTCGAGCTGGGCTTCCGGCAACGGGTAGGTCCCCGCCATCTCGACGGGGTTCTGCGTCGCGAACACCATGAAAGGACGCGGAACGTCATGGGTCACGCCGTCGGCGGAGACGCGTGCCTCCTCCATGACCTCCAGCAGGGCCGACTGCGTCTTGGGCGACGCCCGGTTGATCTCGTCGCCGATGACGACGTTCGCGAACACCGGCCCCGGCAGGAACTCGAACCGCCCGGTGTCCTGTCGGAACACGGACGCGCCCGTGATGTCGGAGGGCAGCAGATCGGGGGTGAACTGGACACGATGACATGTCCCGTCGAGCGAGGCCGCCATCGCGCGGGCGAGCGTGGTCTTGCCGGTTCCGGGAACGTCGGTCACCAGCAGATGGCCTTCCGCGAACAGGCAGGTCAGGGCCAGTTCGACGACATCCCGCTTGCCTTTGACGACGCGTTCGATGTTGTCGGCCAGGGCGCGGAAGCACTCGGCGAAGAGCTTGAGGGGCGAGGGCGGCGCGGCGGGCGCGGCGCCGTTCGACCGCACGGGGACGGACGTCATGCCGCGCTGCCGTTCATCGTTGCCAATCTCACCGTCTCACTCGCATTCCCACAGCTCGGGGGAATAGGCGTTCCTTCCGGAGTTCGACGTGGAGATGTAGACGTCGGTCGTATATCCGGTGATCCCCTGGTACGTGACCTTGTCCCAGATGGCGCTCTTGCCACCGGTGCCGTCCCATCGGCTCTCCGTGGTGCCCTTCGTCTGGCAGTGGACCACGATCGCCTTGTTGTATCCGGACGGAATCGCCCCGGCGCGCCCGCCGTTCTGCGAGTCGGGCTCATTACGAATGCCCATGTTGACGCCGTCGTCCTCGTTGTGGTGCACCTGCAACGTCAGTTTCGGCGGCGTCATATCGACCTTGACCGACGACGCGGAGCTGGTGCCGGCCGCGTTCACCGCCTTCACTGTGACGTTGTAGATACTGCTGTTCTTCAGGTTCTTGATCGTGTACGACGTCGACGTCGTGGTCGCTTTCCCGTCCGGCGCGTCGCCGTCGCCCTTCCACGTCACCTCGTACATCAGGCCGACGCCCGGCGGGGCCTTCCAGCTCATCTTGACCTGGTGGTTGCTGCGCGTCTGACCGGTGATCTTGGGCGCGCCGGGGGCCACACACGGACGTACCGCCGATGAGGCAGGGGAGGCCAGCCGCTTGTCGCCGTACACGGCGACGACCTTGAAGCTGTACTCGACGTCCTTCGCGCACGTCAGCTTGCCGATGTCGAAGCGGAACGGCCCCTTGGGCGACCCCGTCTTCGGCGTGACCTCCGAGCCCGCGGGTGCACCCTCCAGCTCGTAGCGGTCCGGCCGGGCGCCGGAACCGGGGGCGTACGTGAGGGTGATCCCGTCCCCGGATGTCTGTGCCTTCGGTCGGCCAGGCGGAGTCTGCTGCGGTGGCGGTGAGTTCGTCTCCGTGGGAGTCGGACTACCGGTGCCGGTACCGGTGTTGCCCGTCGGCCCCGGCGTCTTCGTCGGCGCGGGCGTCGTCGGTGCGGGCGGCGGCGAAGTTGGGGCAGGAGGCGGGTCCTTGGGGATCTGCGGCGGTGCGGGAGCAGGGGGTGGCGTGACCGTCTTCGTGACGGTCACGACGGGCGCCGGAGCACCGGCGGGCGGATTCGCAACGGGGTCCGGATCGGACGCCGGCGGATCGAATGACCCACCGTCCGCGGAGTCGTCGCCGGGACCGCTGCCCGTCCCGTCGCCCGCATCCGATCCGGGCGCATCCCCCACGGGATCCGCCACCGGGTCGATGACCGGGTCCACCGGCGTGCCGACCGGTGGGCGAGGCGTGGAGGGGTTCGGTGAAGGCGTGTTCGACGCAGAGGGCGACGCGGACGACGTGTCCGCCCCGGGAACCTGCGTGTCGTACTTGTCGATGCGGTGGACCTTGCCCTCGTCGTCCACGACCGCCGCGGTGGCGTTGTCCTGGTCGTTGACCCATAGCCGGTCGCCGCGGGCGTGGACCTCCAGGTCACCGGGCTTGCCGGTGACCTGGATCCGCGACTCGAACCTCGCCGACGCCGTGTCGTAGACCACGAGTTCGCCCGTGCCCGTGTCCGGGATGTAGATGCGCGACCCGAGCGCTTGCGGGGCACCGTACGACCTCCCCGCCGTCTCGTCGAGTTTGGTCGCCTGGACCACGCCGCTCTCCACGTTGGCCACCACAAGCGAGCCCGTGTCGGGCGCGAGGATCGGGACGAGCGGGCTGACGTGCTGCTCGGCCATCAGCACCGAGTCCGGTGCCGACGCCGCGAGTTCGCCCGGGAGCCTGATGGTCAGCCCCTGGGCCTCCGACGAAAGGACGCTCAGTGTCCCGGCCTTCGTGTTGAGCACCGCTGCACGGCCGGCCGCCACGGTCAGGCGTGCGCGTTCACCGGGTTCGCCGACCACTGCGGGCTCGCCGAGTTCGTCGTCGGCGACGGGAATCGCCGTGCCTTTGCTCGGGACCAGCACCCACAGCACGTCCTCTTCGTCGATCCGTGCCGCCTCGGGCTTGCCGGGCAACTGGACCATCTTGCCGTCGGGGCCGAGCGTCACCCGGTCGATGCGCTGGACCGTGGCCGCAGCCTCGTCGACGGCCCAGGTGCTGTCCTCGGACGCGACGATCCGCATCCGTGCGCTGTCGAAGGACTTCGCCTGGGCCACGGTGAGTTGGCCTGGATCGATCCTGGTCACGACGCCGGTGGAGCGGTCGAGCACGAGAAGGCCCTGGCCTTCCTGGACGACGTCCAGTGGACCCTTCGTGTCCGCACCGACGCGGACGACGCCGTCGACGCGTCCGGTGCTGCCGTTGACGTGAACGATCGTGCTGTTCTTGAGACTTGCCAGCCATGCGCCCGCGTCCGACATCCGGCTCTCGGTGCCGGCCGCGCCCACCCCCACCAGCACCGACGCGGCGATGAGCGTGCCGACGACAAGCGTGGACGTCCATCCCGCGGCGCGACCGGTGCGCGCGTTGCCGCGTCCGTCCTCGACAGGCCGCCGGGAACCGTGAAGTCCGGCCCTCGACGCACCGATCCATGTCTTCCGCATGCGACGGCTCCGGGGTATGTGTGCCGCCCGACTCAGGGGCGCTGGGATATTTCGGAGGCTAGGCAGCGGACCGACACACGGTCAATATCCATTGTCGGTATCGCGATTGGGATAACCCCGGTGCGACGCCCCCGGCGGTGCAGAACGACACCCGTGGCGCGTTTCCACCGTGCAGACAGGCCCTCGCCGCGCCACCCCCGGGCTCCGTAAAGTCCGGTGTTGATCGGGTTTCCGCGGCGCCGTTCTCCGGAACGCCCGTTTACCCGTTTACCCGTTGGAGTTTCGCGCGTTATCGGAAGGGACCGCATGAACAGTGCCGCCATAAGCGTGCTGCACGATGCCGCCGCCCCGCACGCATACGCAGGTGTCGAACGCTCCCCGGGACTCGAACGCTCCGCGCGGCACAGGAGGATTGTCGGCGCCCAACGGCCGACCTCGGTCAAGGGAAGCCCGCAGCTCGTGCGGCCCCGCCCGGAAGGAGACCGCGCGCCGAGCGCCATGCCTGGCACCACGTTCGCCGGGAGCGACCTCACGCGACTGCAAGAGGCACTCGGCGAACACCTGGGCCCGTACCACCTCCGGCCCCTCGGCCCGGGCCGACTCCAGGCCCGGCTGACCGTCGCACGCTCGCACGACCTGGTGGTGGCCACGCTGACCAGCGACATCGGCCTCCAGGTGGACGTCGCGGCGATCCCGGACAACGCGTACTTCATCACGCTCGCGTCCGGCGGCCTGGCCGGCCAGGTGGACAGCGGCTCCGTCTACCACGGCTCGCACATCGTCGGCCCCGGCCGCCGCTACCAGGCGCGCTGGGCCGCGAACCGCTCGATCACCGTGATCCGCCTCTCGCGCCGCCTCGTCGAGGTCGTCTGGCGCGAACAAGGCGGCCGCCGCCTGATCCGCCCCCTCCGCTTCTCCTCCCCCCTCGCGCAGGTCTCCGTACGCAGCGGCATCTGGGAAGCCCTCGCCGACGCCTTCGTCGCGGCCCGCGACACCGGCCTCGTCGTCCGCTCCACCGCCGTCAACGCCCGCTTCGGCCAGCTCTTCGCCCAGGTCCTCCTGGCCTCCCAACCCCACATCCAGCCCGAGCCGGCCCCCGTCCTCGGCACCCAAGCCCCGCACCACACCGGCGAGAACGGCGCCGACACCGTCCTCCCCCTCCCCGTCACCGTGCTGCGCGCCTTGGAGTTCTGCCACTCCCACGCCCGCGAACCCCTCAGCGTCGCCGACATCGCCGCCGTCGCCGGCCTCAGCGTCCGCCGCCTCCAGGCCACCTTCCGAACCCACCTCGGCACCACGCCCATCGACTACGTCAAGTCCCTCCGCCTCGCCGGCGCCCACGCCGACCTCAAGCGGATAGCCGACGGCTCCGTCCACGAAACCGTCACCGACGTGGCCCTCCGCTGGGGCTTCACCCACCTCGGCCGCTTCAGCGGCACCTACCGCTCCGAATTCGGCCAACTCCCCTCCGAGACCGCCCGCAGCGCACGACCACCCGCCCAGTGAACCGCTTCGCCCGGCGGCGCGGCGAAGACGGCAGGCCCGCAGGGCCAACGGGGCGACTCCCCAGGGCTGTTGTGGTCATGCCCGTGGTGCTGTGCTGCCTTTTCCTCACGGGATGTGCGGGGGGCGTGGAACTCGTGGAGAGCGCTGCCGTGCGCCACGTGATGTTGGAACGGAGGCGGTTTGATCCGAACCTGCTGCCTCCCGAGGCACAACCGTACAAACAGTGGATCTGGGATGCCGGCGCGTTGTGTGACGACGTCCCGCCGGAAGTGGTGGCAGCGGTGATCACCGCCGAGAGCCAATGGGACCCGCTGGCCAACAAGGGCGAGGCAGGCGCGGCGTACGGCATGGGGCAGTTCATGCCGGAGACGTGGTCCGAATTCGGCCAGGACGGCGACGGCGACGGCGTGAAGGACGTCTTCAATGGGGCCGACGCCATCATGGCCACCGGCACCTACCTGTGCCATCTGGCGACTCTGATCCGTGGCTATCTCGCGAACAACCAGATTCCCGGTCTGGTGGGCGAGGGCAATGTGCGGAACCTGATGCTCGTCGGCTACAACCAGGGACCGAACATCTACCTCCCCCCGCACACATGGGTCAAGGACGGCAAGACGATACCGATCAATTACGACAGCGAGGGAATTCCGGACTCGGAGGACGGCAACGGGACCAGTGGCCGGGAATATCTTGAGATGATCCTGCCCAACATAGAGAAATACCTCTCCGCGACGGCTTCGACCACCCACCGTGCGGAGATACTGCGCCGCGCCAAACGCTGGGCAGATCTCGGACTCGGCTACAGCTGGACAACGTATTTCGACGGCTACCGTATGGACTGCTCCGGTTTCGTCTCGATGGCTTGGGGGCTGCCACCGGACGGCCTGACCACCGACACGTTGCACCAGGTCGCACACCCCATAGAGAAGGACGAGCTGCTCCCAGGGGACATTCTCCTCAACGACGCCCCTGGAATTTACGGCCACACGTTGATATTCGCCGGATGGGTTGACGACACACGTACGCATTACTACACGTACGAGGAGAGCGGCGACCGGGGCGCACACTATGGCACGGTGCCCTATCCGTATTGGCCCGGAAAGGGAACCTATAAAGAATACCGATTGAACTCGCTCCGCGACTGAGGTGTGCGTCGATTCCATCAGGGTTTTCCTCTTCTTCGAAAAGCGAGCATGGTGACCCCGAAAGAACCAAACCTGGCCGATGTGCCTGCCTGGCCCGTCCTGACCGTCGAACTGCGCACCGACGGCTACGTCGTCGTGGAAGGCGAGACCATCCCGGTGGCCGCCGGCGACGATGCCCGACAGACGGCCGTCGAAGTGGTCGCCGCGACCGCCACCTTGATAGGGCGTCCGGTACGCGTGGAAGCGCGCGAACCCGACGGAACCGTGTGGCCGTTGATCGTCACACCCGATGCCCGCGTCGTGGCGGCGGGCGCAAGTCGGAACCCGATTCAAAGCCGCAGGCGACGCGGACTGCGCAGAGGATCCCAACGCCGTCCCGCAGCCAACTCCCATACTGGTGTGCCCGTTCCACCGCCCGCCCCGGGGGCAGAGACGCGGTCCGCACCGGATCCGGACACCCAGGCCACTCTGGCCCGGATCCTGAGCGACCTTCGCAACGGCAGGACCGCGGCGGCCCGCAGCCGCGCGCAGTCTCTGGTGGACCGGCTAGACGAAGGGCATGGCCGCACCTCTCCCGCGGCATCCGCAGGGCGCGAAGTACTCGCCTTCACAAGCTTCGTCAACGGCGACGTCCTGGGCGCCGCCACCTTGTACGCCGAGTTGGCCATGTCCCGCCCGAACGGCGAGGGCCCGGTCGACGAACGAATTGCGCGTTGGGCGGACAATGCCCAATTCAGCTGGTCACAAGCCACCTACTCCGCCCACGCAGACCGCGTCGGCCGGAGGGTCCTCGCCATGCGTGTCAGCGGTTGGGGGCCGGCCAGTGCCGAAGCCGACGCCGTGATCAGGCGGCTCTCTCAATCGCCGGTTGAGGCCCAGGCGCTCCCGGAGGGAGACGACCAACAAAACTGACTGTGAGTGTTCTTCTGCGGCGGCTACGCCTTGCCCTTTTCCTTGGCCAGGGCCACTCCCGCCCCCAGAACTGCCGCGACAGCTCCCACCGCCAACGCGGGAGCCACGGAGGCGCCGAAAACTACGGCGGTGCCGGCGCCGACGCCGGCCGCCAGCACGGGGGGCTTCTGGGCCAGGGCAAGCGCGGACTTGGAGACTTTCCATCCCTCGTGAACGACCTGTGTCGCCACCCCGGATGCCGCGACCGCGGCGTCCCCGGCAACGTCGGCCCCTGCTTCGACTACTGCGCTCACAAAGTCCAGGGCTCCGCCGGTATCGGCATCACTCACGACCCGACCCCACCTTCCTGCCCAGTCGATACAAGGCCTGGTTCCATGCCTCAGATGGTGCGTCCCGTACGGGAAGCGGCGTCAACGGCCGACGGGCGTGTCCTTCGTCCGGATCACAGATTGCGAACGGGCCGTAGTCCGGGTCCAAGAGCGTCCGCAGATGCGGGTCGGCATGGTGCACCCACCACGACGACATGGCGAGCGGATCACCACTTGCAGCGCATGCCTCGAAGGCACCCCACAAGCTGTCCAGGCGAATCACGGCCTCCGCATGGCGCCACCATTCAGGGCACCACAGTGCTGTGCCCTGACCTAGCCTGCGGCAAATGATCTGCGCCAAATACTTGTTCACGAAGTGTTCCGCAGAGTCAAAGAGCCCCGTCGGCGTCACGGCACGCACAACACCGGTGGCCCCGGCTGCCGGCAGGACTTCCTCCTCCTCGACCGTCGGCGTGACAATGGGGGGCGGTATCAGCACAACCGGCGGGGCGTAGCGTCCTTGGCCCCACAGATCGCGACGCGTCGGACTGATCACGCGGCCTCCTTTGCCGTCGCCGGAGGCGCCGTGGTCGCTGCCCTGGTCGGACGGGGCTCGTAACGTGCCAGCGACGCACGGATGGCATCGGCGTACGGGCCCTCCCACCACGGCACGGTGCGTACCAATGTCGGACGGGAACCGCTCAGTTGCACGAAGGCTCTACCCCGCGGCATCGACTGCAAATCTGCGGCGTCCAGCACGCTTTCGGAGCGTGTGGAAACGCCGAAGGATCGGCGTTCACCCCACTTCACGGTCATGCTCCCGGTGCGCGGTTCGAACACGCCGCTCGACTGCGCCAGATCACCCAGGAACTTCATGTCGGAGACCCCGCCTCCGTAAACACGTACGTTGGCGGAGCCCCAGAGCTTGGCCATCCCGGTGTCCCCCCATACCGATACCCCCTGTGCCCAGGACTGGAGAATGAGCATCACGATCACCCCCCGGGAACCGAAGTGCGTGTATTTGTCGGGAAGTGCCTTCCACGGACAGATGTTCGCCGCTTCGTCCAAGACGAACAGAGCGGGGATCGGAAGCCGTCCGCCGGGAGAGTCCCGTGCGATGTTCTCCGCCTCCTCGGCCAGTGTTGTGGTGAGCGCCAAGACCAGAGGCGCGGCGACCTTGTTGGTTTCCTCCGACATCAGGTAGAGAGTGCCGGGATTGGTCAGGAAGGCTGTGACGTCGAACTCGGGCCGAGTCGGGTCGCTGCCCGGCGTCACCCACTCGTTGATGTTGTCCGCGACGAGGAAGGAGGCGAACTGGACGGCGGTGCCGTACACGCCGGCGCGCTGCCTGTCCGGCGCCGTGATCACCGACATCAGGGATCGTGCGGGCAGGCGGTGTCCCCCGTCCCGCAGGATCCGCACCGGGGTGTCGTCGGTCGGTCGCGTCAGCCAGTCATAGACCTGGGTGATGGGTTGCCCGTCGAGTGAGGCGGCGAGTAGGAGATTCGCGAAGAGGTCCAGTGCGGCAGGCTCGAAGTACGCGTCGCTGCGCGCATGTTCCGGTCGGTTGATGGCGCTGAATCTGTTGGCGAGCTTCACAGCCTTGACAATGCTGTCTCCGACATAACTGAGCGGATTCCACCAGAAGACCGGCTTGCCTCCGGCCTGGTTCTGCGGGTCAAAAATCCATACCGGGCCGACCTCTTCCCGCACACCTCGGGTGTGGTCCACGACATCACGCTTGTTGGACGTCACCACGACCGGCCCGGGCGCGGCCACGATGTTGGGTATGGCGCGGCTGGCTGTCTTGCCGGTACGAGGCCCCCAGACATCGACATGCATGTCCTCCCAGGAACCCCAGAGGTCCGCATCGCCCCGCACCGTGCGGCCGACGAAAATCCCGGGTGGAGCGGATTTGGGAATCATCAATTTGCGTGCGGTGGCCAACACGCCGGGCGTGCTCATGGGGCGCAACTCCTTGGCCACCGCCATGTAGCGACATGCGCGGTCGATCCGGTGCTGCCGTGCCACACGGCTCATCCATAGGTACATTGATGCCGCCGCGACCGCCAACAGCGCGGAAATCATGACGACCAGGGCGACGGTCGCGATGGTGCCAGGCCAAGGGTATTTGCCGAGCGCGATATGGAGGATGGTGACGGGCGGAACCTTGGGCGGTCGTTGTTTCCCGGTGACTGCCGCACCGAACGCGGCCGCGACCGTAACCACTCCTGTCAGGACCAGCACGCCGAGGATGACAGCTACCACCGCCACCGCCTCGGCGGTCACATCCGGCCCACGACGTCCTCCGGTAGCGGTCATCGTTCCCCTCCTCCGCCCATGTCGTCGCCTCCCGCCTCACTGAAAACGGAGTCAACGAAGCGTCGAGATCCCGCTCTTCACGACCTTCGCTCCCACGGCGACCGGCGCCATCGCCAGCGCTTGCGCGGCCCTGTCCCCCTGTGCGGCAGCCGATGTGAAAGGGAACGCGAGCCGGGTCATGGCAGGCAGCAGAACCGTCCCGAAGAGCAGGAACCCTGCGGACGAGAACTGCATGACGTCGGACGGCACCCCGTCGCCCGGGTCGGAAAGACGCAGGCCGACCACGTAAATGACGGTCGCCGCGGGTTTCACGAAGATGAACGCCACGACGTACGACACCATCTTCCCGAACCACTCCTTTCCGGCCTCGGTCGCGGTGCCGGCAGCGGCCAGGGGCATCAGCCCCGCCAGGAGAGTGATGACGAAGACCCGGCCGAGCATGTAGAAATACACGACCACGGACGCCACCAGCAGGAAAACGGAACACAGCACGAACAGAAAGAAGTTCATCTGGTCGAATTGCGCTGGAATCTGCGCTATGCGCGACTGTATTGCCGTGCAGTACTTGGGATTATTGGGATCCGTGCCCGCCCCCAGACTCCCCGGTGGCAGCGTTCTTAAGATGAAATATTGAGTGAACTTGTCACATGCATTGAGCAGGAACTTGATGAAAGTGAGGCTGCCCGCGGTGACAACCACCAGGGTGACCAAACCTCGGAATGTGTCCTTGGCTGGTTGGGCGTCGCGTCGCAGCGCCATGCGCGCCGCCACGAACAACAAGGAGACGACCGCGATGACGCCTGCGGTGAATGCAGTGGTTTCAACAAGGTTGCTCTGGAGCTGTCCGGCGTCCTTGGTCGCTCCGCTCCCGTAGTCTCCGACGAACGGGTCATCGACGCCCAGCCACCACTGCACCGACTTCTTGATCAGACTCGACAGTTCGAAGCGGGTCCACTCGATCGGATCGTAGAGGAAGTTGTTCGGATTGGCGTCGTCGAGCTGGATGGATTCCCAGACCTCCTTCCATTTCTCTTCCGAACCGATACGGCATTCAACGAACGAGTAGAGGTCGAACCCTTCGTCCACCTCGGCGATGGACTTGTTCCCCTCACTCTCTGTGTAGAAGACATTGTCATCCGTGCACCCGCGGGCCCAGATCTGTTTTATTTCGCTGGAGTAGTCGTTGTCGGGCATATGGCTGCCCGTGGTGTGGATGATCGAATAGGAGCCCTGGATCGTTTCCATGTAATTGGGCGCCGGGGGATAGTCCTTGTAGTCGGCGCAGGTACTCACCGCGTCCACCGCCTGTTGGTGTCATTGACGGCACGCTCGTCATCGGTGAGATCCACATGCACGGGTATGCCCGGGCGCCCGCCCACCTTGATCATGAAGTTGCCCAGGCCAGGTGGAGGCGCCTCCCCCTCCGAAGTTGCGTCCCAGGTCGGTGGTGTGGACCAGTCGGTGATCATGTGCTGCTCGGCATCCGTCATCGCCACCACTTGTGTCAACTGCGGCATTTCCGCTGCCGGCAGCCCGCCGCAGATCACCATTCCGGCACGCTCCACGAAACCCTTGGCTTTCATACGGTCCTCGGGCTCTGCCAGGGCAAGGAGGTCCGACATCGTGTGGGTGATCATGGCCATCCCCACACCGCGTTGGCGGTTGAGCCTGGTGAGGGCGTCAATGCGGTCGACGAGCCCGCGGCCCGCCCGAAGGACGCGCCACAGCTCGTCCAGGATCACGAAGTATCGGCGCTGCGGCTCCAGTCCGGCATCGGCGAGAGCCTGGGCCACGGAGATTGTGCCGAACCCGTAGCTCCAGCACGCGAGCAGCGCGGCAGCCTGCATTTGGGCGTCGGCGTCGTCGATGTTGCTCACGTCGAAGCAGACCGGCGTGTCGTGCCGCATGGGTTCGGACGTCGGCTGCGAGAACATCTCCCCCAGGCGCCCGCGCCCCAACAACCCCACCAACGATGATTCGAGGTTTTCGGTGATGTCGCGGTATCGGGCCATTTCACCCCGGTCCAATGCGACTTGCCGCAATTCTTCGGGCGCCTCATGGATCAGGCGCAGGAGGTCCCCGAGCACCGGCACCCCCTTGTGTCGTTCGTCAAGCAGGTCCAGTGCGGCGTTCAAAATGGTTTCTTCCCGGTCGCTCGGCGGGACACGGCGCAGCACGGTGATCAGCGAGGCAACGGTGTTGAGCCGTCGGCCGTGCGCGTCGGCGAGTAGCGCCCTTCGCTGCTGGCCGGACAACCGGGCTGCGGTGGTCACCGCCTCACCAGGGTCCAGGACGTTGAGGAAACCACGTCCCCGGCCGAGCGTGATGACCTGGCCGCCCAGGGCCTTGATGAGATCGACGTAATCGGGCTTGAGATCTCCGAAGACGACGGGATTGATCCCGTATCCCGCAAGGCCGAGGGCCTGGCGGCGGACGATGGTCGACTTTCCGAGCCCCGGTTTGCCGAGCACGAACTCGCTCGGGTTGAGGATGAGTTTTGCGCGCTGGAACCAACTGATCGGATCACAGCACAGGGCTGCTCCGCCGACGATCGACCGTCCCAGAGGGACACCTGTCATCGGGCTGCCGGACCCCGCCGAGAACGGCCACATGCCGCACACCTGCACCGAAGTACCCCGCCACTCCGGGACCGGTTCGATGTGGCCGACCGTTCCCGCGCCCCAGCCGGGCCACCCACGTGCCCCGGGATCCGCAGGTGTGATGCGTGGGGGGACTCCCGCGTCTGGGGCACGCCTCCCCCGACGGCCGAACCACGGGCCCCGCGGGACCACGCTGCTCGCGACCTCGGACCTGCTCCCGGCAGTCACCGAAACGTTGTCCCGAACACCGTTGCGGCTCATATCGCTTCCCGGACGACTTGCGGCACTCGGGCGTGCCGCGGCAGAACCAATCCGAGAGGGAGTGCCGCGGCGAACGAGGATGCCTGTGCTCCATATGCACGACGGAGCACGAGACGTGCTGACGCCGACAGGTTGTCAATTGCCGACGCGGCAAGGTCGAGCTTTTCGATGTGGTCCACCGTCGCCGTGACGAGCATGCCGAACCGCAACAAGCCGGCACCTGTTGCCTCTTCCAAGGCCGTCTGTTCGGCCGCGGTCAACGCCACCGAATTCCGCGCGGAGGCCTTTTTCGCCTGGTTGGCCTTGAACCGGGCGTCCTTGATGTCGCGTTCGACGATGCGCGCTGCCGTACCCGGATCATGCGGCCGGTAAAGGATCGTCACGCGTTTGCGCAGGATGTCTTCGTGCGGCGCAAGCAACCTCTGGAGGACGGTCGCGAACACCTCGCCCCGCGGTGCATCCGACATCGCCCAAGTGATGGAGAAGGCGCTGTCGTGCCGGTAGTGCCCCCATGACTCCTGTGTCGCGAACGGCCCCGCTTCGCTCCATCGCAGCCCAGTACTTTGGTCCGCCTGTGCGCGGTCGAGCAGCACCGCGACAGTCGGGTCGTAGGCCACACGCACGGCAGCGGCGATTTGGGCGCTTGTCATGGGGACCGCCGCGCCGGCGCCGGTCATCGAAAGCCCCGATGTGAGGGCCGGAAGACGGGTGCCGATCTCGGCCGCCATTTCCTCCGCGCTACGTCGCCGTCCGTTGGTGCGTGAACGGCCCTCGTAGGTCAGGGCGATGCGGGTGGTGATGCGCGCCGCGCCTTCGGGGTAGTCGTTCATGACCTTCGTCAGCACGCGGCGGGACAGTTCCGGCGCGTCGGTTCGCAGGTTCGTGGTGATCTCTTCACGGAGTCGTTCCCCCGTGTCCGGTGCCGTCTCCACGGTGATCGACGCAGCGGCCAAACCCGATTCGCTGCCGAGAGAACTCAGCCACAGACCCCAGTAGGCCACCCACGTGTCCACTTGGTCGTCGTCCACAAGCGCTGCTCCGTCGGCGTCGCACTGAAGCACCACGGTGAAATCGTCCAAGGACCGGATGTGCAGAATCCCGAACGGTCGCTTGTAGGCGTCAGTGGCGTCGAGTAGACGCGTCTTGGCCGCAAGCCCGGGCAATTGACAGGTCCCCGGCGGGATCCGTCCGATCGGCCCGGAGCGGTACAGATGCCGGCCCCTTGCCTTAGCCATGGTCCACGCCAGCCTTGTCGACAACCATTGCATACCCGTACGTCCGTGTCGGTCCCGGATCATGAGTGGCCCCAGCGCGGCACACATCAGAACCATCAGCACGAATGCAAGTGCCATCGACACCAGCAGCGTGAAGATCACGACAACGAGCCCCGCAAGCAGTGCAACCGTGGGGGCCAAGCCGAGCCCGAGAATTCCCGGCGATGTGGGCTTGCGCCAATTGCCATAGGTCCTGGGCTTGGCTCGCAGCGTCTCCATGTGCACGCACCCCTTGTTGCTTGAGGGTCACGGGAATTCCTCTCGTCCGAGTGGTTTCGCCGTCGTCGGCCCCGTCATCCGGATGACTTCACGGCGCCAGGCTGGTTGTTCCGCCTCGCGCTGTGTCCCATCTGACGAACACGTCCTGCTCCCGCGTCGGAACCGAGGCGGGTTCGCCACCGGGCGGGAGTTCCAGACGCCAGTCACCTTCGATCCACACCAATGTCCAGACGGTGTGCGAACCGATGCCGCTCAGCGGCGAACCGGTGATCACATCAACCCGTGCCCGGTCCGGCGTCTGTTCCAGAAGTCGGAACCCGATCGGCTGGGGGCCGTCTTTTGCTGTCGTGGTCGGAGCGGCCTGTCCGTACGGACCGCTGCGGACGCTTCGGTCCCGTACGTAGGCGTCCCGTCCGGGCCCCGGCGCCAGCAAGTACTGGGCCGCTGCTCCCCAGTCCTGCGTCCATCTGTACCGCCAACTGTGGTGGACGGCTGCGAATACGGCGCCGATCCGGGTTCGACTGAAGCAACGGGCGATGTCTCCGTCGATCACCTGTGGTCCGGAAATCACGGAGGACGGAGTGAGGTGGCCGCCCGCAGGAACCCACTGCGTGTCGATTGGTTCGACAGTCGGAGGCTCGGCCGCGGTCGGCGGAAACGCGGCGCAAGCACCGTTCGGTCGAGGAGCGGGGTTGTTGGCTCCTTGGGAGGGCGCGGGGACTCTCGTCTGGGGTTTCGGCGCGGCTGTGACGGACTTGGAGAATGATGGCTGCGCAACCGTGCCGGCAGATTCGGGGGGACCCGTAATGAAGGCCACGGCTCCGCAGACGGCCACGAGAGCCATGAACCCCGCGGCCGCAACGAACCCCCTTTCGGTAAAGGGGTTGTCGCTGCCCGGATCGACCGTTCGCGAACGTCGTCGCCGCAATACTGCCAACGTCCCGACCGTCTCAGCCGATGAACGTGTTGACGATCGCCGCCCCGCTCCCCGCCAGGACGGCCGCGATGATGATCCACACGAGGCCCACCATGTGTTCGCCTCCGTCGGCACCACTCCTGTGGGCCATGGCCATTCGTCCGGCGCACACCAGCACAGCCAGTCCACAGATGGCCATGACAACCCACGAGCCCCAGTTCATGAGGGTGGAAAGGCCGTCTCCGATGGATCCGGGCGGCTGCTTCGGCTTGCTGTCCGGTATGTCGTCGGCAAGGGGGGTGAACCAGTAATCCTGCGTCTTCATCGGATCTCCAAGCTCGACGGAACAAGCCGTGCCAAGTCCGCTGCCAGTCGGACGGTTTCGCGAATAGAAGGACCGGTGTGTGACGGATACGCCGAGCGCCAGTCCTCGACCCACGGAATGCGCCACAGTCGCGGTAGTCCGCCGGCCACGAAACGCAGAGAGTCGCTGAGCGCTTTGGGCATACGACCGGGGGCGTCGGCAACCGCTATCAGTCCAAGCAGAACAACGTTGCCCGCGGCGCCGGATGCCCACTGACGCGCGGCATCCTGCGCCGCTGTCAAACCTCTGGCATGCGTACGGGCGACAAGCACGACCTGCGTTGCTCCGCCATCCGGGCGGATCGGCCAGGCACGGACCCCCAAATCCGCACCGCCGGGCACCTCGTGGTGCAGCTTGGTCACTCCGGCCCCCCCGTGGCAGCCCACCCACCACCATCGGGCGACGGGCCACTGTTGTGGCGTCCACAGGGGAAGGCCGACGTCGGGCGTCGACAGGCCGCGATGCGGGCGGTCGGGTCCCACGCTCATATAGGAAGCCTCCGCACGCTTTGCGGGTGCGGTCGGCTGCATTTCCTCGCGCTTTGCGACCCATGGATTGGGTGGCAGAGGCTCTTGGTGCCGATTCATTCCTCCCCCGGAATCTCCCACTGCGAATCACGCAGCGCCGCGCACTTACAACGAGGCAGTCGATTACACGAGCGCGGAAACGATCGCCGTCGCCGAGACGGCAAGCAGGCAACCGCCCATGACCCACAGCAGACCGAAAGCCTCACGCTGCGGGTTGCCTTCAATCACACCCATGACGATCTTGGCGGCGACGATCAGGACGCCGAGCGCACAAACGGCGAGGGCATACCAGAGTGCCCCTTCAACCAACCGCATGACGTAGGCCTCGTAGTCCGACTTTTCGTCGGCAAGAAGCATCTACGAAACACCCCGCCTCCCCCATCGGTCCTTTCGCCCATGCGTTCCACACGTGACGACTTACCTCTGAAACGAGGCTAAGAGCACGGGTGTTGCCGATCTATCCGCGGGCCGCCATACGGGTGGTTGACGTAAATGGGACAGGGTGGGCATGGGTAAGGGCCCGACGCGTGGCGTGCGTCGGGCCCTGGGGAACCGGGAGTTGGGACTACGGGAGCTTGGTTACGTCGAGTTCGTTGTCGTGGTACTGGCGGCGGATCACCTTTTTGTCGAACTTGCCTACGCTGGTTTTGGGGACGGCTGCTACGAGGGTCCAGCGTTCGGGGACCTGCCAGCGGGCTACGCGGCCGGCGATGAAGTCCTTGAGGGCGGCGAGGTCGGCGGTGGCGCCTTCCCGCAACACGACGGTGGCGAGGGGGCGTTCGCCCCACTTTTCGTCGGGGACGCCGACGACGGCGGCCTCGGCGACGTCGGGGTGGGCCATCAGGTGGTTTTCGAGGTCGACGGAGGAGATCCACTCGCCGCCGGACTTGATGACGTCCTTGGAGCGGTCGGTGAGGGTGAGGTAGCCGTCGGCGGAGAGGGTGCCGACGTCGCCGGTGCGGAGCCAGCCGTCGTGGAAGCGGTCGCCCTCGACGGAGTCGGAGCCGGTCTCGCCGCTGATGTAGCCGCCGGCGATCCAGGGGCCGCGGACCTCCAACTCGCCGACGGACTGGCCGTCGTGGGGCATGAGGGAGCCGTCGGGGCCGACGAGGCGGCCCTGCACGGAGGCGGGGAGGCGGCCCTGGGTGACGCGGTACGGCATCTCCGCCTCGCCGGTGACGCCCGCCGGGGCGCGCGCGACGGTGCCGAGCGGGGACGTCTCGGTCATGCCCCACGCGTGGATGATGCGCAGCCCGTGCCGCTTCTCGAATGCCTCCATAAGCGCGGGCGGGCAGGCCGAGCCGCCGACGATGACCTCGCGCAGCGAGGTGACGTCCTGCTTGGTCTGGTCGAGGTGGTTGAGCAGCGCGGTCCAGATGGTGGGGACGGCCGCGGCCATGGTCGGCTGCTCGGCGACGATCATCTCGGCGAGCGGTTCGGCCTGGAGGAAACGGTCCGGCATGAGGATCGACGCGCCGGAGAGCATCGCGGCGTACGGCAGGCCCCACGCGTTGACGTGGAACATCGGCACCACCGGCAGCACGTTGTCGCGCGATCCGAGGCCGAAGCCCTCCATCATGCAGATCTGCATGCTGTGCAAGTAGGTCGAGCGGTGGCTGTACGCAACTCCCTTGGGGTTGCCGGTTGTTCCGCTCGTGTAGCACATCGCGGCCGCGGACCGCTCGTCGATCTCCTCGTCCCAGTCGAACTCCGTGGGCTGACCGGCGAGGAGGTCGTCGTAGCGGTGGATCGTCTTGCCGTGGTCGCCGTCCAGCGGCGTGAGGTCCACGTCGCCGGTGACGACGACGTGCTCGATCGTCTTGAGCGCGGGCAGCGCCGGGGCGAAGAGCGGCACGAGGCTGCCGTCGACGACCAGCACCTTGTCGTCGGCGTGGTTGGCGATGTAGATGAGCTGGTCGCCGGGCAGCCGCAGGTTGAGGGTGTGGAGGACGGCGCCCATCGAGGGCACCGCCAGGTAGCACTCCAGGTGCTCCTGGTTGTTCCACAGGAAGGTCGCCACCCGCTGGTCGCCGGTGATGCCGAGTCCGCGCAGTGCGTGCGCGAGCTGGGCGGCGCGGCGCCCGACCTCGGCGTACGACGCGCGCCGCGGCTCGGCCCCGGTCCATGTCACGACCTGCGAGGCGCCGTGCACCGTTGTGCCGTGCCGCATGATCCGTGTGATCGTGAGCGGCACGTCCTGCATCGTGCTCAGCATTTACGAGACCTCCTGGTGGTCTGCGGCCGCGTGGGGACCGGGCAGTGTCGGGCTGCCTACCGGCCGGTACGCCGATTACCAGGATTGTGCTGCCCGAAACCGCTGTTGTCAGCCCCGGACGCCGGCCCTTTGCGAGACGGGCGCTCCGGCTTCGGCCGCGGTCGTACCTGGCGGTACGTCGGACTCCGCATCTGCGGCGTCCCCGCCGCGCTCGCCGCCCCGCCCGGCACGCGACGCACGCGCGCCGCCGCGGGCACCGCCGCGGTCCCCGTCCCCGCCGGCCGGCCCGTCGTCCGGCCCGATCGCCTCCTTGGCGTTCCGCCCGCCGCGCAGCGCGACTTCGCGGATGGCGAGCACCGCGATGAAGCCGAGCAGCGTGACCGGCGCGGCGGTCAGGAAGACGGTGTGCAGGCCCTGGGTGAAGCCGTCCACGACGGTGTCGCGCAGCGGCGCGTCGAGTTCGTGGATCGCGGACGGGCTGCCCAGCAGGTGGTCGACGTCCGTCCCGGGCGGCGGCGCGACATGCCGCTCGCGCATCAGCTCGGGGATGCCGGAGCTGAGCCGCGAGCTGAGGATCGCGCCCAGCACGCCGACGCCGACCGCGCCGCCCATCGAACGGAAGAAGGACGCCGACGACGTCGCGGTGCCGATGTCGTCCGGGTCCACGTCGTTCTGGATCGCCAGCACCAGCACCTGCGACGACAGCCCGAGCCCGACGCCCAGCACGAGCATGTAGAGCCCGGCGAGAGCGAGCGGCGTGCCGACCGCGAGGTTGCCCAGCAGGAACAGGCCGAGCGCGATCATCGGCAGGCCGACCAGCGGGAACGCCTTCCAGCGCCCGAACCGGGTGATCATCCGCCCGGACACGATGGACGCCCCCAGCATGCCGAGCACCATGGGCAGCGTCATCAGCCCCGACCGCGTCGGGCTCATGCCGCGCACGATCTGGAGGTACTGCGGCAGGTAGATCATCGCGCCGAACATCGCGAAGCCGACGAAGAACGAGCCGGTGCCGGCGAGCCTGAAGGTCCGGCTGCGGAACAGGTGCGGCGGCAGGATCGGCTGCCGCGCCCGGCGCTCCTGCCACACCGCGGCCAGGCCGAGCACCACGGTGAGCGTCGCCAGCGTGTACGTCGTCCCCGAGTTCCACGCCCACTTCTGCCCGCCGAGCGACAGCGCCAGAAGGACCGAGGTGATCGCCCCGGTGATCAGCGCGGCGCCGAGGTAGTCGACGTGCGCCTCACGCCGGACGTGCGGCAACTTGAGGACGCGCTCCACCATCACCAGCGCGGCAACCGCGAAGGGGATGCCGACGTAGAAGGTCCAGCGCCAGCCCAGCGCCTCGGAGCCGACGAGGAAGCCGCCGATCAGCGGGCCTGCCACGGTCGCGACGCCGAACGCCGAGCCGATCCAGCCGGAGTAGCGGCCGCGGGTGCGCGGCGTCGTGACGTCCGCCATGATCGCCTGCGTCAGCGCGGTGATGCCGCCGACGCCGACGCCCTGGGCCGCGCGCGCCGCGATCAACTGGGGCATGCTCTGCGAGAGTCCGGCGAGCGCCGAGGAGGCCGCGAAGAGGATGAGCGCGATGCGGAACAGCCGCTTGCGGCCGTAGAGGTCGGAGAGCTTGCCCCAGAGCGGGGTCGAGGCGGTGGTGGTGAGCAGGCCCGCGCTCGCGACCCAGGCGAGCTGGTCCTGACCGCCGAGGTCGCCGACGATCGTGGGCAGCGCGGTGCTGATGACCGTGCCGGATATGCAGGCCACGAAGAGGGAGACGAGCAGGACGCTCATCACCTTCATGATCTGACGGTGCGTGAACTCCCCGTCGGCGCCCGGCTCCGATCTGCCTGACGCCGTGTCACTCGCAATCGCCGACATCGCTCCACCATCCACCATTGTTTCGTGCAACTAAAGATAGCGGCGTTAGTTGCGGCAAGCAACAGAGTTGACGATCACCCGCCGAGGTGTGACGCGAGTCGCGCGCAACCAGCGCCGGCGCCGGGAGGGTTTGCCGGTGCCCGGCCACAGCACCAGGCCCCCGGCCGCGCGCGGGCGCGCACGGCTCCTGCGCCCGGCGTGCCGCGCCTCGCACGCAATGCAAGTCCCCAAAAGCCCTACGTACGGGTGAAATCAGGCGCTTGTTCCACCATTCGGCCTAACCCCCGATGACAATCAGGCCATGTACGCGCCCTTCACCCCCAGGCCGTTCGACGTCGTCCTCCCCGACGCCCTCGGCCACCCCGCCCTCGGCTTCCGCGACGGCCGATGGTTCCGCGTCGGCTCCGACCAGCAGCCGCCGCACCCCGTCGCCGCCCGCGCGGCGATCCTCGGCAACCCCCACGCCGCGGGCCCGATCGTGCAGATCATGTGCTGGTGGATGCGCGAGAACCCGCGGCACGGTCACGCCGTCGACCTGGCCACCGAACTGGCCCTGCTGGTCGGCGAGATGAGCCGCGAGTTGAGCCGCGAGATGTCCCGCGGCGGTACGCGCGGCACTCCGGTGCGCGAGCTCAGAGCACCCCGACCGGCCCTGCCAGCGCGTTCCGGTCGATATTGACCGTCACCCCGCCGTAGGTCTCCTTGACGTTCCCCGCATGCTGCTTGACCCGGCGCCCCGGCCACAGGTGGTCCGGGACGGCGCCGTCCCCGCTGGTCACCGCCTTGTCGTCCCAGCGCGCGTACCAGATCGCGTCGGGCACCGACCGCGTCCCGGCGACCGCCACGAGATCCGCGACGCCCGAGCTGAGACTGCTGTAGTACCCCGGTACAAAGCCGCGGGCCCGCACCTTGTCGCTCCACGCGGACACGAAGTTGAGCACGTCACGCCGACAGTCCGCGTCACGGTTGTCGTAGTGCTCCATGTCGAGGTAGACGGCGCTGCCCTTCTTGAAGCCGACGGCCGCCGCCCGGTCGACCGCGTCGTCCCCCTCCGCCCGGCCCATGTCCCAGCTCCGCGCCGGGTCGATGCGCTGCATTTTCTTCGAGGTCGTGCAGGATGCCTGGGAGCCGACGTACAACGGCAGGAACTCCCAGCCCTGGGCGTGCACCTTCCGCACCCAGTCGCGGGTCAGCCCCTTGTTGGCGCAGCCGCGGTTCGCGCCGCCGACGTAGATGCCCACGGCCTTGTACGGCGAGGCCCGCCACGCCTTCATCGCCGAGACCGCGGGCGCCTCGCACGTGTCGAACGCGGCGCCGGTGACCGTGCGCATCCCGCGCGGCGCGGCCTCCCGGGCGTCGGCGACGGGCACCGCGAGGGCCGTCAGGGCGGCGGTGAGCAGGACGGACGTCCCCGCCCGGTGGATGCGGCGCACGACCGCCTCCCTTCTCGTCCACAGGTGTCGGTCGTTCCACGCTGCGTACGAGAAGGCAGAAGATCGGACAAATACCGCAGGACGCGCGGCACGACCACGCGTTCGGCCTAGGTTGTGTCGGCAGGCACGGCCTGGCCCCGGCCTTCCTGGGAAGACCGGGGCCGCAAGACCGTCAACCGAGCGGCGGTGCCTCAGCCCTGACCGAGGATCAGACCCGAGGTCGGCACGCCCGTACCCGCCGTGACCAGCACGTTGTGCACGTCGTCGACCTGGTTCACCGAGGTGCCCCGGATCTGCCGGACCGCCTCCGCGATGCCGTTCATACCGTGCAGGTAGGCCTCGCCGAGCTGCCCGCCGTGCGTGTTGGTCGGCAGCTTGCCGCCGCGCAGCAGGTTGTTGTCGGACACGAAGCCCGGCGCCTCGCCGCGCCCGCAGAAGCCGAACTCCTCAAGCTGCATCAGCACGAACGGCGTGAAGTGGTCGTACAGCACCGCCGTCTGGATGTCGTCCGGCGTCAGGCCCGACGTCTGCCACAGCTGCTTGGCGACCACCTGCATCTCCGCGAGACCGGTCATCTCGTCGCGGTAGAAGCTGGTCATCATCTCCTGCTGGCGGCCCGCGCCCTGCGCCGCCGCGTTGATGACGGCCGGCTTCTGCTTCAGGTCCTTGGCCCGCTCGGCGCTCACGACCACGAGCGCCTGGCCGCCGTCGGTCTCCTGGCAGCAGTCCAGCAGCCCGAGCGGCTCGACGATGCGCCGCGCGTTCTGGTGGTCCTCCATGGTGATCGGCTTGCCGTAGAAGTACGCCGCCGGGTTGGTCGCGGCGTGCTGCCGGTCCGCGATCGCCACGTGGCCGAACGCCTCGGTGCTCGCGCCGTACACGTGCAGGTAGCGCTGCGCGAACATGGCCACCCACGACGCGGGCGTGAGCAGGCCGTACGGCATGTTCCACCCGATCGCGACGCCCTCCGCGCTCGGCTCGCGCTCCAGCACGCCCGAGCCGAACCGGCGCCCCGAGCGCTCGTTGAACGCCCGGTAGCAGACCACGACGTCGGCGAGCCCGGTGGCCACCGCCATCGCCGCGTGCGCCACCGTGCCGCACGCCGCGCCGCCGCCGAAGTTCACCCGGCTGAAGAACGTCAGGTCCCCGATGCCGCACGCCTGCGCGACGGAGATCTCCGGGTTGGTGTCCATCGTGAAGGTGACCAGGCCGTCGACCTCGGACGGCGCGATGCCCGCGTCGTCCAGCGCGGCACCGACCGCCTCGGCGGCGAGCCGCAGTTCGCTGCGCCCCGACTCCTTGGAGAACTCGGTCGCGCCGATGCCCGCGATCGCGGTCTTGCCCTTCAGGGAGTCCGCATGCTTGAGACTCACTTCTCGCCTCCCGGAAGCGCGACGGTGACGGTCCCCGTCACGTGGTTGCCGAGCTTGTTCGCACCGACGACCGCCACCTCGACCAGGCCGTCGGCCTTCGCGGTGACCTTGCCGGTGAGCGTCATCGTGTCGCCCGGGTAGTTCGGAGCGCCGAGGCGGATCGCGACCTTGCGCAGCTCGGTCTCCGGACCGCCCCAGTCGGTGACCAGGCGGCCCACGAGGCCGTTGCTGGTCAGGATGTTCATGAAGATGTCCGGCGAGCCCTTCTCCTGCGCGAGGCCCGGGTCGTGGTGCACGTCCTGGTAGTCGCGCGTGGCGATCGCGGTCGCCGTGATCAGGGTGCGGGTGAGCGGGATCACCAGCTCGGGGAGCTCGTCGCCGACGTTGACGTCGGCGTACGTGCGGCTCGTCGTGGTGGTCATGCGCCTGCTCCCTTCGCACTGCCCTGCGCGAAGAGCGCACCGAGGGCCGCGAGCTGCTGGATGCCGCTGCCGAGGGTCACGTCGATCTGACGGCCCCACAGGAAGTGGCGGTGGATCGGGTGGTCGATGTCGGAGCCCATGCCGCCGTGCAGGTGCTGGCACGCGTGGACGGCGCGCTTGCCGCCCTCGGAGGCCCACCAGCGGGCGACCAGCGCCTGCTCGGTCGCGGCCTCGCCCTGGTCCATGCGCCAGGCCGCCTCCAGGACGGTGACGCGGATGGCCTCGGTGTCCATGTACGCCTCGGCCGCGCGCATCATGACGCCCTGCTTGGTGGACAGCGGCTTGCCGAACTGCTCGCGCGTCGTGACGTACTCGACGGTCCGGGTGAGCGCCTGCGCGCACACGCCGACCTGCACCGCCGCGAGCGCGACCCGCGCCCGGTCGACGATCCACGCCGCGACCGCCTCGCCGTCGGCGACCTCGCCGACCGGCAGGCCGCGCGCGCCGCTGAGGGTCACGTGGCCGGACGCCCACGGCGCGGTCGTCGGGGCGGCCTCGACGGCGACCCCGTCCGCGGCGGTGTCCACGAGGAACACCGCGGTACGCCCGTCCGCGTTCGCGGTCACCAGCACGTGCGTGGCGACCTGCGCCCACGGCACCGTGCGCTTGACGCCGTCGAGGACGTACGCGTCGCCCTCCTGACGCGCCGTCACCTTCGGCTTGCCGGGCAGCCCCGCCCCGGCCTCGGCGATCGCGCCCGCGACGATGCGGGACCCGTCGAGCAGCCCGGGCAGCTCCGCCTCGATGCGCTCGGCGGAGCCGAACCGCAGAAGCGGCAGGACGCCGTACGCCAGCGTGTCCAGGAGCGGCACCTGGGCGGTGAACCGGCCCTGCTGCTCCAGGAGCAGCGCGAGGCCGACGATGCCCAGGCCGCCGCCGTCGTGCTTCTCGTCGATGACCGCGCCCACGAGCCCGGCCTCGGCGACGTCGCGCCACAGGTCGGCGTCGAACTCCAGGCCCGCGGCCTTGAGCTGCTTCATGCGGTCGTGCGTGGACCGCGCCTCGAAGATGTCCCCGGCCAGTCCGGCCAGCGCCTGCTGGTCCTCGGTGAGGTTGAAGTCCATGGTCAGCCCTCCTGCTCGACCGGGCGGAAGGCGGGCACCTTGAGTTCGGCGTCGTGCTGCACGAACTCCAACTGCACGCGCATGCCGATGCGCACCTCGTCGTGCGGGATGCCCTCGATGTTGGACAGCGTGCGCACCCCCTCGTCGAGCTCGACGAGCGCGACGGCGTACGGCATGTCGAACGCCGCGAACTTCGGGTAGTGCATCGTGACGTGCGAGTAGATCGTGCCGCCGCCGGCCGCCTCGATCGTGTCCCACTCCAGCGACGCGCACTTGTTGCAGCCCGGGCCGAACGGCAGCCGCAGCGTCTGGCAGTTCGCGCAGCGCTGGATCAGCAGCTTGTCGGCGTCGACGCCGTCCCAGAAGGGCTGGTTGTCGCGGTTGACGACGCGGCGCGGGCGCGGCGGGCGCTTCGCCTCCTTGGCCTTCTTCTTGTGCGGCGTGTAGCGCAGGATGCGGAAGCGGTGCGTGCCGACCAGCTCCCGCTCCTCGCCGTCGCGCACGAAGATGTTCATCAGCGTGGTGATGAAGTGGCCGGTGCCCAGGCCGGTGGTCTTCTCCTCCGACACCGTCTCGATGAGCTGGTCGAACTCGATGACCTCGCCGAGCCGCAGCGGGCGGACGTACTCCTGCTCGCAGTTGGTGGCGACCACCGAGCCGAAGCCGGCCTCGACGACGAGGTCGTACAGCTTCTGCACCGGGCTGTCGGGGTTGGCGACCGCGGGCTGGAGGCCGCGCATCGTCCACACCTGGAGCATGGTCGCCGGGGCGACGATGCCGCCGAAGTGCGTGCCCTCGGCGAACTCCGCGTCCACGTAGACGGGGTTGGTGTCGCCCATGGTCTCGGCCCAGTGCCGGATCATCGGCCCGTTCACCGGGTCGAGCGCCACGACGCCCGACTCCGAGTGCACGCCCTCGAACTCCTTGAGGCGCGCGAGGAACGCCGCCTTCGCCTCGCCGTCCGCCGCCTCGGCCGCGTTGGCCGCTGTATTGACCGTCACCGCTTCACCTTCGTCATCCCGAGCCGCACCATGGCGACGATCTCGCGCTGGACCTCACTGACGCCGCCGCCGAACGTGTTGATCTGCGCCCGGCGGTTCATCGCCTCCAGGTGGCCGCCGCTGAACGCACCCGGCGCCTTGGGGCGCAGCAGGGCGTCCGGACCGACGATCTCCATGAGGTTCCGGTACACCTCGATGGCGCCTTCGGTACCGAAGAACTTGACCCCGGAGGCGTCACCGGCGTTGAGCGTGTTGTTGCCCACGTCGTGGACGAGGCGCCAGCTGAACATGCGCACCGCGGACAGACGGGCGTACGTCTCCGCCAGCTTGAGCTGCACCCACGGCTGGTCGATGACCCGCACGCCGTCCTCGACCTCGGTCTCACGCGCCCACTCCAGGACCTCGTCGAAGAAGTCCTCGGCCTGCATGCCGAGCGCGGCCAGCGCCACCCGCTCGTGGTTGAGCTGGTTGGTGATGAGGTTCCAGCCGCGGTTCTCCTCGTACACGAGGTTCGAGTACGGCACGCGGACGTTGTCGTAGTACGTCGCCGTCGTGGCCATGCCGCCGACCGTGACGATCGGCGTCCAGGCGAACCCGGGGTCGTTGGTCGGCACCAGGATCATCGTGATGCCCTTGTGCTTGGGCGCCTCGGTGTCGGTGCGGCAGGCGAGCCAGATCCAGTCGGCGCCCTGGGCGGTGCTGGTGAAGATCTTCTGGCCGTTGATCACCCACTCGTCGCCCTCGCGGACCGCCTTGGTCTGGAGCGACGCGAGGTCGGTGCCGGCCGAGGGCTCGCTGTAGCCGATCGCGAAGATGATCTCGCCGGAGACGATCTTGGGCAGGAAGTACTTCTTCTGCTCTTCGCTGCCGTACTTGATCAGCGTGGGGCCGACCGTGTTGAGCGTCACCATCGAGACGGGCGCGCCGGCGCGGTACGCCTCGTCGAAGAAGATGAACTGCATCTCCGGGCCCTTGCCCTGGCCGCCGTACTCGACCGGCCAGCCGATGCCCAGCCAGCCGTCGCTGCCCAGCTGCCGCCGGACCCGCTGCGTCGTCTCGCCGCCCGCCTCCCCCTCGGCTTCGAGGGCTGCCCGGACGTCCGGGGTGATCACGCGGGCGAAGTACTCCCGCAGCTCGGCGCGCAGGGCTTCCTGCGCGGGTGTTGGGGCGAGATGCACGTCATCGGCTCCTATTACGCAGGTACTTGGCAGAGTCGAATTTCTCCCAAACGAAAGAGCTTGTCAATATCAAGCATCTTGGGACACCGGGGCGGCCACTGTCTCGGACTGCGGGTGAGGATAGGGCGGCTTAGCGTGGTTTGTATGGATACAGACCGGCCGTACGAGCCGCCGGACCCCGGAGCGCCCGGGACTCCGGAGCCGCCGCACACCCCTCCCCCTGCCCAATCGGCGCCCGGACAGACGCCTGGACAGGCGCCTGGACAGACGCCCGATGAGGCACCGGGCCGGACGCCCGGCCAGGCACCCGGCAACGCCGCCGGGCAACCGCCGTCGGCGTCCACCCCCGCCGCGGGCCGGGCGCCCGCTCCCCCGCCGCCCCCGGTTCCGCCGACTCCGCCGCCCCCGCCCGCCGGGCCGACCGGCTCGACCCAGGCAGGCGCCTCGTCCACCGCCCCGCCCGGGGTGCCGTCCACCGCCTACGCCAAGCCGCGCGGCGGCTTCGGCGATTTCGACATGACCGAGGACTGGCCCGCGCTCGCCGCGATGGTCTGCGGCGTGATCGGCGTCGGGATGATGTTCCCCGACTGGTGGGTCGCCGAGATCTTCGATGCGGAGGAGACCCGCAACGGGTTCAACCGCGACATCCTGCCCGCCGCGCCGATCATCCTGGTGATCCTCCTGGCCGCGGTGGTCGCGATCGCCGGCTACGTGCTCCTGACGCGCCGCCGTCGCCTGCTGCCGCTCGCGGGTGTCCCCGCGTTCGCCGCGCTGATGATCATCGTGGTGATGATGACCACGCTCGACCGGGCCGGCGAACCCATCGACGACCTCCCGAACGGCTCGTTCGACCTGGCCGTCGGCGCGTATTTGTGCCTGTTCTTCACTTTGCTGGCCCTCTGCGCGAGCCTGTACCCGCTGCTCGCGATGCTCCGCCGCGGCGACGGCACCCCGGCAGCGGCGGCCCCCGGATCCGCGCGGGCCGGAGGCGAGTGGACGGCGACGGCCCCGGGCACCCCGGCCGCCACGTCGCAGCGCCCCCCGGCGCCACCCAGGCCCCCGGAGTTCCCGCACGCCGAAGGCGACTGACGCGCAGCTCGTTCCGCGGCCGCGGCCGGTTCGGGCGTACCAGTAGTAGGCGTACCAGTAGTGCTAGACGGGCGTCGCGCCGATCGTGGCGGTGAGGTCGGGGGTGAGGTCGTACGGGCGCTCGTCCGGCAGCAGTGCCGACGCTGCCGCGAGGTCACCCGCGCGGACCAGGTCGTGCATCTCGTGCGCGAGGGCGGTGACGTCCCGGACCGAGACGAGCCATTCGTCGGCGTAGGCCCGGGTCGCCCAGCCCGCGAGGCCGAGTTGGAGCGAGCGGTGGGCCAGCGGGCGCAGGTGGAAGTCGCGCTCGGGGTCCCACTGCACGCGCACGGACGTGCGGTGCAGGCGCGTGCCCCACGTGTCGCGGTCCGGGTAGACGTTCGCGTCGAAATGGCTCAGGCACGCCCCGGCGAGTGCGGACTCGAATCCCTCGCGGGTGATCTCCAGCGCGAGCACGCGTTCCTGGAGCTTCTTGGTGGCCCAGCCGCAGCGGTACATCATCCACAGGAAACTGGGCTTGACCCAGGTCATGCGCTCGCGGCTCCAGGTGTCCGGAAACTGCCCCTCACGTGCGGCGAAGGTGGCGATCTGCGGCTTGTAGGCCTGGTAGACGGTGACGGTCGCGTCGGTGTGCAGCGCCCGAATCGCGCGGTTGGGCGGGGCCTCTTGCGCGGTGGTCCCGCGGTCCGCCTCGGTGTTCTCGTGGCTTCTCATGTCCCCGGCAGTCTGCCCGTGGCGACGCGCCGACGACCACGGATTTAACCCACGATCGCATGATTCCGGCCGTGCGCCCTTGTGACGCGCCCCCCGTCGCGGCCATGCTCGATTCTCCGGAGCACCTTCCGTCCGGAGCACGAACGAGCAGTGCAGGGGTGGGAGTCGTGCCCGATAGATGTCCGCCGCACGACTGGGTCGACTGGAGCGGCAAGAAGCGCTGCCGCCTGTGCGGAACCACCATGTCGCCGCTGCGACCTGCGCCCCCGCCGCCCGGCGACGACAACCGAGGTGACAACCGTGGCGACAAGCGGGACGACAACCGCGATGCGCGCGACGGCACCGCGGGTCGGCGGGGCCTCGGCGGACCGGCGCGGCACGGCCCGGGAGGCGGCGGTCCGGGCGGTCGGCGATGACGCTCCGGATCCCCCCGCCTCCGCCGGGATTCCAGACCGCGCCGCGCATCCCGTGGCCGGATCTGCACCCGGAGGTGCGCGCCTGCGTCGAGGAGACGGTCGGCGCCGTCGGTGATTCCGCCACCGTATGGGCCGGGTACAGCTGCGACTTCGCGTCCGCGCTCGGCACCACCTCGGGCAGCTTTTTCGTCAAGGGGGTGCGCCTCGGGCATCCGGCGGTCGCGCAGCAGCACGTCGAGGCCGTCGTGGCGCCGTACGTCACCGAGCTGTCCCCGCGGCTGCTGCGGCACATAAGCAAGGGCGGCTGGGACGTCCTGGTGTTCGAGTACGTCGAGGCGCGGCACGCCGACCTGTCCCCCGGCTCGGCCGATCTGCCTTGCGTGGCCGACGCGTTGCGGCGGCTGGCCGCGCTCGCGCCGCCGGGCGCCGACGTACCCCTGGAGCGCGTCGCGGACCGCTGGGCCGACTACCTCGACACGACCGCGCTGCGCCTGCTGGAGGGCGAGAGCCTGCTGCACACCGACCTGAACCCGCACAACCTGCTGTCCTGCGGCAAGCGGGCGTACGTGGTCGACTGGGCCACCGCCGCGCGCGGCCCCGCGTGGCTGGAAGTCGCGCACGCGGTGCTGCGGCTCATGGAGCACGGCCACACCGCGGCGGACGCCGAGGCTTGGGCGCGCCAGGTCCCGTGCTGGGCCTCGGTGTCGGCGGCCGAGATCGACGCGCTCGTCACCGCGCACGTGCGCGCGTGGCAGGCGCTCGCCGGGCCGGACGACGCCCGGCGCTGCTCGGCCCGCCTGGTCGCGCTCGGCGGCGTGAAGCGGGACGGGCAGCGCGACGGGTAACGGGTCGAGAAACGGGACGGGCAGCGGCGCCGCCGGGCGTGATCAGGCCACCCGCGCGGCGGCGGCGGGCGTGCTCAGGCCACGCGTTCGAGGATGACGAACGTGTCCGCGAAGACGATCTCGTACACCGCGCCCGGGTGCCGGTCGGCGGCCTCCTGGACCAGCCGCTCGCGGGCCTCCTCGCCCCAGTCGTCCGGCTCGTTGACCGCGACGTAGTCCGGCACCACGCCGCCGGTCGCGCCGATCCAGAACACCCGGGCACGGGACGGGAGTTGCGAGATCAGCCCGAGATCGGTCTCGACCGTGGAACCCTTGGCCACCTTGTGCACCGCCGCGTTGGCGGCGGGAAGGCGCGGCGGGGTCTTGTACTCCTCGGGCTCGATGAGCCGCGACGCCGGCAGGAAGGCGCACAGCGCGAGCGACGCGCCCGCGACGCCGGCGGGGATGTTGCGCGCGTACGTCCGCAGCCACGGCCGCGGCGACTCGCCGGCGCGCTTGATGCCGTCCACGAGGGCGACGAAGACGATCGGCATCAGCACGGCGTTGTAGTGCCAGTCCTGGCCCCAGTGGTTCGGGGTGTCGGACAGCAGCCGCCAGGCGAGCGTGGGGACCGCGATGACCGCGACCGGCGAGCGCAGCGCGAGGAATCCGACCGCGCCGAACACCCACAGCAGCGTCTTGACCTTGATGAACGGCCACACCAGGTCCTTGGGGAAGCCCCCGAAGATACCGAAGAGCGAGCCGCCGCCCGCGCTCTTGCCCTGGTCGTACACGCCGTCCGGGTTGAGCGCCGGGATGAGGACATAGACCGTCAGCGCCATCGCCGCCGCGCCCGCGACCATCAGCACGGCACCCAGCCGCCACTGACGCTGGGTCAGCAGGTAGATGCCGACCGCCCCGACGGTGAGCGCGAGGTCTTCCTTGACCAGCAACAGCGGCAGACACCACAGGATCGCGGCGAGCCAGCGCCGCAGCAGCAGCTTCTCCAGCGTGAACGCGATGAGCGGTACGGCGAAGGCGATCTCGTGGAAGTCGAACTCGACCGCCCGCTGGATGCCCCAGGACAGGCCGTACGCGATGCCGACCGCGGTCCCGCGGGCCTCGCCGAGGAACCGGATGGCGATGCGTGTGACGGGGATGACGGCGACGGCGAACAGCAGCGCCTGCGCGAGCAGCAGCGTCACCGGCGACGGGAAGACACGGTACAGCGGTGCGAGGGTGACCAGGATCGGGCTGAAGTGGTCGCCGAGCTGGTTCATGCCCGGCTGCCGCACGTCCACGATCGGCGCGCCGAAGTGCGCGTACCCCTTGACCGCCTGCTCGAAGATCGCCAGGTCCCACGACGCGTTCTCGACGCGGCGGAAGCGCAGCAGCGATATCAGCGTGTAGGCGCCGAAGAACATGGTCGCCAGGATGTACGGCACGGGCTGCGCGACGATGTCCCGCGGCGGCCGGGCAGCGCCGGTCTCGCGCTGCCTCGGGATGGTCAGGGTTCCGATCCGCAACTGCTGCACACACGTTTGTCTCTCACGAGGGCAGCACTTGTCCACTTGGCGCGGATGACACTTACCCGAGGGGTTCGTTTCGCTTCCGGAAATAGGTCCAGCTGGTCTCGTTGGGCGCCGACCACTCCTCCGGAGCCCGGGCGAAACCGGGGTTCTGCGCGGCGACGTATTTGCGCAGGTGCTCGGGCAGATCGCCGTAGCCGCCGAGCTTCGTGCCGTGGCAGTGGAAGACGAGCCCGCCGGGCCGGTCGCCCATGCGCATCCACGGCAGCCACGGGGACAGCCGCGACCAGGAGAAGTGGCACGGCACCGAGGGCAGGTCGGCGCGGTCCAGGTCGGACCGGCGCGCGAAGAACTGGAACAGCTCGGCCGCGCGGTAGACGTCGTCCGCGGAGTTCTCCGGGTACTTCGCGACGGGCAACGGGGAGGGGTAGGCGAGCAGGATGTCCTGGCCCCAGACGACGTCGTCGCCGACCTCGGTGACCAGCGCCCGCCACGGGCCGCGCGGGCCGTCGAGCAGGAAGTCCATGTTCACCGGGTCGTTCCAGACGTGCAGCACGCCGCAGTCGTCCCCGGTGAAGGGGTTGGCCCAGTTCTCCAGGATCTCGCCGGTGCGCGGGTCCTGGTAGAACGCGGCCTCGCGGGCCAGGAAGCGGTGGCCGCCCTCGACCTCCTCGGTGCGCCCGATGTTGAAGCCCTCGAAGCGGAACAGGTGCCGGAAGTTCTCGCCGGGCGCCTGCGCGTGCACGTTCCCCGTCCACCACACGACGGTGTCCTCCGGCCCGAGGCTCGCTCTGGCCCGTACGAACGCCCTCAGGTTGTCGGCCGGTTGGGAGAGGTCGGGTCGGCTCGCTTCTTCGCTGTCGTGCGGCACAGGGCACCTCCGTGCGATCGGCGTTCCCCCCGCAGCCTACTGATCCCGGACGCCGTGTCGGCGGGCGTCGCGACGGGGCAGTGGACGACTTCCGAGGCGCCGGGCGCCGACGATCCCCAAACCGGTCGTCCGCAAGTGCTGAAGTGCGGCCGCTGTGCCGGTACGGTCGCGCTCCGGGGGAAACGGCATGTGACACCTTGCGGCGGCTTGCACAGAGGGAGAGCGCATGGCGTACATCGACGGGTACCAGTTGGCCGCGTCCCGCGTCCTCGACCTCGCGCAGCCGATGCGGAAGGGCATGCCGCAGTCGGCGAACCACCCGCCCTTCCGCATGTCGCTGGAGCGCAGGCACGGCGACTACGTCCGCACGGACGGGGGTTCGGCGGCCAACGAGATCATCGTCACCGGCGGCCACGTCGGCACCCATGTGGACGCCCTCGGCCATGTGTCGCAGGACGGCCTCGTGTACGGCGGGCTGGCCGCGTCCGACATCCAGAACCACCAGGGCCTGTCGGCGCTGGGCATCGACGCGTTCCCGCCGTACGTCGGCCGCGCGGTCGTCCTCGACATCCCGCGCCTGTACGGCGTGCGGGTGCTGCCCGCGGGCTACGAGATCACCGCGGACGACCTGTCCCGCGCCGAGGGCCTCGCCGGTTCCGACGTACGCCCGGGCCAGGCAGTCCTCATCGGCACCGGCTGGTCCCGCCTCTGGGACCAGTACGACCTCTTCACCGGCATGCGCGAAGGCGTCCCCGGCCCGGGCCCCGACGCCGCCCGCTGGCTGGCCTCCCGCCGCGTCCGCGTCGTCGGCGGCGAGACCCTCGCCTTCGAACGCATCGGCCCCGGCCTCGGCCACAGCACCCTGCCGGTCCACCGCATCCTTCTGGTGGAATCCGGCATCAACATCGTCGAGACGATGCGCCTGCACGAACTCCTCGACACCGGCCTCGGCGAATGCCTCCTGATCCTCGCGCCGCTTCCCATCGTCGGCGCCACCGGCGCGCCGGTGCGCCCCCTCGCCCTCATCCCGGCCTGACCGGCGCGCCCGGGGACGACTGGGTCCGCAGGTCAGCGGACGAGTAAGTGCCCTGTGTCATAGGGATGTTCAGGAGACATCACCGGGATGTCCGCGAGGGCCGGGTACGCCGCGGGCGGGCGATGACTGCCGACGTACTCGGCCGAGGCTGCGCGGACCAGGCTGCCGGGCCGCAGGGGCCGGTTGATCAGACGCGGTTGCTACGGCGTTCGGTCATGACGACGTCGCGCCAGGTGCCAGGGTGGCGGCAGAGGCGTTCGCGGGTGCCGCCGGTGCGGATGCCGGGTGTCATGGGCGCCTCGCGCGGACGATGGCGGCGTGCAGCCCGGGGCCGGCCTGGTGGGTGGCGGCGACGGTGATCTCGTCCAGGCCCGCGGCGGTGAGGAGTTCGGTGTACTCCTCGGCGGTGATCGCGGTGGTGCCGCAGCCGGTGGGGTCGACGTCGAGGGTGCGAGTGGCGTCGGTTTCGGCGATCAGGTCGCTGATGCCGAGCCGCCCGCCGGGTCGCAGGACGCGGGCGATCTCGCGGAAAACGGCGGCCTTGTCGATGGACAGCGTGATGACGCAGTTGGAGATCACCACGTCCACGCTTGCGTCCGGGAGCGGGACGTCCTCGATGCGGCCGTTGAGGAACTCCACGTTGGTGGCGCCGGCTTCGACGGCGTGCCGGCGGGCCAGGTCGAGCATCTCGTCGGTCATGTCCAGGCCGATCGCGCGCCCGGTCGGGCCGACGCGGCGGGCGGAGAGCAGGACGTCGACGCCTCCGCCGGATCCGAGGTCGAGGACGGTCTCGCCCTCGCGCAGGTCGGCGACGGCGAGCGGGTTCCCGCAGCCGAGGCTCGCCGCAGCCGCACCGATCGGAATCGCCTCGACGAAGTCGCCGTCCGCGTACAGGCCCGCTCCGAACCGGGCGGTCTCGCACGGGTCGACGAGGGTCTCGCCTGCCGCGGCGCGGGTGGCGGCGGACGCATAACGGTCGCGGACCTTGGCGACCGCGGCGGACCGTTCGGTGTGCTCGTCGCTCATGGCGTCTCCTCGCAAGGGACGGCCGACGGCTCGGGCGCGGGGTGGCCCATGACGGCGTCGGCGGCGGTCGGGAAGCAGGACAGGCAGTTCTCGTTGACGCGGTAGAACACGGAGGTGCCGCGTCGTTCCGCGAGGACGAACCGCACGTCGGCAAGCTGCTTGAGGTGGTGGGACACGGTCGACTGGCCGACCTCGGAGCGCTCGACGATCTCGCCGACGCTCATCGGCCGACGTTCGACGGCGAGCAGGTTGACCAGGCGAACCCTGGTCGGGTCGGCCAGCGCCTTGAACCAGGCGGCGTAGGTGGCGGCGGTGTCGGCGTCCAGGAGGCGCGGGCGTTTCTCATTCATCGTCAATCGACGATAGTCGATTAATAGGGCCGACGAAACCCCCGGCAGCATTTCCCGGGGCCGCGAGGTGGGATGGATCAACCGTCGGGCGAAAGAAGTTCGGCGAGCAGCGCGTGGATGCGGGTTACGTGAGTACGCCGTGCGGCCCGCGGATCAGCCTCGGCCGGCCAGCAGCCCCGAGAGCGCGGTGAGCGCGGCGGGCTCGGCCTTGTAGAACATCCAGCTCGCCTTGCGCCGGGCAGACACCAGCCCCGCTTCGCGCAGCTTCTTCAGGTGGTGGGACACCGTCGGCTGCGACACCCCCACGTCCGGCAGATCGCACACGCACGCCTCCCCGCCCTCGTGCGAGGCGATGAACGAGAAAAGTCGCAGCCGCACCGGGTCGCCCAGCGCCTTGAACATGGCCGCCAACCGCTCCGCGTCGACCGCGCCCAGCGGCTCGCTCGACAGCGGCGCGCAGCACGGGACCGCGTCCGCGACGGGGTCCAGGACCGGAAGCTCCCGAAGATTCGACATACGTCGATATTGACACCCGTCGAGCCCCTCGGCAAGCAGCTCCTGCCCCGCCACGTCCTCACCCTCATCCGCCCCACCCGAGCCGGACGGACGGATGGGCGAATGGACAGACCAGCTGATTCGACAAACACCGATATTGACAAGTGCCGAATCGAGAGGGATGCTCGAAGCACCACATAGACAGACGTCGAAACAGTGGCGTCGCCGCCGTCCGAAAAGGGGCACCCCATGCTCACCGCAGTCCGCCGCGCCGCCGCCACCATCGCCGCCCGTCGCGCACGCTCGGCGAGCCGCGGGTCGGTCACCTTCGACGAGGCGACCAGCCAGGTCTGCGACAACCGCTGCCGCGCCGCCGCGCAGTACGACCGCAACCGCACCGCCGCCATCTACGGCGCGTTCTAGACCCCGCACGACCGCGAACCACTCACCCAATCCGGAGGTACCCGTCATGTCCCGCGTTCAGCTCGCCCTCCGCGTCGCCGACCTCGACGCCTCGATCGCCTTCTACAGCAAGCTGTTCGGAACCGAGCCGGCCAAGCTGCGCGACGGCTACGCCAACTTCGCCGTCTCCGAGCCGCCGCTCAAGCTCGTCCTGATCCAGGGCACCGAGGGCGAGCCGACCGTCATGGACCATCTCGGCGTCGAGGTCGAGACCACCGACCAGGTCACCGCCGCCACCACCCGCCTCGCCGACGCCGGCCTCGCCACCGTCGAGGAGAACGACACCTCGTGTTGCTACGCCGTCCAGGACAAGGTCTGGGTACACGGCCCCGGCGCCGAGCCGTGGGAGGTCTACGTCGTCAAGGGCGACGCCGACCGGATGGCCAAGGACTCGGACTCCGCCTGCTGCCTGCCCGCCACCGAGTCCGGCGTCCCCCTGGCCGACGGCACCTCCGTCGGCGGCCTCATCGACCTCCAGCCCGCGAACACCGGCGGCTGCTGCGGCTGACCGCGCACAACCGGCCCGCGGTGGGGTGCGGGGCCCGGGCGGGCCGTGCACCCCACCGACGCGTCAGGCCCCGGTTCCCTCGGTCCGACGGCACCGATCTCGATCGGTGTTGATCAGCCGGTTTTTACGGCGACGATGTCGGTGCCCGGGGGGAATTCGCCGCGTTCGGCGGCTCGGGTGAGGCCGTGGAGCATCTTCCCGACGTAGATCTCATCGAGAGCGATGTCGTGGCGGTGGTCGAAGTCGGCGATGAACGCGCGCAGTTCGTGGGTGGTGCGGGCGTATCCGCCGCAGTGGGCGGAGTTGTCGACGCGCCAGTCGCCGCGGTTCTCGCCGTACGTCTGCCGCTGCAACTCCGCGACGTCGCGGGCCAGGAAGTCGCCCTTGAGGACGGCGTACCCGACCGCGGACTTGCCGGCCGGGAGCCCCGCGGCGATCCCGGCGAGCGTCCCCCCGGTCCCGCAGGGGACGGCGACGAGGTCGTACGGTACGTCGATCTCTGCCGGGAGTTCCGCGCATCCGCGCACGGCGGCAGGATTGCTGCCGCCTTCCGGAATGGCGAAGAAGTCGCCGTGCTGGGAGCGGAGTTCATCGAGGAACGCAGGCTCCGCCCGCCGCCGGTACGCTGCGCGGTCCACGAACACGAGCCGCATTCCACGCTCGGCGGCGTACGCCAGGGACGGGTTCAGCGGCTTGCCCGCCAGTTCGTCGCCGCGGATGACGCCAATGGTGGCGAACCCGTACAGCGCCCCGGCGGCCGCCGTCGCGCGGATGTGGTTCGAGTACGCCCCGCCGAAGGTCAGCAGCGTGCGGTGTCCGCTGTCGCGGGCCGCGGCCAGGTTGTACTTCAGCTTGCGGAACTTGTTGCCGGGCAGTTCGGGGTGGATGAGGTCGTCACGCATGATCCACAGCCGGAGCCCGCGCGCGGTGAAGCGCTCATCGTGCAGTTCGTGCAAGGAAGACCAGCCAGGAGTGGTGCGGTACCGCGATGTTGCCGTGGGAACGGTCCTTGCTGTCGCGGACGCCGGTCGCGGAGGTGAGGTCGGCGACCTCTACGCAGTCGGACGCCTGGGCACCACCCGAGTATGAGGACTTGCGCCAGACAGGTTGGGCGTTCACAGCTCTCGCAGCCTCGCTTGGATACGGACGAGCGTTTCCTCTGGTGACAACGCATGGGACTTCACATAGTCGATGTCCCTTTTGTAACGCCGCACTTCGTGTGCACGGTGATAGGCATTCAGCCCTCCCGCATGCTCGGTGTACGCGACGCTCGTCGCGTTGGCATCGAACTCGAACAGCAACAGTCCTCCGATCATGATGACGCTCTCGGTGGTCAACGGAACAAGCTGAAGAGTGACATTGGGTTGATGCCCAGCCTCAAGCAGGTGGGCAAGTTGCTGATGGAGGATGTCGACGCCCCCAAGCGGCGTCAGCAGCAGGGCCTCGCTCAGCACGGCATGGAGCTGCGTACCACCGTCAAGTACTCGACGGCGCCGCATCCGAAGCTCGACCAACGCCTCGACGTCGTCAGGGTCGGGAACTTGGGCAGACGCACCGAACACGGCCTGGGCATAGCCCGGTGACTGCAACAACCCTGGGAACGTCGCCATGTTGGCGGCCTGGATTCGCGATGCCTGCGACTCCAAGGCCAGGAACTCATCGAGAACCGTAGGCACGAGTCGGCCGTAGGACTGCCACCATTGGCCCTCCTCAGTCCGCTCCATCAGTTCGATCAAGTGCTCGCGCTGGTCCTCGGTCGCCTTGTAGAGGTCCGCAAGTACGTGCAGGTCGTGGAGGGTGAGCGTTACGTTGCCGCCTTCGAGGCGGATGACCTTCGTGTTGCTCCAAGAGCACGTCTTCGCCGTGCGAGCCTGCGTGAACCCCGCGGCCTCGCGCAGACGTTGCAGTTCCTTGCCAAGCTCCCGCCGCGCATAGGTGGGCACTACCGCCATCGCGTGGCACTCCCTCCGAACCGACATGTGCATCTGCATCCTGCCGCAGCGCCCGGGGTGGTCGCGACGGGTCGACTTTTCCGAGTCAGGTAGCGCGCCACGTGGCGAGCGACCTATCGTTTGGCTGTGATCGTGCGGTGACGCTCCGTTTCGTTCGCCTGCTTCAGCCTGCTCGCAGCCCAGGAGGCCGCACATGACAGCAGCTCTCGCCACGTCCGCCCCTGCCGAGCCTCCGGGTGGTCGTACGCTCCTCGATCGCGAGTTCCGAGCCGTACTCGCGCAGGTCCCCGCGATCCGCTCCGACGTACGTGCGCGGCTTCGTGAGGAGGCGTCGATCCCCGCGGCAACTGCGGACGACGCGTTAGCCGTGCTCGGCGAACTGATCGCGAACTCCTGCCTCCACGCCGCCGGTTCCACGGTCCGCGTACTCGTCGCCCTCATCGAGGACATCGGCATCCTCACCGGCGTCGTCCACGACGACGGGCCCGGGAGCATCACGCTGCCCTGCCCTCGAACCCGCCAAAGCCCCGACCGGGAAGGCGGATTCGGACTCGGGATCGTCACGGCGCTCGCCGACACCTGCGGTGCCCGACGTACACGCCACGGCAAAGAGGTCTACTTCGCCCTGCATCTGAACGACCGAGCCGTCCCCGACACGCGCGCATAGGATCGACTTCCGCCGCTTTGTCGCCCGCGCCGACGGAAGGTCGATGGCACGCAAAGGGAAAGACCCGCCCCTGCCCGCCCGGTTCGCCCCGCTGCGGGAGGTCGGTCGCGGCGCGACCGGCGGCGTGTGGGCGGCGCACGACCGGGTCCGCGGGCATGCAGTCGCGGTCAAGCTCCCAACTGGCAGATCCGCCGAGGAGTTGCAGAGGTTCGCGCAGGAGGGCCGCCTGATCACCGGGCTCCGGCACCCGAACATCGTGCGCGGGTTCGACTTCGACGCGACACCGGGCGGGGTGTACCTCTCGATGGAGGTCGTCCAAGGCCCGACGATGGCCGAAGTCCTGGAAAAGCAGGGACCGTTCACGCCGGAGCAGACGGCCTTCGTCGGCGCGCAACTGGCGTCCGCACTCCGGACCGTCCACGAGGCCGGCTGGATCCACCGGGACATCGACACGGGCAACGTGCTGATCGAACCGGGCAACCGCCCAAAACTGATCGACTTCGGGGTCGCGGCCCCCATCGACACGCGCGAACCGGACTGGGCGCCCCGGGAGTACACGCCGGGGTACGCCGCCCCCGAGCGCGTACCGTCCGAACTCGGCGGGATGGCGCACGGCGGCCCCGCGACCGATTTGTACTCGCTCGGCGTCGTGATGCACGAGATGGCCACCGGGCGCCCGGTGTTCCCGGGGCGCCCCCGCCGGCGGCTGGCCCGTCAGCAGCGCGAGACACCGCCCAGGCTGAGCCAGGTCGTCCCCGGCGTCCCCCGGGAACTGAGCGACGTCGTCGCCCAGTTGCTGTCACGGGAGTACGCCCGGCGCCCGCAGTCGGCCCAGGAGGTTCTGGACCGACTCTCGGCCGTCGCCGACGGACCGGCCAGGCCCGCGGCGGCGCCCCGCAGCCAGGCCACGGGCAAGTCACCGGGCAGGTCCCCTGATCCGCCGGGCACCACGACGGTGACGAGCCGACCCGCCGACTTCCCCGGCGTCATCGGCCTCACCCGCGTCGACGCCAACCCCGTGCAGAGGCCACCGGGTCCGTCGCCCGCCCCACGCACACAGGGCCAGGGACCCGGGGTCGGCCAAGCACGCAAATCCACGCGCGACTTCGAGCGCTGACCGTTCAGGTCCGTGCTCACCCCGACTACCCCTGAAGGCCCCGCAGCTTGCCCGGGTTGAGGGCCATCCGGATCGCCGTGATGCGGCCCTCCGCGGACGCCTCGAAGTTGATCGCGCCGATGTTCATGCCGCCGAGCGTGAGCAGCAGCCCCAGTTCGCCGTTGATTTCCGCGACGTGCATCTCGACGCCCTGCGACTCCGGCTTCGCGAGCACGCCGAGCAGCCAGCGGGCGACGTGGTCGGGACCGTGCAGCGGGCGGAGGGCGGCGGTGACGACGCCGCCGCCGTCGGACCACGAGGTCACGTCCGGGGCGAGCAGCGCCAGCACACTGTTGAGGTCGCCGCCCGCGCAGGCCTCTCGGAACTTGTCGGCGATCTCCCGCTGTTCGGCCGCGTCGGCGGTGAAGCGCGGGCGACGCGCCTGCACATGCTCGCGGGCGCGGTGCGCTTGCTGCCGGACCGTGGCCTCCGACTTGCCGATGGCCTCGGCGATCTCGGCGTGCGAGTAACCGAAGACCTCGCGCAGCATGAAGACCGCGCGCTCGGTCGGGGTCAGGGTCTCCAGCACGACCAGCACCGCCATGGAGACGGTGTCCGCCAACTCGGCCTCCTCGGCCACGTCGGGTGAGGTGAGGATCGGCTCGGGGAGCCAGGGGCCGACGTACGCCTCCCGTGCCACCTGCGCCGACGTGAGGCGGTTGAGGCTCAGATTGGTGACCGTGCGCACGAGGTAGGCCTTGGGGTGCTCCACCGCGGAGCGGTCGGCCTGGTTCCACTTGAGCCAGGCGTCCTGCACGATGTCCTCGGCATCGGCGACGCTGCCCAGCATCCGGTACGCCGTGCCGAACAGCAGGCGCCGGTGCTCCTCGAAGACGTCGGTCATGGGCCCCACCGTCGCACCGGAGATCACGCCGCGGCAAGGGCGCGCAGGCCCTCCGCGGAATCCGGGTACCGCGGCTCCCACCCCAGTTCGTCCCTGGCCTTGGCGTTGTCGACGCGCATGCTGGTCGTGGCCACGCGGTAGGCGTACGACATCGGCCGCATCATCAGCGCCGGCACCTGCATCGGCCGCGGCGTCCCGAACACCTCTGCGACCTCGCGCACATGCTCGCCGAACCCCCTCGGCACGTCGTCGACGATGTTGTACGCCTCCCCGGCCCGGCCGCCCTCGACCGCCCTTGCCACGGCCTCCCCCGCGTCCGCGAGGTGCAGCCACGGCAGGACGCGCCCCTGGTCGGCGACGGCGGGCAACTGCTTCGCGCGCAGCAGGTCCACGACGCCTTCGGTGCCGCCCGGCCCGTACAGGAAACCGAGGCGCAGCGCGATGCCCTCGATGCCCTGGGTGCCGAGCATCATGCTCTCCTTCACGCGCACGGCCTCGACGTGCCGCGCCACGGCCCGGTCCGCCGGGGCACCGAAGACGTCGTCCTCGGTGACGACGTGGTCTCCGAAGTCGCGGTAGCCGTAACCGAAGACCGTCGACTCGGCGACGACCCGCCGCGCGCCGACCTCTTTGGCCGCCTCCATGAGGTTGCGCGTGCCGAGGACGCGCAGGTCGTCGGTCGCGAACATGTCGCGGTGGCGCATGGGCGCCTCGCGCAGCGCGGTGGCCGCGTGCACGACCGCGTCGACCTCCAGCCCGTCGACGGCGCGCATCAGCCCGTCGCGGTCCAGCAGGTCGGCGATCACGTCGGCGTCGGGGGCGCGGCCCAGTCCGATGACGTGGTACCCCGCGTGTGACAGTGCCTCGGCTATGTGTCTGCCGAGGACTCCGCTCGCTCCTGCCAGCAGCACGTTCTTGATGTCGGTCATGGCCATGGGACAAACACTCCCGGTCCGAAGTGACAGTTCCAATTGTGACCCCGGTCACATCGCGCCCGATGCCGCAGAGGGATCTCCATCGATCTTCCAATCCGCCGTGGTCGTAACGGACTTCCCCCTTGGAGGGGGATGTGGCGGGGAGCACACTCCAAATCGACGCACCGCACAGTGAGCGTGCAGTCCGCCGGTCAGCGGTGTGCGAGAGGGGGAAGCCTTGTGACCATCGGGATCATCGTGGCGGCAGTGGTCCTGCTGCTGGCCGTCGTGATCATGTTCAAGATGATGTGGCGGGTCGCCGAGCCGAACGAGGCGCTGCTGATCTCCGGTTCCCGGCACCGGACGGAAGGGCTCGGCGAAGGACTCGGCTTCCGGATCGTCACCGGCCGCGGCACCCTCGTCCTGCCCGGCGTGCAGGCCGTACGCAAGCTCTCGCTCGACCTCAACGCCGCCGACCTCGCGGTCGAGTGCGTCACCCAGCAGGGCATCCCGGTGCACCTGCGCGGCGTGGTGATCTTCAAGGTCGGGGACGACTACATCTCGATCGCGAACGCCGCGCGCCGCTTCCTCGACCAGCAGAAGGCCATGGTCGACCGCGTGCACAACGTCTTCGCGGGACACCTGCGCTCGATCGTCGGCGGGCTCACCGTCGAGGACCTGATCCGCGAGCGCGAGAAGCTGACCGAGCAGACGCGAGCGTCCTCGGGTGCCGAGATGGAGAAGCTCGGGCTGATCATCGACTCCCTCCAGATCCAGGAAATCCTGGATCCAACCGGCTACATCGAGAACCTGGCCCGCCCGCACGCCGCCGCGGTGCAGCGGGACGCCCGCATCGCACAGGCGCTCGCGGACCGCATGGCGACCGAGGCGGAGCAGGAGGCGGAGGCGCGCAAGGCCGAGGCGACGCGCGACAGTTGGCTGCAACGCACCGGCTACCAGGCCGAGATGGACAAGGCCGCGGCCGAGTCCAAGCAGGCCGGGCCGCTCGCCGACGCGGCGGCGCGCCAGCAGGTCATCGTGCAGGAGACCCGTGCCGCGGAGTTGGAGGCCCAGCGGCGCGAGCAGCAGTTGCAGGTGGACGTACGCAAGCCCGCGGACGCCCAGGCGTACCAGACCCGCACCGTCGCGGAGGCCGAGCGCGACGCGCGCATCTCGGCCGCGCAGGCGCAGGCGCGCGAGACGGAACTGAAGGCGGCGGCCGAGGCGACCCGGGTGCGCACGGCGGCCGAGGCCGAGGCCGAGGCCGCCAAGGTGCACGGCATGGCGCAGGCCGAGGCGACCCGTGCCATCGGCACCGCGCAGGCGGACGCAGACCAGGCGCGCGGCATGGCCGCCGCCGAGGCCGCAAAGGCGCTCGGTCTCGCGGAGGCCGCCGCGATCCACGCCCGTGCGGAGGCACTGCGCGACAACCAGGACGCGGTCATCGCCCAGCAGTTGGCGGAGAACTGGCCGGAGATCGTGCGGGCCGGTGCCGAGGCGTTCGGCAACGTCGACCACATGGTGCTGCTGAACGGCGCGGACGGGATGTCGGACATGTTCGCCAAGGCGCTCACCATGGGCGGCACCGGGCTCGGTCTCGCACGGCAGTTGCTGGCGTCCATGAACACGGCCCCGGAGAACGGCGCGGCGCCGAAGAACGGCACGCCCGTCGCGCCGGTGAAGCTGGACGCCGAGGGGGCTTGACCGGCGGCCCTCGGAGCCGTGCCCGCGTTGCCCGGATGACGTACCGCTCCGGTCGCACCGCCCCTGACCCGCCGCACGCGCGGTGGGTCAGGGGCGGCTGCCGTTGTCCTTGGACGGGTCCGTGGCGGCCACCGCCTGCGTCTCCGGCGCCTCCTCGGTGCCCGTGCCGGTCAGGCGGTCGACGGCGACGACGGTCAGCAGTGCGGTGACCGACGAGATCACCAGGATCGGCATCAGGTCGCCCGCCTCGCTGCCGAGCAGCGCGGCGGCCAGGACGATGGCGGTGATCGGCAGGCGGGTCGCGGCGACCCCGGCCGCGCAGAGGCCGGCCGCCAGTGCCGGGGCCATGCCGAAACCGGGCAGCGCGCCGCACGCGATGCCGACCGCGGCGCCGATCATGATTGCCGGGAAGATCGGCCCGCCCCGCAGGCTGCCGAGCGCGATTCCCCAGCCCACGACCTTGGCGGCGACGAGCGCGACGAGGGCCAGGACCGCCCAGTCCCCGGGATCGGCGGCCAGCAGTCCGACCGTGCCCTGCCCGGACAGCGCGGCTTCCTCCGGCGAACGATCGGTGGCCAGCGCGTACCCGGTGATGCAGACGCCGACGGCGATCGCGCACGCGAGGATGCGCGGGCCGGAGAGCCCGGTCCAGCGCTCGCTGCGGCGTCCGAGCCCGAGGCCCGCGACGACCAGGAGGGCGACCAGCGCGGCCATCGGAATGCCCCATAGGAAGTCGCCCGCGTCCGGGAGCCCCGCGGACGGCTTGCTCGGCAGTTCCAGGGCGCCGACCTCAAGCCCCGTCCAGTGCCCGAAGCCGGTGAACACCAGGGCACCCACGCCGCTGGCCAGCAGGCAGGGCACGATCAACACGACCCGGGCCGGACCCGCGAGGGCCACGCTTTCCAGGATCATGACCGCCGGGATCAGCGGACTGCCGAAGATCGTGCTGATGCCCGCCGTGGAGCCGGCGGTCCCGAGCACCGCGGCGGCCTGCGGGTGGGCGGTCCGCCGCGCGGCGGGAAGTGCGAGCAGCGCCACGGCACTTCCCAGCGCCATCAGCGGGGCCTCGGGGCCGAGCATCACCCCGAGCGGCAGGCAGGCCAGCGCGGCGAGCGCGACGCCGGGCGCCTCGCGCGGCAGCGTGGGCGCCCCGCCCAGCCCGTGCACGGGTACGTGCCCCCCGGCCCCCGGCAGCCGCGTGATGACGGGCACCGCGAGCAGGCCCGCGAGGGCGAGGGTCGGCAGACCCCACCACCACGGCGCGCGGTCGTAGCCGAGGGCGTCGGGGGCGGACTCCCAGATCCAGTGCTGGAGTTCGTGCACGAGGCCGACGAACCCGAAGGCGACGAGCGAGACCGGGATGCCGACCAGCGCCGACACGAGCAGCAGTCGCAGGACCGCGGGATCGGTGAGGAGGTGTTGGAGCGGCCTGGGCTGCTGCGACTCGCTCATACAGGGATCCGTCCGTCCGATCCACCGCCCACCGCGGCGTGCCCGTGGCGGCAGTAAATCAGACATTCATCATGAATCCCCTGATATACCCCGAGTTTTCTCGTCGGCGACCGGTCCGGTGTCCGCGCGGCGCTCCGGCGGACGCGGGTCTCAGCGGGTCATCTGGCGGTCGCGCGTGGTGCTGCCTATCAGGGCGACGAACCCGATCACGATGATCGAGCCGACCAGCAGTTTGACGATGAAGCCCAGGAACGCACCGATGATCCAGATCAGCAGCGCGGCGATCGCGAGCAGAACGGCGGCCGGTACGCCGATGCGCAGCCACGCGGGTACGGCACCCATGGCATCCCCCACATGAAGTCGCGGACGGTTCGCCGGCGGTGGACCCGCCGGCCGGGCACTCGTCATCTGCCCGTGACCGACGACGTCACACCTACCCCATCCGGTTCCCGCGCCGGGCGTCCTTTCCCGTACGGGGACCCGGAGTTCGGAGCCTCCCGGGGCGAACCCGCCGGGCGCCGTGGATCAGACCGGCCAGGCCTCGCGGCGCCAGGCGGCGTCCCAGAACATCCACTCGTAGCGCGACGTCGTCACGAAGTGCGCGATCACCTTCGTGCGCTCGGCGGCCGACAGCTCGGCGCCGACGCGGTCGGTCAGATCGAGCACGGCGCGGACCGTCGCCTGGAACTCCTCGTCGCCGTACGTCGCGATCCAGCGCGCGTACAGCGGGTCCGGCGACGACTTCTCCAACAGCGCCTCGCCCACGCGCGCGTAGATCCAGTAGCACGGGAGCACCGCGCCGAGGCCCTCGGCGAAGGATCCGCCGTACACGGTGGCCAGCAGGTAGCTCGTGTACGCGCGGGTCGTGGGCAGCACCGGCTCGGCGGCCGCCTGCGCGGCGGAGCTGCCGTACGCCGCCATGAACTCCGCGTGCATGGCCTGCTCGGCGGCGATGGCCCCGGCGGCGTCGGCGGCGAACTGCCGCACGGCGTTCTCGTCCGGCGCCTTGGCCGCGCACACCGCGAGGGCGCGGGCGTAGTCGCGCAGGTAGTGCGAGTCCTGGACGACGTAGTGCCGGAACGCCTCGGGCGGCAACGAGCCGTCGGTCAGGCCCTGGAGGAAGGGGTGGGCCAGGATCTCCGCGTAGACGTCGTCGATCGCCGACCACAACTCGTCGCGGAACGCCACTGTTCTGCCCCTCTCCCTGCCTGCCGCCGTCCGGTTCACCCTAACCGGGTGGGGTCCGGGGGCGGCGGGCCGGGCGCGGAATCGAGGGCGCGGAATCGAGCCGAGGCGTCGGGGCTCGGGTTTCGGGCCGCGGACGGCGTCCCGCAGGTAAGCGGTTCGGCCCGCCGCGTCACGACTCCGGTGGCGAGAAGAAGACCAGCACGCGCAGCGGCTCGGTGATGCGCTGGAAGCGGTGCTCGACCCCGGCCGGGACGAAGATCACGCTGCCCCGCGCGACGTCGGTGACCTCGGTGCCGACCGTCAGGGCCGCCCGGCCGCTGATGACCACGTACACCTCGTCCTGCCCGTGCGGCTTCTGGGTGTCGACCTCGCCGGGCTCCAGGGCGTACAGGCCCATGGAGAAGTGCCGCTCGTTGAGGAAGCGCAGGTAGGCACCCCGCTCCTGGGCCCGCTCCAGGTCGAGGTCGTCGAGTCGGAACGCCTTCACGCCGGGTGTCTCCTCACGGACCGTGGCCCCCGCGGGGCCGTTGCGTGCCGAACATACGACACAGCCGGACAGCGTGGCGTCCGTCTCCTCCCAACAGAAGGCGCGACCTGACACGATGCGGACATGAAGAGCCTCCTCATCAAGCTGATCGTCAACGCGGCGGCCATCTGGATCACCGCCGTGGTCCTGGACGGTGTGAACATCACCGGCGACTCGTGGGGCGACAAGGCCCTCACGGTGCTTTTCGTCGCGCTGATCTTCGGTGGCATCAACATCGTGATCAAGCCGATCGTGAAGCTGTTCTCCCTCCCGCTGTTCATCCTCACGCTCGGCCTGATCACTTTCGTGATCAACGCCCTGATGTTGTGGCTGACCTCGTACGTGTCCGGAAAGCTCGATCTGAGCTTCCACGTCGAAGGCTTCTGGCCGGCGCTGCTGGGTGCCCTCGTGGTCTCGCTCGTCAGCTGGTTCCTCAACCTGATCCTGGACCGCGACTGACGGTTCGGTTGGATGTTTCACGTGAAACTTCGCACGGACGGGTGACGAAACCGGTGGCGGTTCGGACTGGAGGAGCGACATGACCTCAGAAGGCACGCGTGCGGTACATGCCGGACTTCCTGAGGTTCGTCCGGGAGGACCGTTCGGCTCCAGTCCGGTATTCGCCAGTACATTCCACTTGAGCGGCGATCCTGACGGTCCCTACCAATACGGGCGGCTTGCGAACCCGACCTGGGTCGCGCTCGAAGCGGCCGTCGGCGAGCTCGAAGGCGCCGCGGCCACCGTGACGTTCGCGTCCGGCATGGCGGCGGTCTCCGGGACGCTGCTCGCGCTCGCGGAGCCCGGGGCGACGGTCGTCCTGCCGTCCGACGGCTACCCGGCCACGCGCTCGGTCGGCGACCACCTGGCCGCGCGCGGCGTCACGGTACGCCTGGCCCCGACCGCCGGCGACGCCCTGCCCGCGGCGGTGCGCGGGGCCGACCTGGTGTGGCTGGAGACGCCGTCCAACCCCGGCCTCGACGTCTGCGACATCGCACGGATCTGCGAACTCGCCCGCGCCGAAGGCGCCTTGGTCGCCGTCGACAACACGCTCGCGACGCCGCTCGGCCAGAACCCGCTTGCGCTCGGCGCCGATCTGTCGGTGGCCAGCGGCACCAAGGCACTGACCGGGCACAGCGACGTCCTGCTCGGCTACGTCGCCTGCGCGGACCCCGAGATCGCCGAACGCGTGCGCTCTTGGCGCACGTTGACCGGCGGCATCCCCGGGCCGATGGAGGCCTGGCTGGCGCACCGCTCGCTCGCGACACTGCACCTGCGCGTCGACCGGCAGGCGGCCAACGCCCTTGCCCTGGCGACCTGGTTGCGCGGTCGCCCCGAGGTGGCGGACGTGCGGCATCCCGGCCTCGCCGAGGACCCCGCGCACGCCGTCGCCGTCCGGCAAATGCGCAGGTACGGCTGTGTGGTGGCGTTCACCCTGCCGGACCGCGAGCACGCCGAACGCTTCCTCGACGCACTTCAACTCACCGCCGTGGCCACCAGTTTCGGGGCCACGCACAGCATGGCCGAACGGCGCGGCCGCTGGCCGGGCGAGAGCGTCCCGCCGGGCTTCGTCCGCTTCTCGGTGGGTTGCGAGGACACCGACGACCTCGTCGCCGACGTCGCACAGGCGCTCGACGCGGCGCTCGGGAAGGTTGACGGCTGACCTGCTCGGCGCCGAGCAGGTCGGAACGGAAGCCGCGCGCGGCCGCGCATCGGGCAGCCACGCGGAAGGTGCCTCGGGAAGCATCTCGGAAGGTGCCCCGTCACAAGATCACGTCAACCCTCGACGGTTTCCGGTCATTACCCCAGGATCCGGTGCACAACGACTTGTTCGCGCCTGCGGGCGCGTCAAGGATGACACTGGCCCCGTGCGGGGCCGACACTTCATGAGGGTGCTGCACGCGGATCCCGCACCGGGGCCGCGGGGGCGGGTCCGGACGGCGAGGGGGGTCAGTGGATCTGACGTTGCTGCGCACGTTCCTGGCGGTGCACCGGGCAGGATCGTTCACCCGGGCCGCGCACCTGCTCGACCTGTCGCAGCCCGCGATCACCGCGCAGATCCGCAGCCTGGAGAAGCAGGTCGGACGCCAGCTCTTCCAGCGCCTCCCACGCGGCGTGACGCCGACCACCGTCGCCGACGAACTGGCCGCCAAACTCGCGCCGCACCTCGACGCGCTGGAGGAGATCACCGCCCGCGACGTGCTGGGCACCGACCCCCTCCAGCACACCGTGCACCTCGCCGGACCGCCCGAGGTCACCGGCCGACGCGTACTGCCCGCGCTCGCCGACCTGGTACGCCGGGGCCTGCGCCTGCGCGTGACCCTCGGCGCCGGGGACGACCTGCTCGCCGGACTCGCCGCGGCCCGGCACGACATCGTGGTCTCGGACGTGCGGCCGCGCGGCCGCGGCATCTCGTCCACGCCGCTCGCGGACGAGGAGTACGTCCTCGTCGGCGCCCCGCGCTGGGCCGAGCTGCTGCCCCGGGGCCGAATAGAGGCAGGCGGCCCGAGCGCCCTCGACGGCGCGCCGCTCATCAGCGACAACGAGGAGCAGCCCCTCGTCGAGCGCTACTGGGCCAGCGTGTTCGACACCAAGCCCACCTCGCCGGCGGGGCTGGTCGTCCCCGACCTGCGCGCGGTGCTCGACTGCGTGCGCGCGGGCGCAGGCATCGCCGTCCTGCCGCGCTACCTGTGCGCGGACGCGCTGGCCGACACGTCGCTCGTGGCCCTGCTGGAGCCGGAGATCCCGCCGCTCAGCACGCTGTTCCTCGCGGTGCGCACCGGCGAGCTCAGCCGCCCGCATCTGGCGCAGTTGCACGCCCGGCTGGTCGCGCGCGCCGCCGGGTGGTGACGCGCGCGTGGTGACGGGCGCGCGGTGACACGCAGGCAATGCGGCGGCCCGCGCGTAACGCCGTGCGGGCCCCCGCGGCCTTGTGCGCGGGTGGTGGCTCCTACTGGAGGTCTCGGGCCAGCAGGCTCAGCACGCCCTCGATGTTCGCGGTCAGGTAGGCCGCGAGCGTCGCGGGCACGACGTCGACCGTGGCCAGCCCCTCGGGCGTGAACGGCACGCGCACCACCTCGTACGCGCCGTTCGGCTCCTCGACCTCCGGCCCGTGCCGCAGCCCCGGATCGATCGACTCCAGACGGCACGCGAAGAAGTGCTGCACCTTCACCCCGCCGCCCGGCTCCGGCACGGTGTCGACGAACGCCGGTACGCTCCCGGCGAGTTTCGCGCCCAGCTCCTCCAGCACCTCGCGCCGCAGGCCCTCCGCGACCGTCGTGTCCCCCGGCTCGACACCGCCTCCCGGGGTGATCCAGTACGGCGTGCGCCCCGGCTTGGTGCGCTTGATCAGGATCAGCCGGTCCTCGTCGTCGAGCAGGATCGCGCGAGCCGTCCGTTTGACCACTTCCCGCATGGGTGCTCCAAGGCTGTCCGGGGTGTACCTGAACGGATCATTCCGATCCGCGGCCCGATTCATGCCTGGACAAGCTGCCTCGACGGATGTGTGGCACCGGGCGGGCGCGCCGTCCCGCCGTTCGGCCCGAACCCGCGGCCCGCGGCCCCGGCCTGTGCTCCGGTCCCGTTCAGCCCGCCTGCGGCCCCGGGCGTACCACGCCCGACTCGTAGGCGATCACCACCAGTTGCGCGCGGTCGCGCGCCCCCAGCTTCACCATCGCCCGGCTGACGTGCGTCTTCGCGGTCAGCGGCGACACGAACAGGTGCTCGGCGATCTCGTCGTTGCTCATCCCCGACGCCACCAGCGCCAGGACCTCGCGCTCCCGGTCGGTGAGCGCGGTCAGCCGGTCGGGCGCCGCCACCTTCGGCTCGGGCTGCGCGAGAAACCGGCTCACCAGCGCCCGCGTGGCACCCGGCGACAGCAGCGACTCACCGGACGCGACCGTCTTGATGGCGCGCAGCAGGTCGGCCGGCTCGGTGTCCTTCACCAGGAAGCCGCTGGCCCCCGCCCGCAGCGCCTCGAAGACGTAGTCGTCGACCTCGAATGTGGTCAGCACCAGCACCTTCACCCCGGCCAGGTCCTCGTCGCCGACGATCCGACGGGTCGCCTCCAGGCCGTCCATCTCGGGCATCCGGATGTCCATCAGGACGACGTCGGCCCGCGTCTCGCGCGCCATCTTCACCGCCTCGGCACCGGTCGCGGCCTCGCCCACCACCTCCAGCTCGGGATCCGAGCCGATCAGCACCTTGAACCCCGCACGGACCAGCGACTGGTCGTCCGCGATCAGCACCCGGACCATTTGCTTCCCTCCGTAGACTTCGGACGCGCCGGTCCCCCGGCCGCGATGGGCGGATTTTCGGTCGGCAGCTCGGCCGTCACCAGGAACCCGCGTTCTCCGCCGCGCGGTCCGACGCCCAGCGTCCCGCCCACCGCGGCGGCGCGCTCGCGCATGCCGAGCACGCCGTGGCCCGTACCGTGCCCGGCCCCGTCCGCGGCGGCCTCGCCGGACGGCTCGGGGGTGACCCCCAGTCCGTTGTCGGCGACCTCCAGGCGTACCGAATGGGCCTGGTAGATGATGCGGACCGTGGCCTCGGCCCCCGGGCCGGCGTGCTTGACCGCGTTGGTCAGCGACTCCTGCACGATGCGGTACAGCGCGAGGCCGACCGGCGCGGGCAGCGTCCGCTGCTCGCCGGTCACCTGCAACAGCACCGGCAGCCCGGCGGTACGGAACGACGCGACCAGCGACCCGATGCCCTCCGCACCCGGCATCGGCTCGGTCGGGTTGTCGGTGTCGCCGTCCTGCCGCAGCACGCCGAGCGTCGTCCGCAGCTCCGCGAGCGCGTCGCGGCTGGCCTCCTTGATGTGCACGAGCGCCTGCTTCGCCTGCCCCGAGTCCTGGTCGATGACGTGCGCGGCGACCCCGGCCTGGATGTTGATCATGGCGATGCTGTGCGCGACCACGTCGTGCAGCTCGCGCGCGATGCGCATGCGCTCGGCGGTGACGCGCCGGCGCGCCTCCTCCTCGCGCTCCCGGTCCGCCCGGGCGAGGCGGGCCTGCACCTCGGCCCAGTACGCCCGCTTCGCGCGTACCGCCTCCCCCACCGCGACCGGCAGGAAGAGCCACACCGCGGACAGGTAGTTCTCCGGCCGCAGGAACGCCGTGCCGAGGACCGTCAGCCGGATCACCGTGTGGCCCACCGCGACCGCGGAGGCGATCCACAGCGACCGGCGCAGCCCCTCGCGCGACGCGACCGTGTACATGGCCAGCAGGGTCGGGATCAGGATCGAGCCCTCGCGCCCGTCGGCCATGAGGTAGGCGAACTGGCCGAGTTCGGTGAGCGCCAGCACCAGCAGGGGATGACGGCGACGCACCAGGAGCGGCAGGCAGGTCACGACGGCGAGCGTCAGGTTGAACGCGTTCGGGTGGCCGATCATCTGCCGGTGCTCGTTGGGCTGGGCGAGCGCCCCGCCGATCACCGCGCAGATCGTGAGGCCGGTCAGCAGGACGTCCGACACCCACGGATGGACGCGCAGCACGCGCAGCCGCTCGGCCCACGGGCTGCCGATCCGGTGCGCGACGGACGCCGGCGCGGGCTCGAACGCGACGGCCGTCCCGGGCGCGGGCGCGGGACGGCCCCGCGCGGCGTCGCGCACGGGGCCGTCCTGCTGCTGCATCACTTCTCCTCGGAGTACTTCACACTGCGGATCAACGCCCCCCGCCGACGAGCACCGGCTCGCGGTCCTCCTCGCCCCGGCCCCCGTGTCCGGAATCGGGCCGGTCGCCGTGGCCGGGCCACCAGGCGGCGTGCCCGACCAGCGCGGTGACCGCGGGCACCAGGAACATCGACATCACGAACGCGGAGATGCAGATGCCCGCGGAGACCGCGAAACCCATCTCCGTCATCATGCTGATTCCCGCGAACATCAGGGAGGCGAACGTCCCCGCAAGGATGACACCCGCGGCGGCCACCGAGGGACCGGCGTGCTCGACCGCCAGCGCGGCGGCCTGGCGCGGCTCGTTCCCTTCCTTCGCCTCCTCGCGCAATCGGGCGACCATGAGGATGTTGTAGTCGGTGCCGATGGCGACCACGAACATGTAGATCATGATCGGCAGCATGAACATCACGCCCGCGTGGTCCAGCATCATCTGGAACACGAACACCGTCGCGCCCAGCGTCGCGGCGTAGCCGAGGACCACCGCCAGCATCAGGTACCACGGCGCCACCACGCTGCGCAGCAACAGGCCCAGGATCAGCGCGATCAGCAGTCCGGCCACCGGGAAGATGACCTTCATATCGTGGTTGGTCGCCTCGCGGACGTCCGTGAACGCGGCCGTCGCACCGCCCACCAGCACGTCGGTGCCGGCCGGGGCCGCCCGGTCGGCGGCGTCCCGCAGCGGGTCGATCGTGTCGAGGGCCTTGTTGGTGTACGGGCTCTCCTCCAGGACGAGCTTGATCTCCGCCGCCATGCCGTCCCGGCTGAACTTCACGTGCCCGGCACCCGGGTCGTCCGGGTTGACCTGGTTGACGTCGCCGACGCCCGCCGCCTTCTCCAGGTCCAGCGCGAAGCGCTCCACCTCCGGCTGGTTCAGCGGCGCGCCGTTGGTGGACTTGACGTAGACCTGCGTCGGGTTCAGCGTTCCGGCCGGGAAGCCGGTCTGCATGTCCTTCATCGCCTTGGCCGACTCGGTGTCGCTCGGCAACTGGCTGATCTGGTCGTAGTCCGCCTTGAAGCCCAGCACACCGGACGCCAGTGCGAGCATGATCGCGCCGGACACCACCGCCACGCCGACCGGTCGGCGGCCGACCAGCTTGCCCA
>NZ_JBPKBH010000003.1:507575-520198 GCF_051388915.1 Yinghuangia sp. YIM S09857 | reverse complement strand
CCCCCGGCCGACCAGCTTGCCCATGCGCTGGAACGTCGTGCCCTCGGGCTGCTTCTGCCAGGACTTGCTGGGCCAGAACACCTTGGGGCCGAGCAGCGAGACGACCGCCGGGACCAGCGTCAGACCCGCGATCGCCATGACGATGACCGCGATGGCCAGGCCGGGGCCCATCGACCGGAAGCTGCCGAGGGTGGCCAACAGCATCGCGCCGAACGCGATGACCACCGCGCCCGCGGCCGAGGCGATGGCCTCGCCGACGCGCTCGACGGCCACGATCATGGCCTGCTTCTTGTCGTCGCCCGCGCGCAGCCGCTCCCGATAGCGGAACAGCAGGAAGAGGATGTAGTCGGTGCCGATGCCGAACAGCACCACGATCAGGATCGTCTGCAAGGACTGCTCGACCTCGAAGCCGAACGCCTTGCCGGCCAGCGCGATCACCGCCGGGGCCACCACCGCGACCAGGCCGACCACCACGATCGGCATCAGCGCGGCCACCGGGCTGCGGTAGATGATCAGCAGCAGCACCAGGATCAGCACGATCGTCACGATGCCGACGATCGCCTCGGCCTTCTTGAAGGCGTCCTCGTTGTCGAGGTTCATCGCGGGGCCGCCGGTGTAGCCGACCTTGAGGTCGGTGCCGTTCATCAGCGGCTCGGTCGCCTCGCGCAGGTGCTTGACGGCGTCGTTGACCTCGGTGTCCTGCGCGGTGCCCTTCATCGTGGCGTTCGCCAGCATGATCTTCTGGTTGTCGGAGAGCTGACCCGGTTCCACCGAGGTGACCGCGCCGACCTCCGCCTCGCCGCCCGGCGGCACCGGCTCGACCTGGCTCTTCGCGAGCTCGGCGACGATGCCCTTGACGGCCTCCTGGTCGTCCGGGGTGAAGGCGCCGCCGTCCGCCCGCTTGAAGACCAGCAGCGCGCTCTGGTCCTTGGACTGCGGGAACTGCTGCTCGGCGAGCTCGTCCGCCTGGACCGACTCGTACTTGCCGGGCAGGAAGCTCGCCGTGTCCTGATTGGTGATGTCGGAGAGCTTCGGCGCGAACGCCACCAGGGCGACCGCGGCCACCAGCCAGACCCCGATGACCTTCCAGGGATTGTGGACGACGAGCCTTCCGAGTCGTCCGAACATGCTGTCTCCTTCACGCTGCGGTCCCGCGGGCACGGAGATGCGGGCACGCGGATGGGCAGCATTGAACGTAGGCAGCAATGTGGGCCCTACACAATCTGAAAAGGCGCAGGTCAGCCAAGTTCCGCCCGCTGTAGGAGCGCCCCGCACGCCGCGCGCAGAAGCGCACTCGCGGCGCTACTCCGACGGGAGTAGTCAAAGGTCGTCCCGGCGAAGGAACGTCGTTTTGCGACCGCGCCGCCGGTCACGCGCCCGGGTACGCCGTCGTCCGGGCGGTCACGCGCTCGGGCGCTCCGCCGTCCGGCCGGTCACGCACCCAGGTACGCGAGGACCGCGAGCACCCGCCGGTTGTCGTCGTCGGACGCCATGATGCCGAGCTTCCCGAAGATGCTCGTGGTGTGCTTGCTGACCGCGCCCTCCGACACGAACAACTGCTTCGCGATCGCGGCGTTCGAACGGCCCTCGGCCATCAGCTCCAGCACCTCGCGCTCGCGCTGCGTGAGCTGGCCCAGCGGGGTGGTCTCCGCGCTGCGGGTCAGCAGCTTCGCGATCACTTCGGGGTCCATCGCGGTGCCGCCGCCCGCGACCCGGCGCACCGCCTCGACGAACTGGTCGGTGTCGAACACCCGGTCCTTGAGCAGGTAGCCGACCGCGCCGGAGCCGTCGGCGAGCAACTCCCGGGCGTACAACTGCTCGACGTACTGCGACAGCACCAGCACCGGCAGGCCCGGAACACGGCGACGGGCCTCCAGCGCAGCCTGGAGGCCCTCGTCGGTGAACGTGGGCGGAAGCCGTACGTCCACCACCGCCACATCGGGATTGTTGTCGACCAGCGCCTTCAAAAGCTCCGGTCCGTTGTCCACCGCCGCGACGATCTCGAAACCGTGGGCTTCGAGCAGCCGCACCAGCCCGTCCCTCAGGAGGGCGAGGTCTTCGGCGAGGACAACACGCACGGCAGCTCCATGGTGACCGTCGTCGGGCCGCCCTGGGGGCTCACCAGGGCGAGAGTCCCGTCGAATGTACCGAGCCGGCGCTCGATCCCGCGAAGCCCCGTCCCCTTGTTGAGAGCCGCACCGCCGCGTCCGTCGTCGGTCACCTCGATGCGCAACCGGCCGGCGCGGTACCGCAGATCGATCCACACGTTCTGCGCACCGGCGTGCTTGGCGACGTTCGTCAGCACCTCGCTGACCGCGAAGTACCCGGCCGACTCGACCGGCGCCTCCAGGCGTCCCGCTACGTCCACCGTCACGTCCACGTGCAGCGGGCTCTCCAGAGCGAGGGCGCGCACCGCGTCACCCAGACCGCGGTCGGCGAGGACCGGCGGGTGGATGCCGCGCACCAGGTCGCGCAGCTCGTTGAGGGCCTTGGCGGACGCCTCCCGCGTCTCGGTGAGCAGCGCCCGGGCCGCCGCCGGATTGGTCTCCAGCATCGCCTCGGCGGCACCGAGGTTCATGCCCATCGCGACCAGCCGGGCCTGCGCGCCGTCGTGCAGGTCGCGCTCGATACGGCGCAGCTCGGCTGCGGACGCGTCGACCGCGTCGGTACGGCTCGTCGTGAGCTGGGCCACCCGCAGCCGCATCTCGGCCTTCTGCGTCGGCGCCAGCAGCGAACGGCTGAACACCGCGTGCGCCTTGAGCATGGCCGGGGCGATCGCGAAGCCGATCGCGATGTAGACGAGGCCGAGCAGCACCGCGAGGATCGCGCGGCCGTCGCTGTCCACCTTGAGGAAGGTGTACCAGCCGCTGTCGCCCGCGTCGACCAGCGTCTCCCACAGGAACGGCTGGGTCAGGCCGAACACGCCTTGCGCGATGAAACCGAGCGCCAGGATCGCCAGGAACAGCCCGACGACCCAGTCGGCGATCAGCCACAGCAGGTCACGCCAGGTCGCCGGGTCCGCCAGCAGGTGGCGGCAGCGCTGCACCACACCGGCGAGGCCGCCGGCGTACTCCGGCTCGGGACGGTAGGGACGGGCGATCTCCACCCCGGTCCAGCGCAGCGAACGGCGCCGGGCCAGATCGGCGAGCGACCGCGTGGCGGCGACCAGCACCGGGACCACCAGGAATCCGATGCCGATGACCATCAGCGGCAGGAACGTGACGGTCAGGCAGAACAGCACCAGCCCCGGGATCATCGCCGGAACGAGCGCCAGCCCCCGCAGCGCCGCAATCCCCCCGCGCCGGAAGCCGAAACCGGCCTCTGCACTCATGACTCCTCCTCGGTTCCTGCGGCTCTGCCCCGACCTGCGGGCTCTTCTTCCTACACCAAGAAGTCTGCCGAGCCGGTGCCGCAGGGACATTGCCCCCGGCCCCCGAACGGGGGTGGGTCCAGGCCCACCTCGGGACGGGGGCGCGCCGGGGGATGCGGGGACGTGCGTGCCGGGAACTTCCGCCCCCCGCCCCCCCGCAATCGCGCCCCGAACGTCCGCACTGATGCGCCCTCAACCGGCGGGCGCGCATCCGGAATGTCCGCGCCCTGCGCGTCCGCACGTCCAGGCCCCGGCATGTCCGCAGCCCACATCCCCCGCACGCGCGGCGCGCCTCGTGCCGGATGCGGCGTCCGATTTCCGCTGGTCACGCGAGGTCCGTTTACCGCCAGCGCGACCGACGGCCGTCGCGCAGTCTGGTGGCGGTGACCGAGGCACCGGGCCCATGCCTCGGACACCGTTCCTTCCTCCCGCTTCACGAAAGGCACAGCCATGTCTTCGCGCCTCGACTCCAAGGTCGTCGTCATCACCGGCGGCACCTCCGGCATGGGCCTCGCCGTCGCCCAGCGCCTCGCCTCGGAGGGCGCCGCCGTCGTCCTCGGCGCCCGCCGCAAGGACGTCGGCGAGCAGGCCGCCGCCGACATCCGCGCGACCGGCGGACGCGCGCTCTTCGTCCCCGCCGACGTCACCGTCGAGGAGGACGCCGCCGCCCTGGTCACCGCCGCGGTCGGCGAATTCGGGCGGCTCGACGGCGCGTTCAACAACGCCGGCGGCATCAACGCGTTCGGCCCGGTCCCGACCGTGGACCGCGGCGCCTGGGACGCCGACATCGCGCAGAACCTGACGAGCGTTTTCTACTGCATGAAGCACCAGCTGCCGGCCATCACCGCGTCCGGTGGCGGCGGCTCGATCGTCAACAACGCGTCCAACCTCGGCGTGGTCGGCATGCCGGAGGTGGCGGCGTACGTCGCGGCCAAGCACGCCGTGGTCGGACTCACCCGGGCGACCGCGCTGGAGGTGGCGGAGCAGGGCGTACGCGTCAACGCGATCACCACCGGCGGCGTCGACACCCCGCTGGCCAGGGCCACCATGCTCACCAGCGACGAGGCGCGCGCGCACATCGCGTCGCTGCACCCGGTGAACCGGATCGCCGAGCCCGCCGAGATCGCGTCGTTCGTGGCGTACCTGCTCAGCGACGAGTCGTCCTTCATCACCGGCGCCGCACTGGCCATCGACGGTGGTTTCACGGCGCGCTGAGCCGGACCCGTCCCCGCGGGAATGCCCGCCCGGGCTCCGGCGCTGGCCTTGACGTCGACGTCAAGGTCTAGCGTCGGAGCCGACGACGCGGGAGGACGCGGGGAGGAGCGTGCATGCGCATCGGAGAACTGGCCGAACGGGCGGGCACCACGACCCGCACGCTTCGCTACTACGAGGCGCGCGGACTGCTCCCGGCGCGGCGTACCGTCAACGGCTACCGCGACTACGACGAGGACGACCTGCGGCTGCTGCACCAGATCCGCACGCTGCAAGACTTCGGCTTCGATCTGGAGGACACCCGTCCCTTCGTGGAATGCCTCCAGGCCGGCCATCCCGCGGGCGACTCCTGCCCTGCCTCCCTCGACGTCTACCGCGCCAAGCTCGCCGAACTCGACGCCTGCATCGGGCACATGATGCGGGTACGCGCCGAGGTCGCCGCCCAACTGGCCCGTGCCGAGGTCGAGGCCGCGGCGCGCACGCCGGGCGGACCCGAGCCCAAGTGCGACCTGGCCCCGTGCGACTACGCCGCGCCCGCCCCGCGAAAGGACACCCAGCCGTGAGCACCCTCTCCCCCGTCACCGACGCCACGTTCGCAGACGAGGTCCTGGCGTCCGACACGCCCGTCCTGGTCGACTTCACCGCCGGATGGTGCGGCCCGTGCCGCATGATCGACCCCGTGCTGGGCGACATCGCCGCCGAGGAGTCGCGCTTCCGCATCGTGAGCCTGGACGTGGACGCCAACCCGGAGACGACCGCCGCCTACGGCGTGCTCTCCATGCCCACCCTCATGCTCTTCCGCGCCGGACAGCCGGTGAAGTCGCTGGTCGGCGCCCGCCCCAAGCGCCGCCTCCTCGCCGAGCTCGACGAGGTCCTCTGATCCTCAGCTCTCTTCTCGAAGTCTCCCGTCTCCGAGGGACTCCCGTGGCCCTCCCAGGCCCCCGTGGCTCCCAGGGCTCCCGTGGCTCCCAGGGGTCCCCTACCCCACTCCCGACTCCCCCACCGTGAACCACAGTTCGGGACGCTCCCAGGTGACCTTCGGCGGTTGCGGCGGGAGCGTCGCCGCACGTACCGCGCCCATCCGCACGTAGAACTCCTCCGCGGGCGGATGGGACACCACCCTCACGCGCCCCGCCCCGGCGTCCTGCGCGCGGTGCAGCATGTGGTCCACGAGTCGTCGGCCGACGCCCAGCCCCTGGGCCCGGTCGGCGACGAACATCAGGTCCAGCTCCGGGGGTTCGAGCAGAAGCCCGTAGAACCCGAGCAGCGCCCCGTCACGCTCCTCCTCCGCGAGGTAGACGGGGTTCCGCGCGATGTACTCCGAAGCCACCTCGTATCCGTCGAGGATCGACGCATACTCCCCCTGATACGCACTGAGTCCGTGCATCAGCCCCGTCAGCGCCCCGGCCTCGTCGGGGCGCGCACGGCGGATTCGTACCGGCACTGTTCCTCACAGGGTGTGCAGTCAAGCGTTCACGCGCAAAGGTCCCCTGTAAGCCCCTCCCCCGTCAATGCAGATGTCCTCACCCGCTGACGTCCCCACCTCCGAACCGGGGCAACGCGGTGTGGAACGCCACGAAGTCCCGGCGGGGCGGCCGCTCGGGTCTCGTCAGCGTGGCGTGTCCTCACGGTCCCGACCGACTGCGGCAGGAGCATGAGCTGCTTCGTCCCGGCCCCGGGCCGGCGCAGGTGCCCGCACAGTCGGGATATGACGTGACGGCTTCGCTCTTCGGGGGGACGGTTGGCGCATCGGGTACGGCGTCGTCCCAACCGGACTCGGTCATCTGGATCGGCAAGACGACGTCGCTCCTGGAGGCCGAGCTCGCGCGCCTCGGATACGACTCCGCTTCGCCGCACGGGGTCCGGCCGTGGAGCTGAGACCCTGCACGATGCCCCGGGGTCAGCCCTGTTGCATGTCGACGAAGCGTGAGTAGTGGCCCTGGAACGCCACGGTGATCGTCGCGGTGGGGCCGTTGCGGTGCTTCGCCACGATCAAGTCCGCCTCGCCCGCGCGCGGTGATTCCTTCTCGTAGGCATCCTCACGGTGCAAAAGGATCACCATGTCGGCATCCTGTTCAATTGAGCCACTTTCTCTCAAGTCGGACACCATGGGCTTTTTGTCGGTGCGTTGTTCGGGACCTCGGTTGAGCTGGGAGAGGGCGATGACGGGGACTTCGAGTTCCTTGGCGAGGAGCTTGAGGTTTCGCGACATCTCGGAGACCTCCTGCTGGCGGCTCTCCGCGCGGCGGCTGCCGCCTCCGGTCATGAGCTGGAGGTAGTCGATGACGACGAGGCGAAGGTCGTTGCGCTGCTTGAGGCGTCGGCACTTCGCGCGGATCTCCATCATCGAGAGGTTCGGCGAGTCGTCGATGTAGAGCGGCGCCGCACTGACGTCCGGCATGCGGCGGGCGAGCCGGGTCCAGTCCTCGTCCGTCATGTTGCCTGACCGCATGTGGTGCAGCGCGACCCGCGCCTCGGCGGACAACAGACGCATCGCGATCTCGTTGCGCCCCATTTCGAGGGAGAAGATCACACTGGGCAGATTGTGACGAATTGAGCAGGCTCGGGCGAAATCCAGCGCAAGGGTGCTTTTGCCCATGGCCGGGCGGGCGGCGATGACGATCATTTGGCCGGGGTGGAGACCGTTGGTGAGGGAGTCGAGGTCGGTGAAGCCGGTGGGGACACCGGACATCTGGCCGTTGCGGGAGCCGATGGCCTCGATCTCGTCGAGGGCGCCTTCCATGATGTCGGCGAGGGGGGCGTAGTCCTCGCTGGTGCGCTGTTCGGTGACGGCGTAGACCTCGGCCTGGGCGCCGTTGACGATCTCGTCCACGTCGCCGTCGGCGGCGTAGCCCATCTGGACGATGCGGGTGCCGGCCTCGACGAGGCGGCGGAGGACGGCCTGTTCGCGGACGATGCGGGCGTAGTACTCGGCGTTGGCGGCGGTGGGGACCGAGGAGATGAGCGTGTGCAGGTACGGGGCACCGCCGACGCGGCCGATCTCGCCGCGCTTGGTGAGCTCCGCCGCGACGGTGACGGCGTCGGCCGGTTCGCCGCGGGCGTACAGGTCGAGGACGGCGTTGTAGACCATCTCGTGCGCCGGGCGGTAGAAGTCGATCGGCTTGAGGTTCTCGACGACGTCGGCGATGGCGTCCTTCGAGAGCATCATGCCGCCGAGGACGGACTGCTCCGCGGCGATGTCCTGCGGTGGTGTGCGCTCGAAGCCCTCGCGGGCGGGGGGAGCGTCCTCGTACTCCGAGACACTCATGCCGTGCTTCCTTCCTCGACGTCGGGACACGGCGTGCGCCCGGCCCCCTCGGGGGCGCCTGGTGGTCCTGCTCCTTCATACGGCAACGGGCCGACAAAACGGCCGCACCACGCGTTGTGCAGTCCCTCACCGTAAGGGTGGTCCGGGCCCCGACCAACGTCGTTGTCCACAGGGGGTGTGGATAACTGTGCAAACTCTGTGGACCGAGACCGCCGCGGCTGTGCACAACCTGTGTGCAGAGACTTCGGAAAGCGTTGTCCACAGGTGTGGAAACCGGCGTTGACCTGCGGTTTCTCTATCCACCGCCTGTGCATGTGAAAAACTTCCGGTCCGATGGACCGGCAATCGCCCCGCGTATGTGGACAACCACCGCCCGCAGCGGCAAGTAATGACCATTGATGGATTGTGATCATTACCTGTGGATGACTACCGTGGACAAGTGCGCACCACCGTCGAAAGCGACCCGAGACCCGCCCGCGAGCCGCGGCGCCGTACCGGCCGCGCCCAGGACCGGGAGATCCTGCGGCTGGCCGTGCCGGCGTTCTTCGCGCTGGTCGCGGAGCCGCTGTTCATCCTCGCCGACGCCGCGATCGTCGGTCACCTCGGCACCCCCGAGCTGGCCGGCCTCGGCATCGCGGGCACGGTGCTGACCACGCTGGTCAACCTGTGCGTGTTCCTCGCGTACGCGACGACCGCCGGCGTCGCCCGCCTCGTCGGAGCGGGCGACCGGCGCGGCGCCATCCGCCAGGGCGTGGACGGCGTCTGGCTGGCCGCCCTGATCGGCACCGGGCTGCTGGTCGTCGGGGCGGTGACCGCGCCGTGGATCGTGGACGCCTTCGACGCGTCGGCGACCGCCGCCCCGCACGCCACGACGTACCTGCGCATCAGCAGCCTCGGCATTCCGGCCATGCTGATCGTGCTCGCCGCCACCGGTGTGCTGCGCGGGCTCCAGGACACCCGGACGCCGCTCGTCGTCGCGGTTGCCGGGTTCGGTGCGAACGTCGCACTCAACCTCGGCCTCGTCTACGGCGCCGACCTGGGCATCGCCGGGTCCGCGTGGGGCACGGTGATCGCGCAATGGGCGATGGCCGCGGCGTACCTCGTGGTCGTGGTGCGCGGCGCCCGGCGCCACGACGCCCCGCTCACCCCCGACTTCGCGGGCATACGAGCCTCCGCGGCCGCGGGTGCGCCGCTGTTCGTCCGCACCGTCAGCCTGCGCGCGATCCTGCTGATCGGCGCGGTCGCGGCGACCCGCATGGGCGACACCGAGATCGCGTCGCACCAGGTTGCGTGGCAGATATGGACGTTCCTCGCCTTCGCCCTCGACGCCCTGGCCATCGCCGCACAGGCGATCGTGGGACGCGCGCTCGGCGCGGGCGACGTCGCCGGGGCGCGCGCCGCGACCCGGCGCATGCTCGCGTGGAGCGTGTGGACCGGCGCGGTGTTCGCCGTCGTGATCGTCGCCGCGCGGCCGCTCTACATCCCGCTGTTCACCGGCGACCCGGCGGTACGCGACCTCCTCGGCCTGATCCTGCTCGCCGCGGCCGCGCTCCAGCCGCTCGCCGGACCGGTGTTCGTGCTGGACGGCGTGCTCATAGGCGCGGGCGACGGCCGGTTCCTGGCGCTGATGATGCCCGCCGTGCTGCTCGTGTTCGCCGGTACGGTCGCCGTCGTCCTCGGCCTGGGCGGCGGCCTGGTGGCGCTGTGGTGGTGGGGCATCGGAGCGTTCATGGTGGCCCGTCTCGTCCTGCTCGGCCTGCGCGCACGCGGCGACGCCTGGCTGGTGACCGGCGCCACCGTGCGGAAGTCCGGCTGACGACCGCACGGCACGCAGAAACCGGTCGCCGGGACCGTCCGTGGCGACGCTCCCGGCGACCGGTGTCATGGCCGAGGCCGCTCAGTGCGCGGCCGGAACGGGCTCCCGCCGCTTCGCGGCCGTGGCCGCGCCGCCCGCGCCCACCTCCGGCGCAGTCGACTTGAACCCACGCAAACGCAGCGAGTTGCCGACCACGAAGACCGACGAGAAGGCCATCGCGGCGCCCGCGATCATCGGGTTGAGCAGGCCCGCCACGGCCAGCGGGATCGCGGCGACGTTGTAGGCGAACGCCCAGAACAGGTTCGTCCTGATCGTCCGCAGCGTCGACCGGGACAGCCGGATCGCGTCGACCGCGGCGCCCAGATCCCCGCGCACCAGCGTGAGGTCGGCCGCCTCGATGGCCGCGTCCGTGCCGGTGCCCATCGCGAGCCCCAGGTCCGCGGTGGCCAGCGCCGCCGCGTCGTTGACGCCGTCACCGACCATCGCGACGACGCGTCCCTCGGCCTGCAACGCCTTGACCGCGTCGACCTTGCCCGCCGGGAGCACCCCGGCGACGACCTCGTCGATGCCGACCTGCGCCGCCACGGCCCGCGCGGCCCGCTCGTTGTCGCCGGTCAACAGGACCGGAGTGAGCCCCAGTTCGCGCAGCCCGGCGACCGCCGCCGCCGAGGTGGGCTTGACGGTGTCGGACGTGACGAGCACACCGCGCACCCCGCCGTCCCACGCCACCGCGATCGCGGTACGCCCCGCTCCCTCGGCCTCGTCCAGCGCCGCCGCCAGTTCCTCCGGCAGTGCAAGGCCCCAGTCCGCGAGCAGCGCCGGGCGTCCCGCAACCACCGCGTGGCCCTCGACGACGCCCTCGACACCGAGGCCCTCACGGTTCGCGAAGCCCTCCACCGGCGGCAGCGCCCCGTGCCGTTCGGCCGCCGCCGCGGCGACGGCCTTGGCGATCGGGTGCTCACTCGCGTGCTCCACCGCTCCGGCCAGCCGCAGCAGTTCGTCGGCGTCGCCGCCGTTCACCGGCACGGTCGCGACGAGCGCCATGCGTCCGGTGGTCACCGTGCCGGTCTTGTCGAGCAGCACGGTGTCGACGCGGCGGGTGTTCTCCAGGACCTCCGGCCCCTTGATCAGTACGCCGAGCTGCGCGCCGCGGCCGGTACCGACCAGCAGGGCGACCGGAGTGGCCAGGCCGAGGGCGCACGGGCAGGCGATGACCAGCACGGCGACCGCGGCGGTGAACGCCGCCGTGGCGCCTTCGCCGGTGCCGAGCCAGAACCCGAGCGTGGCCACCGCGAGGGCGATCACGATCGGCACGAACACGCCCGAGATGCGGTCGGCGAGCCGCTGGACGGCGGCCTTGCCGGTCTGCGCGTCGGTGATCAGCCGGGCCATCTGGGCGAGTTGCGTGTCGGCACCGACCTTGGTGGCACGGACGACGAGGCGTCCGCCCGCGTTGATGGTGGCACCCGTGACGCCGTCACCCGGACGCACCTCGACCGGCACCGACTCACCGGTCAGCATGGACGCGTCGACCGCCGACGAGCCCTCGACCACCACACCGTCCGTGGCGATCTTCTCGCCGGGACGCACCACGAACCGGTCGTCGACCGCCAGGCGGTCGACCGGGATCCGCTCCTCGCCGCCGTCCGCGCGCAGCACGGACACCTCGCGCGCGCCCAGTTCGAGCAGCGCCTTCAGCGCGGCGCCCGCCTTGCGCTTGGAGCGGGCCTCGAAGTAGCGGCCGGCCAGGATGAACGCGATGACGCCGGAGGCCGCCTCCAGGTAGATCTCGGCGTGGCCGCCGGACGCCGTGAAGCTGAACTCCATGGTCGTGCCGGGTTCGCCCATACCGCCGATGAACAGCGCGTACAGCGACCAGAAGAAGGCCGCGAGCGTGCCGAGCGAGACCAGGGTGTCCATGGTCGCGGTGCCGTGCCGCAGGTTCTTCGCGGCGGCCTTGTGGAACGGGAAGCCGCCCCACACGACCACCGGCGCGGACAGCGCGAGCACCAGCCACTGCCAGAAGCGGAATTGCAGCGGCGGGATCATCGACAGGGCGATGACCGGGACGGTCAGGAGCACGCTGTACGTCAGCCGCTCGCGCAGCGACCGCAGCTCGGCGTCCTTGCCGTCCCCGTCCTTGTCTTCGGACCCGGCCCCCGCGTCGGCCCCGGAGCCGGACTCGCCGCCGCCCGGCTCCGGGTCGTCTCGCACGGGGGTCGCCGTGTAGCCCGCCGCTTCGACCGCCTTGACCAGGTCGGCCGGGTCGAGCGCGGCGGGGTAGGTGACGGTGGCCTTCTCCAGCGCGAAGTTGACGGTGGCCGCGACGCCGTCCATCTTGTTGAGCTTGCGTTCGATGCGGTTGGCGCACGAGGAGCAGGTCATGCCGCCGAGGTCGAGGTCGATGCGCGCGGCGTTCGTGGCGTCTGCCTGCGGCGGGGTGGTCACTGTTCCTCCTCTGTGGCGCTCAGTACGGTCGTCTGACGGTATGTGATATCCGTACGGGGTAGGGGTACCCGGGAGGCGGGCTCCCGGGCCCCTGGGCGGCCCCGGGGTCACTGGGTGACCTTGGCCCCGTCCTCGGCGGAGTAGCCCGCCTCCGCGACGGCGGCGCGGACCGCGGCGCGGTCGACCTCGCCGTCCGACGACACGGTCAGCAGGCCGCCGGCCAGCTCCACCTGCACGTCCAGGACGCCGGGGACCTCGGACACCTCCTCCTTCACGGACGAGACGCAGTGACCGCAGGTCATGCCGGTTACGGTGAAGGTCGCGGTGCTCATGGCGGTGTCCTTTCGCAAGATGTGCGGGACCAGGCGTACGCCCGATCCCCCGCTGCACACAAACTATACCCCCATGGGGTATCAGGGCAAGCCTGGGCCCTCCCCGGTGTCCAACGAGCGGGACGCGTCCGGGCACGGCCCCGCGCGAAAAAACTGAAGGCCCGCGGCTCCTGTAGG
>NZ_JBPKBH010000003.1:463678-507457 GCF_051388915.1 Yinghuangia sp. YIM S09857 | reverse complement strand
CCCGCGGCTCCTGTAGGAGCCGCGCCCCTTCAGGGGGTGCGGTCAGGTCAGGCCGAAACGACGTCGAGGTCGAGAGCGGCGGAGACCTCCGGGTGGAGGCGGACCGTGACCCGGTGCGTGCCGAGGGTCTTGATCGGCGCACCGAGCTCGACGCGGCGCTTGTCCAGCTCCGGACCACCGGCCGCCTTGATCGCGGACGCGACGTCGGCGACGGTGACGGATCCGAACAGACGCCCGCTTTCGCCGGCACGGGTCGCGAGCTTCACCTTGAGACCGGTGAGCTGCGCCTTGACCTCGTTCGCCTGGTCCAGGTTCTTGATCTCGCGGACCTTGCGGGCACGGCGGATGGAGGCGACCTCCTTCTCACCACCCTTGGACCAGCGGATCGCGAAACCGCGCGGGATGAGGTAGTTGCGGCCGTAGCCGTCCTTGACCTCGATGATGTCGCCGGGCTCGCCGAGCCCGGTGACCTCGTGGGTGAGGATGAGCTTCATATCAAGTCCACCCTCTCTCAGCGCGCCGTGCTGGTGTACGGCAGCAGCGCCATCTCACGGCTGTTCTTGACGGCCGTGGCGACGTCACGCTGGTGCTGCGTGCAGTTGCCGGTCACGCGACGGGCACGGATCTTGCCGCGGTCGGAAATGAACTTCCGCAGCAGGTTCGTGTCCTTGTAGTCGACGTAGGAGATCTTCTCCTTGCAGAACACGCAAACCTTCTTCTTCGGCTTGCGCGCAGGCGGCTTCGCCATGCTCTTTCTCCAGATCAAGAAGTATTCGTCCGGACGCGCGCGACGCGGAGTCGCGCGGGCGTCCTAGAACGGGGGTTCGTCCGTGTATCCGCCGGGCTGGGATCCCCAGCCGCCGCCCCCGCCGCCGGTGTTGCCACCGCCGGGGGACGACCACGGGTCGTCGGCCGGACCGGAGTTGCCCGACGGAGGACCGCCGTAGCCACCCTGCTGGCCGCCGCCCTGCGGACCGCCGTAACCACCGCCGCGGTTGTACTGACCACCACCGCCGCCGCCACCCCGGCCGGCCTTCGTGACCTTCGCGGTCGCGAACTTGAGCGAGGGGCCGATCTCGTCGACCTCCAGCTCGTAGACCGTCCGGTTCTCGCCTTCCTTGGTCTGGTACGACCGCTGCTTCAGGCGCCCCTGGACGATGACCTGCATGCCCTTCTGGAGGGACTCGGCCACGTTCTCGGCCGCCTGCCGCCAAACCGAGCAGCGGAGGAACAGCGCTTCGCCGTCCTTCCACTCGTTGGTCTGCCGGTCGAACGTCCGCGGCGTGGAGGCCACGGTGAAGTTCGCGACGGCCGCACCGCTGGGGGTGAAGCGCAGTTCAGGGTCGGCGGTCAGATTCCCGACCACGGTGATGACGGTGTCGCCTGCCATGCCTTGCCTTCCCCTGCGCGTTGGTGACGGTGTCGGATGACGGTGTCGTCGGTATCCGGTGCGACTGGTTACCGCTGGTCGGGACGCAGCACCTTGGTGCGCATGACCGACTCGTTGAGGTTCATCTGGCGGTCGAGTTCCTTGATGACCGCGGGCTCCGCGGCCAGGTCCACGACGGCGTAGATGCCCTCGGACTTCTTCTTGATCTCGTACGAGAGCCGGCGACGGCCCCACGTGTCGACCTTCTCGACCTTGCCGCCGCCGTTGCGGACGACGTTCAGGAACTGCTCGATCAGCGGCGAGACGGCACGCTCTTCGAGGTCCGGGTCGAGGATGACCATGAGCTCGTAGTTACGCATGAGAACACCCACCTCCTATGGACTGATACGGCCACGGAATCTCCGTGACAGGAGGGCTTTGCGTAGACCGCGGCAGCCCGGCACACCGCCCGACGAGGGCGGCGACCATGGCGCTGCGGACGGTACAGCGTACCTGGCGGCGCGCTATCTGTTGAAATCCGCCGCGCGCCGGATGCACCCTGTGGTAGGGAGATCACGGACAAATCGTCCGTACCCCCGTGTCCACCCCCGGAGGTGCGAGATGGGTCAGACCATGCGCCGCGGCCCGATGGCCGTGCTCAACCTCAGCTCGATCAACCGCGTCCACGACGACAAGCCGCACACCAAGGAGAACGCCCTCGCGGCGGCGACCGTGGTGTTCGGAATCGTGGCCATCGTGTGCGCGTTTTTCCCCAGCCTGCACATCCTCGGGGCCTGGAGCGGCCTCGCGGGCGTGATCGTGGGCCTCGGCGGCCAGATGATCTCGGCGACGACGCTGGAGCGGTTCGTGCTGGTCATCGGGCTCGGCGGGGCGGCCGTCGGCCTCTTCATCAACATGGCCAACGGCGGCTTGTACTGACGCTCCGCAACTCCACGCAACCCCCTGTGAGCACTTGAGGTGGCCGCGCCCGGACATCCGGGCGCGGCCACCACGCGCTGAAACGGTCGCCACCCGCTGAACTGCCGGCACCCGCTAGACGGCCAGCAGCCGCTGCACCTGCTCGTCCTCCANGCTTGCTGGTCCCCCCCCCCCCCCCCCCCCCCCCCCCCCCCACCACGCGCTGAAACGGTCGCCACCCGCTGAACTGCCGGCACCCGCTAGACGGCCAGCAGCCGCTGCACCTGCTCGTCCTCCAGCTCGGCCCCCGCCCCCTCGTGCACCACGACCCCCGCGTCCAGCACGGTGAAGCGGTCCGCGAGCCGCATCGCGAAGTCGAGGTACTGCTCGACGAGCAGCACCGCGAGCCCGCGCTCCTTGTGCAGCTGCTCGATCACGTCCTCGATCTCGGCGACGATCGACGGCTGGATGCCCTCGGTCGGCTCGTCGAGGATCAGCATGCGCGGCCGTGTCACCAGCGCCCGCGCGATCGCGAGTTGCTGCTGCTGCCCGCCGGACAGGAATCCGGCCCGCCGCTTGAGCAGCGGGCGCAGCCGCGGGAAGACGTCCAGCGCCTCGTCGATGACGCCGCGGTCGTTGGCACCACTCGCCTCCCACGTCACACGGAGGTTCTCCGCCACCGTGAGTTGCGCGAACGTCTCGTGCCCCTGCGGCACATAGCCCATGCCCAGGCGTACGCGCTGGTGTGTGGACAACTTGGTGATGTCACGGCCGTCGAACACGACCGTGCCGCCGCGCGTGGGGAGTACGCCCATCACCGCGTTCAGCAGCGTCGTCTTGCCCACTCCGTTGCGGCCCATCACACACGTCAGCGATCCGGCGGCCACCGCGAGGTCGACGCCGAAGAGCACCTGCGCGCGCCCGTACGCCACTTCGAGCCCGGTCACCTCCAGCATCAGGCCACCCCCTCCCGTACGCCGCCCTCGGCATCCCCCGCGCCCACCGGCACCGGCTCGGCCGCCCTGGTGTCGCGGGAGCGGCCCAAGTAGACCTCCTGCACCTTGGGGTCGGCCTGCACCTGCGCCATGTCGCCCTCGGTGAGGACGCGGCCCTCGTGCAGCACGGTCACCGCGGACGCGTACGTCCGCACGAACTCCATGTCGTGCTCGATCACCACGACCGTCCGGTCGCGTGCGATCTCGGCGAGCAATTCGCCGGTACGCTCCCGCTCCTCGCGCGACATCCCGGCCACCGGCTCGTCGAGCAGCAGCAGGCGCGGCTCCTGGGCCAGCAGCATGGCGATCTCCAGCCACTGGCGCTGTCCGTGGGACAGCACCGCGGCCGGGCGTTCGGCGAGGTCGAGGAGCCCCGCCCGGTCGAGCACCGAGGCCACCGCGTCGGTACGCCCCTTGCGCCGCCGCAGCAGCGCCGGGAAGCGCATGCGGAAGCCGGCCGCCAGGTCCACGTTCTCCTCGACGGTCAACTCCTCGAACACCACGGCGGTTTGGAACGTACGCCCGACACCGAGCCGGACCACCTGGTGCTCGCGCTTGCCGACGAGTTCCTTCCCGGCGAACACGACGCTGCCCTCGGTGGGTCTGGTCAGCCCGGTGACGACGTCGATCAGCGTGGTCTTCCCGGCACCGTTGGGGCCGATCAGGAAACGCAGTTCGCCCTCGGCCACCGACAGGTCGATGCCGTCGATGGCACGGAACCCGTCGAACACCACGGACAATCCGCTGATTCTCAGCAGCGGTTCGGTGCCGGTCATGCCACCACCTCCGACGTCTCTCCCGACCCCTTTGACACCTGGGGCACCTCCGCCACCTCGCGCGCCGGAGGGACGCGGCGTCCCGGTCCCGGCCTCCGCGGATCGTCCGAGCGGCCTCGGCCCAGGCGCCGGGCCTGCTCGGCGGTGAAGTCGCGTATCTGGCCCGCGACCCCGACGACTCCCTTGGGCGCGTACGCCATCACCGCGATGAACAGCGCGCCCTGGAGATAGAGCCAGCCGCCCGCCCAGTTCTCCGAGAACGTGGTCTTGGCGTAGTTGAGCAGCACCGCGCCGAGGACCGCCCCGGCCAGCACGTACCGCCCGCCGACCGCGACCGCGAAGACCAGTTCGAGGGACGGCACGACACCCAGCAGCGCCGGCGAGATGATGCCGACGACCGGGACGAACAGCGCCCCGGCGATGCCCGCCGAGATCGCGGACAGCGTGAACGCGACCGTCTTGACCACCGCCGGGTCGTAGCCGAGGAACCGCACCCGGTCCTCGCCGTCCCGCACCGCGATCAGCAGCCGTCCGAAGCGGCTGGCGACCAACTGCCGGAATCCCAGGTAGAGAAGCCCCAGCACGGTCGCGACCGCGAAGTACAGCACGCGCTTGTCCGCGTCGCTCGCGAGGTCGAGTCCGAAGAAGGAGGTGAAGTTGGTGAGCCCGTTCGTGCCGCCGGTCAGGCCCTGCTCGCCGACCAGCCAGATGACGAAGGCCGCGGCGAGCGCCTGCGTGAGGATCGCGAAGTACGCGCCGCGCACCCGCCGTCCGAACACCAGCATGCCCAGCAGCGCCGCGACCGTCCCCGGCAGCAGCACCACCATGAGGATCGCGAACCACGGCTGCCGGAACGGCTCCCACAGCATGGGCAGTTCCTCGACGCCGCTCCACACCATGAAGTCGGGCAGCTCGCCCGGCCCGGCCTCGGCGAGCTTGAGGTGCATGGCCATCGCGTAGCCGCCCAGGCCGAAGAACACGCCCTGGCCGAGGGTGAGCATGCCGCCCTTGCCCCACGCGAGGCCGATGCCCAACGCGGCGATGGCGAAGCACAGGTATTTTGCGAGGAGTTCGAGGCGGAACGGCGAGAGGGTCGCCGGCGCGACGGCGAAGACCAGCAGCGCGACGGCGAGGAACCCGATGGGCCCGTGCCACTTCGCGGTGCCGGAACGCAGCCGCCGCAGGAACGGCTCGCGTGGACCCGAACCGCCGCCTCCCGTCCCGTTCTTGGCCGTGGTGTCGTCGGGACCGCCGACCGCGGGCCGCGTGCCGCCCGTCATGTCAGCTTCCTGGAGCGCAGCACGAACAGCCCCTGAGGCCGCAGTTGCAGGAACGCGATGATCACGGCGAAGACCACCACCTTGGCGAGTGAGGCGTCGGACCAGAACTCGACGTAGCTGTTGACGAGTCCGAGGAAGAACGCGGCGATGACCGCGCCCTGGAGCCGTCCGAGACCGCCCGCGACGACCACGAGGAAGGCGTCGACGATGTAGTAGGTCCCGAGGGCCGGGCCGACGGGGCCGATGAGGGTGAGGGCGACGCCGGCGACCCCGGCGAGGCCGGAGCCGATGAAGAACGTGCGCTGGTCGACCCGCGAGGTGGCGATGCCGCTGCACGCCGCGAGCTGGCGGTTCTGCATGACCGCCTGCATACGGCGGCCCTGCTTGGTGCGGGCCAGGTAGAACCAGATGGCCACGACGCACACCACGGCCAGGGTGAAGATGAAGACGCGGGCGTACGGCAGCCGGATACCCAGCCATTCGCCGCCGCCGACGAGCCAAGTGGGCGCCTTGACCTGCACGTTCGGGGCGCCGAAGAGGTCGCGCGCCACCTGCTGGAGGATCAGGCTCACACCCCAGGTCAGCAGCAGCGTGTCGAGCGGACGGCCGTAGAAGCGGCGGATGAGCGTGCGTTCCAGGACGAGCCCCATCAGCCCCGCGACGGCGAACGCGACGGGCAGGGCGACCAGGACGGCCTGGCGGCCCGCCCAGTCCTGGAGCATGTAGGCGGTGTACGCACCGGCCATGATGAATTCGCCGTGCGCCATGTTGATGACGCCCATCTGCCCGAACGTGAACGTCAGGCCGAGGGCGATGAGAAGCAGGACCGCGCCGATGGAAAGCCCGATCGGCAACTGGTTCATGAAGGCGTTCAACGGATCTCCCTTTCCTCCGGATCCCTCCGAATCCCCGGTATCCGGGGACGGCGGAATCCGCCGGCGCCCGGCCGGACTCCGCCCCGCGGAACGGGGCCGAGCGGAGTCCGGCGGGCGCTGCGGTGGATCAGCGGGCGGTCAGGACAGGTCCTTGGCCCACGGGTATTCCTTGAGGTACGGGTCCGGCTTGATGGGCTGCCCGGAACTCCACACTTCCTTGATGAGTCCGTCGTCCTGGACGACGCCGATGCGGGCCGTCTTGTAGACGTGCTGCGTCGCGCCGTCGATGGTGACCTTGCCTTCCGGGGCGTCGATCGATACGCCGTCGCAGGCTTTCCTGACGGCCTCCGGATCGAAACTCCCGGCCTTCTCGACCGCGGCCTTCCACAGGTAGACCGAGTTGTAGCCGGCCTCCATCGGGTCGGAGGTCACCTTGTCCGCGCCGTACTTCGCCTTGTACGCGGCGACGAATTCGGTGTTCCGCGCGCCCTCGGTGGTCTGGTAGTAGTTCCAGGCCACCGGCTGGCCCTTGAGGTAGTCCGGGCCGATGCCGCGGACCTCTTCCTCGGCCACGCTCACCGACAGGACCGGCATCTGGTCGGCGCCGATGCCGGTGCTGCGGAGCTGCTTGAAGAAGGCCACGTTGCTGTCGCCGTTGAGGGTGTTGAACACGGCGTCCGGCTTGGCCTGGGTGACCTTGTTGATGACGGTGCTGTACTCGGTGTGGCCGAGCGGCGTGTACTCCTCGCCGACGACCTCCATGCCGTTCGCCTCGGCGTACGCCTTGATGATCTTGTTGGCGGTGCGCGGGAAGACGTAATCGCTGCCGACCAGGAAGATTTTCTTCTTGCCCTGCGACTTCAGGTAGTCGAGGCCGGGCACGATCTGCTGGTTGGTGGTGGCACCGGTGTAGAAGATGTACGGCGAGGATTCCAGGCCCTCGTACTGCACCGGGTAGAACAGGAGCTGCTTGTTCTTCTCGAAGACCGGCAGCATCGCCTTGCGGCTCGCCGAGGTCCAGCCGCCGAACGTGACCGCGACCTTGTCCTTCGAGATGAGCTTCTCCGCCTTCTCGGCGAAGGTCGGCCAGTCGGAGGCGCCGTCCTCGGTGACCGCGGAGATCTTCTTGCCGAGGACGCCGCCCCTGGCGTTGATCTCCTCGATCGCGAGCAGCACCGAGTCCTTCACGGTGACCTCGGAAATGGCCATCGTGCCGCTGAGGGAATGCAGCACGCCGACCTTCACGGTGTCGCCGCTGGTGTCCGCTCCGGCCGATCCCTTCGACGTACTCTCGTCGGACGCACAGGCGGTGGTGGCGAGGGCCACGGCGAGGGAAACGGCCGCCAGTCTGGCCGCACGTCTGCCCAGGGATATTCTTCGCACGCGTCAGGGCTCCTTATTCCAGGGGTTGACGCCCACGAGTGTTGCGACGCGCGGTTTCTTTGCTGATTCGCGATTGTTAATCGCTGATTGCCAAACGCGCACGGCCGATTACCGACTGTTTGCCCGGTTCTGCTCGCCGCTGCACCCGCAGGGCCCGCGGCCGAGTAACCTCTGACTCGGCCGAACCGATCCGAGGAGCCTGTCGATGACCCTGCGCCTGAGGTCGCTCACCCGGGATGAACACCTCACCTTCATCAAGGGCAAGCCCTCCGTGAGCTTCCTCCAATGCCCGTCGTGGGGCGATGTGAAGAGCGAGTGGCGGAGCGAGAGCATCGGATGGATCGACGAGACCGGCTCGGTCGTCGGCGCCGCCGAGGTGCTGTACCGCCAACTGCCCAAGATCAAGCGGTACCTCGCGTACATGCCCGAGGGCCCGGTGATCGACTGGTTCGACGGCGACCTGCGCCGCTGGCTCGATCCGATGCTCGCGCACCTGAAGTCGCAGGGCGCCTTCTCGGTGAAGATGGGCCCGCCGGTCGTCGTGAACCGCTGGGAGTCGGAGACCATCAAGAAGGCGATCGCGGCCAAGTCCGCGCGGCGCCTGCGCGACCTCCCGCCCGACTGGACCGACGAGCGCGCCGCCGACGTCAACCGCCAGTTGCGGCGGCTCGGCTGGCTCCAGGACCAGACCGCGGGCGCCGGCTTCGGCGACGTTCAGCCGCGGTACGTCTTCCAGGTGCCGCTGATGCGCCGCTCGCTCGACGACGTGCACTCCGGCTTCAACCAGCTCTGGCGCCGCAACATCAAGAAGGCCGCGAAGGCCGGGGTCGAGGTGGTCCAGGGCGGCCGCGAGGACCTCCGGACCTTCCACGAGGTCTACAAGGTCACCGCGGTGCGCGACCACTTCACGCCGCGGCCGCTCCCGTACTTCGAGCGCATGTGGGACGTCCTCAACGCCGAGGACCCCGAGCGCATGCGGCTCTACCTCGCCAAGCACGAGGGCGAGGTGCTCGCGTCCACCACGATGGTGACCGTGGGGGACCACGTCTGGTATTCGTACGGTGCGTCCGCCAACCACAAGCGCGAGGTGCGGCCGTCGAACGCGATCCAGTGGCGCATGCTGCGGGACGCGTACGCCTTGGGCGCCTCGGTCTACGACCTGCGCGGCATCAGCGACACGCTCGACGAGAACGACCACCTGTTCGGCCTCATCCAGTTCAAGCTGGGCACCGGCGGGCAGGCGGTCGAATACCTCGGCGAGTGGGACTTCCCGCTCAACAAGGTGCTGCACAAGGCGCTCGACCTGTACATGTCGCGCCGCTGACCCCGGTCGGCACTCCGCAAGGCACCGCACGAGCACGGGATCGAGCACCGGTCGCAGCACCGGTCCGAGCAAGGAAGGCCCATCGATGTCGCTTTCGCTGTACGTCGACGCCGCGCGCTGGCGCAAGCACATCGACCACGTGCGCGACACCCACCCCGGCATAGTCCCGGTCATGAAGGGCAACGGCTACGGCTTCGACAACGCGCGCCTCGCCGACGAGGCCTCGCGGATGGGCGTCGACACCGTCGCGGTCGGCACCACGTACGAGGCGGCCCGCCTGAAGGACCACTTCGACGGCCGCGTGATGGTGCTGACGCCGTACCTGCGCGGCGAGGACGCGGTGCCGCTGCCGGACCGCGTGATCCGCACGGTCGCCTCCGTCCAGGGCACCCGCGACCTGGTCGGCAGCCGCGTCGTCATCAGTTGCATGACCAGCATGAAGCGCGACGGCGTGACCGAGGAGGACCTGGTCGCGCTGCGCGGTTCGCTGGACGGGGTGCGCCTGGAGGGCTTCTCGGTGCACCTGCCGCTCGACCACCCGGACGGCACCGACCCGGCGGCCGAGGTGGTCGCCTGGGTCGAACGACTGCGCGCCGCGCGCCTTCCGGTGCACACGATGTTCGTCAGCCACGTCTCGGCGGCCGGCCTCGCCGCGGTGCAGCAGCGGTTCCCCGACACGGCGTTCCGGCCACGCATCGGCACCGACCTGTGGCTCGGCGACCACGACGCGCTGGTCGCCCGCGGCACGGTGCTGGACGTCGTCCCGATCGCGCGCGGCGAACGCTACGGCTACCGCCAGCGCAAGGCTCCCGCCGACGGCCACCTGCTGGTGGTCAGCGGCGGCACCGCGCACGGCGTCGGCCTGGAGGCGCCGAAGACGGTCCGCGGCGTGATGCCGCGCGCGAAGGGCGTCGCCCGCGCGGGCCTGGCGACCGTGAACCGCACGCTGTCGCCGTTCAGTTGGGCGGGCAAGCAGCGCTGGTTCGCCGAGCCGCCGCACATGCAGGTGAGCCTGCTGTTCCTGGCGAGCGAGGTGCAGCCGCCGCGCCCCGGCGAGGAGCTGGACGCGGAACTGCGTCACACCACAACGCACTTCGACCGCGTGGTCCTGCACTAGCAAGGCACGTTCGGGTAGTTCGCGGAACGTCTTGGGGAGGCGGACCGATGGGGTTGTACGCACGCGGGCTCAGGCGACTGGGCCACACCCGGTGGCTGGCGGCCTTGGGGCCGTACATGGTCGCCGCCGACCGCAAAGTGCAGCGGCGCACCCGCGGGCGCTTGTCCGTGATGGGCCGCGGCTTCACCCAGCTCCTGCTGACCACGAAGGGGCGCCGCAGCGGTCAGCCGCGCGTGTCACCGCTCATCTACGCCGCGGCCGACGGCGGATTCGTGGTCGCCGGAACGAACTTCGGGCGGGGCCACCACCCGGCATGGACCGGCAACCTGCTCGCCGACCCGGCCGCGACGGTGTCGGTCGACGGCCGGGAAACCGCCGTGCGGGCCCGGCTCGTCGACGACAGCGGGCCTGAGCGCGAGCGCCTGTGGGCGGCGATGCTGCGGGTCTGGCCGGCGTACGACACCTACGCGCGCCGTGCGGGCCGTCCCATCCGGCTGTTCCTGCTCGAACCCGCGGAGCAGGCGAACGGGACGGCCTCGCCGACTACTTGACGCCTTCGATACCGGCCTCGGCGAGCGCCTCGCGGACATCGTCCAGGCGGCTCTGGGACATGGTCGCCTGGAAGGCGCTGAAGTCCGCCGACGTGGTGTTCTTCGTGATCGTCAGGCACAGGACGCCGTCGGCCCCGCCCTTCCACTTCACCGAGAGCACCGCGCCCTTCTCCACGATCTCCGGGGCGTCGCACTTGCTGCGGTCGCTGGAGTCCTCGAAGTTCTCGATCACCCGGAACGCGGCGTTGGCGTTGCCGCAGTCGGTGATCTTCGGCTCCTTCGACTTCGCGGTGATGCAGTCGCCCGGCTTGGCGTTGGTCGCGCTGTCCTTGCCGACGATGTAGCCGATGACGCCCAGGACCACGACGAGGCCGACGATGCCGCCCACGATCCACGGCCACTTCTTGCGGCGGCGAGGCTCCACGTAGCCCATCGGCGCGCCCGGGTACGGCTGCTGCGGGTACGGCTGCTGCTGGGGGTAGGGCTGCTGGCCCGGCTGCTGCGGGTACGGCGGCTGTCCGCCGTACGGCTGCTGCGGCGGGTAGGGCTGCTGGCCGCCGTACTGCGGCGGGACCTGGTCGCTGGGACCGCTGGGCTGACCGGGGTCGCCGAAGGGGTTGGACATGCATGGCTCCGTTGGATGCGCCGTGGGACTTCGGTGGGGGACTTCGGTGTGCGCGGCCAGACTAAATGATCGGAAAATCTACCCGGCCCAGCGTCCCGCACCGAACAGCAGTGCGAAAACCGCAGCAAACGGCGCAATAAGTGCCAAATAGCCGGTGAATGCCGCCTTGTGACGCAGCGTCACCTGCGCCAGGACGATCCACAGCGGCCACCAAAGCAGCGTCGCCCGCGGCACCGAGAAGTACGCGCTCGAAATGCCCAGCGACGCCACCGTCAGGCCGATGTACGTCGCCTCCGACCAACGCCGCTTGCGCAGCAGGTACCCGGTCAGCACCACGCCCACCGCCACCGCCAGCATCTCCCAGCGGTACATCCACGTGAACCCGAGAATCGTGCCCTGCCCGGTGGTGAAGGCCCGGTCCCAGGTGTTGGTGAACGCGTCGATCGGCCCGACCAGGTGCCGGTCCCACCCGGTCGCCTGCGCGCTGTTCCACGCCGTCCAGTCGCCGGTTCGGCGGTACAGGAAGCCCATGTAGATGAGCACCGGCAGCCCGCCGACGACCAGCCACGGCGCGTCCTTCCACCGCCGCCGCCCGTCCTTCGCGGTCAGGAACTCCACCGCCAGCGCCACCAGCAGGAACGCGCCGTTCACCCGCACGAACAACGAGCCCGCCGCCAGGATCCCCGCCCAGTGCCACACCCCGCGCTTGGCGCACAGCCACGCGCCGAGCGCCAGCATGAGGAACAGCGCCTCGGTGTAGCCCGCCGCCAGGAAGACCGCCGACGGCGACAACAGCAGGAGCAGCACCGCGCGTTCGCCCGTCCCCGACGGGTTCTCCAGCCCCGCGATGCGCGACAACAGCACCATCGCGACGCCGCCACACACGAACGAGATGAGCAGGCCCGCCACGACCCAGTTCCCCACGACCAGGTGAACGGCCTTGAGGAGATAGGGGAACCCGGGGAAGAACGCCTCCAGCGGCACCGGAGGCCCGGCCTTCGGGTTCCCGTCGTAACCGAACTCCCCGATGGTCCGGAAATGCCGGAAGTCCCAGCGGTCCCACGTGTCGAGGTAACCCGTCGGCTGCGTCGCGCCCTCCGCCGCGAAGATCCAGCTGGACGCCCCGACCAGCAGGAACATCGCGGGCCGCGTCACCAGCCACACCGCGAGCGCGGCGCGGTCGTCGCGCGACGGCATGCGCAGCCATCGCAGCACCGCCGCCCCGAGGCGGCCCCCGGTCACGGCGGCCGACGGCTTCGCGGTGTCGGTGCTCGGCTCGGCGTCCGTACTGGTCACGCGCCCCGTTCTCCCTGTCGTCGCTCGCTGTCCTGCCGTCGTCCGGGCTACGCGGAGATCTTGCCGGGCATGTCGCCGGGCGCGCCGCGCGGCCCGACCGGAACGCCCTGGCGGGCGTTGTCGAGGCTGTCCGCGTCGTCCTCGTAGCCGCGCCCGGACCACGCGACGCGCCTGCCGGGGACGAACGCCAGGACGTCCGGGGCGCGGTCGAGCACCCCGCCCGACGGGTCGTCGCTGCCGTCACGGCGCACCGGGTCGCGGTCGGGCCACAGGATGTCGCGCACCACGAGCGCGGAGATGTACAGGATGCCGAGCAGGTGGATCAGGATCACCACGTGGTACGCGTTCTGCGACAGACCCTTCGAGCCCTCGCCGCCCGCGTACGACTCGATGTAGAGCCACACGCCCAGGAAGTAGATGACCTCGCACGCCTGCCAGATCAGCACGTCGCGCCAGCGCGGCCGGGCCAGCACCACCAGCGGCAGCAGCCACAGCACGTACTGCGGCGAGTAGACCTTGTTGGTGAACAGGAATGCCGCGACGATCAGGAACGCGAGTTGCGCGAAGCGCGGCCTGCGCGGCGCGCACAGCGCCAGCGCGCCGATGCCGATCGCCATCGCGATGAGCAGCCCGGACACCCACGCGTTGAGCGTGTCGATGTCCATGGCCTGACCGCGCTGTTGCAGGATCAGCCACAGCGAGCCGAAGTCGGCGCCGCGTTCCTGGCTGAAGGTGTAGAAGAGCTTCCACCCGGCCCGGATCTTCCAGTCGCCGTCGGGTGTGCGCTGGAGCATGATCGGCAGGTTCACGGCGAGCCACGCGGCCAGCGCCGCCCCGGTGACCTTGGCGAAGTCGACGAGTTTCCCGGCGCGCAGGCACAGCAGGAACAGCGGGCCCAGCAGCAGGACCGGATAGAGCTTCGCGGCCGTCGCCAAACCGATCAGAATGCCCGCGAGCACCACGTTCTTTCGGGCCCAGGCCATCATCGCCACCGCCGTGATGGCGACCGCGAACAGGTCCCAGTTGATGATGCCGTTGAGCGCGAGGACCGGGGCCGTCGCGACGATCGCCGCGTCCCAGAATCTGCGCCCGGATGTTCGCGCGACCGCCACCACGACCACGACCGCGCAGGCCATCATGATCAACGCGTTGACCATGACGAACCACTTCTTCTCCGCCTCCAGGTCGTCGCCCAGCTCGCGCGCGACCACCCCGGCGAAGTACATGACGCCGCCGGTGAGGACCGGGTACTCCAGGTACTCCATGTTCTCGTCGGGCGTCTTCTCGAAGTACGGCACCGCGCCGTCCGCGAAGCCGCGCCCCTGGTACAGGTGCGGCATGTCGCTGTAGCAGACCTTCGAGTACTGGGAGCCGACCCCGAACCAGGCGCCGTCGTAGCACGGCTTCTTCTGCACCAGCCCCAGCGCGAAGGTCATCACGGCGAGCAGGATCAGCACGCGCGTGGCGTTCCACCACGCGCTGCTCGGCCCGAACCGGATCCGCTTGCCGGCGGGTCCGCCCACGACCTCGCTGCCCGTACGCATGACCGGGTCGTCATGCGTGGGCAGGACGGGCTCGGTCGGATTCGGCATCATGCCGCCAATCCTCTCGCAGGGGCACGGGTGCTCTGGCACATCGGCTTACGCGTGTGCCCCACCGCGCGGGCGGCGGGGCACAGCGATCGTACGGGGCGGCGCACGGCCCGGCGGTCAGCCGTCGCCGAAGATCGGCGGCCGCGTTCTGGTGTTGGTCGGCTTCGTCCCGGTGCTCGGCGGACCCGTCGTCCCGGGCGGCCCGGTGGTGTCGTCCGGGTCCGGCGTGTTCGAGGTCGGCGGTGCCGTGCTGGTGCTCGGCGGCGGCTCGGACGTCGGACCGGTCGGCGGCGGCGGCCCCGTCGGCGGGGCGGAGGTGGGCGGTGCGGACGACGACGGCGGTGCCGTGGTCGCGGGCGCGGTCGGCGTCGCCGACTGCTTGGGCGCCGGGTTGGCCGGCTTGATGAAGTCCGGCGCGGGCATGCCCTGCATCGCGGCCTTCATGTACGCCGTCCAGATCTCCGTCGGCACCGCGCCACCGTGCGTCTCGTCCTCCCCGAGCAGGCCCTTCAGGTCGCGGCGCTTGGTGGACTCGTCCTCGCGGAACAGCGCCACCGAGGTCGCCAGGTTCGGCGTGTACCCGACGAACCACGCGGAGAAGTTCCCGTCCGTGGTACCCGTCTTGCCGGCCGCGGGCCGTCCCAGCGCCTTCGCCTTGTCGCCGGTTCCGTCCTTGTCCTGGATGACGCCGATCAGCATGTCGTTGATGGTGTCGGCGACTTCCTCGTCGAAGACCTGCTTGACCTCGGGCTTCGGGACGTCGATCTTCTTGTCGTTCTTGGCGAGGTCCTTGATGACGTACGGGTCCGCGTGCTTGCCGCGGGCCGCGAACGTCGCGTACGCGCTCGCCATGTCGAGCGGCGAAGGCTCACTGGTGCCGAGGGCCATGGCCGGGGTCAGCTTGTCGAGGCCCGGGGTGTCCGGCGGCAGCCCCGCGTCGATCGCCGCCTGTTTCACCTTGTCGAAGCCGACGTCGGCGGCGAGCTGGGTGAACACCGGGTTCAGGGATCTCTCCATGGACTCGCGGATGCTCATCTTCCCGTAGTCCCTGCCGTTTTCGTTCGGCACCAGGTAGACGCCCTGCTTGTCCTCCCACTTCTTGCCGTTCGGCATGATCACCGGGATCTTGTTGTCCGCGTTGTACAGGTCCTCGACGGTGATCGGCTTCCCGTCGTACTTGCCGTCCCTCAGCGCCGCGGCGACCACGAAGGGCTTGAACGTCGAGCCGACCTGGATGTCGTCGCGGGTGGCGTCGTTGAACTCCTGCTTGAAGAAGTCCGGCCCGCCGTACAGCGCGACCACCGCGCCGTCCCCCGGCAGCACCGACGCGACACCGGTTCTCAGGTACTTGTCCGCCTCGCGCTGGTCCGGCTTGAGGCGCGCGGTGAGCTGCTGCTCGACGGCCGCGACCGCGGCGTCCTGCTTCGCCTTGTCGAACGTCGTGACGATCTTGTAGCCGCCGAGCGCCAGTTCCTCCGCGCTGACCAGCTTGTGGTCGATCAGGTAGTCGTTGGCGACCTGCATCAGGTAGCCGGCCTGGCCCTTCTTGCCGGCCGCGGGCTGCGGCTTGATCGGCATCGGGAACTGCTGGGCGTCGGCGGTGGCCTGGTCGATCCACTTCATCTCGACCATGCCGTTGAGAATCCACTTCCAGCGGCCCTGCACGCGGTTCAGCCGGCTCTCGCTGACCTCGCCGTTGACCCACACGTCGTTGATGCTCGGCGCGTTGAGCAGCGTCGAGATGTACGCGCCCTCGCCGACCGTGAGGTCGTTGACGTTCTTGTTGTAGTAGGCCTGCGCGGCCGCCTGGATGCCGTACGCGTTGCGCCCGTAGAACGACGTGTTCAGGTACCCGGCCAGGATCTCGTCCTTGGTCATCTGCCGGTCGACCTTTATCGCGATGAACATCTCCTTGAACTTGCGTTCGAAGGACTGCTCCTGCGACAGGAACGCGTTCTTGACGTACTGCTGGGTGATCGTCGAGCCGCCCTGCGTCGGGCCGCCCTTGGCCATCGCGACCGCGGCGCGCGTGAGGCCCTTCGGCGAGACGCCGGAGTCGGAGTAGAAGGTGCGGTTCTCCGCCGCGAGCACCGCGTGCTGGACGTCCTTGGGCACCTGGTCGAGCTTGACGTTCTGCCGGTTGTACTTGCCGGACTGCCCGATCTCGGTGGTGCCGTCGGAGTAGTAGTAGATGTTCGACTGGATCTGCGTCGCCGCGTTGACGTCCGGGATCTCGACCAGCGAGTAGGCGAGGCCGGCCAGGCCGATCAGCGAGCCGATGAAGAAGAGGAACATCGCGAGGATCTGCTTGAAGGACGGCAGCCAGCGCCGCACGCCCTTCTTGCCGTACCGCGGGTAGTCGATGAAGCGGCGCTTCTTCTTGCCGTCCTTCCCGACCGGGCCCTTGCCCCTGCCGCGGCCGCCCGGCGCGGTGCCGGCCCCCTCGTCGTCGCGCCCGGGGCCGGACGGACCGCCGCCGCCCCCGCGTCCGCCGCCCTTGCCCCGCCCGCCGCCGCGACCGCCGGACCGGGCCGCCTGCCGGGCCTCCATCCGCGTCATCGGCCGCTCACCGGACTCCGGCGCCGACCCCCCGGATCCCGACGGGGAGGCCGTCGGGGTGCTCTGCGCCGGATTCCGCCCCGGCTCCCGCGGCGCGGCCCCGGGCGACGCACCCGCCGCCCGCCGCGGACCGGCCGGGCCCGCGGCACCGGCACCCGCGGCACCCGCGGACGGCATGCTCCCCCGAACATGCGAAGCGCCGCGCCCCTCGGGACGCGGCTGTGACGACCTGCGACGGTGTTCACTCATGCGTATTCGCTGCTCCTCGGCCGCACGACGGGGGTCGGCCGTACGGGTCGTGGCTGTCCGTTCCCCAGGACGCGCCCCGGCCGCGGAAGGTTGCGCGCGCGTCCGGACCGGCCGGTGGCGGCGATGTCCGGATCGACGGCCTTGCACGGGAGCGGGAGCGCTCGGAGGTACCACACGGCGGACCAGACTACGCGCGGACGCAACGCCCAAAAGACGGACTCCTCGGGGCATACCCGCCCGAGTGAACGGCCCGGGAACTGCATTCCCCGGCGTGTTGCCGCGCTCCGCGACCCTTCCGCGCCCCGGCGTCCGTCCGGGTGAATCCCCCGAACGACCGGCGAATGTCCGCGAGGTGACCGGGGCGAGACCGCCGCGTGACCTGCCTGTGACTTCCGTCACCGGACCCCTCCTTGCACGCCGGGAGCAAGAGACCTATCGTTCCGATGTATCGACTCGATACATCGAGCCGATACGACAGCCGGAACCGCTCAGGTTGGAGGGAAGCGGATGAGCAGGCGCGGAGGCGTCCTCGAGTTCGCCACTCTCGGCCTTTTGCACGACACACCCATGCACGGGTACGAGCTGCGCAAGCGGCTCAACACCGTGCTCGGCCCCTTCCGCGCCATCGCGTACGGCACCCTCTACCCGTGTCTGAAGTCCCTGCTCGAACGGGGATGGATCACCGAGGAGGAGCCCGAGCAGGTCGCCGCGGCACTGGCCGGGGGCAAGCGGGCCCGCATCGTGTACAAACTGACGGCGCAGGGCAAGGAGCACTTCCAGGAGTTGCTCTCCGAATCCGGGTCCACGACCTGGGAGGACGAGAACTTCGGGGTGCACTTCGCCTTCTTCGGGCGCACCGACCGCGAGGTGCGCATGCGCATCCTCGAAGGCCGCCGCAGCAAGCTCGAAGAGCGCCTGGAGCGGGTGCGCAACTCGCTGTCGAGCACGCGGGAGCGGCTCGACGGATACACGCTCGAACTCCAGCGCCACGGTCTGGAGTCGGTCGAGCGTGAGGTGCGTTGGCTGAACGAGCTCATCACCGCCGAACGCGTCGCCGGGGAGACCCCGGAGGCCGACGGCGCCGATGACACCGACGCCGGGGATGAGCCCCGGCAGACCAAGCAGGACGCGGCCTCGGACCCGTCCGCAGCAACCAGTTGAAGTCCGCCTTCGGGCTGGCCTCATTGAGAACACAGGGAGCAACCGGAATGGGTTCGGTTCGCGTAGCCATCGTCGGCGTGGGCAACTGCGCCGCTTCGCTGGTGCAGGGCGTCGAGTACTACAAGGACGCCGACCCCAACAGCCGCGTACCCGGCCTCATGCACGTGCAGTTCGGCGACTACCACGTGCGTGACGTCAAGTTCGTTGCCGCGTTCGACGTGGACGCGAAGAAGGTCGGGTTCGATCTGGCGGACGCCATCGGCGCCAGCGAGAACAACACCATCAAGATCTGCGACGTGCCTCCGACCGGCGTGACCGTGCAGCGCGGTCACACCCTGGACGGCCTCGGCAAGTACTACCTCCAGACGATCGAGGAGTCCCCCGAGGCCCCCGTCGACATCGTCAAGACGCTCAAGGACGCCGAGGTCGACGTCCTGGTCTGCTACCTGCCGGTCGGTTCGGAAGAGGCCGCGAAGTTCTACGCCCAGTGCGCGATCGACGCGGGCGTCGCCTTCGTCAACGCGCTCCCGGTGTTCATCGCGGGCACCAAGGAGTGGGCGGACAAGTTCACCGAGGCCGGCGTGCCGATCGTCGGCGACGACATCAAGTCGCAGGTGGGCGCGACCATCACGCACCGCGTGATGGCAAAGCTGTTCGAGGACCGCGGTGTCATCCTCGAACGCACCATGCAGCTCAACGTCGGCGGCAACATGGACTTCATGAACATGTTGGAGCGCGACCGCCTGGAGTCGAAGAAGATCTCCAAGACGCAGGCCGTCACCTCGCAGGTCGACCGCGACCTGGGCGCGAAGAACGTGCACATCGGCCCGTCGGACTACGTCGCGTGGCTCGACGACCGCAAGTGGGCGTACGTCCGCCTCGAAGGCCGCGCGTTCGGCGACGTCCCGCTGAACCTGGAGTACAAGCTGGAGGTCTGGGACTCCCCGAACTCGGCCGGTGTCATCATCGACGCGGTGCGCGCCGCGAAGATCGCCAAGGACCGCGGCATCGGCGGCCCGATTCTGTCCGCTTCGTCGTACTTCATGAAGTCGCCGCCCGTGCAGTACTTCGACGACGAGGCCCGCGACGCCGTCGAGAAGTTCATCGCCGGTGAGGTCGAGCGCTGACGCGCTGACACCTCCCCGGTTCCCGGGCCGACCCACGCGGCCCGGAGCGACCGGTGATCGACTTGTGGTCGACCTGTGAGAGGCCCGGTGGAACCCGAGGGGTTCCGCCGGGCCTCTTGCCGTGGACCCGCCCCCTCGACGTGCGGTGATGTGCGGTGCTGACCGGGCCCGGCGTCGGGGGCACCGGTACGTTTGCGTCCGTGACCCTGCTGCGCGATCTCGCGTCCCTGCTGCGCCTGCGCGACTTCCGCAGGTTGTTCGGGACGCGGCTGACCTCGCAGTTGTCGGACGGCGTGTTCCAGGTCGCGCTGGCCGGGCACGTGTTCTTCTCGCCGGAGAAGCAGACGTCGGCGAGCGACGTCGCGGCGGCGTTCGCGGTGCTGCTGCTGCCGTACTCGCTGGTCGGCCCGTTCACCGGGGTGCTGTTGGACCGGTGGCGGCGGCGGCAGGTGCTGGTGCGCTGCAATCTGCTGCGTGCGGTGCTGGCCGCGCTGACTGCCGCGCTGGTGCTCGGGGACGTGCCGGACCCGGTCTTCTACGCCGCGTGCCTGCTCGTGCTCTCGGTGAACCGGTTCGTGCTCGCGGGCCTTTCGGCCGCGCTGCCGCGCGTCGTCCCCGAGGACCGGCTGGTGATCGCCAACGCGGTGTCGCCGACGGCGGGCACGGTGGCGGCGTCGGCGGGTGCGGGTGCGGCGTTCGTGGTGCACCTGTTCGTCGAGGAGGGGTCCGGGGCGACCGCGCTGGTGATTCTCATCTCCGGTGCGCTGTACCTGTGTTCGGCGGCGGTCGCGGCGACGATGGCGGTCGGGCTGCTGGGCCCGGACCCGGACCGCGTGGTGCCGGGCGTACGCGAGGCGCTGGCGGGGGTCGCGCGCGGACTCGGAGCGGGTGCCGCGCATGTGTGGCGGCGCCGCGCTCCCGCGCACGCGCTGGCCGCGATCACCGCGATGCGGTTCTGCTTCGGTGTGCTCACCGTCATGACGCTGCTGCTGTGCCGCAACCTGTTCAACGACCCGGACGACACGGACGCCGGACTGGCGACCCTCGGGCTGACGGTCGGGGTCACGGCGGCGGGGTTCTTCGCGGCGGCGGTGCTCACCCCGGTTGTCACGCCGCGGATCGGGGTGCCGCGGTGGATCGTGCTGTGCGCGTTCGCCGGCGCGCTGACGCAGGTGGCGCTCGGCCTGCCGTTCGCGCTGGGGCCGATGCTGGTGGCGGGCTTCGTGCTGGGGCTGGTGTCGCAGGGCGCGAAGATCGGGGTGGACACGATCGTCCAGACGACGGTCGACGACGCGTACCGGGGCCGGGTGTTCTCGGTCTACGACGTGTTGTTCAACGTCGCCTTCGTGGGCGCGGCGGCGGTCTCGGCGGTCGCGCTGCCGTCGGACGGCCGGTCCCCGGTCGTGCTGGCCGCGGTCGCCGCGGGGTACGCGGTCACCGGGCTGTTGTATGCCGTCGCGGTGCGGCGCCATCCGCCGCGGCCTATCAACACGGTTGATTCGCCCGGTTTTACCGGTATTTAGGTGCCATCTCCGCTGTGCGGAGCGTAACTTGGCCACCGTCTTCGTATCGACTTAGCGTCAAGTAGTGCGGAACGGCGCGGGACCCTCTAATCTGCCTCAGCGATCGATCGCTCAGTTACGCCTTCCGCCCTATACCTGCCCATCGGAGACCGAAGATGAGCAACTACCCGAGTGCGTCGGATCCGGACGAGGTGCCCTACGTGCCCGTGTGGTTGGACTCCACCCCGGCACAGGGCAGTTCGCTCCCGGTTCGGTCGAGCGCGTCCGCGCATTCGTCCGGGCCCGCGTCCGCGCCGGACGGGGGACGCCGCGGTCGGCGCGGGGCGGCGCGCGAGCGCAGTGTGTTGCTGAGCCCGCTTGTGATGGGCCTCACATTGCTGCTGCTGGTGGTCGTGGGCGGGGGTGCGTACCTCTACTTCCAGGAGGGCGAGAAGCGGGCGTACAGCGAGGGTTCGTGCCTCGACGATCTGGCCGGCAGTACGCCGCACGTCGCGGAGTGTGGAACTCCGGAAGCGAAATACAAGATTATTTCCATCATTCCGGACACCATCGACGGCACCCAGTGCGGCTCCGTGACGGGTGCGAACATCCCGATCGTGGTCGACCGCAAGGACCTTTTGTGCATCATGGACATCGGCCGGTAGCCCGTTTGTAGCGCATCTATGGGGATGCGGTTCGTCGGTCGGAACCCCTAGGGTTTCGGCGCTCGACCTCCCCCTCGTTCCCACAGACCGGAGCTTCCGTGTCCAACCCGTTCGCGAACGGTCCGCAGGGCCAGCCGCAACAGCCCCAGCCCTACGGCCAGCAGCAGCCGTACCCCGGCCAGGTCCCCCCGCAGCAGCCGTACCCCGGCCAGCAGCCGCCGCCGAACTACTACGGCGCCCCGCCGCAGCAGCCGCAGGGCCGCAAGCCGTGGATGAAGTACCTGCGCATAGCCGTGCCGGTCGTGGTGATCGTGGTCGCAATCGTCGCGTACTTCGCGGGCAAGAAGGACGACCCGCAGAGCGCCGGGGTCAACGACTGCCTCACGAGCGCGAAGAGCGCGAACGACATGAAGAAGACCGACTGCACATCGGCCAACGCGGCCTTCCGCGTCGTGGAGAAGTTCAGCGACACGAACGACACGGACAAATGCGACACCGAGGAGCTCATGAACAAGGGCTCGCTGGCCTCTTACTACTGGTCCGGCGGCGGCAAGGGCGTCCTCTGCCTCACGCTCACCAAGCAGACCACGCTGGAGCAGGCCCGCAAGATCGGGATCTCCACGCAGGACCAGCTCGACGCGGTGCGCGAGAAGTTGGTCGAGCTGAATGTCCCGGGTGTGCAGTAAGCAGGCCGGCAAGTCGGACAACTGTGGGCCCTACGGTGCATCCGTGGGGCCCACAGCGTTGTGCGGTGTGTCCGGATCGTCAGGCGTCGCTCTGGGCGTCCCACCACTTGCGTAGTTCGGTCACCGCTGTCTCGTGGTCCATCGGGCCGTTCTCCAGGCGCATTTCGAGCATGTGCTTGTAGGCCTTGCCGACCAGCGGGCCCGGGGGGACGTCGAGGATGCGCATGATCTCGTTGCCGTCGAGGTCCGGGCGGATCGCGTCGAGCTGCTCCTGCTCCTGGAGCTTGGCGATGCGCTCTTCCAGCGAGTCGTACGCGCGCGCGAGCGCGGCCGCGCGGCGGCGGTTGCGCGTCGTGCAGTCGGAGCGCGTCAGCTTGTGCAGGCGGTCGAGCAGCGGGCCCGCGTCCCGTACGTAGCGGCGGACCGCGGAGTCCGTCCACTCCCCCGTGCCGTAGCCGTGGAAGCGCAGGTGCAGTTCGACCAGGCGCGTCACGTCGTCGGTGACGTCCTTCGGATACTTCAGCGCCTTCATGCGCTTCTTCGTCATGTGCGCGCCGACCACCTCGTGGTGGTGGAAGGACACGCGCCCGTCGTCCTCGAAGCGGCGGGTGCGCGGCTTGCCGATGTCGTGCAGGAGCGCGGCGAGGCGCAGCACGAGGTCCGGTTCGCCCGGGGCCTCCAGGTCCATCGCCTGTTCGAGCACGGTCAGGGTGTGCTCGTAGACGTCCTTGTGCCGGTGGTGCTCGTCCAGTTCCAGCCGCAGCATGGGGAGTTCCGGGACCACCCGGGCCGCGATGCCGGTCTCCACCAGGAGCAGGAGCCCCTTGCGCGGGTGCGGCGACAGCACGAGCTTGTTGAACTCGTCGCGCACCCGCTCGGACGACACGATGTCGATACGGTCGGCCATCGCCGTCATCGCCGCGACGACCTCGGGAGCGACGTCGAAGTCGAGCTGCGCGGCGAACCGGGCGGCGCGCATCATGCGCAGCGGGTCGTCGCCGAACGACGCCTCCGGGGTGCCGGGGGTACGCAGCACGCGATCGGCGAGGTCGTCGAGGCCGCCGTGCGGGTCGACGAACTCGACGTCGGGCAGGTCGACCGCCATCGCGTTGACCGTGAAGTCGCGGCGCACCAGGTCGTCCTCGATGGAGTCGCCGTAGCTGACCTCGGGCTTGCGCGACGTGCGGTCGTACGCCTCCGAGCGGTACGTGGTGATCTCGATCAGGTAGTCGCGGCCGTTGGGGGCCTGTTTGCGGCAGCCCACCGTGCCGAAGGCGATGCCGACCTCCCAGACGGCGTCCGCCCACGGGCGCACGATGGCGAGCACCTGTTCGGGCCGCGCGTCGGTGGTGAAGTCGAGGTCGTTGCCGAGCCTGCCGAGCAGCGCGTCGCGCACCGAGCCGCCGACCAGGGCCAGCCGGTGCCCGGCCGCCGCGAATCTGCGGGCGAGGTCGTCCGCGACCGGGGCGACGCGCAGCAGTTCGGTGACGGCGCTGCGCTGGACGAGGCTCAGCCGGCCGGTCGGCACGGCGGCGTCCGCCGCGGGAAGGTCCTGTTCGGCGGCGTGCGGTGAGTTCTTCGCGTTGGGCACGACGTACAAGGGTACGGGGACCGCGCGGGCGGATCGTCACCTTTATCGGAGCCCGGGGCTGCGATGGGGTGATCTTGTCACCCAACTCCGCGGCGCGGCGCACTAGGATTTCAGGATGCCCTCTGAGACCACCCCGCCGCGGCGGAGGCTCAAGGCGGTCGAGGAACACTCGGCCGGTGGCCTCGTTGTGGACAGGGACACACTGCGAGCCGCGTTGATCGCCCGTCGCGATCGCCGCGGCCGTCTGCTGTGGTCGCTGCCCAAAGGGCACATCGAAGACGGTGAGAGCGCGGTGCAGGCCGCGTTGCGCGAAGTCGAGGAGGAGACCGGCATCGTGGGCCGCGTCCTCGCGCCGCTGGGCGTCATCGACTACTGGTTCACAGCTCCGGACCGCCGGGTGCACAAGACCGTCCACCATTATCTGATGGAGGCGGCCGGCGGGGATTTGTCCGACGACGACATCGAGGTCGAGGCGGTCGCGTGGGTTCCGTTGGGCGCGCTTTCGGCGAGGCTCGCGTATCCGGACGAGCGCCGGCTCGCCGTGCGGGCGCCGGAGCTGTTGGCGGACAGCGCGTGATCCGGGTCCGCGACGGCGCCGGGCGCGCGGTCGGCTGCCTGCTGCTCGTCCTGATGCTGACGGCGGCCTCCGTCGTGACGGGGCTGTCGCGTCCGGCGCGGGCCGCGGACGGTACGCCCGTCCAGGTGGTTCTCGCCGCGGTGACGCCGTCGGTCCTCCAGCCCAGGGGCACGTTGACGGTCCGGTTCGACGTGGTCAACAACTCGGGGCGCGATCTGGACCAGGTTTCGGTCAAGCTGCGCGTCAGCCGGGAGTTGACGCTCCGCGGCGACCTCGCCGCACCCGATTCTTGGTCGAACCGGGACATCAGGGACGGCACGGCGACGAAGCAGTTCCCCCGCATCCCCGCCGGGACCACGCAGTCCGAGACGTTCACGGTCCCGGTGGACAAGATGGGGCTCGGCACGGACCCCGCCGTGTACGCGGTGACCGCGCAGGCCGTCGACGGCGGCTCCGAGGTCGGGTCGTCGCACGTGCTGATGCCGTGGGTCCCCAAGGACGCCCTCAAGAACCTGAATCTGAAGAAGACCCAGGTCGGCGTGCTGTGGCCGCTGATCGACCAGCCGCGCCGGGACGGCACCACGCTCGGTGACGCGGAACAGACGCCGGTGTTCACGAACGACGGTCTGACCGACGAACTGGCCCGGGACGGAAGGCTGTCCCAGCTCGTCCAGTCCGGGCAGCAGATCCCCGGCGTGACCTGGGTGGTCGACCCGGACCTGCTGGACACCGTGCGGGCGATGGAGCAGCCGTACCGCGTGGCCCCGCCGGACCGCGACCCGGCCGTTGAAAAGGACTCCGGCGAGGGCGACTCCGGGCGCGAGTCGGACACCGCGACCGCGAAGGCGGCGCCGCGTACCGAGGAGGAGACCGAGCCGGGCAGGGGTGGTCCGGCCGCGACCGACTGGCTCCAGCAACTGCGGGCCGCGGTCGCCGACGACACCGTGGTCGCGCTGCCGTACGCCGACACCGACGTGGCCACCGTCGCGCACGCCGCGCGGACCGGGTCGAAGACCGACCTGATGCCGCAACTGAACGCGGCCGTCGAGCGCGGCAGGTCGACCGCCGGCGAGGTGTTGCAAAAGCAGGTCCGCACAGACGTCACGTGGCCGATCGCGGGCGCGGTGGACACGCCGGTCCTCGACACCGCGAAGGCCACCGGCTCGTCGGTCGTGGTGGCCTCGGGGGCGAGCATGCCGCCGCGCAACAGCAAGCTGGACCACACCAGTTCCGCGCGCTTCCAGGTCGGCCCGAGCACCACGGCGCTGGTCACCGACCCGCGCATCGACGTGCTGCTGGACGAGGGCGCGCGCGGCCCGGACGGCCAGCTGCGCCTCCAGCAGGCGCTGGTGGCCGAGCTGTTCACCATCGCGATGGAGCAACCCGCCCTGCAACGCGCGCTGTTCATCGTGCCGCCCCGAAACTTCGACGCGGCCGTGGGACGCGCGCTCGCCGGGGCGGTCTCGGTCGCCACCGGCGCCGAGGGGTGGGCCGAGGTGGCCTCGCTCGACGAGCTCGCGGAGACCGAGGTGGGCGAGGAGCGGACGATGCGGGCGTACCCCTCGGGGCTCACCCGCACCGAGTTCTCCGACCGCTACCTCAAGACGGTCCCCGAGTTGCAGCGCCGCGTGGACGCCTTCGCGGCGATCCTGAGCGAGCGGCAGCGCATCGAGGAACCGTACGACCCGGCGGTCCTGCGCACGCTGTCGGTCGCGTGGCGCGGCGAGACGATGGACGCCGACACCTACCGGCTCGACGTGACGCGCAGTCTGCGGGTGCTGGAGCAACTCGTGCGCATCGCACCCAAGAGCAGCGTGACCCTGTCCGGCGACAGCGGCACGATCCCGGTCACGATCATCAACGGGCTGCAACAGCCCATCACGATCCGCCTGGACGTGGTCTCCCGGCAGCCCAACCGGCTCAGCCTGACACAGCCGCACGAGGTGCGGATCCCCGGCGGACGCACCTTGGCCATCCCGGTCGAAGCACGGTCGGCGGCCAACGGCAAGGTGCTCGTCGACGTGCGCATCCTCACGCCGGACGGCAAGGACACCTTCGGCCCCACGCAGACGTTCTTCGTCAACACGACCAGCATCGACGGCATCACGTTGGGCATCATTGGGGTGATCGCGGCGCTGCTCGCGCTGTTCTCGCTCCGCGCCTACATCAAGCGGCGCAAGGGGCCTTCGGACGGCGAGGACAGCGCCGAGCGCACGGGCGGCGGGGACGACGAGGGCGAGGCGCACGGTCCGGGCGGCCCGGTGGCGGGCGGTCCGGGGGGACACGCGAGGATCGAGGGGGGCACCAGGCGGCACGCGTCCAGGGACAGACCGGAGGACCATCACGCACCGGCTTGACCCTATTTGCGCCTCTTGTCGATATATCGGCGGACACTTGGCGCGGGGGACCGCCTCAGCAGGCCCCGGATGAGAAAGTAGGCACTTGGAGCCGACCACCACGACGATCTGAAGCGGAAGACGAGGACCTGCCCGCATGAGTGACCGGAGAGACGAGCGGCAGCCGTACGACGGCGGCACGGACGACCCGGCCGACGGGCACGATCCCTATTCCCCGCGTCGCGACCAGGGCTCGGTCGACCCCTACCTCGGCCAGTACGGACAGCAGTACTCCGATCCGGCGCAGGAGTACTCGCCTTACCCGCCGCCTCCCGAGGCCGGCAGTTGGCAGTCCCCGCCGCCGCAGCAGAGCGGCGACGCCTGGTTCCGCGACGACCCCGCGGGCCAGGGCGGCGGCCTCGACGGCGTGTTCGCCCCGACGCCGCAGAGCCCCGGTTCCGCACCGGGCCATCAGCCGGGCTACGACCAGGGCCAGGGCTACGGGCAGCAGCCCTACGACGCGGCCTACGGCGGGCAGCAGCCGTACTCGGGCCGGCAGTACCCCGAGCAGCAATATCCCGAGCAGCAGTACCAGGACCCGCAGTATCAGAACCCGCAGTACCAGGACCCGCAGCAGTACGCGGGCGACCCGTACGCGGCACAGGCGCAGCAGTACCAGGCCCCGCAGGTCCCGCAGCAGTACGACCAGCCGCAGCAGTACGGCCACGACTCAGGGCACGGCTCGGGGCACGGCTCCGGCCACGACGGCGGTTACGGCCAGGGACAGGACGGCCAGGGCGGGCACGGCGGGCACGGCGGCCAGGGCGGCGGCTACGGCTCGGGCGGCGGGGGCCAGTACGAGCCCGATCCTCCCCCCGAGCGGCGGCGCTCGCGGCGCCCGGCCGCGCAGGCGGCCCACGAGTCGTCCGGTGCGGGATCCGGCGGTTCGGGCGGAGGCGGCGGGTACGGCGCGGGCGGCGGCTGGGGCGACTACGACCGCCCCGGCGGCTGGCTGATGGACCAGACGCTCACCGGCATCCACCTCGGCCTGACCGGCGAGATCGGCATGCCGACGTACACCGAGGCGTATCAGCGCTACGAGACGCGGCAGCGCGCCGAAGCCGCGGCCGCCGCGCCCCTCACCGTCACCGAGCCCGACCTCGTCGAGCCCCTGCCCGGACCGTCCCAATCGCCCGTCTACCGGCTTCCCGGCAGCGGCGCCGAAGAGCGGATGGCCGGCATTCCGGTCGGCGGCAAGAAGGGCAGCAAGCTCTCCGGCATGATGCGGTCCAGCGCCCTCATGGCGTCGGGCACCATCGTCTCGCGCATCACCGGGTTCATCCGCAGCCTCGTCATCGCCGCGGCGCTCGGCACCGCGGTGTTCGCGAACACGTACAACGTCGCGAACACCATGCCGACCCTGCTCTACATCCTGGTCGGCGGCGGCGCGCTGAACGCGGTCTTCGTGCCGCAGCTCGTGCGGGCCATGCGCAACGACGACGACGGCGGCGAGGCGTACGCCAACCGGCTGCTCACGCTGGTCATGACGCTGCTGCTGGCGCTCACCGCGCTCGCGGTCTTCGCGGCGCCCTGGCTGATCCGGATAATGGCCAACTCGCTCGCGGAGCAGGAGGCCGAGTTCGAGCTGGCCACCACGTTCGCGCGATACTGCCTGCCGATCATATTCTTCATGGGCCTGCACGTGATGTTCGGGCAGATCCTGAACGCCCGCGAGCGCTACGGCCCGATGATGTGGACCCCGGTCCTCAACAACCTGGTCATCATCGCGACGTTCGGCCTCTACATCTGGGTGGCCGGGACGCAGCACAGCAGCGGCATGACCGCGGCGCGCATCACGCCCGACGAGGCGCGGCTGCTCGGCATCGGCACGCTGATGGGCATGGTCGTGCAGGCGCTCGCGATGGTGCCGTACCTGCGTGCGGCCAGGTTCCACTTCCGGCCCAGGTTCGACTGGCGCGGGCACGGGCTGGGCAAGGCGGCCGGGCTCGCGAAGTGGACGTTCCTCTTCGTGCTCGCGAACCAGCTCGGCTACCTGGTGACCACGCAGCTCGCGAACGCGATCGACAGCGACGCGCAGACGGACGGCATCACCTGGGGTGTCGGCTTCTCGGCGTACACGAACGCCCTTCTGGTCTGGCAGTTCCCGCAGGCGGTCATCACCGTCTCGGTCATGGCCGCGATGCTGCCGCGCATGTCGCGCGCCGCCGCCGACAACGACAAGACGTCGGTACGCGACGACATCTCGGCGGGCCTGCGCATGTCGGCGGTCGCGATCGTGCCGTGCGCGGTCGTGTTCGTCGCGCTCGGCCGCGACATCGGCGGCCTGATCTTCGCGCCGACCGGGGTCAACAGCGCCCACTGGATCGGGTACATGCTGATGGCGCTCGGCCTCGGCCTCATCCCGTTCTCCGCGCAATACGTGCTGCTGCGCGGCTTCTACGCGTACGAGGACACACGCACGCCGTTCCTCAACACGGTGTGGGTGGCCGCCACGACGGCGGCGCTGTCCGGGCTCGCGTACCTGGTGCTGCCCACGAAGTGGGCCGGTGTCGGAATGGCCGGGGCGTACGGGGCGGCCTACCTCGTCGGTGTGTTGCTCGCCGCGCGGCGCCTCAAGACCTACCTGCCGGACCTCGACGGGCGGCGTGTCACACGCACGTACACCCGTTTGATCGTGGCGTCGACGTTCGGCGGCGTGGCCGCGTTCGCGGTCGCACGCATGTGCACCAACGCGCTCGGCGACGGCTTCGGCGGATCGCTCGCCGCCGTGCTGGCCGGACTCGTGGCGATGGCCGTGGTGTTCCTCGTCGCGGCGAGCCGCATGCGCATCGAGGAACTGTCGGCGATGACCGGCATGGTGAAGGGCCGTCTGGGACGCTGACCCGGCGTGGCCGGGTTCCGGCCGACGTCGGCCGGAACCTCACCCACGTCGCATGCGTCGGATGAGACGATGGGTGTCACAGCAGTGTCCGACGAGCGAATTCACGCGGGATGGATCACGATGGGGCATACACGCGGTGCCCCACGGCGATTCGGGGTAGTAGTGCCCGGGACGAACTCGGTTTGCCGGAAACATCGCGGGGCAACCTGTTTGCCCCCCGAGGCAGTCGTACGAACGAGCAGGCGGGTGACGCGTCGTGCCGCCGCGCTCGTACGATGGGGCGGGGCTACGAGGAGGGTGAGTATACGGTGACGGACCGAACCGCAGGCTCCGTCCACCTGATGGCGGACGGCCCTTCCGGCTCCAGCACCCTCGACACCGGCAAGACCGATACCGTCGACACCGATACCACCGCCAACGGCACCGCAGACAGCACCACCGGAACCAACGACGCGAAGCAGGCCGACGTCACGGCCGAGACCGTCGCACTCGACCCCGCCGCGGACCCCGCGGACACGCTCGTGGAGCACGAAGTCCCGGAGGCCGCTTCGGTGGACGGCAAGTCGGCAGAGGCCACCGCGGAGACGACCGTCGTTCCCGCAACCGACACGATCGACACCGAGGCGGCCGATTCGGCCGGGGCGGCCCGCAGTTCGGCCTCCGGTTCCGCCCCTGTCTCCGCCTCCGGTGCGGCCCGCGGTTCGGTCGGCGCCCCCACCGACAAGCCCGCCGACGACCGGGCCGACAGCCCGGACACCGAGGACACCCCGCGGCACGACCGGCCCGCCGACGTCCCCGAGGTCGCCTCGGAGACCCGGGAGTTCGAGGCCGTCGAGGCCGAACCCCCGCGCAGGGTCGCGGATGTCACGCGCGGAACCCGCTTCGCCGGACGCTACCGGCTTGAGGACAAGCTGAGTTCCCACGGCAAAAGCGCCACATGGCGCGCGGTCGACGAGAAGCTGCGCCGCGCGGTGGGCATCCACCTCGTGGCGGCCGGGAGCGAGCACGCGCGCAGCGTGATGGCCGCGGCCCGGGCGGCGGCCCTGGTCGGCGACCCGCGCTTCGTCCAGGTGCTCGACGCGGCCGAAGAGGACGGCCTCGTCTACGTGGTGAAGGAATGGCTGCCGGACGCCGACAACCTCGCGTCGCTGCTGGCCACCAACCCGCTGCCGCCGCACGAGGCGTACGAGATGGCCCGTTCGGTCTCCGACGCCATGGCCGTCGCGCACCGCGCCGGGCTGTCGCACCTGCGCCTCGACCCCGAGAACGTCCTGCGCATGCACACCGGGCAGTACAAGATCGTCGGCCTGTCCGTCGAGGCGGCGCTGTACGGCCACGACACCACCGATGCGGCACGTGACGACACGCGTGCGATCGGCTCGCTGCTGTACGCCTGCCTGGCACGCCGCTGGCCGGACGCGGCGGCGTACGGCCTGCCGGAGGCGCCGCGCAACGGCGAGAAGCTGTGCACGCCGGGCCAGGTGAAGGCGCACGTGCACATGCCCCTTGAGGCGGTCGCGATGCGGGCGCTCGGGCACGAGTACAAGCACCAGGCGGCGTTCGAGGCGCCCGAGGACGTCGTCGCCGCCCTCGCGGCGATACCCCCGGTACTGCCCCCGGAGCCGGAGCCGCCGGTGAGCGCGGCCGGTGCCGAGTTCGACGACGAGTACACCCCGACGGCGCTGCTGTCGCGCGGCAGCAGCGGCTACAACGGCGGCCCGCCCCGGGCGGTTCCGACCCGCACCCCCGCGGGGCCGCCGCCGGCGCTGGGCGGCGGCTTCGGCCGGTTCGTGAAGAGCATCGTGGCGATCATCGTGCTCGTCGCGATCATCCTCGCGACCTGGCAGATCGCCGTCCACGTCAACAAGGACCGCGACGAACAGCCGAGCCCCACCCCGAGCGTGAACACCGACCCGCCGACGTCGGAGCCTCCCGCGGTCGCGGCCCCGCCGACCGGGCAGCCGCTCGCGATCAGCGGCGCAAGGCAGTTCAGCCTCACCGAGAACGGCGGCGCCGCCTCCGACTACCCGGAGAACATCGGCCTGTCCCACGACGGAAAGACGACCACGTCGTGGCGCACCAAGAGCTACGTCGACGGCCCGGAGGCGAAGATACGGACCGGGGTGGGGATCATCTACGATCTCGGCTCCGAGGTCGACCTGAGGACCGCGAAGATCCAGCTGGCGGGCGACGGCGACCACACCACCCTCGCCATCTACGCCGCTCCCGGAGCCACCGAGTTCCCGCGCAGCCTCGACGATTTCACCAAGGTCCAGGAGCAGCAGACGCAGGGCAGCGAGGCCGCCTTCCAGTTCGAGACCAAGACGCGCTATGTGCTCGTCTGGATGACCGCGATGCCGATGCAACGCTCCGGCGGCGCGTTCGACACCAGCGGCTACCAGAACGGCTATGCCGAGGTCTCGTTCACCAGCTGACGCGGATCCCCGCCGAAGGGTCCGGTGGTGCCGGTCTGAAGAACGGCGTCACCGAGATCCACTTCGCGAGGTGGCGCCGTTCCACCGGCTGACATCTCGTGCGCCGATCCGTGCCAGGATGACCCCCGGTACTTTCCAGCCGCCGGGGGGTGAGCTTGAGCGCGGAGTCCGCGTACGTCGACGTGACCGACGTCGATCTCCTCGCGCTGCACTCCTCCGGAGACCCGGACGCCTTCGGCGAGTTGGTGCGTCGGCACCGGGACCGGCTGTGGGCGGTGGCCCTCCGCACGCTCGGGGACCGCGAGGAGGCCGCTGACGCCCTCCAGGACGCCCTCGTGTCGGCCTACCGTGCGGCGGGACGCTTCGAGGGCCGTGCGGCCGTCACGACGTGGCTGCACCGCATCGTCGTCAACGCCTGCCTCGACCGCGCGCGGCGCAAGGCCTCGCGGCCCGCCGTACCGCTGCCCGACGACCTCGACCAGCGCATTCCCGCACCGGCCGGTGAGGACCCCGCGGTGCGCGGCGAGACGCGGGACGTCCTGCTGGCCGCGCTGGCGACGCTGCCGACCGAGCAGCGCGCGGCGCTCGTACTGGTGGACATGGAGGGCTACCCCGTCGACGAGGCCGCGAAGGTCCTCGACGTGGCGCCCGGAACGATCAAGAGCCGCTGCGCGCGCGGGCGAGCGAAGCTGCTCCCGCTCGTCCGGCATCTGCGGGAAGGGAACCGGGGCGCCGGGGCGTCCGTCAGACCGTCGGACGACGGCACCGCCGCCGGGCGTCCCCGGCCGCGGGTGAACGGCGGAGGAACGGACGGGCATCGGGACGGAGGTGTGACGCGATGACCGCTGGGAACCACGTGGTCGGCCCGGACGGGCATGTGGACGTCGACGTTCTCTCCGACCTCGTCGAAGGCCTGCTCTCCGACGCCGAGGCCGCCGAGGCCGAGGCGCACGCCGCCGGCTGCGCCGAGTGCCGCGAGACCCGCGACGCCCTCGCCGAGGTACGCGACCTGTTGGTCGGGCAGCCGCCCGAGCCGATGCCCGACGACGTCTTCGCGCGGATCCGGTCGGCACTGGCCGACGCCGCGGTCGGGACGGCGTCGGACGGAGTCCACGACGACGGATCGCCGGGCGACCTGCCGGAGAACGACGGCACGGACGGTTCGGGCCACGGCGCCGAGCGACGTGGCGGGGCCGAGGTGCCGCCGCCGCGCCTGTCCGCGGTGCCCGATCTGGGGTCACTGCCCCCGCCTCGGCCGCACCAGGCCCCCGAGGCGTCGGACCGCGTCGTCCACCTGCACGCCCGTCGGCGCAAGGCCAACCCCGGCCTGCTCGTCGCGGCCGCGGCGGTCGCCGCCGTGCTGCTCCTCGTCGGGGTGATCGTCGGCGGCGGACTCACGTCGTCCGACTCCGACAACAACGCCGACAGCAAGGGCGCCAGCGCGCCGATGTCCGAAGAAGACCTCGCCTCCTCCCGGAAGCCCGGCGGGTCCGCGGGCGCCGCTCCGCCGAACGCCGCCGCGCCGTCGGCGTCCTCGGCCGCGGCTCTGCCGGAATACCGCGAGGAGACCCTGCCCACGCAGGTCGGCGCCCTGCTCGCGCGGCAGGCCCCGCCCGGGTTCGAGACCGGCTCGGCAGAGTCCACGGCGAAGTCCCCGGCGGACTCCTCGGCGGAATCCTCGAAGAGCGGCGCGACGGTCCCGGAGGTCCCGAGCGCGAGCGGCGCGAAGCAGGTCGTCCCGGCGTGCGTCACCCAGGGGGCGGCGGGCAAGGCACTCGGCCGCCAGCCGGTCGCCGCCGAGCGGGCGCGCTACCAGGGGCAGGTCGCGTACGTCCTCGTGTACGCGGCCTCGGACCGGACCGTCGACGTGGTCATCGTCGCGGCCGGGTGCGACGGGCTGGCCCAGCAGCAGTCCGCGACCCGGTCCGCGGCCGCCCCGGAGGTGCTTCTCAGCCGCAACCTCCCCGCGCGCTGAGGCCTGCGCCGTGCTCCCGCCCGACCGTGGTCGAGACGGGAATGGCGCGGACCTAGGATCGGTTGAGCGGAACGTGCCGCACCTCGCAATTCAGGGGTGGCCCCGCAACCACCGGCATCGCCGTCCGAAGACCCGGTCGGCTCGACGAGAAGCAGGGATGGGCCCAGCGTGAGCGACGTCCGTAACGTGATCATCATCGGTTCCGGCCCGGCCGGATACACGGCCGCCGTCTACGCCGCACGCGCCGACCTCAAGCCGCTCGTCTTCGAGGGCGCGGTCACGGCGGGCGGCGCGCTCATGAACACCACCGACGTGGAGAACTTCCCCGGCTGGCCCGAGGGCATCATGGGCCCGGACCTCATGGACAACCTGCGCAAGCAGGCCGAGCGCTTCGGCGCCGAGCTGGTCGCCGACGACATCGTCGAGGCGGAGCTCGAAGGCGACATCAAGGTGGTCAAGGACGGCTCGGGCAACGTGCACCGCGCGAAGGCCGTGATCCTCGCGACCGGTTCCGCTTACCGCGAGCTGGGCCTGCCCAACGAGAAGGAGCTGTCCGGGCACGGCGTGTCGTGGTGCGCCACGTGCGACGGCTTCTTCTTCCGCAACCAGCACATCGCGGTGGTCGGCGGCGGCGACTCGGCGATCGAGGAGGCGACCTTCCTGTCCCGCTTCGCGGAGACGGTCACGGTCATCCACCGCCGTGAGGAGCTGCGCGCCTCGAAGATCATGCAGGACCGCGCATTCGCCAACGACAAGATCAAGTTCGCCTGGAACAGCGAGGTCGCGGAGATCCTCGGTGACGGCAAGCTGACCGGCGTCAAGCTGCGCGACACCGTCACCGGCGAACTGCGCGACCTGGACGTCACCGGGCTGTTCATCGCGATCGGCCACGAACCGCGCACCGAGCTGCTCAAGGACCAGATCGATCTGGACGAGGAAGGGTACGTGAAGGTCACGCACCCGACCCAGCACACCAACCTCACCGGCGTCTTCGCGTGCGGCGACGTGGTGGACCACATCTACCGCCAGGCCATCACCGCGGCCGGCAGCGGCTGCGCGGCGGCCCTGGACGCCGAGCGGTACCTGGAGGACCTCAAGCACCAAGAGGTCGCGGTCTGATCCGCCGCCACCGGGCACCGTGACCCACAGCGCATCCTGACGACCGCGCGACCCGGCCACCGCCCGGCGCGCACCCGCGTACCTCTCGCAGCTTCTCGTCACGCCCGGTTGGCCGAGCACCGGCCGGGCACCCGCCGACCGAGCCCTACCACCGAAGGAGCCACCATGGCCGAGGGCATCATCAAGACGACCGACAAGACCTTCGACGCCGAAGTGCTCCAGAGCGACAAGCCGGTGCTGGTCGACTTCTGGGCCGAGTGGTGCGGCCCGTGCCGCCAGATCGCCCCCGCGCTGGAGCAGATCGCGGCGGAGCACGGCGACAAGCTCGGCATCGCCAAGCTGAACATCGACGAGAACCCCGAGATCACCACCCGCTACGGCGTCATGTCGATCCCGACCCTGCATGTCTACCAGGGCGGCCAGATCGTCAAGACCATCGTCGGCGCCAAGCCGAAGTCGCTGCTTCTCAAGGAGCTCGCGGACTTCATCTGACGGACCTGCCGGGCTTGCTCCGGCTGCCGCGCGACGGAAGGCGTCCCCCGGAACCGGGGGGCGCCTTTCCGACGTGTTGAGGCCCGGAGCACGGGGCCGAGGGCGGCTCGCGTGCGGTCGGGCGCGCGTACGATCGAGTGTCGCGTCACATCTCGGGAGGGTTCCGTTCCATGACCTTGCAGCGGCAGTACCGACGCGGAGACACCGGCCCTGCCGTGGCCGAGATCAGATCCAAATTGGTGCTGCTGGGCCTGCTCGCCGCCGACGCACGGGTCGACCAGGACCCCGACCGGGGCGACGACGCACTCTTCGACGACGCGGTGGACCGCGCGGTACGGCACTTCCAGCAGCAGCGGGCACTCACCATCGACGGCATCGTGGGCGTGGAGACCTACCGCCAGCTCGACGAGGCCCGCTGGCGGCTCGGGGACCGCGTCCTTTCGTACTCGGTGAGCCACATGATGGTCGGCGACGACGTCGCCACGCTCCAGCAGCGGCTGCTCGACATGGGCTTCGACTGCGGACGCGTCGACGGCCTGCTCGGGCCGGGCACCGAGCGCGCGCTGCGCGACTTCCAACGCAACTACGGGCTGCGCGCGGACGGCACCTGCGGCCCCTCGACCTTCCGCGCGCTCGACCGGCTCGCGCGCACGGTGGTCGGCGGGCATCCGCACGCGATGCGCGAGTCGGAGCTAATCCACCGCTCGGGACCGGCGCTGTCCGGCAAGGTCCTCGTGGTCGACCCCGGACACGGCGGCACCGACCCGGGTGTGGTCGCACACGGGCTGAGCGAGGCCGACGTGGTGTGGGACCTCGCCCGGCGCCTGGAGGGCCGGCTGTCCGCGCTCGGCGTCCAGGCGTACCTGACCCGCGGGCTGGACGGCGACGGCGTGGTGGCCGAGGAGCAGCGCGCCGCCTTCGCCAACGAGACCAACGCGGACCTCGTCATCTCGCTGCACTCCGACCGCAACGACAACGCGCAGGCGCGCGGCGTCGCAACCTTCTACTACGGCAGCGGCGGCGACGCGCACGGGCTGCGCTCCCCCACCGGCGAACGCTTCGCCGGGCTCGTGCAGCGCGAACTGGTCGCCCGGACCGGCATGGTCGACTGCCGGACGCACGGCAAGGCGTGGCCGCTGCTACGCAGCACCCGGATGCCGGCGGTACGCGTCGAGCTCGGCTACCTGACGAACGCCGAGGACGCGGCGCTGCTGACCCAGGCGTCGTTCCGTGACATGGCCGCCGAGTCGATCGTCGTCGCCTTGCAGCGCCTCTACCTGCCGCCGGACCAGGACGAGCCGACGGGCATGCTGCGGCTCCCGGCCTTCATCTGACGAGGCACGGTCCTACGCGGTCCGAGCAGACGCGCGGTCCACAGGCCGAGGGCGGTCCGGGGAGTCCCGGACCCCCCTCGCCGTTCCCGCGTCGATCGCATGGTGGCACACGCGAACCCTTGCCTCGTCTTGCCACGGTCGCGCGACGCACGGTTCCACGCGCCATGTTTCACGTGAAACGCGTGCCGCTCCGCTCAGTCGCTGTACTCCGGGACGGGCTGACCCACCAGCACCGGCTGCGGGTTGCCCGGCAGCAGACGGTCCTCGGCGGGGAGTTCGCGCACCGGGACCGCGGGGCCGTCCGGCAACCACGCGCGCGGGCCGCGCGTCTCCGGACGAGACGAGCTGAGCAGGCCGCCCACGAAGCCGCCGACGACGCCGACTCCGAGGCCGGTGATAACCCATCGCACCGAGCGCATGGGGCCCTCCAGAATGGGTGGTTACGCCAAGACGCATGGTAATCGCCCCCGTCCGCCCGACCCAATGAAGCTGTACGACGCAGCCGGTTGACCGCCGAAGACCACTCCTATGGCGGCAATCACAGCGCGCCGAGACGTGCGATTTCGCATACTCGGTGGATACACGCAGCAGGTTCGACCATCCGCATCGCCTCAAGGAGGCCGGTACGTGAACGTCCCGCAGAGCTCCCCCGGATCCCGTCTCGACAACTATGTCGACCGCTACGCCGCCCGCACGGCCGGCATGACGGCTTCCGAGGTACGAGCTCTGTTCGCCGTGGCATCGCGGCCCGAGGTCGTCTCACTCGCCGGCGGCATGCCCAACATCAACGCCCTCCCCCTCGACGCGGTCGCGGACACCGTCGCCCGCCTGGTCGCCGAGCGCGGCACCGTCGCCCTGCAATACGGCTCGGGCCAGGGCGACGAGACCCTGCGCGGACAGATCTGCGACGTCATGCGCCTCGAAGGCATCGACGCGCACCCGGACGACATCACCGTGACGGTCGGCTCGCAGCAGGCCCTCGACCTGGTGACGCGCGTCTTCATCGACCCGGGCGACGTGATCCTCGCCGAGGCGCCCAGCTACGTGGGCGCGCTGTCGACCTTCGCCTCGTACCAGGCCAACGTCGTGCACGTGGGCATGGACGACGACGGGCTGATCCCCGAGCACCTGGAGAACGCGATCGCCGCGGTGCGCGCCTCCGGCAAGCGGGCCAAGTTCCTCTACACGATCCCGAACTTCCACAACCCGATGGGCGTGTGCCTGTCGGCGGAGCGACGGGCCCGGATCCTGGAGATCTGCCGGGCCGCGGATCTGCTGATCATCGAGGACAACCCGTACGGGCTCCTGGGCTTCGACGGCGACCCGATGCGTGCGCTGCGCGCCGACGACGCCGAGGGGGTCATCTACCTCGGCTCGTTCTCCAAGACCTTCGCGCCGGGCCTCCGCGTCGGCTGGGCGGTGGCCCCGCACGCGGTACGCGAGAAGCTGGTGCTGGCGGCGGAGGCCTCCGTCCTGAGCCCTCCGGTCTTCTCCCAGATGACGGTCTCGGCGTATCTGGAGACCCAGCCGTGGCGGGCGCAGATCAAGACGTACCGCGAGATGTACCGCGAGCGGCGCGACGCGATGCTCGACGCGCTGCGCACCTACATGCCGCCCGGCGCCACGTGGACGAACCCCGCCGGCGGCTTCTTCGTCTGGGTGACCCTGCCGGAGGGCCTGGATGCCAAGGCGATGCTGCCGCGTGCCGTGACCGCCCGTGTCGCGTACGTCCCCGGCACCGCCTTCTACGCGGACGGCTTCGGGGCGTCGTCGATGCGCCTGTCCTTCTGCTATCCGACGCCGGACCGGATCCGCGAGGGGGTGCGGCGCCTCGCCGCGGTCATCACCCAGGAGTTGGAGCTGCGCTCGATGTTCGGTGGCAGCGGTCCGGCCCTGCCGGGCGGTGCGGCGCCGTCGCCGACCTCTCAGGCGCCAGGCCCGGATCTCGCGTGAGCCGCGGCGGGTCCGCGGAGTTTCACGTGAAACGATGCCCGGGTCGGAGCCCGTCGACCTGGCGTCGCCCGCGTTTCACGTGAAACCCTCGGGCCCGCGCCCGCCTTCGCGGCCGGCACGCCGACCGCTTCGGGACGGCTCCCGGCGCGGGTCTCGTCCTCGTCACCCGTCTTCTCCCCAAGGGGTATCCGACCACCATGCCCCCGAACTCCCTCCCGAAAGGACCACCGATGAGCGACCTCGGCCGCGTCGTCGTACTCGCCGGCGGGCTGTCGCACGAGCGCGACGTCTCGCTGCGCTCCGGCCGCCGGATCGCGGACGCCCTGCGGGCGATCGACGTCGACGTCGAGGTCCTGGATGTCGACGGACGCCTGCTCTCCGCGCTGGCCGCCGACCGGCCGGACGTCGTCTTCCCGGCGCTGCACGGCTCCTACGGCGAGGACGGGGCGGTGCGCGACGTACTCGAACTGCTCGGCATTCCGTACGTGGGTTCCACCCCGGACGCCTGCCGGACCGCGTTCGACAAGCCGATGGCGAAGGCCGCGCTGCGCGCCGCGGGCGTGCGGACCCCCGACTCGGTGGCCCTCCCCCACGACACCTTCCGCGACCTCGGCGCGTCGGCGGTACTCGATGCGATCGTCGCGCGGCTCGGGCTCCCGCTGTTCGTGAAGCCGACCCGCGGCGGTTCTGCCCTCGGCGCCTCGGTCGCGCGGACGGTCGAGGAGCTGTCCTCGGCGATGGTGGGGGCGTTCGCCTACGGCGACGCGGCGTTGGTGGAGACCTACCTTGAGGGCACCGAGGTCGCGGTGTCGGTCGTCGACACCGGGGCGGGTCCGGAGGCGCTGCCCATCGTCGAGATCGTGCCGGACTCCGGGGTGTACGACTACACGGCCCGCTACACGGCCGGGACGACGGAGTTCTTCGTCCCCTCCAGGCTGACCCCGGAAGCCGCTCAGACGGCCGCCCAGACGGCCCTGACCGCCCACCGCATCCTGCGCCTGAGGGACGTCTCACGCACCGACCTCATCGTGGACGCCGAGGGCACCGCGTGGTTCCTGGAGTCCAACGTCGCCCCGGGAATGACCGAGACAAGCCTGCTCCCCCAGGCCGTCACCGCAGCAGGCCTCGATGCAGGCGTCCTCTACCGAGAGTTGCTCCACCGCGCCGCATCCCGTTCCACGTGAAACCCCGCGGCCGCCAAGGGCCGTGTTTCACGTGAAACCCCCCGGGAGTGAATCGCATTGCAGGCGGCGGCGTTTCACGTGAAACGCGCCCCCGACACGGCGTGTCCCGAGCGCGGTCGACGGCGACGCCATATGCGGGGGCCGGGCCGAGTGCGGGAACCCATCGCGTCGGCTGCGGCGCGACGGCCCGTGTTCCACGTGACACACGCGGCATCGGCACCCACCACACGGCGAGGGGCCCCGAGACATTGTCCTGGGGCCCCTCGTGGCGTTGCGCGCGGTGTCGGCTAACCCGCGGCTGCACCCCCACCGTTCGCGGCGCGGCGGCGCAGGCTCGCGAGCACGCGCTCCTCCCCCGGCGCCATCACCGACAGGATGCGCTCCAGGTCCTCCAGCGTCGCGAACTCGACGACGACCTTGCCCTTCTTCTGGCCGATCGCCACGCTCACGCTCGTCTCGAAGCGGTCCTTGAGGCGCGTCTCCAGGTCGTCGATCTCGGCCGCCCGCCGCTTCCCCGCCCGCGGCCGACTCGGCTTCACCTTCGCCGAGCCGTTCTGCTCCTCGTCGAACTTTCGCATGTGCACGATCTCTTCGACCGAGCGCACCGACAGCCCCTCGGCGATCGCCCGCTTCGCGAGTTCGATCTGCCCGTCCGGGTCCTGGAGGCCGAGCAGCGCCCGGGCGTGCCCGGCGGACAGCGTGCCCGCCTGGATCTTCACCTGCACCTCGGGCGGCAGCTTCAGCAGGCGCAGCGTGTTGGTCACCTGCGGCCGCGACCGTCCGATGCGCTCGGCCAGCTCGTCCTGCGTGCAGTCGAAGTCGCGGAGCAGTTGGTCGTAGGCTGCGGCCTCCTCGATCGCGTTGAGCTCCGAACGGTGCAGGTTCTCCAGCAGGGCGTCCAGCAGGAGCTTGTCGTCGTCGGTCGCCCGCACGATCGCCGGGATCGCGGTGAGCCCTGCCTTCTTGGACGCGCGCAGGCGGCGCTCGCCCATGATGAGCTCGTATGCGTCGTCGCCCGTCTGCCGGACGACGATCGGCTGGAGAAGGCCCACCTCGCGGATGGAGTGGACCAGCTCCTCCATCGCCTCCTCGGTGAAGACGTCACGCGGCTGGCGCGGGTTCGGCGTGATCGCGTCGACCGGCAGCTCGGCGAAGAACGCCCCGTTCACCGTGGCGGGTTCGGCCGGGACCACCGGCTCGACGGGTTCCACGGGCGGCGGGGTCGGCTCCGCCGGGACCACGCTGCCCGGCACCACCGACCGCACCGGCTCGACGACGGCGGGGGCCGACGGGTCCGGAATCACCACCGGCCAGGACGTGGGCGACGTCTTGGGCTCCGGGAGCGTCGTGGCGAGTGCCGTCTCGACCGCGGCGGGCTGTTCCGACGAAGGGATCAGCGATGCGAGCCCTCGTCCCAGACCCCTGCGCTTCTCGTTCACTGTGCCCCCTTCGTTTCTGCGGCGATCCCGCGAAGCGCGATCTCGCGTGCCGCCTCAAGATACGACAAGGCACCGCTGGATCCCGGATCGTAGGTCATCACCGTCTGCCCGTAACTGGGCGCCTCGGAGATCCGCACGGAACGCGGGATCGACGTGTTCAACACCTCGGCGGCGAAGTGGTCACGCACCTCCTGGGCGACCTGCGAGGCCAACCGGGTGCGGGCGTCGTACATCGTCAACAGGATGGTGGAGACGTGCAGTTGCGGGTTCAGGTGCCCCCGCACCAGCTCGACGTTGCGGAGCAACTGGCCCAGTCCCTCCAGCGCGTAGTACTCGCACTGGATCGGGATGACCACCTCGCGACCGGCCACCAGCGCGTTCACGGTGAGCAGGCCGAGGGACGGCGGGCAGTCGATGAGGATGTAGTCCAGGGGCTGTTCGTACGCCTCGATGGCCCGTTGCAGACGGCTCTCCCGGGCCACCAGCGACACCAGTTCGATCTCCGCGCCGGCCAGGTCGATGGTCGCCGGGGCGCAGAACAGCCCCTCCACGTCCACTACCGGCTGTACGACCTCGGCGAGGTCCTTGCCCTCCACCAGGACGTCGTAGATCGACGGCACGCTGGCGTGGTGGTCTATCCCCAGCGCGGTGGAGGCGTTGCCCTGCGGGTCGAGGTCGACGACCAGCACACGGGCACCGTGCAGGGCGAGCGCGGCCGCGAGGTTCACGGTCGACGTGGTCTTGCCGACCCCGCCCTTCTGGTTCGCGACCACCATGACGCGCGTCTCGGCGGGCCTCGGCAGACCTTCCGCGGCCGCCCTGCTCGTCTCCACGGCCTGGCGCGCGGCCCGGGCGATGGGGGTGTCGTCCACCAACTCCGGTTCCGTTTCACGTGAAACGTCGTCGGCGGCGGGGCCGGGAGCACCCGGTGGATAGGGGTCGCGAGGCCCCGGCACGGGGTCCGTCGGCGAGTCGTGGAATCCCCCGTGCGGCTGAGTGGGCAGGGCAGTTCCCCCTGCCGGCCCGCCCTGCCCGGGGGCGGTGACGTCGGACGACAACGGTCCACTCTCCTCTGCTGCCAGAACCCCGGCGGAGCCACGCGCTCCGTCGGCATTCTCAGAGACTGCCATGTTCGGCGGCCGTTGCGGGCGGGTGGAGCGAACCTGCTGGATCTTTGAAGCCTCCGGGACGCCGAGCTGAGCGGCCCATTTGCGCTTCCACGGAAGTCGTTTCACGTGAAACACGATGCCCGGCGCGATCGCGAAGCAGCTTCACGACACACCGGGCACTTGCAACATGAGTCACATATCCGACGGATTGGATCAATCCCCGAATAATCGGTTCACGGTCCGCGCGGGACGGAACGGCCTCAGCCGCGACGCCCCGGACGGCCACCGCGGGACGAACCCTTGGTGCCGGTACGGCCGTTCCTCGCGGCCTTGCGGGTGCCGCGGGCGGGGGGACGGACGACTTCACCCATCCGGACGCGTACGACCGTGGTCAGCGGATCGACGATGCCCTCCCCCACCTGCACGACATCCCATCCGACGGCGCCGAGCCTGCGCAGGTCGGCCTCGGACTCCTGGAGCTCCGCCGCCGCGGAATCGCCCTTCAGCGCCAGCATTTCGCCGCCGGAGCGCAGCAACGGCAGGCCCCAGCCCGCGAGTCGGGACAACGGGGCGACGGCCCGGGCGGTCACGACGTCGGACGCGATGCTGCCGCGTACCTCCTCGGCACGACCGCGCAGCACCTCGACGTGGCCCAGGCCCAGTTCGCGCACCACCTCGTCGAGGAAGGTGGTACGCCGCAGGAGAGGCTCCACCAGAGTGATCCGCAGATCGGGGCGGACGAGCGCGAGCGGAATGCCGGGGAGCCCGCCGCCGGATCCGACGTCGTGCACCACGGCGCCCTCGGGCACCAATTCGGCCAGTACACCGCAGTTGAGCAGGTGCCGCTCCCACAGTCGCGCGACCTCGCGCGGCCCGATCAGCCCGCGACGCACCCCGGCGTCGGCCAGGATGTCGGCGTACCGCACCGCGCGCCCGAGGTTGTCCCCGAAGAGCCGCGCGGCGGCGTCAGGAGCCTCAGGCGCCCGCTCGGCGGCGTCGTCGCCCCCGGACTTCCGCGTGGCCTCCGGAGGCGAGGGGCGGTCCGCGGAGGGCCGGGATGTGGCATCCGGCTTGTCGCGGTCCACGGGACTGCCTGGGGAGCGGCCGTCGCCGACCGGGCCCGCGTCGTCCGCCGCCTCCGGCTCCACGTGGCCGTCCGGGGAGCGCTCTTCGGGAGACCGGCCCGTCTCACCCGCTGTCTCGTGTTCCACGTGGCTGTGCCTGCCCGGGGGGCGACCCCCGGACCCCCGGCCCATCTCACCCGCTGTCTCGTGTTCCACGTG
>NZ_JBPKBH010000003.1:370476-463502 GCF_051388915.1 Yinghuangia sp. YIM S09857 | reverse complement strand
CCCGCCCTTTCACAGGCGGGCCCCCGGCGACGGATCTGCTCGATTCAGGCTGGCGGAACAGCAACCGCGCCACCGCGCGGGTGCGGTCCGGCTTCTCAAGCCGGCAGGACCACGACGCAGCGCTCGGGCTCTTCGCCCTCGGACTCGCTGCGCAGACCCGACTCGGCGACCGTGTCGTGGACGACCTTGCGCTCGAACGGCGTCATCGGCTTCATCTTGACCGGCTCACCGGTCTCCTTGACCTGTTCGACCGCCTCGGTGGCCAGGCGCGCCAGGTCCTGGCGGCGCTTGGCCCGGAAACCGGCGATGTCGAGCATGAGGCGGCTGCGCTCACCCGTCTCGCGGTGCACGGCAAGCCGGGTGAGCTCCTGGAGCGCCTCCAGGACCTCCCCCTCCCGCCCCACGAGGCGGTTGAGGTCGCCCGCCGCGGCATCCGCGTCCTCGGCGGCGATCACGGAGACCGAGGCGCGGCCGCCCTCGACGTCCATGTCGATGTCGCCGTCGAGGTCGGCGATGTCGAGCAGGGCCTCCAGGTAGTCGGCCGCGATCTCGCCCTCCTGCTCCAGACGGCTGATGTCCTCCGCGGTCAGGGTGATGCGCCGCGGCGTCGCGGGGGTGTCGACGGCGGGGGTCGTGCCTTCCGTCACAGGGGTGCTCCTCACTACTTCACGAACGACTTCTCGAACGCTGCGCGTCTTCTCGGAGCCGGGGCGGGCCGACGGCGGGACGGGGACGGGCCCCGGCCATCAGCCTTCCCCGGTCAGGACTTCTTGCGTCCCTGGTTCTTGCGGCTCTGCGTCTGCTTGCGAGCGGGCCTCGGCCGGCCGTTCGCGGTACCGCTACCGCCCGTGGCGCCCGAGCCGCCGGAGCCGCCCGTGCTACCGGCGTCGCCCGGAGTCGCGTCGGCGCCGATGGACGGCGTGCCGTTGTTGCCGGACGGCGGCGTCCGGGCCGTCGAGCCCTTGACGGTGGAGCGCTGCCCGGGAGAGCCCTGCGTACCGCCGCCCTTGCGCTTGGACTTGCTGGTCCGCGACGGCTGCGTGCGCTTGGCGGCCCGCTCCTTCTCCGCAGCAAGCTTCGCCTCGTACTCCGCGGCGTCGACCACGTCGCCCTCGGGCGTCAGCACCTTGCCCTTCTTGCGGGCCTTCTCGGCCAGGCGCTCCTGGCGGGCCTGGAACGCGAGGCTGCCGGGCGTGGGGTTGCGCTGGATGACGTAGAGCTGCTGGCCCATGGTCCAGACGTTGGTGGTCAGCCAGTAGAGGAGCACACCGACCGGGAAGTTGACGCCGAAGACGGCGAACATGATCGGGAAGACGTACATCAGGATCTTCTGCTGCTGCGCGAAGGGGTTCGCGGCCATCGCGGCGGGATCCGTGTTCTTCACCATGAGCTGGCGCTGCGTGATGAACTGCGACGCGGACATCAGCAGGATCATCACGACGGTCACGATGCGGACCGTGGTCAGGTCGGCGTCGAGGTTCGCGATCTTGCTGGCGGAGTCGGTGAACTTGGCGGCCAGCGGGGCGCCGAAGATGTGCGCCTGCTTGGCGGAGTCAACGTCGGCCTGGTTGAGGACACCCACCGTCCGGCCGCCCGACACGCGGTTGAGCACGTGGAACAGCGCGAAGAAGAACGGCATCTGCACAAGGATGGGGAGACAGCTCGAAAGCGGGTTCGTCCCCGTTTCCTTGTAGAGCTTCATCATCTCCTGGGACTGGCGCTCTTTGTCGTCCTTGTAGCGCTTCTGGATCTCTTTGATCTTCGGCTGGAGGATCTGCATGTTCCGGGTGGCCCGGATCTGCTTCACGAACAGCGGGATCAGACAGATCCGGATCAGCACCACCAGGCAGACGATGGAGAGGCCCCAGGCCCACCCGCTGTCCTTGCCGAAGAGCGGGCTGAACAGCTTGTGGAACTGGAGGATGATCCAGGAAACGGCGTCGTAGAGGGGGTTAAGTAGCCCCACGGTCAGGCTCCTCGGGCGATGGTGTGCGCACCGTGCACGTGATCGCCGTGCTCGGCGACGCACTCGGTACGAGAGGTCTTCTGCGCCTCGGGGGCTGCCCCGGAGGACCGGAGACGCCATGGGCGGCGGGTACGCGGCGGCACGAAATCGACTCCGCCGGAGTTCCAGGGGTTGCAGCGCAGGATGCGCCACACGGTCAGATACGTGCCTTTGATCGCGCCGTGCGTCGAGACGGCCTCGTACCCGTAGCGCGAACAGCTCGGGTAGAACCGGCACACCGGTCCCAGCATCGGACTGATCGTCCACTGGTAGAGCCTGATGAGCCCCATGAGCAGGTACTTCATGGCCTCGCCCCTGGCTGGGCCCCTGTCCGGGCCTCGGTGTCACCCGACGGCGGAGGTGCCGCGTGTGTCTCCTTGGAACGACCGAGCAGTCGGCCCAGTGCCGCATCCAGGTCACCGCCGAGTTCGGCGTACCCGGCATCGGCCGCCGACGGCAGGGCGCGTACCACGACCAGGCTACCTTCCGGCAGCAACGCCAGACGGTCCCGGACCAGATGGCGGAGGCGGCGCTTGACGCGGTTGCGCACCACCGCCGGCCCGACGGCCTTGCTCACGACGAAACCCGCACGCGGCGGCGGGGTCTCCCCTGCGGGCGCGTGCGGGTCCGTGGCACTGCCGGGCCTGGCGAGGTGCACCACGAGCAGCGGGCGTCCGGCGCGGCGTCCGCGGCGGACGGCCACCGCGAACTCGTCGCGGCGCCTCAGCCGGTTGGCGGGAGGGAGCACGGTGAACCGACTCCTCTCCGCACCGAAGGTCAGGCGGACAGCTCGGCGCGACCCTTGCGGCGGCGGGCAGCCAGGATGGCGCGGCCGGCGCGGGTGCGCATGCGCAGCCGGAACCCGTGGGTCTTCGCCCGGCGACGGTTGTTCGGCTGGAAGGTGCGCTTGCTCACTCGGGGGCTCCAGGATTTTGACTCGGAGGCTGGCGGGTTGTGCCACCAACCGTCACCGTACGTCCGCAGGGCATTTACGGACATGCGGCAGCGGTCGTCGACAACTAGACCGGCTTACGGTACGTACCAACGCCCGTTGCGGTCAAATGGGGGACACGCGAGCGACTCCGGGCGAGTGCCGCGGCCGCCGCCCCCGAGGGTGTCCCGGGCCGCAGTGTACGCCGTCTAGCTGCGGAGACAGCGTATTCACAGCCTGTGGACAACGGCTTGAGCCGGGGCCCGCCCGACGACTACCGTGGTGGGTTCTGCTCCCCGTCGCCCCCCGTATCGGTGACGGCTCTCCCCGATCGACTCTGCCGGTCCTCACGACCGCCGCGATCGGCCTCGCCGCCCCCGTAACGACGCAAGAAAGAGCGTGCACCGTGGCTGACATCACCAGCGACCTCGCCGCAGTATGGGCACGGTTCCTGGAACGCCTGGCCACAGATGAAAGCGTCGAGGCCAAGGACCGCTCGTGGCTCCAGCGCACCCAGCCGCTCGCGTTGATCTCCGACACCGTATTGCTGGCGGCGCCCAACGAGTTCGCGAAGCAGGTGCTGGACGGGCGGCTGCGGCACATGGTGACGGACACGCTGAGCCAGGGGTTCGGACGGGCCATCACCTTCGCCGTCACGGTCGAACCGGGCGCGGCGGGCGAGGGGGCGTACGGCGGACCGCAGGAGGGGTACCAGCCGGAGCCGTATCCGCAGGAGCCCTATCAACAGGAGACGTACCAGCAGGACTCCTATACACAGGACACCTATCCACAGCAGGACGCCTACGGTCCGCCGCAGCACTACCGACCCGAGCCCTATCCGGGCGGTGACCCCTACTCCCAGGACTACCGGCAGGAACGGTACGGCCCGGCGCCGCGGTACCCGCAGCGCGACCCGCGCGAGGCGCAGTACGACCCGCGGGACCTTCGGGACGCGCGCGAGGGCCGGGACCCGCGGGATCCCCACAACCCACGCGATCCGCGTGATCCCCGCGACTCCCGGGACGGCGGCCGGGACCACCGCGATCTCCGGGACCGGGACCCGCGCGAGCAGTACGACCAGGGCGGCTACGGCCCGGACCGCTACGGGCCGCCCGGCCACGGGCCGCGGTATCCCCAGGACGCGTACGGTCCGGACCCCTACGCACCGGAGCACCGGTACGGCGGCGACACGCCGTACCGCCCCGGCCAGTTTGCGCAGGACGACCACCGCGGTCCGAACGGACACGATCCCGACCACGGAACCTCGCTGCCGGCGCCGAAATCCCCTGCCGGGGAATTGTCCGGGCCTGGTGGCGGTTCCGCCGACCACAAATCGCCGGGCGCACCGATGGGCGCATCGATTCCGGCCGAAGAGGGCACGCTTTTCTCGGGTCGCGATGATCTGATCAACACCCCTGTGATCAGCGCACCGGGAACGTTTTCCACAGCGGCTGTCCACAGCTTTGTGGACAATTCGATTCATGGATCCGACGACAGAATGTCGTCGTCACCCGCGCGGCCCAATCCCCGGCCCGACGCCCGCCCGGGAACGGGCCGCGAGCAGATTTCCCCGGGCAAGGAGAACGAGCCCGCGGCCCGGCTGAATCCCAAGTACCTCTTCGAGACGTTCGTCATCGGCTCCAGCAACCGGTTCGCCCATGCGGCGGCGGTCGCGGTTGCGGAGGCGCCGGCCAAGGCGTACAACCCGCTGTTCATCTACGGCGAGTCGGGGCTGGGCAAGACCCACCTGTTGCACGCGATCGGGCACTACGCGCGCAGCCTCTACCCCGGCACCCGCGTGCGGTACGTGAGTTCCGAGGAGTTCACCAACGAGTTCATCAACTCGATCCGCGACGGCAAGGCCGACGGCTTCCGGCGCCGCTACCGCGATGTGGACGTCCTGCTCGTCGACGACATCCAGTTCCTGGAGACGAAGGAGCAGACGCAGGAGGAGTTCTTCCACACCTTCAACACGCTCCACAACGCCAACAAGCAGATCGTGATCTCGTCGGACCGCCCGCCGAAGCAACTCGTCACGCTGGAAGACCGGTTGCGGAACCGCTTCGAGTGGGGTCTGATCACCGACGTGCAGCCGCCCGAGCTGGAGACACGCATCGCGATCCTCCGCAAGAAGGCCATCCAGGAGGGGCTCAACGCTCCTCCGGACGTCCTGGAGTACATCGCCAGCAAGATCTCGCGGAACATCCGCGAGCTGGAGGGGGCGCTGATCCGCGTCACCGCGTTCGCGAGCCTCAACCGGCAGCCGGTGGACCTCCAGCTCACCGAGATCGTGCTGAAGGACCTCATCCCGGACAGCGCCGGGCCGGAGATCACCGCGGGCACGATCATGGCGCACACCGCCTCGTACTTCGGCCTGTCCGTCGAGGATCTGTGCGGGACTTCGCGCAGCCGCGTGTTGGTGACGGCCCGTCAGATCGCCATGTACCTGTGCCGCGAGCTGACCGATCTGTCGCTACCCAAGATCGGCGCGCAGTTCGGCGGCCGCGACCACACGACGGTGATGCACGCGGACCGCAAGATCCGCTCGCTGATGGCCGAACGCCGGTCCATCTACAACCAGGTCACCGAGCTCACCAACCGCATCAAGAGCTGAGCCGGCGCGCTGACCCGCCGCCGGAACCGGGCGGGTGGTCCGCCAACCGCCCGCCGTGGTACGTCCGTTCGCCGCCAGGCCCGCTTCCCGCTCCGGGGAACGGGCCTTTTGTCTGCCCACAACACGCCCGCGCGACGCTCGGGAGGGCCACCAACTGCCTTGCAGCGATGTGACTTTCGTCTCATCAGCTCTCGGCAAGCCGGGTTATCCACCGATCGGCGCGGAAATCGGCGTCCACACCGTGGGGAAGACTGTGTCTCGCCCGAGTTGCCCACAGGGGCTGGGTACGCCGCACTCGAACAGCCAGGTCACACCCCTGTGGATCTGTGCATCACGACTGTCCACACTCTGTGGACAACTCTCCGCCGCGACCTGTCCACACCCCCGGTCCGGCAGTTGTCCACCGGTTGTCCACCGCATCGGGCCCGTTGTCCCCAGGTTGTCCACGGAACTGTCCACAGATCAGGCTCTTTCACCCGATCCAGTGAATACGGGGCTGAACAAGGCTCGCGAAGCATGGGGACAACCCGCTGCCAAGTTGGGGATTGACTGGGGACAAGTGGGGGTAAGGCTGGGGACGGCCTGTGGAGCGGATTCCGTCGTCCACAGCGCCAGGGGGGTTGTCCACTGGTTACCCACATCCCCGAAGTGGACAAAATTCCGGCCCTGACCTGCGCAGACAGGGGTTATCCACGGTATCCACACCCCCTACTACTACGACTACCTAGATAACCCTGGGATTGATCGCCTAAAGGTGGGGTGGGCGCCGATCTGTGGACCACGCCGCGCCGAGGGGTGCGAGCGGGCTGTCGGCCCGGTGCGTCAGACTGTGGGCACACATCCAGTGCCAGACATCAGGCAAGCGGCAGCAGCAGGAGGCGGTGACCGGTGAAGTTCCGGGTCGAGCGTGACGTTCTGGCGGACGCGGTGGCGTGGACCGCCCGGAGCCTCCCGGCCAGGCCCGCCGTCCCCGTGCTGGCCGGCCTCCTCCTCGAAGCGGGCGACGGGTCGCTGACCCTGTCGAGCTTCGACTACGAGGTCTCGGCCCGAGTGGGGATCGAGGCCGACATCGAGGACGCGGGCCGCATCCTCGTCTCCGGCCGCCTGCTCGCCGACATCTGCCGCAGCCTGCCGAACCGTCCCGTGGAGGTGTCCACAGACGGTGCGAAGGTTGCGGTGGTGTGCGGCAGCGCGCGGTTCACACTCCCCACGCTTCCTGTGGAGGACTACCCCTCGCTCCCCGAAATGCCCACCGCGGCGGGCTCGGTGGCCGGCGACGTCTTCGCCGCCGCCGTCGCCCAGGTGGCCATCGCCGCCGGCCGCGACGACACGCTGCCGATGCTCACCGGGGTGCGCATCGAGATCGAGGGAGACACGGTCACGCTCGCCGCGACCGACCGCTACCGGCTCGCCGTCCGCGAGTTCCTGTGGAAGCCGGACCAGCCGGGACTGTCCTCCATCGCGTTGGTGCCGGCCAAGACGCTCAACGACACCGCCAAGGCGCTGACCAACGGCGACAGCATCCAGATCGCCCTGGCCGGGGACAAACTCGGCGAGGGCATGATCGGCTTCGAGGGGGCTGGGCGGCGTACCACGACCCGCCTCCTGGAAGGCGAATTCCCCAAGTACCGCGCGCTGTTCCCGGGCGAGTCCGCGACCGTCGCGACCGTCGAGACCGCGCCGTTCGTGGACGCCGTCAAGCGCGTCTCGCTGGTCGCCGAGCGCAACACCCCGGTGCGGCTGACCTTCAGCGACGGCCGCCTGGTGCTGGAGGCCGGATCGGGCGACGAGGCCCAGGCGTCCGAGGGGCTGGACGCCTCGTTGACCGGCGACGACATCTCGATCGCCTTCAACCCGGCGTTCCTGCTCGACGGCCTCAGCGCGATCGACTCGCCGGTCGCCCAACTGTCCTTCACCACCTCCACCAAGCCCGCGGTGATGACCGGCAAGCCCGACATGGACGCCGAGGCCACCGACGAATACCGCTACTTGATCATGCCGGTCCGGCTCTCCGGCTGAGCCCGACGACGTGATCCGGACGGACGCGTACGAAGCCCGCGGCAGCGATGCCGCGGGCATTCGGCCGTGTTCCGGGGCGTCCGGGCACCACCCCGGCGCCCGCCCCGGCACACCGATGTCTGAACGCCCCCACAAAGGGCACCAGCAGACGGTGCCGTAACCCCATCGGCATCAGGGCAGCGAACGAAGGACAGGACATGGAGCTCGGACTCGTCGGTCTCGGCAAGATGGGCGGCAACATGCGCGAGCGGATCCGCCGCGCGGGCCACACGGTCGTCGGCTACGACCGCAACCCCGATGTCGCCGATGTGGACAGCCTCAAGGCGCTTGTGGACAGTCTTCCCGCCCCGCGCGTGGTGTGGGTGATGGTCCCCTCCGGAGCGCCGACGGCCTCCACCATCGACGAGTTGGCCGAGCTCCTCTCCCCCGGCGACGTGGTCGTCGACGGCGGCAACTCGCGGTGGACCGACGACATCGCGCACGGCAAGAAGCTGGGCGACAAGGGCATCGGATTCGTCGACTGCGGGGTCAGCGGCGGGGTCTGGGGTCTGGAGAACGGCTACGCGCTCATGTGCGGGGGCGCCGCCGAGGACGTCGCGAAGGTCCAGCCCGTCTTCGACGCGCTCAAGCCCGAGGGCGACTCGGGCTTCGTGCACGCGGGCAAGGTCGGCGCCGGGCACTTCTCGAAGATGGTCCACAACGGCATCGAGTACGCCATGATGCAGGCCTTCGCCGAGGGCTGGGAGCTCATGGAGGCGTCGGACGAGGTCACCGACGTCCGCGAGGTCTTCCGCAGTTGGCAGGAGGGCACTGTCATCCGCTCCTGGCTGCTCGACCTGGCGGTGCGGGCGCTCGACGAGGACGAGCACCTGACCGGGCTCAAGGGTTATGCACAGGATTCGGGCGAGGGCCGCTGGACCGTGGAGGCGGCGATCGACCTGGCCGTACCGCTGCCCGCGATCACCGCGTCGCTGTTCGCCCGCTTCGCGTCGCGGCAGGACGACTCGCCGTCGATGAAGATGGTCGCCGCGCTGCGCAACCAGTTCGGCGGCCACGCGGTCGAGTCCAGCAAGTAGCCCGGCGGCCGCGGGGGCGCGTCCCCTCGGCACCACGCTTGTCCACAGCCAGGGTTGTCCACAGCGAGGGGAGGCCGGCGCACAGGCGCCGCATCGTCAGCCATGCACGTCGCCCACCTTTCACTCGCCGACTTCCGGTCGTACGCCCGGGTCGAGGTTCCGCTCGACCCGGGCGTCACCGCGTTCGTGGGCCCCAACGGCCAGGGCAAGACCAACCTCGTCGAGGCGATCGGCTACCTGGCCACACTGGGCAGCCACCGGGTGGCGAACGACGCCCCGCTGGTGCGCCTCGGCGCCGAACGGGCATACGTGCGCGGCAGCGTCGTCCGGGACGGGCGCACCACGCTCGCCGAGCTGGAGATCAACCCGGGGCGCGCGAACCGGGCGCGCGTCAACCGCTCCCCCGTGCCCAAGCCCCGCGAAATCCTCGGCCTGCTGCGGACCGTGCTGTTCGCCCCGGAGGACCTGGCGCTCGTCAAGGGCGACCCGGGCGAGCGGCGGCGCTTCCTCGACGAACTCCTCACCGCGCGTGCGCCGCGCATGTTGGGCGTGCGGCAGGACTACGAGCGGGTGCTGAAGCAGCGCAACGCGCTCCTGCGTACCGCGGCGATGGCGCGTCGCGCGGGCGGGCGCAACGCGTCGTTGAGCACGCTCGACGTGTGGGATTCGCATCTCGCCGTCGCGGGTGCGGAGTTGACCGCGGCCCGCATCGAACTGTCCACAGCCCTACAGCCGTTGGTGGACAAGTCGTACGACGTGCTGTCCTCGGGCGGCGGCCCGACGCAGCTCGAATACCGCAGCTCCATAGGCGACGAACCGCTTCCCGCCGACCGACGGTTGATCCACGACGCGCTGGCCGCGGCGATCGAGCGGCAGCGTCCGCAGGAGATCGAGCGCGGCGTCACGCTGGTCGGGCCGCACCGTGACGACATGCTGCTCAAGTTGGGGCCACTGCCCGCGAAGGGCTATGCCAGCCACGGCGAATCGTGGTCGTACGCGCTCGCGCTGCGCCTCGCGTCGTACGAACTGCTCCGCGCCGACGGCGGCGAGCCGGTGCTGATCCTGGACGACGTGTTCGCCGAACTCGACGCGCGCCGCCGCGAACGCCTCGCGGCGCTGGTGGCCCCCGGCGAGCAGGTGCTCGTCACGGCGGCCGTCGAGGAGGACGTACCGGCGGCGCTCGAAGGGGCGCGCTTTTCGGTGGCCGCCGGCGAGGTCCGGAGGACGGCATGAACAGCGGGCCGCTCGGGAGCCGCGGCGCCCCGGACGCTTCGGCAGCGGACACCTCGGCCGCGGGCCCCGACTTCGGCGCCCCCGATGGTGCTACCAGCTGTGCCGAACTCCCGGGCCAGGCCGGGCCGTCCGAGGTGTCCACAGGTTCCGCGGGCCCATCCGCGGGCCCATCCACAGGCCCGGCCGCAGGTGTGGACGGCACGGGTGTGAACGGCACGGAGAAGAAGGGCATCGACCTCGCGCGCGCGGCACTCATGCAGGCGCGCGCGCAGGCCCGCAGCAGACACGAACAGCAGCAGGAACGCCGGGACGGCAGGCGCGGCCTGCGCCGCAGCGGCTCCGGCCCCGACGACCGCGACCCGCAGCCGCTGCGTCGCGTCATGGGGCGCATGATCGCCGAACGCGGTTGGCAGACACCGGCGGCCGTGCACGGGGTGATGGGTCGCTGGTCGGACATCGTCGGCCCGGGCATTGCGGCGCACTGCACCCCGGAGAAGTTCGAGGACGGCCGACTTGTGGTGCGCACCGACTCGGACAACTACGCCACACACGTGCGTTGGCTCGCCCCCAAACTGCTGGCCCGTATCAACCAGGAGCTCGGCGACGGCACCGTCACCTACATCGAGGTACGCGGCCCCGCCGGTGACCGCCGCCGCGGCCGCTGGAGCGCGGGTTCCTGAACCGGGACCGCCGCCGACGTCGCCCAACCGCGCGCAGGAAGCGTGCGGAAGGGTGCGCAAGGGTGCGCAAGTGTGCGCAAGACGCGTGCGCAGCGCCGTGCGCGACAACCGCCCACACGACCCCTGCACAACGACTCCCCACAACCGCCGACAAAGAACTGTGCACAAGATCCCACGCAAGACCTGTGCACAACTGCCGGGAACGCCTGCCCGCACAACTGTCGGGCACGCACTGCCGGGCACCGACTGGCGTCGACAGCCGCAATCCGCCGCCGGACGGCCACACCAGGACACAGAGCCCCGACCACCCGCCGAACCACGGCCCGAGCCGGGGCGACAAGCAGCCCCGGGGCGGCGCGCACCGCCGTCCCGGACCGGGCGCAGACCCGCCACCGCGCGGGTGCGGCGCCCTGCCGCCCGGGCCCGCGCGGAGCGTCCCAACCCGCTGTCGCACCCGCCTGACACCCTGTCATGGCGGACGTGGCCCGAGGCGCGCCAGCGGCCATGAGAGCCACGAAACACCCCCACGCGCATGGGGGGACTTGTGGAAAGGTCTCCCAGGACGCCACACGCGAACTCAGGGCCCTTGGTAACCGGTCTTTGTGTCGCTCGGACCGGTAGACTATGGAGGCAATCCCGCTTCGGCGGATCCAGTGTCGACTTCCGCGGCTCCGTGCCCGGGGTGACGCCGGCCCGGCCCCGTGCCGGATCGGGCGGTCCCTCCGACCGTGCTCCCAGGGCAGGGAGCCGCGTTGTGCCAGAAAGGGCGCTTCGTGGCCGACCCCGGCAACCCCAAGGAGAACAACGTGGCCGAGCCTTCCGGCAGCGGGGCGCCCTCGTCGAACGGCGCGTCGTACGACGCGAGCAACATCCAGGTCCTCGAAGGACTGGACGCGGTCCGCAAGCGCCCGGGCATGTACATCGGCTCCACCGGCGAACGCGGTTTGCACCACCTTGTCTACGAGGTTGTGGACAACGCGGTCGACGAGGCCCTCGCCGGCTACAACGACCGCATCGAGGTCACCCTGCTCGCCGACGGCGGCGTCAGCGTGCTCGACAACGGCCGCGGCATCCCGGTCGACCTGCACCCGGTCGAGAAGCGCCCGGCCGTCGAGCTGGTGCTGACCGTGCTGCACGCGGGCGGCAAGTTCGGCGGCGGCGGTTACGCGGTCTCCGGCGGTTTGCACGGCGTCGGCGTCTCCGTGGTCAACGCGCTGTCCACGAAGCTCGCGGTGGACATCCGCCGCGACGGCTTCCGCTGGACGCAGGAGTACCACCACGGCGCCCCCGTCGAGCCGTTGGCGAAGCACGAGGCCACCACGGACACCGGGACGCGGGTCACGTTCTGGGCCGACCCGGAGATCTTCGAGTCGACGGTCTACTCGTTCGAGACGCTGTCGCGCCGGTTCCAGGAGATGGCGTTCCTGAACAAGGGCCTGACGATCGTCCTGACCGACGAGCGGCCCGACCACATGCCCGAGGACGAGTCGCAGCGCTCGGTGACGTACCACTACGAAGGTGGCATTTCGGACTTCGTCACGTACCTCAACTCGCGCAAGGGCGAGCCGATCCACAAGTCGGTCATCGACTTCGAGGTCGAGGACACCGACCGCAAGATCTCCGTCGAGATCGCCATGCAGTGGAACTCGCAGTACACCGAGGGTGTCTACAGCTTCGCGAACACGATCCACACGCACGGCGGCGGTACCCACGAGGAGGGCTTCCGCTCCGCGCTGACCTCCTGGGTCAACCGCTACGCGCGCGACAAGAAGCTGCTCAAGGACAAGGACGACAACCTCTCCGGCGAGGACATCCGCGAGGGCCTGACCGCGATCATCTCGGTCAAGCTGGCCGAGCCGCAGTTCGAGGGCCAGACCAAGGACAAGCTCGGCAACACCGAGGCCAAGACGTTCGTGCAGAAGGTCGTCAACGAGCACCTGGCCGACTGGTTCGACCGCAACCCCGTCGAAGCCGCCGACATCGTGCGCAAGTCGATCCAGGCGGCCACCGCGCGCGTCGCGGCCCGCAAGGCCCGCGACCTGACGCGCCGCAAGGGCCTTCTGGAGACGGCGTCGCTGCCCGGCAAGCTGTCCGACTGCCAGAGCAACGACCCGACCAAGTGCGAGATCTTCATCGTCGAGGGCGACTCGGCCGGCGGCTCGGCCAAGTCCGGCCGCAACCCGATGTTCCAGGCGATCCTGCCGATCCGCGGCAAGATCCTGAACGTCGAGAAGGCCCGCATCGACCGGGTGCTCCAGAACACCGAGGTGCAGGCGCTGATCTCGGCGTTCGGCACCGGCATCCACGACGACTTCGACATCGAGAAGCTGCGGTACCACAAGATCGTGCTGATGGCCGACGCCGACGTCGACGGCCAGCACATCCGCACGCTGCTGCTCACCCTGCTGTTCCGCTTCATGCGCCCGCTGGTCGAGGCGGGGCACGTCTACCTCGCGCAGCCGCCGCTCTACAAGATCAAGTGGGGCAAGGACGACGTGCAGTACGCGTACTCCGACCGCGAGCGCGACGCCTTCCTCCAGATGGGCCGGGAGGCCGGCCGCAAGCTCCCCAAGGACGACGCGATCCAGCGCTTCAAGGGCCTCGGCGAGATGAACGCCGAGGAGCTGCGCGTCACCACCATGGACACCGAGCACCGCGTGCTGCTCCAGGTCACGCTCGAAGACGCGGCGCGTGCCGACGACCTCTTCTCGATCCTCATGGGCGAGGACGTCGAGGCCCGCCGCTCGTTCATCCAGCGCAACGCCAAGGACGTGCGCTTCCTGGACATCTGACCCGGTCTGCGCCGCCAATCCGGCAGCAAATCCGGTGGCGGCGCAACCGGTTCGTCCACAGCGACCGTCTGACGCCTCGACAGGTCACGCGGCGTACCCACACCTGAACACCCGAACGCGGTACGCCGCAGTGCGAAAGGAACCGGACCAGAGATGGTCGACGCGACCCCCCCTCCCACGACCGACCGCATCGAGGAGGTCGAGCTCGAGACGGAGATGCAGCGCTCGTACCTCGACTACGCGATGAGCGTGATCGTCGGACGCGCGCTTCCCGAGGTCCGTGACGGCCTCAAGCCGGTGCACCGCCGCGTGCTGTACGCGATGTACGACGGGGGCTACCGCCCCGAGCGCGGGTACTACAAGTGCGCGCGCGTCGTCGGCGACGTGATGGGCTCGTACCACCCGCACGGCGACACCTCGATCTACGACACGGTGGTGCGCCTCGCGCAGCCGTGGTCGATGCGCATGCCGCTCGTCGACGGCAACGGCAACTTCGGATCGCCGGGCAACGACCCCGCCGCGGCGATGCGCTACACCGAGTGCCGCATGGCCCCGCTGGCCATGGAGATGATGCGGGACATCGACGAGGACACCGTCGACTTCGGCCCGAACTACGACGGGCGCCAGCAGGAGCCCGAGGTTCTGCCGGCCCGCTTCCCGAACCTGCTGGTCAACGGTTCGGCCGGCATCGCGGTCGGCATGGCGACCAACATCCCGCCGCACAACCTGCGCGAGGTCGCGTCGGGCGTCCAGTGGTACCTGGAGAACCCGGAGGCCGGGCAGGAGGAGCTGCTCGAAGCGCTGATCGAGCGGATCAAGGGGCCGGACTTCCCGACCGGCGCGCTGATCGTCGGCCGCCGCGGTATCGAGGAGGCGTACCGCACGGGCCGCGGTTCGATCACGATGCGCGCGGTGGTCGAGGTCGAGGAGATCAACAACCGCCAGTGCCTGGTGGTGACGGAACTCCCGTACCAGGTCAATCCCGACAACCTGGCGCTCAAGATCGCCGAGCTGGTCAAGGACGGCCGTGTCCAGGGCATCGCCGACGTGCGCGACGAGACGAGCTCGCGCACCGGCCAGCGCCTGGTGATCGTGCTCAAGCGCGACGCGGTCGCCAAGGTCGTGCTCAACAACCTCTACAAGCACACCCAGTTGCAGGACACCTTCGGCGCGAACATGCTCGCGCTGGTCGACGGTGTGCCGCGCACGCTGTCGGTCGACGCGTTCATCCGCTACTGGGTCGAGCACCAGATCGAGGTCATCGTCCGGCGCACGCGCTTCCGGCTGCGCAAGGCCCAGGAGCGCGCGCACATCCTGACCGCGCTGCTCAAGGCGCTGGACGCGATCGACGAGGTCATCGCGCTGATCCGGGCGTCGGCGACGGTCGAGGAGGCGCGTACCGGCCTCATGGGCCTCCTGGAGATCGACGAGATCCAGGCGAACGCGATCCTCGAAATGCAGCTCCGCCGCCTCGCGGCCCTGGAGCGCCAGAAGATCACCGCCGAGTACGACGAGCTGATGGCCAAGATCGCGGAGTACAACGCGATCCTCGCCTCGCCCGAGCGGCAGCGGCAGATCATCAGCGAGGAACTGGCCGCGATCGTCGACAAGTACGGCGACGACCGGCGCAGCCAGCTCATCCCGTTCGACGGCGACATGTCCATCGAGGACCTCATCGCCGAAGAGGACATCGTCGTCACCATCACGCGCGGCGGCTACGTCAAGCGCACCCGGACCGACCTGTACCGCTCCCAGAAGCGCGGCGGCAAGGGCGTGCGCGGCGCGCAGTTGAAGCAGGACGACATCGTCGACCACTTCTTCGTGACGACGACGCACCACTGGATCCTGTTCTTCACGAACAAGGGCCGCGTGTACCGCGCGAAGGCGTACGAGCTGCCCGACACCGGCCGCGACGCGCGCGGGCAGCACGTGGCGAACCTGCTGGCGTTCCAGCCGGACGAGAAGATCGCGCAGGTGCTCGACCTGCGCGACTACGAGGTCGCGCCGTACCTCGTCCTGGCCACCAAGGCGGGCCTCGTCAAGAAGACCGCGCTCAAGGAGTACGACACCAACCGCAGCGCGGGTGTCATCGCCATCAACCTGCGGGCCGACGAGGCCGGGTCGGACGACGAGCTGATCGCCGCCGAACTGGTCTCGTCCACCGACGACGTGCTGCTCGTCAGCCGGAAGGCGCAGTCCATCCGGTTCACCGCGACGGATGAGGCATTGCGGCCGATGGGCCGGGCAACGTCCGGGGTGAAGGGCATGAGCTTCCGCGAGGGAGACGAGTTGCTGTCGATGAGCGTCGTCCGCGAGAACACGTTCGTCTTCACCGCCACCGACGGCGGGTACGCGAAGCGCACCAGCGTCGACGAGTACCGCGTGCAGGGCCGCGGCGGTCTCGGCATCAAGGCGGCGAAGATCGTCGAGGACCGCGGTTCACTCGTTGGCGCGCTCGTTGTGGACGTAACGGACGAAATCCTGGCCATCACCCTCGGCGGCGGTGTGATCCGCACCCGTGTTTCCGAGGTTAGGGACACCGGGCGTGACACGATGGGCGTGCAGCTAATCAATCTGGGGAAGGGCGATGCGGTCGTGGGCATCGCCCGGAACGCCGAACCCGAGCCGGACGGCGAGGGCGAAGGCGAGCTGGACACCGAGGGCGTGGTCGTCGCGCCCTCCGAGCCGGAGGGTGACGCGTGACGACAGACCGGACCTCGGCGGGTGGGAGAAGCCGCCGTGCCGAGCCGCCCGGAGGGGCCAACCCGGGCGCGGTGCCGCCGCGTCCCGCGGCTCCTCCTCCCCCGCCGCCCGGTCCTCCGCCGAGCGCCGCGGCGCCGCGTCCCGCCGCCGGCACGGGCTCCGGGGGCACGCGCGGCCGGGCGAAGTCCGGCTCCTCGGGCGGCGGTACGCGCGCCCGGCGCGCCGACGCCCCCGCGGCGCAGGCCCAGGCGGCCGCCCCCGCGGAGGGGTACGCGCGCGGCGCGACCATGACCACCGCCCGCCCGGACGCCGCGGCGGGCCACCCCCAGCCGGGGCCGGCCACCGGGGCGAACCACAGCGCACAGACCGGCGCGGCGCGTACGGCCTCCGCCACCCGCCCGGTGACCCCGCCCGCACGCACCCGCAGGGCCCGCCTGAAGGCCGCCCGGGTGGATCCGTGGTCGGTCATGAAGGTCAGCTTCCTGCTGTCCGTCGCGCTCGGCGTCGTCACCATCGTCGCGGTCACCATCCTGTGGATGGTCCTCAACGGCCTCGGCGTCTTCGACTCGCTCGGCGGCACCGTCAAGGAGGTCACGCAGTCCGAGACGGACCCCGAGGGCTTCGATCTGAAGTCCACGCTGTCGATGAAGAACACCATGGTCTTCAGCAGCGCCATCGCGGTCATCGACGTCATCCTCGTGACCGCCCTCGCGACCCTGGGTGCCTTCCTCTACAACCTCACCGCCTCCTTCACCGGCGGCATCGAGGTCACCCTCGCCGAGGAGGACTGACCGCCCCGAACGACGGGACCCGCACCCCGGATCACCTCGCCGAATCTCGTTTTGGCGGGCGGGACGGGGTGCGGTACTCTCTTGGAGCACGCCAGCGGGGGCCTATAGCTCAGACGGTTAGAGCGCTTCCCTGATAAGGAAGAGGCCACAGGTTCAAGTCCTGTTAGGCCCACAGCGGTTCGTTAGCAGGTCAGAGGCTCGGAAGCCCTTCGGGGAGTCCGGGCCTCTGGCTCGTTTCGAGCTCCAAATTCCACAAAAATTCCACAACGCGCTCGACCGGGGGCCGTTGCGCCTACGCTGACCACGACACAGACGCGCCCCCCGCCGACAGCTACGGCGGGGGGCGCGTTGTGTTCCAGTGCCAGCTACCTCCACAGTGACAGGCCTGGAAGTTCAGGACCCGCGCCCTACCGCTCGGGTGGCGGGCGCAAGTCTCCGCGGCCAAGCGAGCACCGCAGAGTGTTTCCGTGCAGAATCAGCAAACCATGACCGAAACGCGGCGTCCACCGATCTGGCACAACCCGTTTCTGGACGGAAACAATATGACGCCAGAACGAGTCCCACGCGCCTGCGACACTGCACACCGCCGCATGCCATACGGGGGAAACGTGAGGACATCTGTGACCGAAGCGACTATGCAGCCGCTCACCGACCTGGTGATCAAGGCAGCGACTGTGCTCGGGGGGATGCGCGCATACCAGCGTGCGTGCATCGACCGCGCCTCAACGCCTGAGTACCAGCCCAGCCTCAAGCTCGTCTACAAGATCTGGCACGGCGAACCGATCCGCGTCACTGATCAGCTCCTGCGGGCGGTTGCGGAAGGCGCACGACAGGCGGAGATCGGGGCCTCGCTCGACGACGTCGTGCGGGCTGCGGACGTTCAGTACCCACGCCAGCGCGGCGGGGACGACGATGCCATCTATGGGGACCCGTTTCCGGAGCTGCACGGCCCGGGCGTGCGGGTGGTCGTGCGCTACTCACCGAACGACAGTGAGGAGGACCGTGCGCTGACTCGCGCCATGATCGAGCGGACCCTCGCGGACATCGCTCGCATGAAGGCTGAGGCTCGTGAGGCTCGCGAGAAGCCTGAGCCGAACTCCCCGTGAGACGGCGGTAACGGTTCGGGCCGACGATTCTCTAACCGGGTGGTATTCAGCCACTTGTCGCGATCCGAGCCCTAATCTGATCTTTCCCCTGCGTCGCCTCGAACGTCCGTTCTAGGCACCCGAGCAAGAGGAGGGATCGCCACACATGGCACCACCAAATCGGCCCCGCGTCATCTGCCGCATCGACGACACCCTCAGCCCCGATGAGCCCATCCAAATCGCCTTGCGCCCGGACGAGAGCGGCCCTGGGGTCCAATGCTTCAGCTTCCGCTCCACGATGTTCACCCCCCGCGCCGTTGCGGACCTGGAGAGCGTCATCAACACCAACCTGGAAAGCGGCCTCTGGGAATGGGTGCCCGAGCCCGCCCCGGCTGGCCACTCTGGCCCGGGCTGGGCAGACATCGTTTGGCGAGCTGACTCGTCCATGCCGGGCGGCCAGCTCGTGGCAATCGTCGACGCCCCCGAGCTGCTGATCGTCGCCATCGATGCGCGCGAAGTCCTCGACCCGGACGCGCCCGCGATCCTCACCGAGGTCGGCCGTCGGTTCCTCGCGACGGGACACTGGCGGCGCAAGCCGGGCTCGGCTTAACCCCCGAGACGGGACCGGCGGTCCGCCAAGATCAGCGCCGGCCCCGCCCGCATCCCCCCATCTCCATATCGGTGCCAACTGCACGCATCTTGAGTGATCAAGATGCGTGGGCGGTCCGTAGCTTGCGGGCATGCCCGCCGAGCCGTCATACCGCCGCGTGGCGGATGACCTCCGGCGGCGCATCCGCGACGGCGATCTACGCCCCGGCGATCCGGTGCCGTCCCGCCGCGAAATCAGCCGCCGCTACAGAGTCGGCGACGGCTCCGCCCAGCGCGCCATTCGTGTACTCCGTGCGGAGGGACTTGTCACCGGACGGCAGCGGCACCGCCTGGTCGTCGCCGACACTCCCACCATGCGGACCCTCACGGATCCCGACGAGCCATGGCCGCACACCGGCGACGAATGGTCAGACATCACACCTGCGCCCGGCTCAATCGCGGCCCGTCTCGGCATCGCCCCGGGCGCGCCCGTCGAACAGCACACCCAAGAGCTGACCGATGCTCACGGCCGACCGACGCACATCCGCGTCACCTACCAGGTGCCCGGTACGCGCAGCGCCGCCAGCAGCCGCGAGGCCGTCGTCCGTGCCCGCGCCGCAGAACCTGGAGAGGCCGGCGTGCTCGGCGTCGACGTCGGCGCGCTGCTCCTGGTCGTCGAGGTCATCCACTACACCACAGCCGACGAGTCCGCGGACGCCGTCGACCTGCTGCTTCCCGCCGCAGTGTGGACCGTCCGCCTCGACTGAGCCCAGATCAGGTCGGCGGCGCCCCGGTCCCTTCCCGCCACTGGAAATCGTCCTCACGCGCCCGGAGGACCAGCCGGTGTGGCTGCTCGGCGTGACTTGACGGCGTCGGTGTATAGCTCGTTCGTCAGGTCGGATCCGTCGATGCCGAGGTCCGTCAGCACTGCCCGGACATCGTTGAGCGCGCGGCTCAACTCGGTTTCGTCCTCGACGAGGGTCTCAACCTCGACGAACGTTTCGTCCAGCTCCTTCACGCGTACCAGCGTCGCGAGCATCCGGCGGCCGGCCGCGTCGAACGCGTAGTTCCGGCACCGCTTCTCGAACGCGATGGCGACGACGTACCCGAGACCGAGCAGGACCGCGCGCATGGCGTCCGGGTCGTCGACAACGGTCTCGTGCTCCGGCTTCGACCCCGACGCGTCCAGCCGCGCGCCCTTGTACGTGAGAACGCTGCGGGTGCTGTCCTGCCCGTGGACCGTGCGTACGCGCAACTCCCGGTCCTCACCCATCAGGGCGCCGGCCGCGTCGTCGAAGTAGGTGTCCTGGTAGACCTCGGCGCGGCCCGGACACCGGGCTTCAAGCCGGGACATGACGTCCTCCGGGTCCCGGACCCGCGCTTTCAGCTCGGCTTCGATCACTGGGTTTCCTCCCGCGTCACACGGTGCGTACGGCGTCGCCGACGAGCGCATTGAACATACGCCGAAACCCGCGGTACAGCGGCCCGTATGGGGTCTCCATGACTTTGTACGTCGCCGACTCGTGGCCTTCCCACCCGGCATCGAACGCGGAGACGTACGTCGTCTCGTCGACGCGCACGATCCGCCACGTGGGGATGAGCTGGTACCGGTAGACCTCGATGTCGCAGACGTCCGAGAGTTCCTGCAACCGGAACTCCGCGAGGCGGATGCCGGCGGCGAGACTGTCGGGTGACTCGCCGATCTCCTCAGCTCGCACGGCGACGGCGTCGCAGTCCGGGTCCAGCAGCATCACCCGCACCCGGGCGCGCGGCTTGTCCTCGCGCGTGAGGCAGTTGCGGAGGAGGGAGTCGTTGAGGCCGATCAGCCCGAGTCCGCGGACCGCGAGGACGTCGACCTCGGCGGCCTGCCGGGCCTGCCGCTGGATCTCGCTCGCTGCGGCGGCCTGCGCCGAGTAGACGCGCACCACCTCGGGGAACGCGGCGAGGTCGAATGCGCTCCCGCCCGCGCGGACCCGGGAGTTCGACGCCAGCCCGAGGATGTGCCGGGCATCGTCGGGCATGGTCAAGCCGTCCGCGATGCGCTCGAACACGTCGAGTTCCTTGACGGTACGGCGGCTGTTGATGATCTCGTTCACGCGGCTCTGCGTCATGTCGACCGCGGAGGCGATCCGCTGCTGGCTGTGCCCGCCGTACTGCTGGGCCAGGCGGAAGACCGCGCCGACGTCGCGGGCCTGGAGCGCTAATCGGGCCTCGGGCTTCTGCCATGCCCACTCGGGCAGTTCGATCGCCACGCCAACCCCCAAGACTGAGGAATCCATCTCACCGTGAGATTACCGGGGCGGGATCGAGCGGGCGGCGCAACCGCGAACATCCTGACCGAGTGACCAACACGTCAGGGGACACCACGACCGTGGGGCTGGCCTGCGTCGGTCCGAGCGGCGACCCCGAACTCCCCATCGCCGTCCGGGTCGTCGAGGACGGGCCGACCGAGCACATCAGCCGCGACGACGCATGGCGGCTGTGGCACCAGCTCCAGGCCGAACTGGTCCGCACCCTGCCGTACCCGCCGCCGTACCCGACCACGCGGATCACACCGTGACCCGCCGCCCGCGGGCCGGACGGCCACCCAACCGACCACGCGACCGAACCAGCGCGAGGACAAAGCCAATGATCGGAATGCGGCGCTTCAGGTTCTGGGCCTACCCCGACGGGACCATCGTCGAAATCCCCGTCGACGCGCCCGACACCCGGCCGCCCACCCGCCTCGAAGACGTCCCCGCGACGTGGAACCGCACCAAGACCGCAGGCCCGGCGCCGGTGAACCCGAAAGCCCGCCGACGGACCTGCCCCTAGACGGCCGTGCGAAACGGCTGAACGCACCACCCGGCGCGCCTTGTGCGCCGGTTCGGCACTGCACCATCCGACCACTCGGGAGGACCACGTCATGACCATGACCGACGTGCAAGTGCGCGATCCGAAGGAACTGCTCGGCCACGACCTGTGGGTGCGCACCGTCACCCTGCTCATGCGCGACAAGCCGCACTGGGACCGCGTGATGACCGAACGCGTCCTCGGCCAGGCCGTCGCCTACCTCATCACCTGCTTCGAGACCTGGGACATCGAGCCCGGCCTGGAGATCGGCGCGGGTGAACTCGTCGACGAGGGTGTGCACGCGCTCGTCCTGGACACCGCGAACTACCGCGAGTTCTGCGCGCGGCACTTCGGCGGGCGGTTCCTCGACCACATCCCCGAGATCGACCGCAAGTACGACGGCACCGTCCAGCGGACCGCGGCCATCGTCGAGCAGCACGGGTTCGAGGTCGACTGGCCCCTGTGGGAACGCGACTTCATGAAGTGCTCGCCCTGCCACGGCGGGAGCAAGTGCCACTGATCCCACGGTGACCGAACAGGGCTGGCGGCACCCCTCAGCGGGTGCCGCCAGTTCGTCATGCCTACGCGTTTCCGCAGGTCAGGACACGTTCGGGGGAACCTCGCGGGGATGGCCCNACACCCCCCTCAGGGGCCCCCCCCCAGTTCGTCATGCCTACGCGTTTCCGCAGGTCAGGACACGTTCGGGGGAACCTCGCGGGGATGGCCCTGATCAAGCTCCGCGACGAGTAGCGTGGCCGCCGTCCGGATCCGTAGGGGCCGACGACGCCCCCGTGAATCAGCGAGGTGCACCACCGCATGAGCGCCGCGAACTACTGGGACACGTACTGGCCGAGCCTCGACGAGAGCGACCGGGAAGGGCTGCTGGGGAACGGGTTCTTCTGGACCCAGTGGGACCACCACGGCCCCGGCGAGGAGGTACTCGACCAGCCCGGCAGCGCCCTCGAACTCGGTTGCGGGTTCGGCGTGCACGCCGCGTACCTCGCGATGAAGGGTGTGCAGGTTACCGGCGTCGACCTGTCGCCGGTCCAGTACGAGCGGGCCCGCCGCATGTGGGGCGACGTCCCTGGGCTGCGCTTCGCGCTGGCGGACGTGCGCGACTTCCTCGTCGAGAACGACGAGACGTACGACGCGGTCTTCTCGGTGTGGGCTGCGATGTGGTTCACCAACCCCGCCGAACTGGTCCCTCTCATCCGCGCGCGGCTCAACCCGGGCGGGGTCCTCGCCTTCTCCCAGGCGCCCGCCGTCGACGGCTGCTACGGCGCACAAGGCATGCACGTCAACGGCTTCAAAGGCAAGAAGGGCGGCATCGCCCGCTGGTTCTACACACCCGAGATGTGGGTCGGCATCCTGCGCAGCCACGGCTTCCTCGACGTCGACGCGGATCTGATCGAGGCCCCCGACCCCGATGACTTGGGGACGCTGCTTGTGCGCGCCCGGGTGCCGCTGGCGTGAAACGCGACAATCGCCCCCGCCCGTCCCGGAGGACGAGCGGGGGCGTTGTCATGGGGTGGGGCGTACGGCCTGCTCGACGCGGTCGACCGCATCCCGCAGCGAGGCGCCCGAGTTCGGGCGCAACTCGTGTTTGATCTCCTCGACGGCGGCCTCGGTCGCGGCCTGCCGATACTCGATCGCGGCCAGGCGCTCCAGCACGCCGGGCTGCTCGGGGCGGCCGGGGCGGGCGGGGGTGCCGTGCCAGTCGTCCCAGAACAAATCGAGCCGTCCCACGAGCATCCGTATCGGGCGGCCGACGGTGCGCCAGAGCACGCCGACGATGACCAGCAGGCCCCCGACGATGGCAACCCAGGCGGTCAGTGCGTCGGTCACGGGCGGCCTCGCAGGGCCTGGCCCAGGTCGGCCTTCTTCTTGGGCAGCGTCGCCGCCGAATCGGAGTCGCCGATCTTGCGGGCGGCGGCGGCCTTGAGCGCGACCAGGCCCGCGATGATCGGCCAGGTCCACCCGTCGTCGATCGCCGTCAGTTCGACGATGCCCGCGGCCGCGGCCGCCTGCGCCACAGTCCAACCCACGCGCTCGCCAGCGTCAGCCAGCCAGGCCCGAGACAGCTTCATCATGCCGTCACCCCGAACCTGTGCTTCGCGCCCAGACGGGACAGCGAGGTCTGACCAGGGATGCCGTCGGCGTCCCGGCCGGAGTAGCCGAGGCGGCGCTGCCACGCGGCGTACGCGGCCACCGTGGCCGTGCCGTAGTGGCCGTCCGCGAGGGCCGGGTCGAGCAGACCCTCGGCCGCGAGGGCCCGTTCGACGACGACGACGTCCTTGTAGTTGGACGTCGGGGTGCCCTGCTTCGGAGGGTCCGCTTTCGCGCTGTTGACCATCGCCCGCAGCGACACGACCGGCGGCGCCGACGGGGGCGGTGGCGTGGGCCTGGGCGGCTCCGGCTGCGAGGGCGCAGTGCCGAGGCGCGCGGCGACGTCACGGCGGAACTGGACCATGTCGAACTGGGGGTCCGGCTTCCAGTCCGACCATTCCTTGTGGCCGATGACGGACTGCTCGGTCCAGCCGTGCGCCCGGCAGATCGCCGCGGCCCACCGCACCGCAGCGTCGTACATCTCGGCCGGCCACGCGCCACCCCGGCCGGGGTCCGAGCATTCGAGGCCGTAGAACCTCGCGTTGCCGTCGGCCGCGCCCGGGCTGCCTTCGTGCTTGCGCGGCGCCGGGGGCCGGTCGCCGTAGTCCTCGGCGATCACGGCGTCCAGGACGCGGCCGTCGCCGCCTCCGGCGTGGTTCGCGCGGCCGTGCCCGGTCAGGGTGACCACGCCATCGCGCGCGGCATACGCCTGCGCGCACGGGCCCGGGAGATCCGACCGGCCGGAGATCACGATGCCGCGGTCGGACGGCGGGGTGCCGGCGGTGTGGTGGATCATCACACCGTGCACCGGGCCCCAGGCGCGGCCACCGCCGTTGCGATTGTGGGTGCGCCACCCCGGATGCTCCACCACGGTCAGGCCCTCAGCTCGGAGGGCGGTGAGCATCCGGTCGGCAGTCAGGGGTGTGGCCATGGGGTCCTCCGGGCATGCGTGAGAGCCCCGGCGGGGACGGCCGGGGCTTGGGGGTGGGTGGGCTGCGCGTGGGGTGCCTATAGGGAGCCGCGTACACGACGGATGCTGAGCATCGGCGCCTGGTCGGCGTTGACGAACGTGCCGACCGCGCCGCCGGACGTTTGGTACGCGCACAACTCCACGTAATCGCCGACGGCGAGGTACCAGTCGCGCGGTGCCGACGCAGGCACGGTGATCGTCGATGACGAACCTGCGCTGAAAGCGCCGGACCCGCGGACGTACGTGCCGCCGTTGACGCGGAGCACCATGCCGCGGCCGCCGCCGCCCACCTGGTTGTAGGACACCGATCCCGCCAGCTGGTACACGCCGGCTACCTGGGCGGTGTACCGGGCCGGGGCGCCCGCGCTCCAGCCGCCGTGCGTGTCGATGTCGGCCACGCCGAGCGTGATTGGCGTGAACGTGCTTCCGGCATCGGGGATGAGCTGGGAGCCAGTCTGGCGGCCGACGAAGTCGGGCGGGTTGAGCAGCTCGTCGAGCCTGCTCGCCGTGATGCGCATCCCGGGGAGCCATCGGGTGGTGGCCACGTGTCCTCCTCAGAGTCCGGCGAACGGGGCGTCGGCGAGCCGCAGATCGCTGTCGGCGGCGTGTGCCTTCACGATTCCGTTGACGCTGCGGACGACGGTCATGGTCTGCGGGGACGCCGCGCCGCTGATCGCGGTCACCGTCATCCGCTCGCCGCCGACGTGGATGTCGAACGGCAGGTCGCCGACGAACGCGATGTCATCGACCCAGGCGGTGTCGGCGCCGACTGCCTCGCTGCCGTCCTTGGTGTACCGGAACGTGACCGTGCTCGCGTCGGACACGTCGATCAGCGGGGACTGCGTCCAGCCGATATCGCCGCTCAGCGTCAGGATCTCGACAGCGTCGACAAGCACGCGAAAGTGGTCGAAATCCCGTTCGCTGTCGACCCGGTACCAGAACTGGAGGCTGTAGGCCTCCGCGGGGACGTCGATGATCGCGTCGCTGGTCAGGTCGTCGGTGATCGCGCCCGCCCGCAGCGACCACGACCCGGAGTGCGCCGCACTGGTCGTGCGTACCCACGGCAGGTCGCCGCCGTCGGTGATGGTGATGTCGAGCACCGCGTCCTCGAAGTCCTCGATCACGGTGCCGGAGGCGGTGCCGGTGACCCACGGGCGTCCGGCCGTGGTCGCCGCCAGCAGCGTCGTCGCGGTGTCGGTGACCGCGGCCGCGAGGACGCACCCGTCGGTGTCCGCGTGGCCGTACACCGCGGCGTCGGCGACGGCCGGGAGCCACGGGCTGGCTGGCGTGCAGTTGAAGTAGAGGTGCCACTCGGTGGCGGTCAGGGTTTCCGAGTAGCCCTGCGCCATCAGGTCGGCGTCGCCGGGCGGGAGCCACGGCGGCAGGTCGGTGATGACCAGCCGGTCGCCGGACTCGACCTCGCACGCGTCCTCGACCAGGTGCGGTGCCGCGTGGAGCGCGACGTGCACCACGGGGTACCGCGGTTCGTCCACGGTCCCCAGGTGCACCCGCCACGCGGCGTGGGGTTCGGCCTGGGCGTCCTCGGCGAGGGACCGGGTGACGGACTCGGGGTAGACGCCGACACCGTGGGGCGGCGGCAGCACCGACAGCGGCCCGTCCTCCCGCACCACCCGCCCCGAGGATCCGCCGGCGCGGGTGACGGTGGAGTCGTTGCGGGTGCCCTGGTCGTCGTCCTCCGGCTCCAGCGGCGGCGCGACCTCGCCGCCCTCGGCGTAGCTGAGGGTCAGCCGCGGCGGCTGGTTGTAGAGGGTCTCACGCAGCCTCAGTGCGAGGCCTGTGGTGTTGCGCAGCTCGTGGAGGATGCCGACGTCGGTGTCGGCGCACTCGCCGAGCAGGTCCAGCAGCGTGGACTGGCCCTGCATGCCCATCGGCTCAGACGTGCCCAGGTCGCCGTAGATGGTGAGCGGTACGGCTTCCTCATGGGTGAGGCGCTGCGCGCGTCGGCCGGCGCGTTCGCCGGTCCACGAGTCGATGGCCCCCGCGTACGGGTCGGCCACGAGGAACCCGAAATTCCACACGGACAGATGACCAAGGGCCAAGCCGTCCAGGTCGGCGGCGTAGCCCCCTGCCGGGGAGCCGACACCGACCGGGTAGCCGTTGGTGCCGGCCAGAGTCCCGCTGGCGGTCCCGGCGTTGCCACCGACGTCGGTGAGCACAACCAGCCAGTCGATGTTGCCACCGACCTGCGAGACAAAAAGCTCCAACCGGATCCACTGCTTGTAGAGGTCGGAGCCGGTACCGACGCCGCCGCTGAACAGAATGCTCCCGTCGGCGTCCAGCGCAACGATGTTGAAAGCCGTCCCCGACTGCTGAAGAAGCCATTCGCGGAAGGTGCCGGACCCGACACGAACACGGAGCAATGTCGCCAGCGACGGCTTGATTTCCTCGGCCCGATACACGCACTGCACCGACCACGCTGTGGGCACCGGGGTCGGTGCGCCGGGGACCGGCGCCCAGAACTCGCACAGCGCGCCGTCTGCGGATGCGACCGCAGGCAGCGGACCAGACGAGGGCAGGCTGCTGACCGCGCCCCACTGAAAACCCGTCGCGGTCATCGCGTCGACGCCCGGGATCGGCGAGTAGGCCCGCGTGGTCTCGGTGCCGTCCTCCATCGGCCAGTACGCCTGCGGCCCCGCCGGAGGGAGCTGCCTGCGCAGTGCGGACGACAGTGCGCGGGCGCCCTGCCCGTACCGCCGCAGGACCCCCGCCGCCTGGATCGGAACGTAGACATCGGCGCCGGAGACGTCCCATCTCGCCGGCCAACTCGGGACCTCGCCGACGAACCGGATCTGGTGCTTGGTGATTTTGGCTTGCCCGGTCATCGTCCACGTGCGGCCTGCGCCGTCCACGAAGCCGGTCGCTCCGACGCTCTGCGCGGTGAAGTCCGGGTTCGCCACGACGGTGCCGTCGATGCCGTCGCGGACCTCGGCGGCGTAGATCCTGCCCTCGCTGGAGGTCACGCTGACGCTGTTCACGAAGGTCCGGCCGACGGCCAGGGGGACGGGCGGGTCGAAGATCGCCGTGGTCCCGGCCTCGACCACGGGAGGCCCGAGCATGGTCCACGGTCCGGACATGGTCTCGGCGGTGTAGAAGGTGGTCGTGCGTCCGCCCGCGCCGTTGTCGACGTCCAGGGTGACCCTGAACGCCATCCGGCCGGATGCCGGGAAGTGCATCGGCCCGGCCGGGTTCGCGGTCTCCAGGGTCGTGCCGTCCGCGCTCCACTGCAAGCCCAGGAATCCCGCGTTGTCGAGGTAGAGCCGCCACCCGAACTGGACCGCTCCTGGGGTCGAGTCCCAGCGGCCCATCAGCACATACACCAGACCGGGAGGCGCGACCCAGTTGTCCAGCGAGAGGTCGATGCTGACGTCCAGGTCGCCGGTGATGTCGATCGCGGGCGACGACGGGACCTGTGCGCTCCCGCCGTCGACCCGCAGGTGCGGTGTCGTTCCGGCGGCGGTCACCCTGACCGGCGTGTTCCGGCCGATCAGCCCGTACAGCGGCGACATGGGGTTCCGCGGCGAGTACGTGCCGTGCCGATTGTTGAGGACGAACGAGCACCGGCCGGGGTCGACGCGCGCGCCTTCGTCGCTGCGGCCGCGGGTGATGGTGAGCGGCGCGCGCGTGTAGAAGTCGCTCGTGATGTCGGTCCACACGCCGCCGATCTTCAGTTCGACGTGCGGGTCGGGGCGGGCCATGCGCGTGTCCTCTCCGGACGGGGGGTCATCTGCCGAGGGCGGTCTGCACGTCGCCGCGGCCCTGGACGCGGACCCAACGGCGGACCATCCGCACCAGGTCGGCGTCGCTGCCGGTGACGTCGAGGACGATCCGCTGGGGCGCGGCGCCGCCGGCCGGGCCGCGGACTGCCCCGGCGACGGACCGCATCATCGAGTCGAGGCGGTCGAGCGGGATCACCGCCTCGGACTGGCTGCCCTCGCCGACCACCGCGAGCATCCCGCCGGGAGTCGCCGGGATGATGCCGCCCTGCGCCAAGTACGGCAAGTCCGGCGTGTGCAGGGTGAAGGACGGGACCTTCACCCCCATGAAACTTCCGCCGCCGACCGTGAACGAGAGGTTGTTCCAGCCGCTGATCACGCCGTTGACCGCGGACCGGAATCCGTCCGGGATCGCGTTCCACATGCCCTTCGCGCCCTCGGCGATCTTGCCTGGCCACGACGCGACGTCGCGGGCGATCCCGGAGAACCAGCCGCCGACTTTCCCGGGGATGGCCGCGAGTTCGTCCACCCGCTTCTTGATCCAGTCGACTCCGGCGCCGATCGCGTCACCGGTCGCGTCCCACGCGGTGGTCACCCAGCCGGTGATCGCCGACCACGTCTCCTGGGCAGCGTTCTTGATCCAGTTCCACGTCGGGGCAAGGACCGTGTCCTTGATCCAGTTCCAGACCCGGGTCGTCGCCGCGGCGACTTCGTCCCACTTGATGATGATCAGCGCGATGGCGGCGACCAGCGCGACGATCCCGAGGATGATCCACGTGATCGGCGAGGCGGACATCGCGAGGTTGACCGCCCACACCGCGGCCGCGGTGATGCCGAGCACCGCGGCCAGCCCGCCGACGATCGGGATGGCGGCCTTGATCAGGCCGGGGTGCTCGGACATGAACGCGCTGAGCTTGTTGACGACCGGCAGCAGGGACTCGCCGATGGTGGTGGTGATGGTCCGCATCGCCGCGTCGTACTGCTGGGCGGGGGACTTCTCCATCGACTCGGTGATCTTCGCCGCGGCGCCCGCCGCCTTGTCCATCCCGGTCGCCGCGCCCGCACCCTCGGCGCCGATCGTCAGCAGAGAGATACCGAGGTCCTCACCGGGGCCCCCGAAAAGCGCGGCCTGGATCATGGTGCGCTCGGTCGCGTCCTCGACCCCGAGGAGCGCCTGCGTGATCGTGTCGAAGGCTTTCGTGCCCTGGCCGGTGTTGACCATTTTCTGGATGTCGCTGACCTTCAGGCCGAGGTCTTCCAGCGGCTCCTTGACCGCGTCGGTGTCCGCGATCCGCAGCGTGAACTCCTTGACCGCGTCTCCGAGTTTGTCCAGCTCGAACGTCGGCTGTTGCGCGGCCTGGACCATGATCCCGAACGCGTCCTCGGCGCTGAACCCCATTTGCGCGAAGAACTCCGTGTACTCCTTCATCAGTACCGGGAGTTCCTCGGCCATGGCCGGCGGCAGCTTCTGCGCGGCAGCCGTCATTAGGTCGAACCCCTCTTCGGCCGATGAGACCAGGCCGACCTTGAGGAGACCGCCGATCGCCTGCGTCGACTCGGCCACGTCGAACTTGAAGACCTTCGACAGCGCCATCGCGCTCTTGGTCATCTGCTCCAGCTCGGCATCGGAGGTGTCCCCGAGCTGGCCGAAGTTCGCGATGACCGCGCCCAGAGACTCCGAGACCTCGGCCGCCGATTCCCCCCACCCCGCGGCGAAGGTGTCGGACGCGACGCCGCCGACCCGCTCGGCCTCCTCCGCGGTGAGGCCGAGTTGGTATTCGAGCTGGCTCGTGGCCGAGCTGATGTCCATGGCGGCGCCCAGGCCGGACACGAACAGCGCGCCGACCGCGCCGCCCGCGGCCGCCGCGGCAATGCCTTTGAGGCTGCTCTCCGCCTGGTTCGCGGCGTCCTGGGTGCCCTCGGTCAGGTCATCGGTCTTGACGCCGATGGCGACCAGGATGTCGTCGATGGTGCCCACTGCGACCCCCTGCGTCGTCGGCCTGGCCGTGCGTGTGCTTGGTCTTGTCGGCCCCGCCCAGCGCCTTGTTCATCGTCTTGACGGTGGCGAGCATCGATTCCCAGTCCTGCGGCGCGCGGTCCCACTTGGGGACGAAGTCCTGGCCGCGGGCCTTGCGGCCCTTCTTGCCGCGCAGTGCGTTGACGACCGCTGCGGTCTGGATGCCGTGCAGGACGTCGCCGCGTTCGGGACCGAGCGGGCCGGTGATCTGCTCGTACGCGATCCACTCCGTCAGCTCCTCCGAGCTGATGCGGGCGAGCAGTTCGGCGACGGTCAGTCCGAGGTGGGCGGCGAGTCGGAAGTAGAACCTTCGTTCTGGCCGCGCTCGGAGTTTCCCGCCTTCGCCCCCGCCGCGTCCTCGCTGATTCCCGACAGGACTTTGGCCTTGTCGTACAGGCGGTCGATGACGGCGCCGGACTTGTTGCCGACGTCCTTGGTTTCCTCGTCGGTGTAGATGCGCTCGAAGTCCTCGTCCACGAGGCACTTCACGAGCAGCTTGGCGCGGATGTCCTTCAGGTTCCGGCCGATCGGATTGCCCTTCGGGCCGAGCCGGATGAACGAGGCCTCGTAGGCGTCGCGCTCGGTTCCGGTCAGACCGAGCAGCCGGACCTCGCCGCCCCATTCGGGAACGGGGACGTCTTCCCATTTCCGGTCGTCGGCGGAGTTGATCTGGTCTTTGCCGAGCAGTGCCATGCGTGGGGTCTCCGGTTCAGGCGAGGGTGGGCGGGCCGGTGACCTTGAAGGTCAACGACGCGGTGAGCTTGTCGTCGTACGGGGCGTCCGGCTCGAAGCCGGTCATGATCCCGCCGAACGTCCACGTGGTGGTCCCCGGGTCGGGGAACGCGATGCGGTAGTTCCTGGGCTCGTCATCGCCGAAGTCGGCGATGAGCACGTCGTGTTCGGCCGGGTCGTAGTTGACGTCGACCGTCACCTCGCCGGGGTCCTTGAGCCCACCGAGGAACTGCATCCAGCCGTCCGGACTGTCGTGGGCGGTGACGTCGATCGTCTCCCTCGACAGGCCGGGGCCGGACACGTTGGTCACGTTCGCGAGGGCGGTGAAGACCTCCGGGCCCGCACCGTCGCCGCGCAGGAACTGGGTGCCGAATCCGTCGAGACCGCTCATCGGTCTGCCTCCTTCAGGGTTGTTCGGTGACGACGCGGACCCGGGTGATGCCGTGGCGCAGGTCGCCGGGCGGCTCGGGGTCGGTGATCATCTGCGTGTCCTCGTGCCGGGTCGCGATGTGGTCGAACCCGTCGAGGATGAGTGGCTGGTGGTCGAGCAGCCGGATGAGGTGGTCGTTGATGTCGCGGGCTTGGGCGTAGCCGCGGTACTTCGACCAGATGTGCAGGGTCAGTACGGTCTGCCGGCCGAACCCGCCGTGCCGGTTGTCCGGCGTCTCGATCGCCTCGCCGAGGTTGAGGAACGGGTACGGCGCGTCCTCGGGCAGGTAGTCGTAGACGCCGGTGACCACATCCATCAGCTCGGCGTCGCCGGTCAGCCGCGCGAACACGGCGCGCTGAATCGCCGCGAGCGGGCTGCGCGCGGTCATCTGCTGCGCCTCAGCGCGTCGCGGACCTCATCGCTGATCCGCTCGCTGACCTTGCTGCGCTCGGCCTCCAGCGCCGGTACCAGCGCGGGTTGCGCGGGAGAGCGGCGCGTCCCGAACTCCTGGAAGCGTGCGTAGTAGTGGGCGTCCTCGGGCCATCCCACGCGCGCGGTCAAGCCCTCGTCCTCCAGCTCGATCCGCACGCCGGAGCGCAGTGCCCCGGAGTCGACGCGGACGCGCCGCTTGGTGTCGTCCCGGACCGCCTCGGCCGACAGGCGGATCGCGCGCTTGAGCGCTTCGAGGACGTCCTCGGGCAGCTCCTCCAGCCGCTTGCGCAGGGCGCGGACGTCGACTGTGACCACCACACCGGACCGGGCCATGCGCCTACCTCACTTCCTGGTCAGCCCTCGCAACTGGATGCGCAGCGCGTGGAGTTCGCCGACGGCGGCGAGCAGCGCCCACGCGATTGCTGCGCCGGTGTCCGCCGGTTCTTGCAGCAGGGCCTCGGCGCGCTGCCGGCAGTCGAGCGGTTCCGTCGGTAGCGGCGACCGCGGCGCGTCGGCGCTCACGTGCCGAGCTCGATCACGGCGACGGTCACCGAGGTGACACCGGAGTAGGTGATCGCCGCGCGGCCGTTCGCGCCCGCGAGGACCCGCGGCAGCGGGATCAGGCCGTGGTCGCCCGCGGCCAGGACCAGGGCTGGGTTCTCGATGTCGAGGCCGGACACGGTGCCCGGGGTGGCCACGGTGACGGTCACCTCGGCGCCGCCGCCGTTGAGCACCCACAGGAACCGATTGGGGCCGACGGGCGCGGTGTCGCCGCCGCCCGCCGCGGCGACCGCGGCGCCCGCGAGGTCCGGCAGCCCCCCGTCCAGCGGCGCCGCGGTCAGGGTCAGAGCAGCCATGAGTCAGGTCCCTTCGGGTTGGATGAGCTGGCACTCGGCCTTGCGGTACCGGGTCGAGGACGGCTCGACGACGGACAGCACCCGGTAGACCTGCGGCCGCATCGGGTCGCGCAGCTCGTCACCTCGGCGCACGTCCGCGGTCGGCATCACGTACACGCTGTGCGTGAGTTCGGCCCCGGCCTGCTGCGCGAGCATCCGCTCCGACGGCGTCGGCTGGTCGACCTTCGCGCGCACCAGGTCCGGCTGCCGCACGTAGGTGACGGACTGCCCGCCGGCGCCGTCCGGTGTCGTGGTCGGCCGCCACACCGCCAGGTGCCTGTTGAGCCAGTGCGCGATCATGTGCGCGCCCGGTACAGGCCGAGGGTCTTCTTGTCGGCGTCGGACAGCTCCATGCCCAGCGTCTCCGCGGCGTACGACTTGCTGTGGTCGCCGAGGCTTTCCGCGGTGAGGCCTTCCGGGTTGCCCCACCCGGCGGCGGCGAGCCGCAGCTCGATCCGCTTGATGCCGTTGGGGATGGTGGTGTACCCGGCGGTGACGACCGCTTCGACGACCTGGTCGCCGTCCGGCCAGTCCGCGCCGACGCGGGTGAGGATCCCCGACGCCGACCACGTGTAGTCCCGGTCGCGCCCGAACTCCAAGAGCTGGTCGTCGTCGAGCAGGGTCACCGAGGCGACCGCGGCCACGGGCCACCGCGGCAGCAGCAGCCGCCGCGAGCCGTTGCGGCCGTTGCGCTCGCGGTCGCTGCGCGTCGGCCCGTCCAACACGACGGTGTCGGTGGCCAGTTCGAGGGACTGGCCGGTGGCGTCCTCGATCACGCCTCCGGCGAGGTCGAGCAGCAGCGAGGCCTCGGCCTCTTCGTCGTCGACATAGGGACGGCCGAGCCGCAGGAAGTTCCGCAGCTCGGCCGTGGTGGCGTACGTCACCGGTCACCCCTCCGGCGGTGAGGCCGCCTCGGCGTCGGCGGCGAGCAGGGCGGCGACCAGGTCCGCCTTCTTCCCGTCCGGCGGCAGCGAGATGTCGCGCTCGTCCGCGTAGTCCTTGAGCTGCGGGATGGTCATCTTCCCCAGCTCGGCGACGCGGGCCGCTACCTCGGGGTCGTCGACGTCGACCGACAGCGGCCGCGGCCGCGGCGCACGCTCGGCGTCGACCGCGACGGCGAACCCGCCGGCGATCAGGGCGGCGGCCTCGTCGTCGTCGAACTCCGCGACGGCGCCGGCCTGAACGACACGGTCCGGACCGGCGTACAGGGTGAGCATGCGCAGGTTCCTCATGTGCGGCGCCCCCTACTTCGGGGCCACGCGCGGGGAGCCGCGCAGGACCAGTGCGGAGCACGGCAGGTTCGGGGTGGTCCCGGTCGGCGTCTTGACGATGACGCGCAAATACCGCTTGCGGCCGCGGTACCCAACCTCGAAGAGGCCTTCGTCGTTGGCGGTGGTCACGGTCGGCTCGGCGCCGTCGAGGTCGGCGTCGGCCACCGCGGTGTAGCCGGAGCCGAACGTGTCGGACTCCTGCACCTCGAACTCGAACGAGGGCGTGGTGCCGGTGGCGGTGCCCGCTTCGATGACCACGGCGGCGCTGGAGTAGTTGGCGAGGTCCACACCCACGCCGTCCGCGGCCGCGGTGCGGGCCGCCGGGGCGAGGGAGGGGACCGGGCTGATGTTGTTCTTCAGGTCGCGGCTCATCGCCGGGACTCCTCTCGGTAGGTCGGGCGTGGGCCGGGGGTCAGGACGCGGCGCACTTGAGGCGGACGAAGGCCTCGGGCAGGACGGGCTGTCCGTCGACCTCCTGGCGGCCGATGAAGCCGACCTGGTTGCTGGTGGCGTACAGCTCGACCAGCCGCTGGATCTCCAGGCTCAAGGCCTCGGCGATCCAGTAGTGGGAGAAGTCGCCGACCATGCCGCAGTACAGGCCGTCGGTGAACGTGTTCGGCACGAACTCGCTGGACACGTACGGCAGGTTGAGGATGGTGTCCGGACGGTCGGCGGCCAGGCCGGGCTGCCACACGTACTGCTCGTCCGTGGTGGTCTTCAGCTTCCGGACGATCTTCAGCGCGTCGCGGTGGAACAGCCAGCGGGCGTTGCGCAGGTAGGCGTCCTTCAGGGTGTACTTCGCGTTGATCAGTCCGTCGCCGGTGATCCCCGTCGCCGACAGCGTCGCCACGTCGCGGCTGGCCGGTACCCCGTCGGCGGAGGCGACGAACAGCCCCAGCGGCTTCTTGTTGCCGTCGCCGGTCATGAACGCCTTCTCCTGGGTGACCGCGAACTTGTAGGCCAGGCGCGCGCGGACCAGGTTCTCGGCGCCGTTGTTCGTCAGGCGCAGGAGCTTGCGCGAGACGCGGACCTGCTTCGCGAACGGGTTGGGCGACAGCTCGCGCTTGCCGAGGCGCAGCGCGTCGTCCTGCGACCCGGTGGCGATCTCGGTCGTCCACTCGGCGTCGTTCAGGTCGGTGTCCAGCGTCGGCACGCCGAGCGAGTCGGCGGCGGTCAGCTGGTGCACGGTGGCCAGGTCGCGCAGCGGCACCGCGTCGTCGACCGCCTGGATCAGCTGGTTGATCCACTGCACCGGCGGTACCAGGTAGCCGCCCTCCGGGTCGTTCCCGGCGTTGAGCGCCCGGACCTGCTCGGCGGTGAGCGAACCGCGGCCGCCGATGACGTACGCGCGCAGCGCCGCCATCTCCCGGCTCAGCTCGCTGTTCGGCTTGTCGTCGACGTCGCCGACGGTCTCGCGTTCGTCGTCGAGCAGCCGCTCGGCGCGGTCGATGCTCGCGTCGACCTGGTCGCGTTCGTCCATCAGCGCGTCGAACCGGGTGGCTTCCTCGGCGTTCATGGTGCGGCCCGCCGCCTGGGCGTCCTCCATGATCGCCTTGGCGTCGGCGCCGAGCTTGGTGCGCTTGGCCTTCAGCTCGCGGATCATCGGCATCGGGGTACCCCTTCAGGTGTGGATGTGCCGCCCTCGGGGGCGGAAGCGTGGATGCGGGGGGGCGGTGCGGGTTTCGGCCTACAGGCCCGCGGCGGCGAGGCGCTTCTGCCGCGCGTCGTGCGCGCGGGCGTCGTCGTCCTGGTCGTCGTCCTGGTCGCCGTCGTCGTCGGTTCCGCCGGCGGCGTCGATGAGTTCGGTCAGGGCGTCCCGGGCGGCGAGGACGAGGGCCTTGTTCTTCTTGGACAGCACCGCGCCCGCACGGTCGACCGTGACGTCGAGGCCGGCGGCGTTGCGGCGCAGGACCGCGGCGAGCAGGGCGGGGTCGATGTCGCCGCTGATGTCGAGTCGGGACACGATCCGGTCGACGGCGCGGCCGGATTCCACAACGGCGTTGGGGTCCATCGGCAGCGGGACCGCGGACACCTCGAAGAGTTCCCAGCCCTCGGGAGTGCCGGAGTCGTCGAGGTTCCACACGTCGAAGCCGATGCTGAAGGCGTTCATCATCTTCTTGCGGTACTTGCGTTCGACCTTGCGCGCGAACTCGTCCTCCTGGTCGAAGACGATGTCCATCTTCAAGGCCTCGCCGTCGATCCACGTCTGGTCGGCGCGGCCGATCGGCAGGCCGTCGCGGCCCCAGTACGAATGCCCGTACCCGACCACGGGGTTGGACTGGAAGCGGCCGAGGTCGGCGCCCTTCATCGTCAGGTTCAGGCCGTCGCCTTTGCGGCCCTCGGTCGCCGCGACGATCGTCAGCGGCTTGCCGTCCGCGTCGTCGCCGTCGTCGGCGCGCTGGACGTAGCCGCGCACGTAGTGCCGGGCTTTCATCGTTCCCTCCCGGGGAGTCGTATCTGCCGGTCACGCGGCGACCCGTGCTGCCGCGGCGGGGGCGTCGCGGACGCCGCGCGGTCTTCGGTCGGCTCGTCAGTCGGCAGCAACGGGCACGACCTGGCAGTCGCAGCCAACGTGCAACGGCGGATGAAAGGTGTTGCGTTTCGCGGCCAACTTCTCGCCCTCGGCGTCGCCGTCGATCTCCGCGCCCTTGGCGACGAACGGCTTCTCAATGCCGACGGTCCGGCCGTCGAGCTTCTTGCAGTACGGGCAGTCCTTCGAGCCCTGCGTGACCCACCGCAGCTCTCGGATCCCCGCGTCTTTCCACGCCTCGCGCGCGGCCGCGTTCGAGAGCTGCTTGGACTCCCACCGCGCGGTCTGCTCGGGCCGCTCGGCCTGCCACTTGTCCAGGCGCGCGAGGACATCGGCGACCGCGGTGTCGACGTCGTCCGCGGCCTCGGCAGCCTTGCGCAGTTGCCCGAAGCTCGACGACACCCGGTAGGCCACGTGCGAGGCGACGTACGCCGCGGCCCACACCGACAGGTCGACGTCGTCCTCATGGCCGACTTCGGCGGCCGCCTCCTCTCCGACGTCGGCGGCGAACTCGGTAAACAACGGCAGCCACAGCGCGGACATCGCCGCGGCGATCGGGCCGCCCTCGGCGTACAGCGCGCGCAGCGCCGCGAGGAACCCGAGCACCGACCGGCCCGCCCGGGCGGGTTCGAGGTGCTGGTCGACCAGCGCCTTGACCTCGGCCGCTTCCAGCGCGGCGACCTCGGCGTCGACGTCGGCGATCTTCGGGGCGTACGTGTCGGCGATCGCGCGGCGGACCGCGGCGCCGCGGCCGCGCAGCAGCCGCGCGTGCCGGCGCGCGGTCCGGGTGTCCTCCTCGGGGGCGCCGCCGCCGGCGGGCACCATGTTGAGCGGCACCAGGTAGGTGTCGCCGCCCGCGATCGGATTGCGGTTCTCCATCTCGCGGATGTCGTTCGCGGACAGCCAGCCCCACTGCCGTCCGACGGCGTAGGCCTGGTACCGGCTCAGGGTGTCGCCGCGTAGCAGCGCGTCGACCAGGTGCTCGGCGAAGTACCGGCTGCGTTCCTCCGGCAGGAGCAGTTGGGTGAGGATCGCCTGTTCCCACCGCATCAGCCACGACCCCAACGCCGAGGTGATGTAGTCGAGTTGCTGCTGTTCGATGTTGGAGAACGTGGCGCGTTCCAGGTCGCCGATCTTGTGGGGCGGCAGCCGCAGCCACCGCGCCATCTCGGTCACCTGCAACTTGCGGGTTTCCAGGAACTGCGCGCTGTCGTTGGGGATGCCGACCTGCTGCCAGGTCACGCCCTCCTCCAGGATCGCGACGCGGTGCGCGCGGTCGATCCCGCGGTGGATGTTCTCCCAGTCGTCCGCCATCCGCCGCCGCGCGTCGGGCGACAGGTTCCCCGGGTGCGACAGGGCGCCGCCCGGCGCCGACCCGTTGCTGAAGTGCTTGGCGCCGTAATGCTCGGTCGCCAGGCCCAGTCCGATGGCGTTGGCCGCGAGGTCGACGACCGGGTACCCGCGGACCCCGTCGAACCCGAGGCCGGCGATGTGCAGCACCTCGGTGGCGTGCAGCCGCGCGAGGACTCCGTTGACCTGGTCGTCGTAGACGAACCACTTGTCCACCTGGCCGGCGCGGCCGGTGGGCCGGGTGTAGATGCACAGCCGGTCCGGGCGCAGCGGCCAGATCTCCTCGATCACGCCGGTGCGCGGGTGGGTGACCAGCGCCGCGACGCCGTCGCCCCAGGATGTGGCGTGGCTCTGGAGCGTCTCGCGCAGCTGCATCGACGTCATCATCGGGTTGGGCTGGTCGTGCAGCAGCGCGTACAGCGGATGCTCGGTCGCGCGCCGTTTGCCGCGCGCCAGGCGCTCGTACAGGAACAGCGGCAACGAGCCGAGGTCTTCGGCGATCACGCGCATGCCCGCGAAGAAGGGCGAGTACATCAGCGCCGTTTCGGGCGAGACGTGGATGCCCGAGCTGTTGCCGATGCTGCCGCCGTTGATCCAGTCGACGACCCACTGCTCCGGTGTCGCGATGTCGGACAGCGGCCCGAGGCCGCGGGCGGCGGAGCGGATGAACCCCATCAGCTACCGCCGCCCTTCGAGGCCTTCGGTGCGGCGCGTTCGGCGAGCAGGCCGCCGCCGATTCCGCCGGCGAGCAGCAGCACCCCGGCGGCGGTCACCCCGAGCCACGGCGCGAACAGCCCCAGCCCGACGCCGATCAGCACGATGCCGACCACGGCCAGCACATCCCACCGGTCCACGCCGGACCCTCCTTGTGTCACAGGGCCATGCCCTGGGTCTCGTAGATCGACGGTTTCGGCAGCCCGCGCATACGGCCGTCGATCGCGAACAACTGCGCGGGCAGGCCGTCGATGCGTTTGAACGTCTTGTCCCGGTCGGGCTTCACGGGGCGCATGCGGTCCGGGTCGTCACGGGGCCGCTTGCACTCGATGTTGTCCGCCATCCATCGCGCGACCGGGTTGCCGAAGTGCTCCATCTCGGTGCCCTTGAGCTGCCGCATCAGCTCGGCCATCGGCCCGGTCATCCGCGCGAAGGTGGTGTTGGACTCCACCATCTTCAGGCGGGTGCGCTTCTCGATCTCCTGCCGGACCGGCTCACCGCACCACTTGTCGTAGGTGACGTCGATGATCCGGAACCGGCCGTGGTCGACCTCGACGTCGCCGTAGATGCGGTCGTAGTCGATCGTGTCGCCCTCGGTCTCGGTAATCCACCCGTCCTGCACCCAACGCGTGTACGCGCCGTTCGTCGGCCCGTCCAGCAGCTCGGTTACCGACTCCGGCGCCCAGAACCGCCACAGCACCTCGCCGCCGGGGAAGGTCAACGACCACGCCGTCAGGTCCAACTTCGAGGACAGGTCCAGGCCGCCCCAGCACTGCTGCCCGATCAGCCGCTCGGCGGCCCACTCCGGAGTCGGCGCGATCTCGCGGCAGTTCGCGTCCCACAGGTCCATCGGGATCCAGCGCGTCACCTGGCTCACGCGCTGGTTCAGACGGAACTGCCTGAACGCGTTCTCCAGCTTCGGAGACCGGCGGGCCTCCTCCGCCTCCTCACGCAGCGCCTGAAGGGACAGGAAGCTGCCGAGCGCGGGGTTGGACCAGGACCAGTTGCGTTCGTCCCACGGGTCGAGGGAGATCGGCAGGTCCCGGCGGCCGGGGAACAGCCGGTGCAACTGGTCGAGTTCGTCGCGTGTGCGCGGTGTCTTGCGCACGAATGCGAAGTGGTGCGCGGCGCGGTCGGGCTGCGCCTGGACGCGGTCGGCCTCGTCGATGAAGTCGGCCCCGAAGCTGGTGCCGTCCTTCGTCTCGGTGGTGATCGCGATCATCAGCGGCTGGCACCGTGCGCCGGCCGCGGTGCGCATCGCCTCCCACAGCGACCCGTCCGGCTGGGACAGGACCTCGTCGAGGATGAAGCAGTGCGGGTTGTGGCCGAGCTCGACGTCGGCGTCCGCCGGGATGACCTCGTAGTGCGACCCGGTCTTCTCATCGATGAGCCGCCGCGTCGCCTTGTTGTGCAGCAGCCGCTTGGCCAGCACCGGCGAGCGGCGGACCATCTTGGTCGCGGGCTCGAAGACCTTCCCGGCCTGGCGGGTGTTCGCCGCCGCGCCGTACACCTCGGCCGACTGCTCGTCGTCGCCGACCAGCATGTAGAGCGCGATCCCCGACAGGAGCGCGGACTTGCCGTTCTTGCGCGCCATGACGATCGTGGCGCGGGTGTACCGGCGCACGTACCGGCGCCACTGGCGGCTGTAGACGACCTCGCCGAACAGCGGCCGCAGGATCTCGTGTTCCTGCCAGGCCCCCGGCTCGAAGCGGGTACCGGCGAACGCGCCGGCCGGGTGCACCAGCAGCTCGCGGAAGAACGCGACGACCTTGTCCGCGCGCGGTTCGCAGTAGTGCGCCCCGCGGCGCAGGCACGTCTTCCCGTCCAGGGTGTACCCGCACACCCCGCCCGCGCGGCTGCTCGGCCGCCACCGCTTGTGGTGGTTGACCACCGGCGAGCGGCGCCGCGACGGCGGCCTCCTCGGGGTCGCCGTGCGCGGCGACTTCGCGGCGGGGCGGGTGGTGGTGCGCGCGGCCATCGTCCCCTCCCGGTCAGGACAGCAGCCGCTCCGCCCCGCCCGGCGCCTCGGCCCCGCCGATCTTCAGCTGTCCGCGGTCGGAGGGGGTGAGGCCGAACCGCGCGGCGTAGCGCTGCACTTGCGCGTCCGCGCCGTCGAGGACCAGGAGCCACGGGTTCTTCCCGAGGCGGTGCCCGGTGATCTCGCCGTTCTTGTTGAACACCGGGTGCTCGACGACCTCGCCCTCAGCGGCCAGGCGCTCGGCCGCCCGGGCGCGGCGCGCGACGGCGTCGCACCACGCCGCGTAAGCCTCGACGTCCCACGCCGTCAGGACGCCGCGGTCGACCAGGTCGTCGGCGAGGATGTGCCACACCTCGACCGCGGTCTCGGACAGCCAGGCCGGCGGCGCGATGTCGCCCTCGGTGGGCTGCGGTTCCTCGCGGTTGACGCGGCCCGGGTTCTTCTTGTCGACGCCGTGCAGCAGCTTGAGCGCCGTCGGCGCCGGCGCCGTTCCGCGCTTCCCCACCGTGCACCTCCGATTCGTCGCAAACCGTCACACAGCGTGGCCAAAAGGCCCTGGTACGGCGGATCCGAAAACTCGTGGACGCGATGCTGGGCTCCCCCCCGCGTTCCGACGTCCCCCGATGCCAGAAATCTGACCCGCCCTCCCCGTCACGCTGAGCGAGCGAAGGAAGATCGAATTCTCGTTCGCGGAAGCGGATGTCACGGAACGCGAGGCGGCCAGCACCACGAGCCGGGCGGGATCTCCTGGCCGGGCTGGTGCTCGCGCGGCTCCCCGAGCGGCACGTTGAACTCGGGGAACCCGCCCGAGGCGCCGGGGGTGAACACCCACAGGTGCACGTGCTCGTCGGAGTCGAGGGCGGGTACGTCGCCGCAGGCGATGCCCTCGGGGGTGACGCTGTCGACCGTGCCGGTGACGATGGCGGGGCGCATGGCCAGGCGCCCCTGCTTGCCGCGGTAGTGGACGATCCGCCCCAGGGTGGGCTTCATCGGTGTGGTCCTCTCGGGTCAGAACGGGGGAGGCTCGGCGTGCCAGCCTCCTGGCTGTTCGCGTGCGGTGTGCTTGCTGTGGCACTGGGGGCACAGGCCTCGGCCGTAGTTGGGGTGGTTGTCGTCCATCCCCCGTGCGATCAACTCCCGCTTGGACAGCGGCCAGTGGTCGGCGTGTTGGGAGGTGCGGCCGCATGGTGCGTCGTGTCCGTGGTCGGTGTCCTCACACACGCACGTCGGGTGCTTGGCCAACACGCCCACCCGGAAGCGGCGTTCGTGCTCTGGGCCGTATCCCTGCGCGGCGGCCGAGGGGCGCGGCCGCGGTGTGGCGCAGCGGGCGCACTTGGCGGTGCCTGGCTCGGGGTCGCGCGGACAGGCTGGGGTGGTGCAGCGTCTGGGCGCACGCGTGGGCATGGCGTCCCCTTACGCAGGCAGGCCGCGGACCAGGAGTTCCCAGTCGTCCAGGCCGGTGTCGACGGGCGCGATGGTGGGGTCGACGGCGTACAGGTTCCCGGCGAACGAGCCGGTGAGTTCCTGGTTGGGCATGGCGCCGACGCTCGTGTTGAAGAGGCAGCGCTTGCCGATGATGGAGCCGACCTTGACGGGCCCGTTGATCAGGCTGTTGAGGGTGTTGCCGTACCTGCCGTTCGGGTTGGAGACGGCGATCACGATCTCGGTGCCTGCGGGGATGATCGGCTGGGTCGCCATGGTGATCGGTGCCCACGCGGGCCCGGTCGGCTCGCTGACGCTGGTGGCCTCGTCGAGCAGGGTGCCGTCGGCGTAACGCCAGACCCGGGCGATGTGCACGCTCCCGGCCGCGGCGCCGGACTTCCAGAAGCGGATGGTCGGGATGCGGCAGGGACGCGTCAGCTCGCACAACAGGCCGGTCTCGACGGCGGTTGTCTCGCTGCTAGTCGGGGTGGTCGGCGTGATGTCGCCGCGCCACCGGTAGCTGGTGCCGAGCATCTCGGGCGGCTGGACGCCGATGTTCTCGCGCTTGGCAACGCTGAGGCAGCCCGCGTGCCGGACGGATGCGCCGGGGCTGTAGGTGACGTCTGCCGACCAGTCGGTGGGGAGGGCGAACGTGCCTGGCGCCCCGTCCGCGCCGGGCGCTCCGTCGACTCCTGGCGGCCCGGCGGGGCCGGTGTCGCCCTGGGGTCCCGTGCCGCCGTCCTGCCCGGGCGGGCCCGGCTCGCCGCGCGCACCGGGCGTGCCGGCGGCGGCGACGGTGACGCGCGTGGGCTCCTTGATGACCAGGACTTTGATGTCACTCATCGTCGGACCTCGGCACGTATACGGTCTGCCACTTGCCGCGCTCCAGGGCGTCGGCGGTGCTGGTCTTCTCGTCCAGCCACAGGCCCCAGTCAGCGGACCCAACGGCGAGGGTGACGTCGGGGTCGATGGTGACGACGATCAGCCCGGCCGCGGCGTCGACGACCATCGAGCCGCCGACGCTGGTGCCGTGGTCGGTGCGCACGACGCAGGCGCGTTGTCGGCCCTTCTCCCGGAGGACGAAGGTGACCTTCCGTTCGCCGAGGTCGACCGGTTGCTCGGCGGCGTTCTGCACGCCGAACTCGACGGACCAGGACTCGCCGCGCGCGATGTCGGCGAAGTTGGTGGGCACACCTACCTCCTCGGCGCGGGGTGGCCGGCTGCCGCGCCGTCCTCGGCGTCCCGGTGTGGGGACCGGCGCGGCAGCCAGGCATGGGGAAGGCCCCGGAGCGACGGGGATGCGCTCGCGGGGCCTCGTTCCAACTAACTCGGTTGGTGGTTCTGGGGTTACGGGCAGATGTGCGTCGTGATCGCGGTGAGGATCTTCTCGGCCTCGGTGTCGCTGATCGTCAAGGCGCCGCTGCCGAACCGGTATTGCAGGTTCTCGATGACCTTCGCGTGGTCTTTGCCGTTGGCGAGGTCGCTGCACACGTTGCGGCCGCGGTCGACCGCGCGCTCGGTCTTGCCGTCCACGATCTTCGGGTTGATCTTGTTCAGGTCCGCGGCGTAGGCAGCTTGCGTCGCGGCGTCCGGGGCGGGCGGGATCCCGGCGGCGGCCTGGATGCTCGCGCGCTGCTCCGGTGGAAGGTCGGACGGCGGAGGCGCCGGCGGGCTGGCGGCCGCGGTGGTCGGCGTGCTGTTCCCGGCGGTGTCTGCTGTGTCGCTGTCGTCGCTGCCGCAGCCCGCAAGTAGCAGGGCGGTGGCGGCGGCCGCGATCCCGAGGTGGATGCGTCGCATAGGGGTTGGACTGCCGAGGCGGCCTCGGGGTTGTGCCGGGGCGGGCGGTTGCCGGAGCTACCGGTGTACCGCCCGCCCTGCCCTGGTCTCTGTCGGTAGCGACCCGCGAGGGCCAGGGCGTCCAGGGGTGCGCGTTACGCGCCGAGGCCGAATCGATCGCGGCTGATGTCGGCGTACTGCTCGGACAGTTCGATGCCGACGAAGCTGCGCCCCTCCGCGAGCGCAGCGGCGCCGGTCGTGCCCGACCCCGCGAACGGGTCCAACACCACGCCGCCCGGGATGCACACCTTCACCAGTTCGCGCATCACGGCCTCGGGCTTCTGCGTGATGTGCCGCCGGTCCTTGCCGCTCGGCTGCGACCCCTCGACGATGCCCGGCAGGTACACCGGGGTCGGGTGCGCGGCGAGCGGGCCGCGGCTACCCCACACGACGTATTCGCAGGCGCGCCGGAAGCCGTCGCGCTGGGGGCGGCAGTTGGGTTTGCGCCAGGGGACGATGCCGCGCCATGTCCAGCCGCCGGCCTGCACGGCGTCCGTGGTTGCGGGAAGTTGGCGCCAGTCGGTGAAGACGAGGCAGGACGCGCCGGGGCGGGCGATGCGCAGGCACTCGGCGAGGACCATCGACAGCCAGGCCGTGTAGGAGCGCTGGTCGCGGTTGTCGCCGGTGAAGTCCGGGAGGGTGTGCTTCGCATCGCCGGTCACGTACTTGTCCCGGGCTGCGGCATTGATGCGCTCGCCGGTCGTGCGGCCGCCGGAGTTGTAGGGCGGGTCGGTGACGACGCAGTCGACGGAGTCGGCGGCGAGGGTGGGCAGCGTGGTGAGGGCGTCTCCGTGGTGAAGGGTCCAGTCCGGCATGGGGTTGCTCCTAGGTGCGGGTCGCATACGCCCTTCCGGGCGAGCGAGGCGGTGCACGGTCGGGCGGACGCGCGAGAGCCCCGGGCCGGTGGGCGCGGGGCTCTCGGAATGGCGTCTGGGCAGGGGCTACCTGCTGAAAAGATCGTGGCCCGCCCATGATCAGGTCTGATCGCGCGGCGGTCAAGTACGTTCGCGTTTGCGGCGTGGCTTGGCGGCGGCTTGCGCGGCGGCGACGTCCTCCATGCGGAACAGGGGCCGCCTCGGGGTGCCGCCGCACGGGATGAGGAGGCCGCGGCGGCGCCAGTCGCGGATGGTGGCGGGGGCGACTCCGGCGGCCTCTGCGGCCAGGGCGGTGGTCATGATGCGGCTGGGCAGCATGGGACGGGTCATGCGCGGCGCCCGGCGGCGATGCGCAGCCACTGCCGACGCCCGTAGGAGGTGCGGCAGCCGGGGCAGGTGATGAGTTCGTCCCACGGGGCGACGGTCATGGGTGTTCGGCAGGCGGGGCACGGTCCGGCATCGCGTACGGTCTGGCCTTCGTAGGCGGTGCGGACGCGGTGGGCGCAGGCCTCGGCCGCGGCGTCGACCGCGTCGTTCAGGTCGATCGGCAGGCTGTTCGCGTACGCGTTGATCAGCCAGGTGCAGGCCCATGGCACTCCGCGTCCGTACGAGGCGGAGTAGCGCCACCGGTCGTCGTCGGGCCAGGTGTCGGGCTGGCGGTGGATGACCACCGAGGACACGACGCGGGAGAGGCTGACGCGGGTGATGCGCTGTCGGCGCGGCCGCGGTTCGGGGAGCTGGGTGCGCTCGGCGACCTGGTCCGCGAGCTCGAACAGCCTTTCCTGGACCGTGATCTTGGTGTCGACCACGTCGAGGTTGCACGCGGCCGGGCTCGCGCCGCGGCCGACAGCGCCGGCCAGCTTGTCGGTCTGCTCGTCCTGCCAGCGCTCCAGCGCCCGGGCGCGGGCCGCGGCGGTGGTTTCGCGTACGGGGTCGCGGCGGCCGCGGCCGGGCGTGGTGTCCAGGAGGGGCCACAGGCGGCGGATGGTGGACAGGTGCTCGATGGCGTCCATGGGGTGTGTCTCCTGCGGGTCGTACGCTCGGCGCGTCATGCGGTCGGTGTGACGGTCGGTGGGCCCGCCTCGGTGCAGGAGGCGGGCCCACCGTGGTGTCAGGGCCCGGCAGGGTCGTCGAGGACTGCGCGCGCGACGTGCAGCGCTGCGTCGCTGGGGTGGCCGGTGTCGGCGTCGTGGTCCAGCCAGTCGGCGNGGCGCCCCCCCCACCGTGGTGTCAGGGCCCGGCAGGGTCGTCGAGGACTGCGCGCGCGACGTGCAGCGCTGCGTCGCTGGGGTGGCCGGTGTCGGCGTCGTGGTCCAGCCAGTCGGCGATCAGCAAGCCGAGGGTGGGGTCGAAAGTGGCGATCCAGATGCCGGTGGCGCGGTGGACGCGTGGCCCGTCGCCGCGGCCGGTGGAGCCGCCGCGGAGGATCAGGTCGCGGTCGGCGTAGCGGAGGGCGCCGCTGGTCCGGGTGCGGTCGGCGTAGGACCAGGGCGGGTCGCCGTGTTCGGACGCGGCGGCAGCAAGGTCGCGGAGTCGAGTGGCGGCGGCGCGGAGGGTGCCGGTGTCGGTCATCTGCTGTGTCCTTTCAGGCTCCGGGCGGGGGCGCGAGGTGGTCGTAGCGGCGGGCGAGGCGCCGTGTGCCGATGACGGGCGGCGGCCAGGTGTCCCCCGCGTCGCGGGGGGCGGGGGGTTCGGTGCCGTCGAGGGCCCGCAGGACGGTGTCGCCGATCACGCGGACGGTGACCTGGGTGGGCTGGTGGGCGTGGGTGAAGAGCCGGGCCCGGGTGGCGATTTCGCGTACACGGTTGAGCGCGGCGGCCTGTTCGTCGATGCGCTGTTGAAGTGCGGCGAGGTCGGGCCTCGGGGTGGTCGGGTCGGGGGTGGTCACATCGCCTGCCGAATCGGTGTGACCGCGGCCATCTGGGTGCGGTCGTGGTGGGCGGCTCGGGCGGCGAGGATGGTAGGCAGGTCGAGGTCGCCGCGGGAGAGTGCGGCCAGGACCGCGTCGAGGCGGCTGGAGACACCAAGGCGCCTGTAGATGCGGGCACAGTGGCTGCGGATGGTGTCGGGCGACAGGTACAGCTCGTGTGCCATCTCGGCTGTGCTGAGGCCGCAGGCGAGGACAAGCAGGACCTCGCGCTCGCGGCGGCTCAGCGTCTCTTCCGGCTCGCGTGATTCGCCGGGCGGCATCCGGTCGGGGGCGATGGCGGTCTCGGCGGCGATCGAGGCGAGGATGCCAGCCGCCGCGGGGTCGAGGGTGACGCCGTGGCGGGGGGCGTGTGCGGCCCACCGCTTGAGGATGCGCTGGGTGAGCGTCGGGTGTGCGGTCATGGTCATGCCTTCGTCTGGGTCGGGTGGTGGGGCAGGTGCGAGCCTCGGCGGCGCCGGTGGGGCAGGGCGGTGACTGGGTGGTCTCACAGCAGCGGCCCGACATCGATGTGGTCGGGGTCGGCGGTGCGCGCGGGTTCGGTGCGGACGAGTTCGGCAGCGGCAGGCAGGCCGGCGAGGTCCAGGACTCGGGCGATGTGCCTGACGGTGGCGGCGCGGACGTCGTCGAGCCGGGCGGCGAGCAGCTTGTGCTCATCCTTGAGGGCGGTGTGCGCGCGGTGGTCGGCGAGCAGGGCGGGCAGGTGTTGGGTCAGGATCCGCTCGTAGGCGTCGGCGACGACGGCGGGGGTGCCGGGGATGCCGTAGTGGTCGCGGACGCAGACGTCCTGGTCGTGCTCGGCGAGCGCGGTGTGCACGGTCAGGGCGGGCAGGTCGAGGTCGGTCATGGGCGGTGTGCTCCGTTCGGGTCGGGTGGATCAGGCGGTGCGGGTGAGGCGGTCGCGCATGGCCTGGCGGATGCCGTCGGCGTGCGCGTGGACGTCGGCGGGCGGCGGGGCGGTGTCGGGGACGGCGTGCAGGTGTCGGGCGGGCGCGGCGTCGTCGGCGGCCTGGTCCTCGGCGCGGATCGCGTCGATGCGGGCGGTCACGTCGCCGTACGGGGCGGCGGTGTAGGTCGGCGCCTGGTCCGGGCGCGGCCGGTCGGGGCGTTCGCGGGACAGCCAGAGCACCCACGCGGCGTCGGCGTCGGGCATCGACTTGCCGACCGCCCACGCGAGGAACTTCCGCGTGGCGTGCGCGACCTGGTCGGCGGTCAGGTGTCCGGCCACGGCGGCGGCCGCGGCGCGGGCCTGCTCACCGGGCTGCCAGTCGAGAGAGAGGGCAGCGGCCTCGCGCGCGGGCGCGTGGTGGGTTACCTCAGGAACTCTCTCTGGGGTATGGGGAAAGGGGATAGGGGCGGCGCGCGTACCCGCGTGCGCGTGCGCACGTGAGAGGCCCTGCGGACCCCCCTCGGGACCCCCCTCGGCAGGGGGGTCGGGAGGGCTTGTGACCTGCGTGTTCTCGGGCTCGTCGCGGTTGGTGCAGTCCGGGGCGGGCGAGGCCTCCGCGAGCGGGCCGGAACCCTCGGCAGGGGGGTTCGGAGGGGGGTCGGCAGGCCCCTGGGCAGGGGCGTGGGCAGCGTGTGCCGAGGGGGCTGCGGTGGGCTGCGCTGCCCCGTCGTGTGGGGGGTGGCCACGGTCGCCGTGGTCCCCGTGCTGAGGGGGGCCGGGACGGGGAGGGCGGCGGCCCGGCCCGTCGCCGTCGGGGTGGGCCAGGCGGCGGATGGCGGCGATGTGGCCGGCGACCTGCGCGCGCGGCGACGGGGTCCGGTTGCCCTTCGCGTCGGTGGTCGCGGTGTCGCTGAGTTCGTCGAGGGGGATGCGGCCCATCTCGACGGCGAGCGCGGCCCGCAGCCGCGGCGACGTGATTAGCGCGGCCTCGACGGCGGCGGTGCCCATCATCTTGGGCTGCTTCCAGATCTTGTCGTGGAAGACGAACGTCCGGATCAGCAGTTCCTCGGTGTCGCTGTCCACCAGGACGTAGCGTGCCGCCACGAGTTCGCGTAGGGCGTCCGCGATGTGGTCGAGGGTGAGGCCGCGGGCGGACTGCGACCAGCGGCGCGGGCGCAGCGCGATGTGCCCGGCGCGCGACAGGTCCTCCTGGCTGAGCAGGTACTCGTACATCCATTGCGCGGGCATCGTGAGGTTGCGGTAGTCCGGGTCGTTCCAGATCGCGGTGTAGATGAACGCGTGTCCCCGTGGTGCCATCGGTGGTCCGTTCGTGGAGGGGCGGGTGCCCGACTGCGGGGGGCGCGGCCGGGCACCCTGCTCGGGGTGGTCAGGCGTCGGTGTGGGGGCTGTCGGGGGGGACCGTGAGACCGGCGGTGGCGACGTAGCGGTGCCGGGCGGGGTCCCACATCACGTAGGCGTTCGGTGGGATAGGGAGGTGGATTCCGGCGGCGTGCGCGGCGGTGAGTTCGTCGGTGAGGCGGATCACGGCGCGCACGCTGACCGCCGCGGCCGGGAGCGCCGGGGGGCGCGCGGGGGCTGCGGTCTCGTCAGGGTCGGGACAGGGTGGGGTGGTGCACGGCGGGTCGCCGAACAGGTTCAGTTGGTCGGCCTCGGCGGCGGCCGCGCGGTCGGCGCGGTCCAGCTCGCGGCGCCACCCGTCGTGGCAGGCCCGGCAGATGGCCATCAGCAGCATCGGGGAGCGGCCCGCGGGATCGGCGGCGTGCGGGTCGATCGGCACGACCAGGAGCCGCTGGTTGGCGCTGCCGTCGCCGTAGTGCAGGCGCGGGCAGCGGCCGCGGGTGGTGCGGTGCGATGCGCCGCACTGGCCGCTGCACCCGCACTGCCCGCCGTACCGGGCTGTGACCTCAGCCCACACCGTGTCGGTGGTCAGGCCCTCGTGGTCGGCCGACATGCGCACTCCTCTCGGTGCGCCGGCCACACCGCGGTCATCAGATCGAGGACCGCGCGGTCACCGGTCGCCGTGTACTGGTCGCCGCACCGGCCGCACCGCGCCGCCGCGGTGGCGGGGCGGTGCGGCACGGCGCAGCGGATGTGCAGGCCCGGCGTGTCGACGTCGCGGGGTGCGGTCGCCGCAGCCGGACGGGCCCGGGTCAGCGCGGCCGCGGGATGCGGGAGGCCAGCCAATGCATGGCCCCCAACTGCCCCGTGGTGAGCGGTTCGTTGGGCAGCACCGTCAGCGGGTCGTTCTTGTGCTGCTCCCACTCGGCGGCGATGCGGTCGTACGCCGCAGTGCGCGCGGCCGCGTCGGCGGCCTCGTCGCGGCGCTGGTACTCCTCCAGGCGGTCTTGCAGTTCGAGCAGGACCCGGTTGCGCGGCTCCCGGGCGACCTCCTCCAGGCGTTCGCGCAGACGTTCGATCTCATCCATGGCGCCGCCCGAGTCGACGTGCGCCAGGGTGAGCTTCAGCGCCGTGATGCGGGCCTCGGCGACGCGCAGCCGCGCGCGCAGCAGGTCGTCGGAGCTGCACCGCACGACGCGGAACGAGAGGGCGTACAGCCAGCTGCGGATGCGGTTCACGGTGACCTCCGGTGCGTGTGGGGTGCAGGGGTGGGGGTGGCGCCGCGCGCGGCCTGGCGGCGTGCCCGGTGCCGGTCGAAGGCCAGTCCGCCGAGGACCAGCAGCGAGACCGCGAGGCCCACCGCGGCCGCGGACGGCAGGACCAGCCACAGCGCGACGTACAGGGCGTCCGGGTCCGCGGTCGCGATCAGGCCCGCGAGGGTGGCCAGGGCGCAGGCGGCGGTGAGGCCGCGGCCGATCGCGCCGCGCCGCCGGAGCAGGTCGCGGTGTACGCGGGCCGCAGCCGGGCGCCACCGCACCGGGAGCACACGCCGTACGAGGCGTGCCGCAGCACCAGGTACCTGGCGGACGCGACCGCCGCGACGACCCACCCGGTGATCGCCGACGCGAGCAGGAACATGGACACGGCGGCGGTACCTCACAGGCGGGTGGTCGATGGGGCCGGGCCAGTCGGCGGCGAGCAGGTCACCGAGGGTCGGCGTGACGGGGCGCAGCAGGTGGCGGCGGGGGCCGCCACCCCTTCGCGGGGTGGCGGCCTTGATTCCGATCAGCACGGCGCACCGTCCATGCGCAGCTCGGCGAGGGCCATGCCGTGGTACGCGCACGCCGCGCAGCAGAACCAACGGCCGTGCATGATCGAGCCGTTGACGCGGACGAGGATCCAGGACCAGAGGGTGGGGTCGGATTCGTCGGCGACGGCCTCCGGGATCCCGCAGCCCTCGGTGCCGCACGTGGCGGTCAGCGGCCTGTCGGCCGCGCTGGTCGGGGTGCCGACCTTTCCCTTGTTCCACCTCTTGGACGCGGCGTTCGGGCTGTTGGCCTTGCTGCGGCTCACTCGGCACCCCCGGCGGCGGGCGCGCGGTCCGGCACGTACACGGCGATGGCCGGGGTGGTCTCCAGGTGTCCGGCGTCGACCGCGGCGTCGAGGACGCGGCGGAGCAGCCGCATCTCGGCCGCCACGCTCAGGGTCGGCAGGAGGTCGCCCGGCCGCACCTCGCGGTGCACGGCCAGGCGCTCGACGACGTGCTGGGCGAGCAGGTCGGGCGTGATCTCGGTCAGGAGGAGCGGCCCGAGGTCGGGCAGGATCCGCGTGCGCAGGTGCACCGGGGTGATCCGACGGGCCAGTGCGGGCCACGTCGCCCGCTCGGTGTTGACCCAGATGCGGCACCACTGCGTCAGAGTCATGGTGGGGTTCGTCACCGGGCCTCCCTAGAACGGCGGTTCGTCGGAGTAGCCGCCGGGCGGCGGACGGCGGCGGGCACGGGGCATCGGCACGATCCGCCACACGCGGTCCGGGGACCAGCAGCCGCACAACACGTCGTTGGTGCCGCCGTACTCGCCGTGCTCGTCGGCGTAGTCCTGCGGGTACCAGCCGTCGCCGTCGCAGTCGGCGTGGTTCGGCCGCGGGGTGTCGGTCAGCCACAGGCCGCGGCGGCCGCCCTGCGGAACGACGGGGCGCGTGCGCAGCCTCAGGCGCAGGCGGGGCCGCTTCACTCCGCCACCTCGGGCGCCGAGCGGTTGAGGTCCGTGCGGTCCTGGCACCCCGGGCAGCCGCAGTGCGTCAGCTCCCCGCCGATCAGCACGGCGGAGCACTCGAAGTCGAAGTCCGGGTCGGCGCCGTCCGCGTCGAACTCCCGGACCGGGGGCGCCGGCGGGAGCACCGGCAACGCTGCGGTCCAGCGCGGGAATCCCGCGCCCTCGCGGTCGTCCAGGACGAGCGTGCCCTCGGACGCGAGCGCGGACAGCAGGTCGACCGCCCGCTCGTGGGTGATCGTCATGACCGCGGACGGGTACTGCGCCATCAGCACGCACGACACGCGCTCCGGCACCCACACCCCGCCGGCCGCGAGCACCAGCTCGCGCAGCTTCGGCAGCCAGATGGCGACGTACGCACGACGAACGTCGTCGTCCGGCAGAGTGACCAGCCCCAGCGCGTCCGGCGACGTGACCCCGCCCTGGGTGCCCAGGGTGGCCTTCGTCGCCGCGGCGTCTTCACGGTCGATCTCTTCGACGCAGTCCGGGCACACCCGCGACGTGAACGTCACGGTCCAGGTACCGGGCGCACCGCACCGAGAGCAGACAAGCGGCTTCAGCAGGTCCCAGATCACGACGCCTACGCCGCACAGTTGGAACCGGGCGGAGACTTCAACGCGGCCGGAACCGAGCGGCGAGCCCTCGTGGACGGTGCCGCCGTACTTGTCCACCAGCGCGGCAAGCAGCGCCAGCGACGCCGCGTCGCGGTCCGGCCCGTTGACGGACAACTGGCCTGTCACGAGACCGCCGTGCATCTGCGCGTCGTACTCGGAGATGCGCCAGGCGCACACCGCCGACGCCGCGGGGTCCGCGTCCAGGACGGCGAGCGCGGCGAGCGCGGCCGCCACCTGCGTGCGCGACTCGGCCGGCTGCTCGACCGGGACGGCCGGGACGGGCGGTTCGGCGTGGTGCCGCGCGATGACCCGGGACGCCGCCCGGGCGAGCAACCGCGGTCTCTTATGGTTGGGCATGTCTCCACCTCTCGAATGGGTGTGGTGGGGAGGCAGCGGGCCGCCTGGTCTGGGCAGATGAGGCGGCCCGCAGCCACGTCTGCGTGGGTCAGGCGGCGAGGGAGTTCTCGGCGAGCCACGCGCGGGCCTCACCGATCGGAATCCGGATCACCTTCGGGCTCGGCTGAATGACCGGGAGACCGGCGGCCCGCAGCCGCTCGTAACTCCACTTGCTGATCTTGAGCACGCTCCGGAACTCCGCCGCCGTCCAGTAGCCGAGGGGGTCCTCAGCGGCCATCGGCACGGCCTTGGGCTTGGTCATTGTCCACTTCTCCTGTAGATGTAGAAGCCGCGGGCATGGTGGTGCCCTGTTCGTCGATGAAGAGGGCGCTGGTGGGGCGGTTGAGCGTCTGCGAGATCAGCGCCGCGGGACGGGTGCCGCATGTGTCTCGTGCGCTCGTGCCGTCCGCGCAGACCAGGAAGCCGATGAGTGCCTGGCTTACGCCCTTGCGCTCAGGGTCGACTTCGCGGGTCGCGCGGGCGAGGGCGGGGATGGACAGGCCAGCCCTCTTCATGGCCGTGCGGATGGCCTGCCCGTGGTCCCGTCGTCGCATTTGCAGTCCTTACAAGCTCGGGTTGGCTGGGTCCGCACGCCCCCGAGGGCGAACTGACCTTGCCTTTCTACTTCTACCGTAGATGTAGAAGGCTGGTCAAGCCTGCTGTGGCCTGTTGCGGCATGGGCTAGTCAGTGATTTCCTGTTCGCACACCCGTTCGATTAACGAGGAGGACAAGAACCGGACAACGTTCTACACCTGCTTGCGCCTGTAGAAGCCGGTTGGGAAGCTTCTACACATGAACCAGGCGCCCGAGCCCACGGAAGACCTTGGCACGCTGCTCAAGCGCGTCATGAAGGACGCCGACAACATGAGCCAGAGCGAGTTGTCGCGCCGTACCGATGTTCCTGTGGCCACTCTGTCCGCGTGGATCAACGGGACCCGGCGTGCGACAGACCACGAGCGGCTGCGTGCGATCGCAGAGCGGGGTGGTCTCCCCGTCACCGTCCGCCAGTTGTTCGCCGCTGCAAAGCTGCCGCTGCCAGCCCCGGCAGACGATGCGCGCGAGCGACGCTTGGTCGAGACCTGGCGGGGGCTCACCGACGCCGATCAGCGTGTGCTCGAAGCGACGGCCGACGCGCTGCGCAAAAGGCGCGAGCCCGAAAATAGATAAATCCCCGAAGAAAATCCTAACCGCAATACAACCTTTTCCGGATTCGCGTGAATACGCGGGAAAGGTATCCCATTTGGCGCCAGCACGGGCTACCGTACCTTTCCCGCCGTTGTCCTCCACCATCGGCGACGTGCCGCTGCCGATGCTGCATTGGGGGACAGTCATGTGCGTTGTCGTACGCGTGGCCGCGACGGTGGAGGGGCCGTCCGCTGAGCTGGACCTTGACGATCTTGCTGTTTATCTATCGCCTGCCCTGACACCCGACCTGGCACTCGTCATGACCCGCCGCCTACTGAGCCGGGTCGGTGCCGCACAGCCCGAGGCCGGCGTCTCGTGCTGGTGCGGCGCGCCCGTAACCATGCCGACATGAAGTAGTGAGGGGACGACCCGGTGCCTCGCCGAGCCCTGAACAACCCCCGGCAGCTCAGAGCGATGAGCTGTGGCTGCAAGCTCTGTAAAGAGAAGTACCCGACGCCTGAGCGCCGCTCCCGAAAAGACTGCGTCGGACCGTGGCAGGCCCGATGGCGTAACGCCGCAGGCAAGCAGGACACGAAGTGCTTCCGAACCGAGACCGAAGCCAAGAACCACCTGATCGCGACCGTCGCGGCCATCAAAGCCGGTACCTATATCGACCCCGACTTGGGCAAGGAAGCACTTCAGGACTTCCGGAAACGGTGGCGGAAGGCGCAGGGCGGCGAACCGTCGACGCTCGACCGCGACGACCGCATGTGGGCCAACCACATTCAACCGAGGTGGGGTGGCTTCCCGATCGCTGGCATCCTGCACCTGGACTACCAGGCCTGGATCACGCACGGACTCAAGAGCGATCTTGCACCGGGGTCCATCGTCAAGGTCCACCAGATCATGGACCGGATGCTCGCCGCGGCGTTCCGGGAGCGTCGGATCGTGTTCAACCCGTGCGACGGCATCAAGCTGCCGAGCGTCCCGAAGAAGCACCCAGAGGAGCGCAGGCCCCCGTCCGCGTTCCAACTCGACTGCGTGCGCGACTGCTTGCCCCGGTACCTGCGGCCGCTGGAAGTCTTCCTAGAGGAGACGGGCGTGCGCTTCGGCGAGGCCGTCGGGCTGCGCCTGTGCTACGTCGACCGCGTGCGAAAGCGGGTCACCATCAAGGAGGTCCTCAGCGAGGTCAACGGGAAGCTGATCCGGAAGGAGTACCCCAAGAGCGAGGCAGGCCTTCGGACCATCGGCCTCTCGACACGGGCCGAGGCCGCTATCGACGAGGTCATGGAGTTCTACTCCGTCAGCGACGCCAAGACGACGGTTGCTGAAGGCATGTGCGAGAAGGAACTGATCTTCCGGGGCCGCAACGGGAAGCCGATCCGCCGCAACTCGTTCCGTCGGCCCTGGATCGCGGCGATCCAGGAAGCCGGTGTAGCGCGGCGCACCGTCGACAGGCATACGGGCCACGTCGACTGGTGGCCGACGCCCCACCACATCCGCCACTACTACGCGTCGGTGCTCGCGGACATCGGTGTGCCCGAGGTCGTGACCCAGGAGATCCTTGGCCACGAACGCGGCGGCGACGTCACATGGCTGTATACCCACGCGGCGTCCGACGTGGCCGGCCAGGTGCTTGCAGCGCTCGCCGACGCGAGCAAGGCGAAGCCGGGCCCGCACCTGCGGGTGGCGTCGTGAATTCCACAAAAATTCCACATCCCCACCGACCCAGGGCAGTCCACAGCAGGTCACACCAGGTATTCGCCCCTACAACGGGCCTCTGGCCAGGGCAACGCGCACCGATCCACACCGATCCACAACAGGCAATTCAAGATCAAACTGGTACTGTCTCTGATAAGGAAGAGGCCACAGGTTCAAGTCCTGTTAGGCCCACAGAGACAGCGTGCAGGTCAGAGGCTCGGAAGCCCTTCGGGGAGTCCGGGCCTCTGGCCGTTTCGAGCTTGTTCGGATCTCCGGATTCCGCAAAGAGTCCGCAACGCCGGTGACGGCGGGCGGTCTTGATCGTTCTTCGGGGGACGGGAGGACTGCGGTGAAGTACTTGTTGATGATCTACGGCAACAAGGAGAAGTGGGAGGCGTACTCCCCCGAGGAGTGGCCCGACCTGGTGGCGCGGCAGGACGCGTTCAACGCGAAGTACCGTGCGACGGGCGAGCTGTTGGGGGCGTACGGCCTCGGCGACGCCGCGGAGGCGCGGCTCGTGCGGCGGCGGGACGGGCTCCCCGCGGTCACGGACGGGCCGTACCTGGAGACCAAGGAGTACATGGCCAGCTTCTACCTCCTCGACGTGGAGGACGAGGAGCGGGCCTTGCAGATCGCGGCGGAAATGCCGCTCGCCGAGCAGGACCCCGTGGAGGTGTGGCCGGTGCCCCACGGGTCCCCCTGAAGGTAATCAAGCTGTTATTGTCGACGCCATCCCAGGCTCCTCGGACGCCTGGGGAGGACGTCACTCGCAGGACGGAGAGGCACGCGATGAAGAAGCTGATCCTGGTGGCCCTGGCCGCTGTTGGCGGACTGTTGGTCTACCGGCAGATCCAGGCGGACCGTGCCGAGCAGGATCTGTGGACCGAGGCGACCGACCCGGTCCCCGCGGGTTCCTCGGCACGCTGAGGCCCTGCACGACCCTGCCGCGCACACGCGGAGATTCGCTGACGCGGGTCCCGGCCACCGCCGGGACCCGCGATATGCGCGGGCCCGCCGTGTGGTTGTTCGGTATGCTCGTACCGCTCGTCGCGACCCCGCCCGCGGGGCGCCACCGGGCTCCCGAGGGGCCATAGCTCAGCTGGTAGAGCGCTGCCTTTGCAAGGCAGATGTCTGGGGTTCGAGTCCCCATGGCTCCACTCGACGACAGGCGACCCATGCCCGCGGAAAGCGCGGGCGGGTCGCCTCGTTGGTTTTTGGGCGCCTTCGCCGCCGGGCGGGGCTTCGCCACCCACATCCCTCTGAACTGTGCCGGGGCGTTCCGGTACGTCGGGTGGCAACGCAGGCGACTGTACGGGCCGACACCCGGCGACCGTGCCGCGAGCCCGGGTGGGGACGTTGCCGTAGTGGCGCATGAGTTCGGCCACCGAGCGTCACGTGGTCGCACCGCCTGATTCCGCGGGTTCGGAGGACGTGCGAAGGCCCGGACGTCCGTGCGGACTTCCGGGCCTTCGGGCTGTGCGGGGGGGTCAGGGCTTGTTGCGGTTGCGGTGCTTGCCCTTGGTGGAACCCGCGGTGTGCATGTCGTCGGGGGTGTCCTCGGAGGGGTGGCCGGGGTCGGTCACGGTCATGTCCACGGCGGGGTCGCTGCGGTAGGCGTCCGGGCCGGCCGGGGGCATGGGGAGGTTTTCGTCGGCCTTCCACTCGGGTTCCGAGGCCTTGCGCTGCCACCAGACCCAGCCGGCGGTGGCGCCGATGGCGAGGGCGAGGAGCAGGACGAGGGCGTTGTTGCGCTTCTTGTGCCGCTTCTTCTTGACGATCTTGTTCATCTCGGCCGCGGTGACGTCGCCGCGCAGGGCCAGGACCGCCGCCTCGGCGCGTGAGCGGGCCTCGTGCAGCATCGGCTCGCCCGCCTCCCGGGCGGCGACGGCGGCGTGGTTGACGCGGGGGACGACGTCGTCCTGGACGCGCTGTTTGGCGGTGTCCATCGCGTGCTGCGCGCGGGGGCCGACGGCGGGGGCCACGGTGTCGCGGCCGAAGGCGGCCAGCTTCATCCGCGCGACGGCCACGGCCGGGACGATCCGGTCCCGCGTCGTGTCGCGGGCCTGGCGCTTCGCGACCGCCATGCCGTACTCCAGGCGTGGCGCCGCCCAGTCCCGGGCATCGGCGGCATGATGCACCGCGGCGTTCCGTGCGTGCGCGGCGCGTGGTGCGATCCAGACGACTGTCCGGTCACCAGCGTCGCGGGCCTGCTCCCAGCGGGTCACGACAGCCTCCTCCTCGGCGGGTACATCCGCTATCTGTTCCCGAGGTCCAGCGGATCATGCCTGAATTGTCATCTCATATCCTGTTGGTGCAGTTGGGGGCTCGTCGGGCGGCGCTCAAGGGGTTCGGCGGTCTCCGGGACGTTTGCGCGGCGGGCGCTCGCGCGTGCGAGGATTCCGTGACCGGAGATTGTCCGGGACGGGGTGAGGGAAACGCAGAAAGGGTTTGTCCGTGGCCCAGGAGTTGTTCGCCACCATCAAGACCGACCACGGGGACATCCAGGTCCGGCTGTTCCCGAACCACGCGCCGAAGACGGTCGCCAACTTCGTCGGCCTTGCGGACGGCTCCCGCTCGTGGACCGACCCGCGCACCGGCACGCCCGGCACGGGCCCGCTGTACAACGGTGTGACCTTCCACCGCGTGATCCCCGGCTTCATGATCCAGGGCGGCGACCCCACCGGCACCGGCAGCGGTGGACCGGGCTACGAGTTCGCCGACGAGATCCACCCCGACCTCCAGTTCTCCAAGCCCTACCTGCTCGCCATGGCGAACGCCGGGCGCGGCACCAACGGCTCGCAGTTCTTCCTCACGGTCCGGCCGACGCCGCACCTGAACACCAAGCACACGATCTTCGGAGAGGTCGCCGACCAGGCCGGCCGCCAGGTCGTCGACGCGATCGCCGCCGTGCCCCGGTCCGAGGGCGACCGCCCGGCGACCGACGTCGTCATCTCCGAGATCGTCATCGAGAATCGTTGACCCAGTTGAACCCCATCGACGGCTCCGGACCGGCCGAGCCCGAGCGGGCTCCGGCGGGTCCGCCGGTCTGTTACCGGCATCCCGGTCGCGAGACCCACATCCGCTGCACCCGGTGCGAACGCCCGGTGTGCTCCGACTGCATGGTGAGCGCGTCCGTCGGCTTCCAGTGCCCGGACTGCGTGCGCGAGGGCGGCCGGACGGTGCGCGAGGCCCGGACGATCGCCGGCGCACGCGTCCGGCGTGATCCCGGGACCGGGACGAACGCGGTCGTCACCAAGACGCTGATCGGCCTCAACCTGGCCGTGTTCGTGCTGGTGCTGGCGGTCGGCGACGACGTGGTGGACCGCCTCATGCTGGTCGGCCGCGCGATCATCGACAACCACTGGGCGGGCGTCGCCGAGGGGCAGTACTACCGGCTGTTCACCGCGGCGTTCCTGCACCAGGCGGTGTGGCACATCCTGTTCAACATGGTCAGCCTGTGGGTGCTGGGGCCGCCGCTGGAGGCGGTGCTCGGGCGCACCCGGTTCCTGGTGGTGTACCTGGTGTCGGCGTTCGGCGGCACCGCCGCGTCGTACCTGATCGCGGCGCAGAACCAGGGGTCGCTGGGGGCGTCCGGGGCGATCTTCGGGTTGTTCGGGGCGGCGATCGTGGTCGGCCACCGCATGAAGGCGGACCTGCGTCCGCTGATCGCGCTGCTGGTGGTGAACCTGGTGATCACGTTCCTGAACACCAGGTGGATCGACTGGCGTGCGCACATCGGCGGGCTGGTCATCGGTGCCGTCACGGCGGTGTGCCTGGTGCACGCTCCGAAGAACCACCGCCTCGCCGCGCAGGTGGTGTCGGTGGGCGCGGTCGTCGCGGTGCTGGTGGGCGTCGTGCTGGTGCGGACATCTCAGCTCACCTGATCGGTTACACTGAGCATATACTTAATGACCCGACGTGATGAAATGCAGGTCGCGGGCGTGCCGGGGGGTTTCGGCGCGCGACGTGCGCGCTAGAGTTATCCACAGGCTCTGCCTGGTTATCCCCACTGTGGATAACTCTGTGGATGCCGCGGTGGACAAAGGCCTGTCCACGCACCGCGCGACCCGTCGGCCGCCGACCCGCGGACCTGCCGAACCCTGATGTGTCGGCACGGCTGTCAGACCCTGCGGCGGGCCCGCGGCGAGACGCGGCCCGGGCCGTCACAGGGCCTGAGCGGGACCGGAACCGGGACCCGGCGCTACTTCCACTGAGTGGAGACACCGAAGCCGGCGGCGATGAAGCCGAAGCCGACCACGATGTTCCAGTTGCCCATCTGCTCGACCGGGAAGTCGCCGTTGGTGACGTAGTAGACGACGATCCACAGCAGGCCGACCAGGAACAGGCCCAGCATGAACGGCGCGATCCACCGCCGCGTGTCCAGCTTTATCGCCGTCTTCTTGTCCGGCGGCGGCGTGAAGTCGGACTTCTTGCGAATCCGGGACTTCGGCACGAGAGTCTCTCCTGTCGATGCTGCCCTGGCCTACTGCTTCCGGACGCCTAGCACCGGGCTTCGGCGCCCCTGCCGTCGGCGGGGAGTGTAGGGACGCGACGCGGCCTGCGACGTGTCGGTTAGCGTAGTCGCTGTCAGGTCCGGATGGAGGGTACGACAACGTGCGTATGCCCGGTGTGAGCTCGCCGCGCCCCGGCGCCGCCGAACCCGGATCTGATCCCGGCCGCTCCGGATCGGCCTGGCGAGCGATCGTACCCCGCACCCTGGCCCTCGTGGTGTTCGGTCTGGCGGGCCTGTTGTTCTGGATCAGCGCGAACACCTCGCACGGCTCGAACCTGCGCAACGACAGCCAGGCGATGGAGTACCGCGACCTCGTCCGCAAGCAGGGCCAGCACAACGTGGACGTCGAGCGCGACGTCAGCGACCTGAGCCAGGAGGTCGAGGACCTGCGCAAGGCCCAGGTGAACGACCCGGAGGCGCAGGCCCGCGTGGACGCGCTGACCGGTCCGGCCGGGCTCGCCCCGCTGTCCGGGCCCGGGCTCACCGTCACACTGACCGACGCTCCGGCCGACGCCGAGCCGCGCAACGGGGCGCCGCCGCCGACCGCCGACGACCTGGTCGTGCACCAGCAGGACATCCAGGGCGTGGTGAACGCGCTGTGGGCGGGCGGCGCGCAGGGAGTGCAGATCATGGACCAGCGGCTGGTCGCGACCAGCGCGGTGCGGTGCGTGGGCAACACGCTGATCCTGCACGGCCGCGTCTACTCGCCGCCGTACGTCATCTCCGCCATCGGCGATGTGGACAAGCTCCGCCTCGCCCTGGACGACAGCGAGTCTGTGTACAACTACAAGACCTATGTGGACGCCTACGGCCTCGGCTACAAGCTGGAGGACCGTGCGCAGCTCAATCTTCCGGGGTACACGGGCCCGTTGGACCTTCAGTATGCGAAAGTCTCCTAGGTTTCACGAACAACAGAGCCACAGACCAGAGCAGCTTGACCAGAGGCAGCAGAGGGGAGCCGGGAGACCGTGCGTACCGCGATCCGCGGGCTGGGCGAGGCGTTCATCACCCTCGGTGTCGTCATCCTGCTCTTCGTCGTCTACCAGCTGTACTGGACCGGCGTCCTCGCCCGCCAGGCGCGCGCCGACGAACTGGACGAGCTCCAGAAGAAGATGAAGCAGACCCTCGCCGCCCCCGTGGCGCCGGTGGCGGTCGGCGAGCCGCCCGCTCCGCCGGCCCCCGGACCGCCCCCGGCGTACGAGGAGGGCAAGAGCTTCGCGGTGATGTACATCCCGCGCTTCGGCTCCGGCTGGAAGTGGACGGTCCTCGCCGGGACCGGGACCGACGACCTGAAGAAGGGCCTCGGCTGGTACACCGGCTCGGCGAAGGCCGGGCAGGACGGGAACTTCGCGGTCGCCGGGCACCGCAAGACGTACGGCGACCCGATGATCGACTTCCCGGACCTGCGCGTGGGCGACAAGGTGATCGTCAACGACACCGTGAACTGGTACGTCTACACGCTCGACAAGCCGGTGGTGAACGGCACCAACAACAAGGCCGTGTACAAGACGCTGCCCGACGACACCGGCGTCGTCGCCCCCGTCCCGGTCAAGGGCTACGACAAGCCCGGCAAGTACATCACGCTCACCACCTGTGAGCCCGAGTACGGCAGTTCGCACCGCCTGATCGTGTGGGGCCACCTCGAATCGGTCCAGCCGCTGTCCGCCGGCGAGCCCGCGGCGCTGAAGGGAGCCTCCTGATGTACGCCTGGATCTGGCGCCATCTGCCGGGCAACGTGTGGGTGCGCATCGCCATCAGCCTCGTCCTCGTGATGGCGATCGTGTACGCGCTGTTCAACTGGATCTTCCCGTGGGCCGAGCCGATGCTCCCGTTCAGCGACGTGACCGTCGACCAGGGCAATGTGGAGGACGTCCAGCCGTCCGGCGCGCCCGCGGGGCTGCCCGGATGACCGCCCGAATTCTTGTCGTGGACAATTACGACAGCTTCGTCTTCAACCTGGTCCAGTACCTGTACCAGCTCGGTGCGACGTGCGACGTACGGCGCAACGACACCGTGACGGTTGACGACGCGCTGGAGTACGACGGGGTGCTGCTGTCCCCGGGACCGGGCACGCCGGAGGAGGCCGGGGTCTGCGTCGACATGGTCCGGCACGGTGCCGGACGGGTGCCGGTCTTCGGCGTTTGCCTGGGCATGCAGTCAATCGCCGTCGCGTACGGGGCTACGGTTGGCCGGGCACCGGAACTTCTGCACGGCAAGACGAGTTTGGTCGAGCACGAGGGCTCGGGTGTCTTCTCCGGGCTGCCGTCGCCGTTCACCGCGACGCGCTACCACTCGCTCGCGGTGGACCCGGACACGGTGCCGGCGGAATTGGAGGTGACGGGGTGGACCGGGAGCGGAGTGATCATGGGGCTCCGTCATCGCGACCTACCGGTCGAAGGCGTGCAGTTCCACCCGGAGTCGGTCCTGACGGAGGACGGGCACCGGATGCTGGCGAACTGGCTGACGACCTGCGGCGACCCCGGGGCCGTCGGGCGCGCGGACGGGCTGGCACCGGTGGTGGGCAGGACGGGGACGGTCGCATAGCCGGGCCGCCGCCCGAGCTCGCGCCGGGGCCCCCGTACGACGTCCCGGTACTCCCAGCCTCGGACTTCCCCGCCGCGGATGTCCCGGCCCCGGACTCCCTCGTGGACTTCCCGGCCCCGGACTTCCGCGAGCGCACGGCCGAGCTCACCGTCGTCTCCCCGGCGGACCTGCCGCGGCGCGACGTCACCCCGGCGCTCGGCACCCCCGCGATCGGCACCGCCGTCGTGCCCGTCGCCGGCGCCCCGGCGGACGGAGGCCGCGCGGCGCGCCGCCGTGCCCTCCAGGAGCAGCAGAAGTCCTCCCGCAGGCGTGCCGGCGCCGGTACACGGTCCTCCGGCACCCGCGGCGCCGCGGCGGCCGAGCTGCCGCCCGGTGCGGGCCGCGCGGCGCGGCGCAAGGCAGCGCGTCCGTCCACCCGTTCGCGCGTCATCACCGGCGTCGCAACCGGGGTCGGCGAGGTCGCCATGACGCTGGGCCTGGTGCTCGTGCTGTTCGTCGTCTACACGAAGTGGTGGACGAACGTCATCGGCGACCGCAACGCCGAGCGCAAGGCCGACCAGTTGCAGCAGCAGTGGGACCAGGCCGCGGCCGGCGAGGAGCAGCTCCCGGCGCCGGACCCGCGCCAGCCCGACGGCTTCGCGCCCGGCAAGGGCTTCGCCCTGCTCTACATACCGTCGCTCGGGGTCAAGGTCCCGGTCGCCCAGGGCACCGACAAGTACAAGGTGCTGGACAAGGGCCTCACCGGGCACTACACGAACCCCAAGACCGCGATGCCGTGGGACAAGCAGGGGAACTTCGCGGTCGCCGGCCACCGCAACACACACGGCGAGCCGTTCCGCTACATCAACAAGCTCAAGACCGGCGACGAGATCGTCGTCGAGACGGCGACCGTGTACTACACCTATACGGTGTATGCGCAGTTGGCGCAGACCTCGCCGCGCAACATCGCGGTGATCGACCCGATCCCCAAGCAGAGCGGGAAGACGAAAGCGGGCCGCTACATCACGCTGACCACGTGCACGCCCGACGGCGCCTCGACGTACCGCCTCATCGTGTGGGGCGAGATGAAGGAGGAGCGGCCGCGTTCCGAGGGCAAACCCGACGCATTGGTGAAGACTTAGTGACACATCGTCAGCGAACGGCAACTGCCGGGCGATAGATCACGGTTCGGGGCCTGACCCGGGAGCTTGCTTGTGCCAAGCTGTCGGCCCATGGGCGTCGTGCGCAAAGTCATACGCGGCACTGCCGAGGTCGTCTTCACCCTCGGTCTCGTCGGTCTCCTCCTGTGCGTGCACCAGTTGTGGTGGACCAACATCGAGGCGCGGGAGAAGGCCGAGTCGAACGTCTCGAAGCTGCACGACATGTGGGACGACGACAGCGCCCCCGTCGCGGTCGCGAACCCGCCCGAGAACGCGAGCCCGCCGCCGTACCTGGGACCCGACGAAGGGCCCGACACCGTCGGTGGGGACGGCCAGGAGGACGGCACGTCGACCAGCGGCGGCACGATCCGCGGGAAGGCCTTCGCGATCGTCTACATCCCGCGGCTGGGCAAGAACTTCCACAAGCCGATCGTCGAGGGCACCAGCCTCAAATCCCTCGCGCAGGGCGTCGGGCACTACACGTACGCGCCGTACACCGGCCCCGGCGAGCAGGGAAACTTCGGCATCGCCGGACACCGCAACGGACACGGCGAGCCGTTCCGGTACCTCAACAAACTGAAGGTCGGCGACCACGTGGTGGTCGAGACCCAGAACGTCTGGTACACGTACCGGATCGTGAAGGGGCCGTACATCACCAAGGCGAGCAACGGCGCGGTGCTGGCGCCGAATCCGCCGATGTTGGGGCTGCCGGAAGGGCAGAAGCTCATCACGCTGACGACGTGCGACCCGGAGTTCACGTCCAAGAACCGCATGGTCTTCTGGGGCACGCTGACGGCGGCCGAGGACAAGCAGCCGGGGTTCCGCCCGGCGGCGCTCACCCGCTGAGCGCTCACCCGCAGGGCCGCTCACCCACTCACCCGCTGAACCGCTCACCCGCAGCCGTTGAACCGCTGAGCCGTTGCCTGGTGGCGGCGCACCCCGCGCCCGACTCGCAAGCGCCGCAACACGGTTGAGGGGCCCGTACCGAATCCGGTACGGGCCCCTCAACCGTCTGCCTGGATCGAAAGCGGCCTAGCCCCAGTTGCGGGGGTCGAACGGGTTGTCCGAATCACCGCCGCCGGGCTTGTTGTTGCCGCCCTGGCCGCCGTTCGGCGACCCCGTGTTCGTCGCTGTGTCGGTCGGCGTCCCGCCGGTCGGCCCGGTGGGCGTCGTCGGCGTCGTGGTCGGCTGCGTCGGGGTCGGCGAGGCACCCTGCGACACCGTGATGGTGATCGTGGTGCCCTTGTCGTACTTGTTGCCGGGCTCGGGCGTCTGCTTGGTCACCGTGCCCTGCGGCTTCTCGCTGTACTCCTTGAGCACCTGCGCCTTGAAGCCCAGGTCCTTCAGCTTGTCCTTGGCCTCCGACTCGGTCATGCCGATGAGCCGGGGCACCTCCTCCTGCGGTTTGCCGCTGTTCACCTTGAGGGTGATCACAGTGGTCAGTTCGACCTCGGTGTTCGCCTTCGGGTCGGTGTCGCAGACGGTCTCGCGCGGGCAGTCGAAGTTGGGGTTGCGGTCGACCCGCGGCTCGGCGAAGCCCGCGTCCTTGAGTGCCTTGACCGCGTCGTCCTCCTTCTTGCCGACCAGCAGCGGCACCTTGCCGGTGCGCGGGCCGGAGGAGAGCTTGACGGTGATCTGGCTGTCCTTGGCGACCTGCGTCTCGGGCAGCGGGTTCTGGCTGCAAATCTCGCCCTTGGGCTTGCCGCACGCCTCTGCTTCCGGCGACACGGTGAGCTGGAGCGTGGCGTTCTTGACGAGCTCGCGCGCCTGCGGCTCGGTCTTGCCGACGAGGTTCGGCACGGTGGCCTTGTCGCCCTTGCCGCCCTCGCTGCCCAGCAGCGTCTTGCCGACGAAGAACGCCGCCACCAGGACCGCCACACACGCGATCGCGAGCAACGCCCAGGCCCAGCCGCGCTGCTTGGGCGGGTCGTCGTCGTAGTCGTCGTCCAGGTCGTACTGGTGCTGGCCGTGCTGCGGCGAGGTGGAGTACGCCGGCGCCATCTGCGTCGACGGCCCCGGGGTCGCCGGCAGATACTGCGTGGCCGCCTCCATCGGGGCCATCACCGCGGGTGCCGCCACCGGCATGCCGTGCAGCGCGCGCTCCAGGTCGGCGCGCATCTCGTCGGCGCTCTGGTAGCGGTTGTCCGGGTTCTTCGCCAGCGACTTGAGCACGATCGCATCGATGGTCGGGGAGACCTCGGGGTCGTACGCGCTCGGCGGCAGCGGGTCCTCGCGGACGTGCTGGTACGCCACCGCGACCGGCGAGTCGCCGACGAACGGCGGGCGTTCGGTCAGCAGCTCGTACAGCAGGCAGCCGGTGGAGTAGAGGTCCGAGCGCGCGTCCACGGTCTCGCCGCGCGCCTGCTCGGGGGAGAGGTACTGCGCGGTGCCGATGACGGCGGCGGTCTGCGTCATCGTCATGCCGTTGTCGGCCATGGCGCGCGCGATGCCGAAGTCCATCACCTTGACCGTGCCCTGCCGCGTCAGCATCACGTTGGCGGGCTTGATGTCGCGGTGGATGATGCCGTTGCGGTGCGAGTACTCCAGGGCCTGGAGCACGCCCGCGGTCATCTCCAGCGCGCGCTCGGGCAGCAGGCGGCGGCCGGAGTGAAGAAGCTCACGCAGCGTGGACCCGTCGACGTACTCCATCACGATGTACGGGATGGAGATCCCGTTGATGTAGTCCTCGCCGGTGTCGTACACCGCGACGATCGCCGGATGGTTCAGCGACGCGGCGGACTGCGCCTCGCGCCGGAACCGTGCCTGGAACGAGGGGTCGCGGGCGAGGTCGGCGCGGAGCGTCTTCACCGCGACGGTACGGCCCAGACGGATGTCCCGGCCGAGGTACACCTCGGCCATTCCGCCGCGGCCCAAGACCGCGCCGAGCTCGTACCGGTCGCCGAGGCGACGCGGCTCTTCCATAGCTTCCAGCCTTTCCCTCACCGGTCCACGGCCCTGAACGTCCTCGGACACGCTACCGGGGCCGGGGGTCGCACGGATGTCACGGACTGATCAAGTCTGGGCGGCCCGATGTGTCGGGTCTCACTTCCCGAGGGCCGCCTTCATCATCGAGACGGCGATCGGGGCCGCGCTCTTGCAGCCGCTGATCTCGTCGCGGGTGGCGTCGCTGTCCTCGACCACCACGGCGACGGCGACCTTCTTGCCGTCGACCTCGGCGAACGAGACGAACCACGCGTACGGGCGCTGGTCGTTGTTCGGACCGCGCTGCGCGGTGCCCGTCTTGCCGCCGACCTTCACCCCGGAGATCTTGGCGGCCGTGCAGCCGTTCTCGACGACACCGACCATCATGTCCTGGAGCTGCGAGGCGACTTCGGGCTTGACCGCCTCGTTGAGCTGGTTCTGCCCGCGCTGCTCGATGGTGTCCAGGCTCTGCGAGCGCAGCGAGCTGACCAGATACGGCTCCATGACCTTGCCGTTGTTGGCGATGGTCGCCACGACACTGGCCATCTGGAGCGGGGTCGCCGCCACGCTCTGCTGCCCGATCGAGGCGCGCATCGTGGCACCGTCCTCGTCGTTGGACGGGTAGATGCTGGCGGTGACACGGGTCGGAATCGTCAGGTTGTTCTTGGTGTCCACGCCCTTCGTGAAGTCGTACTTCCCGAAGTCGTTGAACCCGAAGGCCTGCGCCTGGTTCTTGATGGCCTCGTCGCCGAGCTGCATGCCGATGCCGGCGAACACCGAGTTGCAGGACTTCTCCAGCGCGACCTTGAGCGTCGAGCCCTGGCAGGCCGCGGGGCCGGCCTGGTCGGGGAGCGAGCTGACCGAGTTCGGATAGCGCAGCGGGGACTCGAAGTTGGTGGCCGTGTCCGGCTGGTACTGCCCGCTGGACAGTGCCGCGGCCGCGGTGACCAGTTTGAACGTCGAGCCCGGGGCGTACGTGTTGCGGATCGCCCGGTTGTCCATCGGACGCGACGGGTTCTTGTCGGGTTGCAGCGAGTCCCACTCGGCCTGCTGCGCCTTCGAGTCGTTGACCGCCAGCTTGTTCGGGTCGTACGACGGCGTCGACGCCATCGCGAGGATCTTGCCCGTCGTCGGGTCGATCGCCACGGCCGCGCCGGTCTTGCCGTTGAGGCCGTTGAACGCCGCCTCCTGCGCCTTGGCGTTGATCGTCAGGTCGACGTTGCCGCCGCGACGGTCCTTGCCGGTGATGACGTCGATCACGCGGCGCACGAAGAGCCGGTCGTCCTCGCCGTTGAGGATCTCGTTCTCCACGCCTTCGAGGAAGTTCGAGCCGAAGAACTGCGACTTGAAGCCGGTGATCGGGGCGTACATCGGGCCGTTGAGGTAGGTCCGCTGGTACTCGTAGTACTTGCTGTCGGTCTCGACCGAGCCGGTGATGGGCTTGTTCTCGACGAAGAAGTCGCCGCGCGGGTGCGAGTACTCCTCGTACACCGCGCGGCGGTTCTTGTCGTGACCGGAGTATTCGTCGGCCTTGACGACCTGGATCCAGTTGGTCCGGAGCATCAGCGCGGCCACGAGGAGCATGCAGAACACGGACACTTTGCGCAGGGGCTTGTTCACTTGCGATCCCAATTCCTCACTGGCTGTGTCCTCTCGGTCCCGTCTGATCGGCGTTGGGCGGGGCCCCGGGAGGACCCGCCGGCCGCGGCGGGACACCGGGCATCCCCGGCACACCTCCGGGTACTCCTCCCGGCACGGTCAACGCGTCAGGAGGAGACGCGGGTTCGGCCCTCCGCGGTTCCGCCGCCGACCCGGAACCCGGTCCACGGGCGTCCACGTCGTCCGATTTGTCGACGTCGGCGGAGTCCCGGCCGTGGTCCGCGCCGCCGCCCGAGAGGTCGCCCAGCTCCGAGCCCTGCACCGGCGTGGGCTCGGCGAGTTCGTCCAGGTCGGCCTGGTCGAGCGGGGTGTCCTCGATGCGCCGGCGACGGCCGCCGCGGCTGTTCTGGGTCGCCGAGACCTCGCCCGCGACGGCCGGGGGAGCGGGACGCCGGGCGGTGTGGCTGATCACGATGAGGATCGCCACCAGGATCCAGTTGGTGATGACCGACGAACCGCCCTGCGCGAGGAACGGCATGGTCATACCGGTCAGTGGGATGAGGCCGGTGACGCCGCCCGCGACGACGAAGACCTGGAGCGCCATGACGACCGACAGGCCCGCGGCGAGCAACTTGCCGAAGGGGTCGCGGGCGGCCAGGGCGGTGCGCAGGCCGCGCTCGATGAGCAGCGCGTACACCATGAAGATCGCCATCATGCCGGCGAGGCCCAGCTCTTCGCCGACCGTGGTGAGGATGAAGTCGCTGCGCGCCGCGAAGCCGATCTCGTTCGGGAAGCCCTGGTTGAGGCCCTTGCCGAGCAGGCCGCCGTCGCCGTAGCCGAACAGCGCCTGGGCGAGCTGCTCGGAGCCGCCGGCCGGCGGGTTGTCGCTGTAGATGGCCAGCGGGTCGAGCCACGCGTCGACGCGGCCCTTCACGTGCGGCTCCAGCGAGCCGACCACCGCGGCACCGGTCCCGGCCATCACCAGGCCGAAGATCAGCCAGCTCACCCGCTCGGTCGCGATGTAGAGCATCACCACGAACATGCCGAAGAACAGCAGCGAGGTGCCCAGGTCGCGTTCGAAGACCAGGATCAGCAGGCTCAGGATCCACACCACGAGGATCGGGCCCAGGTCGCGGCCGCGCGGCAGGTACATGCCCATGACCTTGCGGCTGGCCAGCGCGAGCGCGTCGCGCTTGACCATGAGGTAGCCCGCGAAGAACACGGTCAGCACGATCTTGGTGAACTCGCCCGGCTGGATCGAGAACGGGCCCAGCCGGATCCAGATCTTCGCGCCGTAGGTGTCGCCCGGGAACGGGATGGGGGACACCAGCAGCACGAGTGCCACCAGCATGGCGATGTACGTGTACCGCTGGAGCAGCCGGTGGTCGCGCATGAACACCACGACGCCGACGAACAACGCGACGCCGACCGCCGTGTACATGAGCTGGGTCGGCGCGGCCTTGCGCGACAGGTCGAGGTCGAGCCGGTAGATGAGGACCAGGCCCATGCCGTTGAGGAACGTCGCCAGCGGCAGCAGCAGCGGGTCGGCGTACGGCGTGAACTTGCGGACCACCAGGTGCGCGAGGCCCGCCATGAGGCCGAGGCCCAGGCCGTACGACACCAGCCCGGTCGGCAGGCTGCCGTTGTCCGCCAGACCGACGTTCGCGTACGCCAGCACCGGGACGAGCACGGCGAAGCCGAGCATCATCAGCTCGGTGTTGCGGCGGTTCGGTGCGGACTGGGGGGTGATCGTCGTGTTGCTCACGGCGTTACCCCTCACCTCGGGCCGATCGGCTGCTCGTCGCACTTGCTGATCAGTTCCTGGTCGGGACCGAGGTCGATCTGCGGCGTGGGAGCGGTCGAGGCCGGCGGGGGAGGCGTGGTGGTCGGCGCCGGGGCGTTCGGTGCGCCCTGCGACGGGGACTGGTTGGCGCCGGGCCGCTGCCCCGAGCCGGCGGTCCTGCCGGGCTCCGCGGTGGGCCGTGCCGTGGACCGCGAGACGCCGTCCGATCCGGGCCGCCCGCTCGCGGTCGGCGTCGGCGTGCGCATCGGCGCCGCCTGCACACCCGTGGTCGGGGACGTGCTCACGTTATCCCCTCCCGGGAGGCCGGTCACCGGGGCCTGCGTCGGCGCCGGGTTCTGCGGTACCTCGGGAGAGACGGTCGGGGGATGGTCGCGGTTCCAGTCGATGACCTGGCGGCAGACGCCCGCCTGGCGTTCGAGCTTCTCCGCGTACTTCCGGGCGTCCGACAGGCTCGACGCGTCGTAGCGCTCCGCGAGGCTGTCCCGGTACTCCGCGCCGATGAGCGGCATCGTGACCGCGGTGTACTGCTTGTACGGGCTGGACAGCGAGATGCCGAAGATCTCGGTGTCGATGCCGCGGTAGATCGCGACGTGGTCGCCGTCCTTGGCGACGTAGTACTGCGTCTGGGTCCACCAGTACGCGCCGCCGAGCGCCGCGAGCAGCACGACCGCCGGGCCCCAGAAGGGGAGCGTGCGGCGCCACGCGGGCTTGGGGCGGCGGCGGTTGGGCGCCGCGGCGTCCGGGACCAGGGCCTCGTTCTCGTACTCGCCTGCGGTCAGTTCGCGGGCGCGCGAGGCGGGCGTGGTGGGCAGCGTCGCGGTGTCCCCGGCGAAGTCGTCGGCGACCGCACCGACCACCATCGGGATGTCGGACGGCGTCTGGTCGACGTCGACGATGTCCGCGACGATGCAGGTGATGTTGTCGGGGCCGCCGCCGCGCAGCGCGAGCTGGATCAACTCCTGGACGGCGTCCCGCGGATCGACGAGCGCGAGCAGGGTGTCCTGCATCGTCTCGCGGCTGACCACGCCGGACAGGCCGTCGCTGCACACGAGGTAGCGGTCGCCGGCGCGCGCCTCGCGCACCGCCAGGTCCGGTTCGACCTGGCCGCGGCCGTCGAGCGCGCGCATCAGGAGGGAGCGCTGCGGGTGGTGCCCGGCCTCCTCCTCGGTGATGCGGCCCTCGTCGACGAGGCGCTGCACCCAGGTGTGGTCCTGGGTGATCTGCTCCAGCATGCCGTCGCGCAGGAGGTACGCGCGGGAGTCGCCGACGTGCACGAGGCCGAGGCCGTTGCCGGTCCACAGCAGCGCGGTCAGCGTGGTCCCCATGCCCTCCAGGCCGGGGTCGTCCTCGATCATCACGCGCAGGCGGTCGTTGGCGCGGTCGACCGCGAGGCGCAGCGTGTCGCGCAGATCGGCGCCGGGGAGGTCTTCGTCGAGCTCCACGATGGTGGAGAGGACCTCGGAGCTCGCCACCTCGCCCGCGGCGGCGCCGCCCATGCCGTCGGCGACCGCGAGCAGGCGTGGACCGGCATAGCCGGAGTCCTCGTTGCCCTCGCGGATCATGCCTTTGTGCGATCCGGCGGCGAAGCGGAGAGAGAGGCTCATTCAGGCTACCTGCGCAGCTCGATAACGGTCTTGCCGATGCGGATCGGCGCTCCGAGGGGAACGGGGGTGGGGCCGGTCAAGCGCGTGCGGTCCAGGTAGGTGCCGTTGGTGGACCCGAGGTCCTCGACGATCCAGGTGCCGTCGGGAGCCGGGTAGATGCGGGCGTGCCGGCTCGACGCGTAGTCGTCGTCGAGCACGATGGTCGAGTCGTGGGCCCGGCCGATGGTGATCTGCTGTTCCGTCAGATTCATCGTGGTGCCGGTCAACGAGCCGCCCGTGATGACGAGCTTGGACGGTGCGTTGCGCTGCGGCTGGGCCGCTCCGCGGCGCGGGCCGCGGGCTTGCGGGGGAGGCGCCTGCTGGGCGACCGGTGGAGGCACCGCGGCGGCGGCGTTGGCCGGGACGGCGGAGTTGCGCCGCCGCATGGGCCGTTGGGTCACGCGCGTGCCGAACAGATCGCTGCGGATCACCTGGACCGCGACGATGACGAACAGCCACAGCACGGCGAGGAAACCCAGCCGCATGACGGTGAGGGTCAGCTCAGACATGCGCCCGATGTCACCCCTCGGTTTGACGGAACACGACAGTGGTACTGCCCAGCACGATCCTCGACCCGTCGCGGAGGGCGGCACGCTGGCAGTGCTGCCCGTCCACGACGATCCCGTTCGTCGAACCGAGGTCGGCGATCGACGGCGGTGGGCCGATCCTGATCTCGGCGTGGTGCCGCGACACGCTCGGGTCGTCGACCCGTACGTCCGCGTCGGTGCTCCGGCCCAGTTTCACGACCGGGGCGGTGATCTCGTGGCGCATCCCGTTGACCTCGACCCAACTGCGCAGCACCGGCGGGCGGTACGGCGCGGGCGCCTGACCGGGCGGGGGGCCCGGCGGCTTGGGCGGCAGGCCGGCGCCGTGTCCCATGGGTGGGCCCGGCGGCATGCCCCCCGCCTGCGGGTAGGCAGGCGGGGTGTGGTGGAACTGCGGTGCGGGGCCCTGCGGCGGATGGCCGGGCGAACCGTACTGCTGCTCCACGGGATAGTGCGGTTGCGCGGGAGACGCTACCGGTCCCGGCGGCCCGTACCCAGGGGAACCCTGGGACTGGCTGCCGGCCAGTGCCTGGCTGCGCACCCGGTAGAGGCCGGTGTCGAGGTCGTCGGCCTGCTCGAAGTGCACCTCGACGGGGCCGATGAAGGAGTAGCGCTGCTGCTGCGCGTAGTCGCGCACCATGGTGGAGAGCTCCGCGCCGAGTTGCTGCGCGTACGGGCTCAGCCGCTCGTAGTCGTGCGAGCCGAGCTCGACCACGAAGTCGTTCGGCACCATCGTGCGGTCACGGTTCCAGATGGTCGCGTTGCTGTCGCACTCGCGCTTGAGCGCGCTGGCGATCTCGACCGGCTGGACGTCCGACTTGAACGCCTTGGCGAAGGCGCCGTTGACCAGGCCCTCAAGTCGTTGCTCGAACTTCTTCAGGACACCCATGGGCACCTCCTTCCTTCAAGCGTCGCCGTCGTCGCCCGGGGCACGGGCGTGCCCGGACCGGCGCACCGGCCCGGACCAGTCCTACAGTCAGCTCACTGATCGTATCCACGCTCGGGAAACGGGCATGGTTCCCCGTCATGGTCACTGTAGGGAGTGTTGGCCCTCACAGGGATTCCTACACCCCCAGCCCCTCGTCCTGGCTCTCCTGGCTCGCTTGTCTCAGTTGTTGGTGTGACCAGGTGCGTCTACCCCGCCGACACGCCCTCCTATCCGGACGGCGCAGGTCAAGCATGCCGGAGTCGCGGGGGCGGCGGGGATGGCCCCGGCGAAACCGGGGGCGATCCGGTCCACCGAAGCACACCCCGGGGCGACACCGGACGGGGACCCCCGGCGGCGGAGGTGCGTTCTGTACCTGTCCGCACGATTTGGGTGTGGCCCATGCCACCAGCGGGTAATGATTCGAGTCGGCCGCGGCATCCGTGCTAATCTTCAATCGTTGCTCGCGCGGGTGGCGGAATAGGCAGACGCGCTGGATTCAGGTTCCAGTGCCCGAAAGGGCGTGGGGGTTCAACTCCCCCCTCGCGCACCGAGCAAGAGGCCCACCGGTCATGGACCGGTGGGCCTCTTCCGTGTGTCCAGATGGTGCGGGCCGGGGCCGGCGTGGACGGGGTCGGGTGCGGCCTGCGTTGGGGTGACCCGGGTCGGGTGCGGGACGTGCTCAGGCGCGGGCGTCGAGGAACGCGGCGATGAGCGGGGCGATTTCGGGGAGCTTGTCCTCCAGCGCGAAGTGGCCGGTGTCGAGGACGTGGAGTTCGGCGTCGGGCAGGTCGCGGAGGTAGGCGCGGGCGCCGGGCTCGGGGAAGAAGGGGTCGTTGCGGCCCCAGACGATGAGTGTCGGCGGGCGGTGGGTGCGCAGCCATTCCTGCCAGACCGGATAGAGCGCCAAGTTGCTGTGGTAGTCGAGGGCGAGGGCGACCTGCACGGCGTCGCGGCCGGGGAGGTCGAGGAAGTGCTGGTCGGCGGTCCACCCGTCGGGGGCGACGAGCTCGGGGTCGGCGGTGCCACCCTCGTACTGCGAGCGGGTGACGGGGAGGGTGAGGAGCCCGCGTACGGCTTCCTCGGCGCCGGGGGTGCCGGGGCGGTGGGCGGTCATCTCGCGGGCCGCGTCCGAGAGTCCTTCGAGGTACGCGTTGCCGTTCTGCACGATCAGGCCCTCGATCCACTCCGGGTGCCGGGTGGCGATGCGGAAGCCGACCGGGGCGCCGAAGTCGAAGGCGTAGAGGGAGAAGCGGTCGAGCCCGATGGCCAGTAGGAACTTCTCGGTGACGTCGGCGAGGGCGTCGAAGGTGTAGGTGAAGGACGCGGCGTCCGGGGCGTCGCTGTGTCCGAAGCCGGGGTAGTCCGGCGCCACCAGGTGGTAGTCGGCCCCGAGCGCGTCGAACAGTCGGGCGAACTGCCTTGAACTGGACGGGAATCCGTGCAGCAGGAGCAGAGTGGGCGCGTCCGTCGGCCCGGTCTCGCGGTAGAAGACGCGCAGGCCGTCGACGTCGATGTGGCGGTGGCGGACCTGGGGCAGGGCGAGGGCGGGCACGGCGGACCTCCGGTTGGGCGGGTGCGGTACGCCATGAATGCTAATGGATTAACTCTCTTCTTTCCATTAGTTCGAGAGATCGTGTGTGGTTGGTGGTGGCGTGCAGGTTGAGCGTGTTGTGGTGATTAATATCTGTTTGCCCTGATTGTTTGGTGCCAGGTTGGGAGGACGTGCGTGGCCGCCGTTGTCGTCGTGGTTGCGCTGTTCGTCCTCTGGTATCTGCTGCGGGGCCTTGCCGGGTTCTGGGCCCCGGCGGCGGATGCGGTGGGGTTGCTGTCCCCCTGGACCGTGCGCCTGCGCGCGTGGGTGCTGTCCGCGCCGGCGACGTTCACGTACATCGTGTTGTTCACGGCGGGCACCTTCGTGCAGAAGACCGCGCCCCCGAAACTGATCGACCTGCTGACGCGCGTGGACAGCACCAATCTGTGGCGGCTGTCGGACGACCCCGCGACGGTGCTGGTCACCAGCGCGCTGTGGGTCGCCGACGAGGGCTCGGGGCTCGCCCTGTACGCAGCGGTGTTCGGGACGGTTGTCGCGTGGGCTGAACGCCGCTACGGCACACCGCGGTTGATGCTGATCGCGATCAGCGCACACGTGCTGGGCTCGCTCTGCACCGCGCGCGTCGAGCGATGGGCGATCGACAGCGGGCGGGCGCCGCACACGCTGGTGCTCGCCACGGATGTCGGGGTCAGTTACATGATGGTCGGCAGTTGCGCGGCCGCGGTTTTGGTCATGCGAGGTCCGGTGCGCTGGGCGGGGGTCGCGGCGCTGGTCGTCACGGTCGCGGTGCCGGTGTTCGTGAGCCGGACCATCTGGGACCTGGGGCATTTGCTCGCGACTGCGTTCGGTCTGGCGACGGCTGCTTTGGCGCTGTTGGCGGCCCCGCCGCGGAAGCCGCCTCCGCTGACCGAGCCTTGGGCGGCTGCGGTGGCGGTGGGCGGGAAGGCGGTGGGGGAGTCGGCCGTACGGTGAACCCTCGGTGGCGAGCGCGGCGTCAGCAGGCGCAGGAGACGCCGGAGACGGGGGCGGTGAGCGGGTCGGGCGCGGTGCGGGACGTGCCGCTCGCAGACTCGACCTCGAAGCCCTCGCGCGCCCAGTACTCGAAGCCGCCGATCATCTCCTTCACGGAATAGCCGAGCCGGGCGAACGCGAGCGCGGCCTTCGTCGCGCCGTTGCACCCGGGGCCCCAGCAGTACGCCACGACCGTCACGTCGCTCTCCGGCCCCCCGGCCAACTCCGATGCGAGCTCCGCGATGCGCGCGGTCGGGATGTGTACCGCGCCCGGGACGTGGCCCTGGTCCCAGGCCACCCGGCTGCGTGTGTCGACGACGACGATGCCGGGCGCGCCGGACGCCAAGTCGGCGTGCACGTCGGAGACGTCGGTCTCGAAGGCGAGGCGCGCGGCGAAGTGGGCGGCGGCGACGGCGGGTGGGGCGGCGGGTACGGCGGTCGTGGCAGCGCTCGTGGTGGTGGGCAGGGTCTGTGCGGTCATGTCAGGGCTCCTGAGGCGACGTGTGTTCGGCGGTCGGCCTGGTCGTACGGGGCGTCTCCGGCCGACGGGAAGATCCTCGCCGGTCGGCCCGTGCCTTCGACAGTGGCGCCGACGACCATCACCGCTAAGATCCCGCCATGTCCCCGACCGACCTTCCGACCCCCGTCCTCGGCCCCGACGCGCACTGCGGGACCGTCGCCACGCTCGCCTTCGAGGGCATGGCCCCGTTCGAGATGAGCTCTGTGGTCGAGATCTTCGGGATGGCGCGGCCCGAACTGGGCGTCCCCTGGTACCGGTTGTCCGTGTGCGGCGAGACGCGCGACCCCATGCGCGTCGTCGGCGGCTTCTCGATCACCGTCGACCACGGTCTCGACGAGTTGGCGGCGGCGGACACGGTGATCATCACGGCGGTGCCGGACGTACGCGGAGACGTCTCGCCCGCGCTCGTCGACGCGCTGCGCGCGGCGCGGGCGAGGGGCGCACGCGTGGTCTCGATCTGCTCCGGCGCGTTCGCCCTGGCCGCCGCCGGACTCCTCGACGGCCGGGTGGCCACGACGCACTGGAGGTACGCGGACCTCCTCGCCGAGCGCTACCCGCGCGTGCGCGTCGACCCCGACGTCCTCTATGTCGACGGCGACGACATCCTCACCAGCGCCGGCAGCGCGGCCGGCCTCGACCTCTGCCTCCACCTGGTGCGCAAGGACCACGGCGCCCGGGTGGCCAACGCGGTGGCCCGCCGCCTGGTCGTGCCGCCGCACCGCGAGGGCGGGCAGGCGCAGTTCATCCGGGCGGCGGTCGGCGAGGTGGACGCGGACGACGGCATCGGCCGCTCGATGGCGTGGGCGCTGGAGCACCTCGCCGAGCCGATCACGGTCGCCGACCTCGCGGCCCGCGCGCACCTGTCGCAGCGCACGTACCTGCGCAAGTTCTCCGCGCAGACGGGCACCAGCCCGGTGCGCTGGGTCCTAGCGCAGCGCGTCGCGGCGAGTCTGAGCCTGCTGGAGGACACCGCGGCGTCGATCGAAGAGGTGGGTGCCGCAGTGGGGTTCGAGAGCCCGGTGACGTTCCGGCACCACTTCGGACGGGCGATGGGGACGTCCCCGTCGGCGTACCGCCGCACGTTCCGCACCACCGTCGCCTGACGGCCGCCCGCCCCGGACCACGCGGAGGCCGCCGCCCCGTTGTGGGACGACGGCCTCTCGGCGGCGTGCGTGCGGCGGACCCGCGGCGGGTCAGACCGCCTGGGTGCCGGCGCGGCGCTTGCGTGCGTACAGGGCGACACCGCCGCCGACCAGCAGCAGGCCCGCGGCACCGGCCGCGATGAGCGTGGTGCCGTCGTCGTTTCCGCCGGTCTCGGCGAGCTCCGGGCCGGCGTCCGGCTGCGGCGACGCGGGGCCGGACGGCGTGACCGGCGGAACCGGCTTCGCGGAGTCGGTCGGTTGGGCCGGGTCGGTGGGCTTGGTGGGCGGCGTCGAGGTCGACGGCTGCGGGCTCGGCGTCGTCGGCTTGACGTCGAACGCGGTCTCCATGACCACGCCCTCGTTGTCGTACTTGTTGCGGTCGGTGGCGCCGGTGCCGGTGAAGTCCACGACGAACGCCTGGCGCTTGCCGGAGATGGTCGCCGGGATGACGAGCTTCTCCTCCTCGCCCTTCCCGGCGGACGAACCGTTCGACGGGCAGGTCAGCTTGGTGTCGCTGACCTTCTGGCAGCCCTGCGGGGCGCCGTCGAAGCGCACGCCCTCCTGCGCGGTGATGGTGGCCTGCGCGGTGGCGTACGCGTCCGGCCCGTCGTTGCGCAGCACGACCGGGATGCCGTCCTTGACCTTGCCGGTCGACGGGTCGTACTCGAACCACGAGACGCTCGACCCGGGCGGCGCGGTGACCTGGAGGTCGCCCAGCTTCGCGGGCTTCGGCGCGACGGTGAAGCGGCCTTCGCCGGTGCCGTCCTTCGACTTGGCGGAGAACGTGACCGCCTTGCCCGCCTTGGAGTCCGCGGTGAGCTGGAGGAAGACCTCGAACCTGCCGTTCTTCGGCGTGCAGTCGAGCAGGTTGCGGCCCGGCGACGTGCAGTCGGGGGAGTAGACCCGCTCCCCCGCGACGCCTTCGGCGATCGCGAACTCGATCCGCACGGTCGCGTCGGTCTTGGTCGCGAACTCGACCTTGCCGGTGGTCCCGGCGGCGATGGTGGTCGGCGCGCTCACCTTGATCTCGCCCGCGGCGGACGCCGACGGCGCGAAGGCGAAGGGTGCGAGAACGAGCGCACCGCCGACGGCGGTGAGCGTGGCTATCCGCCGGTTGGTGGAGAGGTGCATGGAGTTGTGGGCTCCCAAATTGAGTACTTCCGCGCGCAAATGGTTCGGGGACGCGGCGGGCCTTAAATGGCTATCACGCACCGATCAGGCCAAATGTCCCAGGCACGTAACAGTCCCTCTCATAAGCCGCCTCCCGCCAACCTCTCCACGCTCCCCGGACATTCGGCCGGGTGTCGGCGGCCGGGTTGCTCAGAGGTGTCGGGCCGGGTCGGCGATGCTGCGGAAGAGGGCGGCGATTTCGTCGTCGGGCATGCAGCCGGAACAGGCTTACAGGCCCCTCTTGGCCGTGCGAGAACGTGTGCGCGAGCGCGTCGAACGCCGTCGCCGTCAAACCCTCCCCACGCTGAGCGTCCGAGCTACTCCACAACGTCGCGAGGTTGGCGCGCCCGCGCACCCCGCGGAGGGCGTTCCGGAAATGTCCGGGGCAGTCCTGGTGCGGACTGTGTACGGGCCGGTGGTTGGGGCGGGTAGACGGGGTAGCTTCGGGGCGGGCTGTCGGTGGGTGGGAATTGGAGGTCTGGGGATGGGGATCGAGGGGGCGGTTGTGGAGGGACGCGAGTTCGGGGTGCCGGGGTTTCGGGGGCGGGGGGACCTGGGGGCTCGGGAGCGGGGGAAGGCGCTGCGGAAGGTGGTTTCGCGGGCGCTGCACGATCGGTTTGTGGTGGCGACGGATCGGCCGGCGGTGGTGGACGTGGTCGAGCGGTCGAATGTGGGGCGGCTGCCGGAGTTGGTGCCGTTGCGGACAGGGCGCATGGTGGCCACACCGTTTGCGTTTTTGCGGGGGTCGGCGGGGTTGATGGCGGCCGATTTGGTGGAGACGCCGTCGACCGGGGTGCACGCGCGGATCTGTGGTGACTCGCATGCGGGCAACTTCGGGCTCTATGGGAGCTCGGACGGCCGCCTGTGCATGGACGTGAACGACTTCGACGAGACGGTGCCCGGGCCCTGGGAGTGGGACCTGAAGCGGCTGGCGGCCAGTCTGGTGGTTGCGGGGCGTGTGGGCGGGGCGTCGGAGGCGGTGTGCCGCGAGGCGGCGCATGACGCGGCGGAGGCGTACCGGCGTACGCTCGCGCTGCTCGCCGGGATGCCGGTGCTTCAGGCGTGGCAGGCGATCGCGGACGAGTCGCTGGTGTGGCATGCGGAGGCGCACGATCTGACCGGCCATCTGCAACAGGTGTCGGCCAAGGCGCGGCGCAACACCAGTGACCGTTTCGCGGCGCGTTCGACGGTCGAACTTGCGGACGGGCGCCGTCGGTTCGTACCCGATCCGCCTGTTCTTACGCTGGTCTCGGACGAGACGGCGGAGGCGGTCGCGCTGTCGCTCGCGGGGTACGTGCAGACGCTGTCGCCGGACCGCCGCCCGATGTTCGAGCGGTTCGTGGTGGAGGACGTCGCCTTCCGGGTGGTGGGCACGGGCAGTGTCGGGCTGCGCGCGTACGTGGTCATGCTGGAGGGCAGTGGGGACGAGCCGCTGGTGTTGCAGGTGAAGGAGGCACGGCGGTCCGCGCTCGCGCCGTACTTGGGGATCGGGGACGCCGAACACGAGGGCCGCCGCGTGGTCTTCGGGCAGAAGGTGATGCAGGCGGTGACCGACACCCTGCTGGGGTGGACCACGGTCGACGGTCGGCACTTCATGGTCCGGCAGTTCCGCAACATGAAGGGCAGCATCGACGCGAGCACGCTGCCTGCCGAGCAACTCGACGACTACGCGCGGATGACCGGCGCGTTGCTGGCCCGCGCGCACAGCCACTCGGTGGATCCGAAGCTGCTCGCCGGGTATTGCGGCAAGGGCGGCAAGCTGGACGAGGCGATAGCGGCGTTCGCGGTCGCGTACGCGGATCAGACCGAGCGCGACCACGCCGAACTCGTGGCCGCGGTGAAGTCGGGGGTGCTGCCTGCGGAGACGGGGGTGTAGCCGCGCGGCGTGGCCGGGACTGTCCGCGCCGTCAGGAACGGTCCGATTCGCCGTACCCTCCCCCACCCGGGGTTTCGATCACCAGGACATCGTCGGCTGCGACTTCGGCCACGTCGCAGCCGGACATCACGACCGTCTCGCCGTCCGCCCGGAGGATCCGGTTCCGGCCCAGCGCCCCCGGTCTGCCGCCCGCCATGCCGTACGGGGGCACGCGGCGGTGGCCCGAGAGCGTGCACACGGTCATGGGTTCGAGGAACCGGATGCGCCGCACGGCCCCGTCGCCGCCGCGGGTCCGGCCCGCGCCGCCGCTGCCGTGCCGTACGGCGAACTCCTCCAGGAGCACCGGGAACCGCCACTCCAGGACCTCGGGGTCGGTGAGCCGCGAGTTGGTCATGTGCGTCTGGACCACCGAGGCACCGGCGAAGCCGTCCCCCGCACCCGACCCCGAGCCGACCGTCTCGTAGTACTGGTGGTTCTCGTTGCCGAAGGTGATGTTGTTCATCGTGCCGGAGCCCTCGGCCTGCACGCCCATCGCGGCGTACAGGGCACCGGTGACCGCCTGCGAGGTCTCGACGTTCCCGGCGACGACCGCGGCCGGGTAGTCGGGCGCGAGCATCGAGCCGTCGGGGATCACGATGCTCAGGGGGCGCAGGCAGCCTTCGTTGAGGGGGATTTCATCGGCGACGAGGGTTCGGAAGACGTACAGGACCGCGGCGGACACGACCGATGAGGGGGCGTTGAGATTGGTGGTCAATTGCGGTGACGTACCCGTGAAGTCCACGGTCGCGGAGCGGTTGGCGCGGTCGACGGTGACCCGGACGGAGATCACGGCACCGGAATCGGTCTCGTAGGTGTAGGCGCCGTCGTCGAGAGCGTCGATGACGCGGCGTACTGCTTCCTCGGCGTTGTCCTGCACGTGGCGCATGTAGGCCTGCACGACGTCTAGCCCGAAGTGGTCGATCATGCGGCCGACTTCCTCGACGCCCTTGGCATTGGCCGCGACCTGGGCGCGCAGGTCGGCGAGGTTCGCCTGCGGGTTCCGCGATGGGTGGTCGGCCTCGGCCAGCAGGCGGAGGGTTTCCTCCTCGCGGAATCTGCCGCCGTCGACGAGCAGCCAGTTGTCGAGCAGTACGCCCTCTTCGTGGATGGTGCGGCTGTCCGCCGGCATCGAGCCCGGCGTGATGCCGCCGATTTCGGCGTGATGGCCGCGGGCGGCGACGAAGAAGAGGATGCGCGGCGCCCCGTCGGGCCCGTCGGTTTTCGCCGCGGGCCGGACGGAGGCGACCGAGGTGTCGAACACCGGGGTGATGACGGTGACGTCCGGCAGGTGGGTGCCGCCGTGGAAGGGGTCGTTGACCGCGTAGACGTCGCCGGGCGCGATGTCTGTGCGCCGACGCACGATCTCCTTGACCGACCGCCCCATCGAGCCGAGGTGCACCGGGATGTGCGGTGCGTTGGCGATGAGGTTGCCGTCCGGGTCGAACAACGCGCAGGAGAAGTCCAGGCGTTCGCGGATGTTGACGGACTGCGCGGTGGATTCGAGTGCGCTGCCCATCTGTTCGGCGATCGACATGAACAGGTTGTTGAAGATCTCCAGCATGACCGGGTCGGCCGCGGTTCCGGCGTCGGATTCGGCGCGGCTCGCCGCGCGTTCGACCAGCAGGTGTCCTTCCGCCCCGAGCGTCGCACGCCAGCCGTCGTCGACCACGGTGGTGGAGTTGGGGTCGGAGATGATCGCGGGGCCGGTGACGGTGGTGCCAGGGGTCATGTGCCGGCGTCGGTGCAGCGGGGCCTCGCGCCAGGCTCCGGCGGAGTACATGCGGACGCGCACCGTGTCGGAGGTCGGCGCGGCCTCGTCGTCGAGGCCGCGCAGATCGGGCTGGTCGGTCAGGCCTGTTGCCTCGACCGAGACCGACTCCACGATGAGCTGACGGTCCATCAAGAAGGAGTAGGTGCGCTTGTGTACGGCCTCGAAGGCGCTCGCCACGGCCTCTGGTCCGGCCAGTTCCACGGCGAGGGCGGTGTCGGTGCCGTCGTAGCGCACGTGTGCGCGGCGGGTCACGCGGATGCGTTCCACCGGTACGCCCTCGTCGAGCAGTTCGCTACGGGCGGCGGCTTCGAGGCGGTCGGCGGTCGCGACGACCGTCGGCAGGTTCGCGTCGGACAGCGGCGCCTCGACGGAGTGCTCACGCATCACCGTGGTGTCCGCCAGGCCGATGCCAAGCGCGGACAGCACGCCGGCCATCGGCGGAACGAGCACGGTGCGGATGCCGAGCGAGTCGGCGAGCGCGCAGGCGTGCTGTCCGCCCGCGCCGCCGAAGGTGGTGAGCACGTACTCGCCGACATCGTGGCCCTTCTCCACCGAGATGCGCTTGACCGCGTTGGCGGTGTTGGCCACTGCGACGCGCAGGAACCCTTCCGCGACCTCTTCCGGTGTGCGGTCGTCGCCCGTGGCGGCGCGGATCTCGGCGGCGAGCGAGGTGAAGCGCCGATGTACTTCGTCGGCATCGAGCGGCTGGTCGCCGCCCGGGCCGAACACGTTGGGGAAGTGCGCGGGTTGCACGCGGCCGAGCAGCACGTTGGCGTCAGTGACCGTCAGTGGCCCGCCGTTGCGGTAGCAGGCGGGGCCCGGGTCGGCGCCCGCGGACTCGGGGCCGACGCGGTAGCGGCGGCCGTCGAAGTGGAGGATCGAGCCGCCGCCCGCGGCGACGGTGTCGATGGCGAGCATGGGGGAGCGCAGGCGCACGCCGGCGATGAGTGTGTGGAAGACCCGCTCGTACTGGCCCGTGTAGTGCGACACGTCGGTGGACGTGCCCCCCATGTCGAATCCGATGACCTTGTCGAACCCGGCCCGTTCCGACATTCGGGCCATGCCCACGATGCCGCCCGCGGGACCGGACAGGACCGCGTCCTTGCCGCGGAAGTGGCCGGCTTCGGCGAGTCCGCCGTTGGACTGCATGAACATCAGCGGTACGCCGGGCAGTTGGTCCGCGACCTGCGAGACGTAGCGTCGCAGCACGGGCGACAGATAGGCGTCGACCACCGTGGTGTCGCCGCGCGGCACCACCTTCATCAGCGGGCTGACCTCGCTGGACAACGAGACCTGCGGGAACCCCGCCTCCTCGGCGAGCGCGCCGATCGCGCGTTCGTGGTCGGGGTGGAGGTGGCTGTGCAGGCAGACCACCGCGACGGAGCGGATCCCGTCGGCGTACGCGGCGCGCAGTTGCACGGCGAGCGTTTCGAGGTCGGGGGCGCGTAGCACGGTCCCGTCGGCGGCCATGCGTTCGTCTGTCTCGATCACCCGCTCGTACAGCGCCTCGGGCAGCACGATGTGCCGGTCGAAGATGCGCGGCCGGTTCTGGTATGCGATCCGAAGCGCGTCGCCGAACCCGCGGGTGATCACCAGCGCGGTGCGTGCGCCCTTGCGTTCGAGCAGGGCGTTGGTGGCCACGGTGGTGCCCATGCGGACCTGCTCGACCAGTTCGGGCGTGACCGGCTCGTCGTCGACGAGGCCGAGCAGCGCTCGGATACCCGCCACCGCGGCGTCCCGGTAGTGGCCGGGGTTCTCGGACAGCAGCTTGTGGGTGACGAGGCGGCCGTCCGGCCGCCGCGCGACGATGTCGGTGAAGGTGCCGCCGCGGTCCACCCAGAACTGCCAAGCCCGACCGGTCACGTCGCCTCCTGTCGTTGCGCCCGGTGCCATCCTGCTGCATCGGGGGCGCATCATCGGCGTGTCGGAACCGCGTCCGTGGACCGCGGCGATTCGTTCGCCCGCGGAGCGGAACCGTGGTGGAGAGCGCTGGGAGTTGTTGGCCCCGCCACCGCGGGCCCTCGGTCGATCCGTGCGTCGTCCCTGGTCGCCCCGACGACCGGCTCCGTTCCACGGAGTTGACGGATCCGGTCCTCAGGGTGTCGCGTGGAAAGCCGCTCAGCCCTGCGGTTGTTTCACCGCGGCTATGGACTGGCGGGTGAACTCGACCAGGTGATCCCGGCGGCGGGCCTGGGCTTGCTCGGATTCCGTCTCGGTGCCCAGGATGATCCGTGCCATCTGGGGCATCGTGGACTGCCACGCGGCAACCCCGATCAGCGAGAACAGGAGCTGCGCCACATCGGGGGTGGGCTGGACGCCGAGTTGCTCGGCGAACTCCTGGAGCTTGACGGCGTAGCTCGTGGCCCGCCGCTCCTCGTCGGGGATGGGCTCGTGGCCGTAGTACAGGGCCTCCCACAAGAGCAGCCGGAGCAGCTCGGGGCGGGCGCAGTAGAAGTCGTAGATCTGCGCGACGTACTCGGCCGGGTCGTCACTGGACATCGTGACGACCGCGGTCAGCTCTTGCAGCGACTCACTGAGGACGTGCTGGAACAGTTGCTCCTTGTTTCCGAAATACGCATAAATGCGCTCCTTGTTCACCCCAGCGCGCAGGGCGATGCGGTCGACGCGGGCACCGGCGATGCCGTGCTCGGCAAACTCCGCTCGGGCGGCGTCGAGAAGTTTGGCTCGGGTACGTGCGGTGTCGGGCGGCATGGCTGGATCTTATCCCCTCTAGCCAACTGCTTGGTTGGATCGACTGGCCAGGGACGGCCCGACCATGCTGCCCTAACGCTTAGGCTGGCGTGGGCTGTTGTAGGGGATTTGATCTTCTCGACAGCTAACAAGTTTGTTCCAGGGGGGCCTGGAATACATCCAGCGGGCCTTCCAGGCGGGGTGGCAGCCCTGCCGCGCGGCCGTGTTCGACACCGGAAGAGGGCTTGAATGGACGAGGGCAACGCACCGGCGATCTGGTCGGATCCGCAGGTGGCGGCCCTGGAGGCGCAGGTTGCGGCGGTCGAGGCCGGGCTTTTGGACGCCGAGGTGGACGTCGCGACGTTGCGCGTCGAACTGGACAATCTGGCGATCGTGCATCATCGGCGGCTCGGACCGCTGTACGAGCGCCTCGACGAACTCGACGCGCTGGTCGCGGAAGCGGTCGCGGCCCGGAGCCGCGACGCGGAGGACATCCGGCGGGCGCTGGAGGCGCGGGCGGTCGTCGACCCGATGCCGGACCTCGACGAGCTGATGGACGCCTTCGCTGCCGAGACGGGTGCGGCGCCGGAGGTCGAGGTGCGGCGGGTGAAGCCGAGCGACGAGGCCCGGCGCCTCTACCGCGAACTCGCCCGGCGGGCGCACCCGGACCTCGCCCAGGACGCCGCCGAGAAGGAGCGGCGCGGGGACTTCATCGCCCGCGTCAACGCCGCGTACTCGGCCGGTGACGTGGCGGCTCTCATGGCCCTGGACGACGAGTGGGCGGCCGGACCGGGCGCGGCGCCGGAGGTGGCGCCGCCGGACCGGATGGAGTGGCTGCGCGGCCGCCTGGCGCTGCTGACGAGCCGTCAGCAGCAGTTGGCCGCGGAGCGGGAGGCGCTGTTGGAGAGCCCGATGGGGCAGCTCCTCGCGCTGGCCCCGGAAGATCCTGACGGGCTGCTGGAGCACCTGGCCGAGCAGCTTCTCACGCGCATCGACGAGCGCGAGAAAGAACTCGCGGCGCTGCTGGGATAGTTGCTGGGGTAATTGCCATATTTTGTCGCCATTGACCGATGAATTTCGGTCAATTGGGGCCGGCCCGGTCCGGCCGGATGGGCGTCGGCCGGACCGCCCCGGGTCGGCGGGCTGATCGGTGATCAGCGGGTGTTCCGATGAGTCACACGATCTACCGTGATTCAGGGCATATCAATCATCGGGCGCGCGTGTTGCCCGACGAACCCCGTTCACCACACGCCAGTTGAGCCGTTAGAGGGCGACACGGCCCCGGCCATCGCAACAACTGCGACCCCGGAGGCCCGCCGACCGATGAGCCGCCCTCGCGATGGCGGAGAATGGGCGGCGGTTCCCGTCACCCCACCCCCACCACCCCACGGAGTACCGATGCACCAGCCGCTTCCGGCCGTCGGCGCCGCCGAAGTTCCTGTCGACGCGTTTGTGCTCGACGTCCGCGAGGACGGCGAGTGGCTTGCGGGACACGTCGCCGACGCCTTGCACATCCCGATGGGCACGCTGGTCGGGCGTGTGGACGAGGTGCCGCAGGAGAAGCGCGTGTACGTGATGTGCCGAGTCGGCGGGCGCTCCGGGCAGGTCACCGCGTACCTCGTGCAGCGCGGCTGGGACGCGGTCAACATCGACGGCGGGATGCTCGCCTGGGAGGCGGCCGGGCGTCCGATGGTGTCGGAGACCGGCACGCCGCCCTACGTGGCGTAGCTCACGCCATTTCGTCCCCGGGTGCGCGGTCGGTCACGAACACGGCCGTCGCCTCGGCGGTCACGACCTCGCCGACGCGGAGTTCCGCCGTCACGAACGTCTTGCGGCCCTCGCGGCGCAGGAAGCGCGCGGCCACGTCCAGCGGCACGTCGTACGGCGTCCCCTTGCGGAACCGGATGTCCAGCCCCGCCGTGAAGCCCGCCGGCCCGCTCACCGACGCCGCGACGCCCAGCACCTGGTCGAGCACCGTCGCGACCACGCCCCCGTGCGCGCGTCCCGGCGGGCCGCCGTGCTGCGCGGTGAGGGTGACCCGCGCCAGGATCTCGACGGGTTCGCGCACCTCGCCCGGCTCGACCGGGTCCGGCAGGTTCAGGTACTCGACACGCGGCGCCTGCGGGTTGAGGCGTCCCGAGCCCGCCTGCGACAGGTGCTCGTAGCGGCCGTTCTCGTGGCGCACGAGCTGCACGACCGCGTCCTTGGGCCGCTGCGCGGCCGTGAGCAGTGCGGTGGCCTCGGCGACGTGCGCGCTCGCCGCGGCCCGCGCCGCGGCGTCGACATCGGTCAGGACGACCGCCTCGACCAGGTCCCGCACCTGTTCCACCAGCACGAAGGCCTCGGCCGGGATGTCCGCGATGTCGGGCATCTCGGCACCCAGCATCGCCGCCAGCGTGGACGCCGACGGCCCCGACAGGGCCGGTGCCTGGGGGTCCGGGCTCATGCCGCCACCTCGCCGTGCCGGGCGGCCGCATACGCGAAACGCACCTCCGGATGGATCCGCTCGCTCATGCGTGCTCCTCGTGCGGGCTGACGCGTGTCAGTTGACAGTGTCAATGATGCGGACAGAATTCATCTGACGGTGTATCAGGAATCCGGCGGAGGAGCACATCATGGTCACGATCGCCGAATTGGTTCACGCCCAGGTGGGCGACGACCGCGTCGGCCTGATGTACGAGGACCGGGTCTGGACGCACGACCAGGTCGCCCGGGCCGCCGCCGCCCGCGCCGCCCTCATCGCCGACCGGCTCCCCGCGGGCGCCGCACCGCACGTCGGCGTCCTGCTCGACAACGTGCCCGAGTTCCCCATGTGGCTGGAGGGCATCGCGGTCGCCGGAGGGACGCTGGTCGGCGTCAACTCCACCCGCCGCGGCGCCGAACTCGCGCGCGACATCACGCACGCCGACTGCTCGTTCATCGTCACCGAGCGTGCCCATCTGCCGCTCCTCGACGACCTCGACCTGGGCATTCCGGCGGAACGCATCCTCGTCGTCGACGACCCGGCGTACGACGACGTCCTGGCGCCCTACGCCGACGCCGCGCTGCCCGGCACCGAGATCGACGCGGGCGAGCGCCTGCTGATCGTCTTCACCTCCGGCTCCACCGGCGCGCCGAAGGGCGTCATCTGCTCGCAGGGCCGCCTCGCGGGCGCCGGGACCGCGCTCGCCACGCAGTTCGGTTTCGACGAGGACGGCGTCCACTACATCTGCATGCCGATGTTCCACGGCAATGCGCTCATGGCCAACTGGGCGCCGGCCATGCGGGCGCGGAGCGCGGTCGCGCTGCGCCGCAAGTTCTCGGCGTCCGGGTTCCTTGAGGACGTTCGGCGCTACGGCGCCACGTACACGACCTACGTGGGACGCGCGATCTCGTACATCCTCGCCACCCCCGAGCAGCCCGACGACGCCGACAACACGCTGCGCAACGCCTTCGGCACCGAGGCCGGGACCGTCGACATGCAGCGCTTCGAGAAGCGCTTCGGCACCAAGCTCACCGAGGGCTACGGCAGCTCCGAGGGCGGCATGAGCGTCAACTGGCAGCCGGGGACGCCGGACCGGGCCGTCGGCCCCTGCCCGCCCGAGGCCGCGCTGCTCGACCCGGCCACCGGACGCGAGTGCGCGCGCGCCGTCTTCGACGCCCAGGGGCGCCTGGTGAACGGCGACGAGGCGATCGGGGAGCTGGTCAACCTGGGCCGCAACGGCTTCGAGGGCTACTGGCGCAACGACGACGCCAACGCCGCCCGTACGCGCGACGGGCAGTACTGGACCGGCGACTTCTTCTACCGCGACGACGCCGGGTACCTGTACTTCGCGGCCCGTTCGGACGACAAGCTCCGCGTCGACAGCGAGAACCTGTCGGTCGCCACCATCGAGAACATCCTGTCGCGGCACGAGCCCGTGGAGGCGGTCGTCGTGTACGGCGTCCCCGACCCGGTCGCCGGGGACCAGGTGATGGCCGCGGTGCAACTGCGCCCGGGCACGTCGTTCGACCCGGAGGCGTTCTCGGCGTTCCTCGCCGGGCAGGAGGACCTCGGCACCAAGATGGCGCCGCGCTTCGTACGCCTCGCCGAGCGCATCCCGGTGACCGCGACCAACAAGGTCAACAAGGTCGGGCTGCGGCGCGAGGGCTTCCGCACCGACGAGCCGGTGTGGTGGGCCCCCGAGCGCGGGGCCGCGTACCGCGAGTTCTCCGCCGACGACCGCGCCGCGCTGCTCGGTGTGTACGCGGCCCACGGCCGCGAGGGCGCGCTGGACCTGTAGGGGCCCGTGCGGGCCGCCGCGCCACCGGGGACTTCACGGACGACGTGTGACCTGGCAACGTGTCGGCGATCCGGCGGCCCGAAGGCGCCCTTTCCCGGCGCGGACCCGGTAGCGTGCGGCTGCCGCCAAAGTACGGGAGGGCCATGCCCGCACAGGAGACCTCGGTGGCCGGAAGCGGTCCGGACGCCGATCCGGACGCCGGTCAGGCCGTGGATCCGGCCGTCGGCCGGGCCGACGGCGCGCCGCCGCCCGGCAAGCCCGCGGTCGACCCCGAGGACCCCGGCGCGCGCTCGCCGCGCGTCCAGCTCGTCGCGGCCCTGATCGCCGTCGTGCTGGTCGTCGGCGCCGGATTCCACCTGCTCTTCGTCGGCCTGCACGTGGCCCCGGACAACCAGGCGTCGCGCAAGTACTCGGAGGACATCAGGGGGTGGATCAACCCCCTGTTCGAGCAGAACTGGCGGCTGTTCGCGCCGGACATCCTCGCGGTCAACCACCGGGTCAACGCGCGCGTGCAGTACCGCGCGGCGGACGGCACCGTGACCGAGTCGGACTGGACGGACCTGAGCGGCGACGACATCGCGCACATCCAGGGCAACCCGTTCCCCAGCAAGGCCGACCAGAACCTGCTGCGCCGCGCGTGGGACTTCTACATGGACTCGCACAACTCCGACGAGAGCGCCGCGGACAACCGCGCCGACCTCTCCGAGGAGTACCTGCGCAGGATCGTGGTCAAGCGCTTCCAGGCGGCCGGACGCGCGGACGGGATCGTCGCGGTGCAGGTACGCGTGGTGTCCACCGCGATCACGCCCCCGGGCGCCGCGCCGACGCAGCCGACCGTACGCGAACTGGGCTGGTGGGAGACGAAGCACGATGACTTCCGTTGACCCGGCGGCCGGGCGCGTCCCGGCCCCCACGACGCCGGCGGACGGCGTTCACGACGAATCGCGCGACGAATCGCACGGCGCGTCGACCGCAGAACCGACCGACGTCCCCGTGCCCGTCGGGCACGCGGAAAGCGACGGTACGGGCGGACGTCCCGACACCGCGGCCTCCGCCGCACCGAAGCCCGCCCCGGCGCGCCTGCCGCTCGACGTGCGCCTCGCCGAAGGCCTTCTGGCCCTCCTCGGCCGCATTACCGGACGCCCGCGCGGCCTTTACCAGGCGGCCCTGCTGCGCATCGGCTTCGGCAGCGTCTTCCTCGCCTCGCTGCTGCGCGAGTTCCTCAACCGGCGCGAGATCTGGGGCGACCAGTCGCCCTGGTCGCCGGACATGGCCCGCAGGCTGCTCAGCGGCATCGACGGCGTCAGCATCCTGCTGGTGCGCGACGAACGCTGGTGGTTCGAGCTGATGTTCGCGGTCGCGGTGCTCGCGACCACGTTGTTCGTGCTGGGCTGGCACACGCGGGCCATGAGCGTGCTCTTCTGCGTCATGGTCGTGTCCTTCAACAGCCGTTCGCTGCTCATGACCGACAGCGGCGACACCGTGCTGCTGCTGATGTCCTTCTACTTGATGTTCACGGCCTGCGGGCGCGTGTGGTCCCTCGACGCGCGCCGCGAACGCCGGACCGGGCAGTCGCGCTCGCCCGGGCCCGGCCACGAATGGGGCGTCTTCGTCGCGCTGTTCGCGGTGGTCGCCGCCGGACTGCTGCTGCCCTGGTGGGCGTCGGTGCTCGGTGCGGTGGTCGTGCTCGCCGGGATGTGGCGCCTGCCGCTCGAACTCGAACAAGTGCGCGCGGCCCTGGTCGCCGCGATGCACCACTGCGCGCTCTTCGTCATCGCCGCCCAGGTGTGCGTCGTGTATGCCGCCGCCGGCCTGTACAAGGTGCAGGGCAAGACCTGGCAGGACGGCACCGCCATGCACTACGCGCTCAATCTGGAGTACTTCCAGCCCTTCCCGGGGCTGTCCGGGATCGTGGACGGCGGCGAGCTGTGGGGGACGGCGCTGGCCTACCTGACCGTCTTCACCCAGGTCGGGTTCGCGTTCCTGGTGTTCGCCAAGCGCGCGAAGTACACCGTCATCGCGATCATGGTCGGCATGCACCTCGGCATCGCCGTGCTGCTGGGCCTCCCGGCCTTCTCCGCGGCCATGGCGCTGGGCGACCTGGTGTTCCTGCCCACGGCGTTCCTGCTGTTCGCGGCGGCGTGGGGCGGCCGGGCCGTGCGGTGGACGGGCGGGCGGCTGCGCGGGCGCCCCGACGCGGAGGGCGCCCCGCGTACCCTCGACGCGTGACCGACGACCAGACCGACCCGTACGACCCCGCACGCGAGGTGGGCGTCGGCCCGCATCCGCTCCCGTGGCCCGACGACCCGCGGTACGACCCGGCGCTGCTGGCCGACGGGGACCGGCGCAATGTCGTCGACCGCTACCGCTATTGGACTCACGAGGCGATCGTGGCCGACCTGGACACGCGTCGGCACGACTTCCACATCGCGATCGAGAACTGGCGGCACGACTTCAACATCGGGTCGGTCGTACGCACCGCCAACGCCTTCCTCGCCCGCGAGGTGCACATCGTCGGCAAGCGCCGCTGGAACCGGCGCGGCGCGATGGTGACCGACCGGTACCAGCACGTGCGGCACCACCCCGGTGTCTCCGAGCTGGCGGAGTGGGCGAAGACCGAGGACCTGCCGATCATCGGCATCGACAACCTGCCGGGCGCGGTCCCGCTGGAGACCACCGCGCTGCCGCGGCGCTGCGTCCTGCTCTTCGGCCAGGAGGGTCCCGGACTGACCGACGAGGCGTGGGCCGCCTCGTCGCGGGTGTGCTCGATCGCGCAGTTCGGCTCGACGCGCTCGATCAACGCGGGGGCCGCGGCGGCGATCGCGATGCACACCTGGGTGGTGCGGCACGTCGCGCCCGAGGACCTGCCGCCGAGCGGGGTGTGAGCACGTGACGGGCGCCGCCGCGGAACGGACAGGGGCCGGGCCGGGTGCCGGGGACAATGCCGGGACCGGTCCCGACACCCGTCCTCGGAACCAGCCCGCTTCCCAGCCCTCCTTCGACGCCGTCGTCCTCGCCGGCGGAGCCGCGCGGCGCCTCGGCGGGCGCGACAAGCCCGCGCTGCGGGTGGGCGGACGCACGCTCCTCGATCGCGCGGTCGCGGCCTGCGCCGGGGCGGGCCGCGTGATCGCGGTGGGCCCGGAGCGTACGACCGCCGCTGACGTGCGCTGGCTGCGCGAGGACCCGCCGGGCGGCGGGCCGGTCGCGGCCGTGGCGGCCGGGCTGGCCGCCGTCGAGGCGCCGTACGTCCTGTTGCTCGCGGCCGATCTCCCGTTCGTGACCCGCGAGGTGACGGGCCGTCTGCTGGACGCGCTGGTGCGCGCCGCGGAAGGCCCGGGGCCGCGGCCCGACGGCGTGCTGCTCGTCGACGCGGACGGCCGCGACCAGCCGCTGCTGGCCGCGTACCGGACCGAGGCCCTGCGGGCCGCGCTGGCCGCGGTCGGCGAGCCGCACGGCGCCGCGCTGCGCCGGATGCTCACGCCGCTGGCCCTGGAGCGGGCGGCGGACGCCGAAGGAGCCGCGTTCGACTGCGACACCTGGCCTCAAGTACGGGCCGCGAGAGACCGTTCGGGGAGGATGGAAGACGTGCTGGAGGACTGGATCGAGGCCGTGAAGGCCGAACTGGGTGTCGAACTCGACGTCGACGTCGCCGCGCTGCTGGACATGACCAAGGTCGCGGCGCACAACGTCGTGCGTCCGGCGGCGCCGCTCACCGCGTTCCTGGTCGGGTACGCGGCGGCGCGGGCGGGCGGCGGCGAGGCCGCGGTCGCCGAGGCGCTGCGCAAGGCGGAGGCGCTGGCGGCGGCGTACGAGCGTCCCGACCAAGGCGGATCGGACGCCGGCAGGGGCACCGCGCCGTGAGCGGGAGAACTGCCCAGGGTACGCGCGCCGTGGTCGCGGCCGCCGGGGGAAGCGAGGGTGCGGCATGAG